>NZ_AFWJ01000114.1 GCF_000222685.1 Vibrio nigripulchritudo ATCC 27043 | reverse complement strand
CGACTACTTCAATTACATCAATGAAGTGGAAGGTGGCATTAATGGCGTGAAACTGAACGTCGAAGAGTTTGAGACAGAATACAGCCCCGACCGAGCAGTTGAGGTTTACGAGCGTATTAAAAACGGAAAGGACGGTTCGCCAACCGCCTTCTTTATGACGCACTCAACCCCCGCCACCTATGCGTTGGGTGAGCGCGCCAGAAAAGACAAAATCCCCTTGATTGATCCCGCTGGCGGGCGACCTGAATCGTTAAACGGCTTGGTATTCCCTTATGAATTCCCATTGCTGTTTACTTATTACTCTCAGGGCTATGTGGCTATGGCATACATTGCTCAGCAGGAAGGTGGGTTTGACGCTCTCAAGGGCAAGAAGATCGTCACCGTTTACCACGACTCAGGGTACGGACGTTCGTCTCAACCCATCATGGTGAAACTGGCTGAAAAATACGGGTTTGAAAACATTCAGATCCCAGTCGCACACCCCGGTAGTGAACAGTCTGCAATATGGCGTCAGGTTCGCGGTATTCGTCCGGATTGGGTCGTACTGAGAACCTGGGGTGTCATGACCCCTGTCGGCATCAAAACCGCTAAGCGATTCGGTATTGATATCAACAAGATGATTGGTGATGTCTGGGCGGGTTCTGAAACCGACATGATTCCAGCGGGTGCTGCGGCAATCGGCTACAAAGCTCTGGCCCCTTATCCGGGTGGTACGGACTTTGACATCCATAAGCGTCTTCGCAAAGAAATCATCAATACAGGTAAAACCGATCTTAAAGACCTAAGGGGCTTCGGCACCGTGTACTACAACATCGGTATGGTGAATGCCGCACTTGCTGTTGAAGGGATGCGAACCGCGATGACCAAGTTCGGAAATCGTCCAATCAATGGCGAAGAAATGCGTTGGGGTCTTGAAAACATGGTGATAGACAACAAGCGCCTTGAAGAGCTTGGCATGGTTGGTTTGCTGCAGGAGCTGAAAGTAACGCCGGGTGATCACGAAGGTGGTGGCGCCGCACGTATTCAGGAATGGGATGGCACCAAATTTAAGCTCATCACTGACTGGATCAAAGGTGACCAATCGCTGATTGCTCCGCTCATCGCAGAAAAATCAGCGGCGTTTGCAAAAGAGCAGGGAATCACACCTCGGGATCCAAACAACCCATAAGGGCTGGATTTGTGGATGAGCCTTCGGGCTTGTCCACATCTCCGATGGGCAAGACCGAAGCCGATAGATAAGGTGAATCCAGGGAGGATGAATGAATCGTCAGCAGAACAGAAATGAAGCGAGTCAGGATCTGCTTGTGGTAGACCAGATTGAAGTCATTTATGACGAATCTGTGCTCGCCGTGTCGGATGTTTCTCTTACTGTAAATCGTGGCGAAATTGTGGCGGTTTTGGGCGCAAACGGGGCGGGAAAAAGTACGACGTTAAAAGCGATTTCCGGATTAGTACATGCAGACCGAGCCAAGGTAAGCAAAGGGCGCATCCAGTTCAAAGGTGAAAGCAATATCGGTGTGGCTGCTCATCGGCTGGCGCATCGCAATATTGTTCATGTACTTGAAGGAAGACATGTCTTTTCACGCCTGACGGTCGAAGAAAATCTGAAAAGCGGCACTTTTCTGCACAAGTTATCTAACCAGCAAGTGAAAACGGATCTGGAACGCGTTTATCACTGGTTCCCAAGGCTTAAGGAAAAGCGCGCCACTCAGGCAGGTATGTGCTCTGGTGGCGAACAGCAAATGTTAGCCATTGGTCGGGCTCTGCTGACCAGACCAGAGTTGGTTTTACTTGATGAGCCGTCAATGGGGCTGGCTCCCATTCTGGTTCAGGAAATCTTTTCGATCATTGCCTCACTCAACAAAGAAGAAGGGATGTCCTTTCTTGTTGCGGAACAGAACATTCGTCAGTCCCTGAAATACGCGCATCGTGCCTACGTGATAGACAGCGGAAAAGTAGTGCTTTCAGGAAGTGCTCAGGCTCTCGCACAAAGGGACGACTTACATCAAATCTACTTAGGTAACGCGCCGGAAGAAGCACATTAAAAAAGCAAAATACAAATAAAAATAACAAGTTAGAAAAATACACAATGGATTAAAGATAACACATCAATAACGCATAGAACGGCACAGTGCGGTTCCGAAATACTGCCTCTGCTGAACACTGTAAGGATGGTAAGACATGAGCAAACGAGTCAAAGAATCTGAAATCGCTGATGTAGTCATTATCGGCTCAGGACCGTCTGGTTCTGTGGCAGCAAGATACCTGGTTAAAGCGGGGATGTCTGTTGTCACATTGGAGCAGGGCGACTGGGTTGATCCGGGGGAATACCCTGGCGATAAACCGGAATTTGAGCTGGCGGGTGGTAAGCAATGGCATCCCGCTCCGAATATTCGTGATCGCGAACGTGATTACCCAATCAATACAGCAGAAAGTGACATCGAACCATTGATGGCCTCGGCAGTCGGCGGAAGCGGAACCATCTGGGCTGGACACTGGGTGCCTTTCCTTCCTTCTGATTTCAAAGTAAGAACGTTAGATGGTGTGGCGGATGACTGGCCATTCACCTACGAAGACTTGCTGCCGCACTTACTTGCCGTTGAACACGATATTGGTTTGTCTGGAACAGGAGGCAACCCTGCCTATCCGCCTCAGTCTGGTTACCCGACACCCAACATACCCATAGGTAAAGTCGGGAATCGACTAGCACAAGGTCTGGACAAACTTGGCTGGCACTGGTGGCCGGGTTCCAATGCGATTCCTTCGGTTCCCTACAACGGGCTAAACCCTTGTGCCAGAAGGGGAACCTGCATGTTCGGCTGTAACGAAAAAGCGAAATGGTCGCCAGATTTAGCGCTTTTCCCGGAAGCGATAAGAGGCGGTCTGAAACTTATCTCTGGCGCGCGTGTGCGTGAAATTGAGTACGACGACGATAAACAGCGCGTCACCGGAGCTATTTACATCGACAAAAATGGCAGGGAGCGTCGTCAACGCGGAAAGGTTGTGATTCTTTGTGCCAACACCATTGGTACGCCACGTATTCTGCTCAATTCGATCTCCAAAACATTCCCGAACGGTTTAGCCAACAATTCAGGTCTGGTGGGCAAACGCTTAATGATGCACCCATTCGGACTGGTCATGGGGCACTTCCCTGACGATTTGCAAAGCTGGCAAGGACCATCCGGCATGCTGATTGATTCGTTCGAATTCTATGAAACCGATGAGAGCCGCGGCTTTGTCCGTGGTGCTAAATGGGGTGGCATGTCCGGTGGCGGTCCATTGAGTGCAAAAGGATTTGTTGGATCTGAAGTCTTTAAAGATGGCGGAAAAGTAGAAGATGCCTGGGGTAACAACTGGCACGACATGATTGAACGTCGATTTGGACGAACAGGGTTGTACGCCATCATAGGAGAAGACCTTCCAGAAGAATCCAATCAGGTCACGATTGATGGTGATCTCACGGATTCTGACGGTATTCCAGCACCCAAAATTGTTTACAAAACATCTGAAAACTCAACGAGGCTGCTTGATTTCCATAACGCACGAGCTGAAGAAGCGTTACTGGCGGCAGGGGCAATTGAAACTCAGGTATGTCCGCAAATGCGTGAATCCGGCTGGCACTTACTGGGTACAGCAAAAATGGGGAACGAGCGAGAAAATGCCGTCGTGAACCAGTGGGGGCAGGCACATGATGTGCCAAACCTATTCATCTTTGATGGCAGTACTTTCCCAACATCTGGCGGGGTCAACCCAACAGCAACCATCATGGCGGTAGCCCACCGTCAGACCATGCATATTATCCGTGAAGCAAGAAATGTGGAGGTTTCATAATGTCTGGAGCAAACCAACTGACTGAAGAAATCCGGCAGACCATCGCCAAAATCGCTGATTTTCTGATCCCTGAATATGGTGAAAAACCTGCGGCGTCCGATGTAGGCGTTCACAAGGAGATACTCGATAAGGTGTTCTCTGTTCGACCCGACCTCGTTCCGGATTTTATGCGTGGCGTTCATTTTGTGGATGGAAAAGACATCTCTGAAGCGATGAATGCACTGTGCATTGAAGACCGACGCGCCTTTGATGCCATAACCAATGTCGTTTCTGGTGGCTACCTGCTGTCAGAGCGAGTCAGAGAAGTCATCGGCTATCCCGGACAGGAGCCAGCGCCCTATGACCCTTATGAAACGCCAGAGTACATGACCAACGGCATGCTGGCCAGAGTGGCAAGGCGCGGTTCTATTTATCGGCCAACACCTTCGGTAGAGGCACAGAAGGAGGAATGATGAAAATTGCGGTCATTTTGAGGCTCAACCCAGTCCTTTCGGAAGAAATCGAACTGACTGAGGATGAGCGTGACATTGATAGAGAATGGATCGGATTGGATTTAAACCCGTTCGATGATCAGGCACTTGAGCAGGCAGTCCTGCTCAAGGAGTCCTATGGCGCTCATGTAACAGCCATTGCGCTGGAGGATGAAGGCAGCAACCGAATGCTCAAAACTGCATTGGCAAGAGATGCTGACGCTGTCTATCAAATTCCCGTGGACATAGATGAAGAAGAGAGCCGTTCGTCTCGCCGAGTCGCTTCTGCTTATGCGGAAGCCATTCAGGAAGTGAAACCAGATGTCGTCATGGTTGGTGTGCTTTCAACCGACGATGTGTATGGCGAACTGGCTCCTCATCTGGCGGGACACCTTGGGTGGTCTCAGGTGAGTGCGGTCTCTGATGTTCGCATTGACGAAAACAACGTCATTGTCCGACAGGAATATTCAGGTGGTCGTGCGGCACTTCTTAGCCTGACAACCCCCACGGTCATTGGTGTTCAGGCAGCCACTCAGCCTCCCAGATTTGTTTCAGGAAGCCGTTTGAGAGAATTGCTCAAGGTTGAGGTGCCTGATCTGGCGCTGGATTTAGATTTACCTGACGACGCCTCTGAAGATGCTCAGCTTGCACTGCCTGACTTGGAAGATGGTGCAGAGATGCTGGAAGGTGAACCTGAAGAGATCTCAGAGCAGCTCTATCAACTGTTGAAGGAAAAAGGATTTGTCTGATGCAGAGTTTAATTCTTATCGAACATGATTCAGGGCGAGTTGCGGACTCCTCATTAGAGCTGATTCAGATGGCGTCTCACCTGAACCATGAAATCACCGCGCTGGTGTGTGCTCAGGATCGGGATGCAGTCAGCACCATTGCATCGCAGCTTCCCGTTGTCTCGCAACTGCTGGCTGTTGAGAACCCCCTGTTCGCAAATTACTTATCGGGTGAGGTAATGGTTTGTCTGAACCAGGCCGTTGAGCACGTTCAGCCTGATTTAGTCCTCTTGAGCTACAGCACTGCCGGCGTTGATTTGGCAGGTGGCGTGGCCCACGCACAGTCCATTCCTTTGGTTGCTTACGCCCTTGAAATAGCTATTGATGGCGATGCGCTGTCGGTAACTTCTCAGGTTTATGGCGGCAAAGTGCTTGCTCGAAACCATGTTTCACTACCTGCTGTCGTGACCGTTATGCCCGGAGCGGTTAAATATGAGATGGAAGTAAACTCAGCACCGGAAATTGTCTCTTTCGATGTTGCTGGTTTAGGGAACTCAGGTATTGAGTTTGTAGGAATGCTTGAACCGGATAGTGATGGCGTTGATCTGACGAAAGCGGATCGAATTGTCTGTGTAGGTCGCGCTTTGGGTGGAAAGGAAAAACTACCCGTTGTGGAAGCGCTGGCGGAAGCTTTGGAAGCCGAGGTCGGTGGATCGCGCCCCGTTATCGATGCGGGCTGGCTGCCCAAAGCGCATCAGGTTGGGAAATCGGGAACAAAAGTAAAACCGAAACTTTACTTGATGGCCGGTGTGTCTGGTGCTCCGGAGCATCTTGAAGGCATGCAGGAATCGGACTTGATCATCGCATTAAATTCGGATGAACAAGCGCCCATTTTTAATAAAGCCCACTATGGTGCGGTGTGCGACATGTTTAATGTTCTTCCAGCGCTAACCGAGCGAATCAAAGCTGGGGGGTAAACGGCAATGTCATCAATGCAGACACTTCTCCTTTGGGTTATCACGCTTCTGGCGTTCGCGATTACGTTTTGGCGTTTTTGGCAAAGACTCAAACCGCTAAAAAAAGCCAGATCGATAGAGCGATTTGACCACATGAGCGAGCGGTTGAAAGGCGTGTTTGGGGACGTAGGAATGCACAAACGCCTTCTAAAGATCCGCTATTCAGGCGTGTTGCATTTGATGATATTCAGCAGCTTTATCGTCCTTTTTACCGCGATAGTTCAGGCGTTTGGCTCGGGTTTGTTTCCGGGTTTCAGCCTGGCTGCTTATGGTGGGGAAACGTGGATTGCGCTTCTTCAGGAATTGTTTACAGTCATCATAGTCATCGGTGTCGGTCTGGCAGCATGGCAGCGATTGATTCTAAAACCCGCGCGGTTTGAAGGTTCAAACCAAAAAGATGCGGTGATCATTTACTGTCTGGTGCTCGGGATTGTATTCACCATGATTCTGGAGTTTTCTGCTTCCATTGTGGCTTCACAACTCCCAAGTCATGACT
>NZ_AFWJ01000115.1 GCF_000222685.1 Vibrio nigripulchritudo ATCC 27043 | reverse complement strand
AGCGGCTTCAGGGTTCATTTTGGCGTAAATCAAAATGTAGACAACATACGCTCCAACCAGAACTAAACCCGGTCCAACCGCTGCCTGAAAGAGATCGCCGACAGGTACACCCAAAACATCGCCCAGCAAGATCAATACAATGGATGGCGGAATAATTTGCCCCAAAGTGCCAGACGCACAAATGGTGCCGCACGCCAGCCCTTTGTCGTAATTGTATTTGAGCATAACAGGGAGAGAAATGAGCCCCATGGCGACAACAGATGCCCCTACAACACCTGTAGAAGCCGCCAATAGAGCTCCAACCAACACGGTTGAAATCGCAATACCGCCACGGACGGTGCCAAATAAGCGCCCCATAGCTTCTAGTAGTTGTTCAGCCAGTCGAGTTTTTTGCAGAACCAGCCCCATGAAAATGAACAACGGCACCGCCATTAACACTGTATTCTGCATGATTGACTCTATGCGATACGGCATAAAGGCAAACATTTCAGGACCTTCTGCCCAAACACCAAATAGCAGGGCAATACCACCAAAGGTAAAGGCAACGGGGAAGCCTAATAGTAAGGCCACCAGCGCTACCAGAAACATAACAATTCCTATCATAAAACTACTTCCCTGTTATCTGGTATGAGCTGGATTAGGATTAAAAATTTTGTTCAGTGAGTTCAGAAGCAATCCAATGCCACTCACTGCCATAAAGAAGAAAGAAACCGGGATCATGGCTTTAATGATCCATCGGTAAGGCAGACCACCCGGGTCGCCCGACGTTTCGCCGAGTTCATAAGACTCTCTGGCGAAGTCAATGCCGTACAAGGCAACAAGAAGACAAAACGGGAATAAGAAAAAAACGGTTCCCAGAATATCAATGATGGCGCGCGCGCGATAAGAAAGGCGTTCATAGAAGATATCGACGCGGACATGCCCTCCTGATTTTAGCGCGTAAGGCACACCAAGAAGGAAAACGCTGGAAAACAGGTGCCATTCCATTTCCTGAAAGGCAATCGATACGTCATTAAATACGTAACGCATCACGACATCGTAAACGACGTTTAGCAACAGCAGTAAAAATAGAATGCTGGCAACCCAGCCCAGCACATCGCTGATCCGGTTAAACAGTCGCTCCATGTAAATTAGGCTTCTCATTCCATACTCCTTGGAAAGACAAACTAGAAGAGGCAAGGTCTTGCAAATGGCTACGTCGACTGCTTTGGGGGGCGTAGTGTCCTTGCAGACCCTGTTTTTCTTGGGCTATTTGCCGAGGGTTCATCCCTCGGCATTTGGTTCAATGACCTGAAATAATTATTGTTGTGCCTGACTGTTCAGGTAAGCGCGGTGAGAAATATCTGTCCACGAGCGTACTTGCTTCAGATAGTCTGCCTGAGATTTTTGGATCTCTTTCGCCAGTTCGTTGCTTTCTGCGTGTTTCTTGAGAAGACGGTCGTTCGCTTCACGCAACGCGCTCATTACTTGAGGTGGGAAGTCTTTCACCTGAACATTTGGGTATTCAGACTTAATTGAAGACCAGTTCTTTCCGCTCTCGTGCGTGGCTTGCGTGTACATATCGTACGCGGCCGTTTTCATTGCAACACGCAAAATCGCTTTCAGGTCGTCTGGCAGACGTTTCCAGGTACGCTTGTTCACTAGGAACTGAAGCTCTGAACCTGGTTCATGCCAACCTGTGTAGTAGTAAGGTGCGATTTTGTGAAAGCCCATACGCAAGTCCAGAGAAGGACCTACCCACTCCAGTGCGTCGATAGTACGGCGCTCAAGCGATGTATACAGCTCACCCGGTGCGATGTTTGTTGGTTTCGCGCCCAGCTCTGCCAAGATTTCACCAGCAAAACCTGGAATACGCATTTTCAGACCTTTAAGGTCATCAACCGAATTGATCTCTTTCTGGAACCAGCCACCCATTTGGATATCGGTGTTACCGCCTGGGAAAGACATCAGGTTATGCGGAGAATACACTTTCTCCATCAGTTCCATACCACCACCGTGGTAGAACCATGCGTATTGCTCTGCCGGAGTCATACCGAAAGGCATAGACGTGAAGTAAAGCGTATTAGGTACCTTACCTTTCCAGTAGTAAGACCCTGAATGTCCCATGTCATACTGACCCGATTTCACCATGTCAAAAACACCCAGTGGTGCCTTGTGCTTGTTGGCAGAATCGATTCGGATTTGCAGACGACCATTCGACATTTCTTCAGCCATTTTGGCCATATTTTTGGTCGCGTCACCAAATACCGGGAAGTTTGGCCCCCAGGTTTCAGCTAGCTTAAGTCGGTAGACTTTGTCGGCAGCATTAGCTGAAGCTGTGACCAAGGCAGCGCAAGCCGCTACAGCGACAAAGGTGCCTTTAAGAGTTCGTTGGATTGATTTTTTTAAGAGACTCATTATTTCACGTCCTATGTTGTGTTTGTTCACAATCCATTCCTGTGTGGATTGCGAATTTCCCCAAGTGGAATAATGGGTTTGGTGCCATTAGCAGTACTTGGGTATCACAACAATGCCTGATTGAAGAGCATTAACCTATTCGGGAGAGCACGGACGTATTTCTTTACACCTACACCGTATTAGACTTTAGTTTTACGTACTAATACGTAGGATATTCAATTAAAAAATTATTGAAGCTATAAATTAAAAAGAGTTTTGAAATAATAGATAAAATTGAGAAGTAATTTCTACATAAGAACAAGTTCTAGATAGAAGTTAAAAATATTAAGATACAAAACGTAAAAAAGCCCCAAAAATTGGGGCTCCTTCACGATTCTTGATCGAATTATACTGGCTTGTACACAACCTTGTTGCCCGCCAGTTGCTCTTTAACTACCAGGTTTTCTTCTAGCAGTTTTTTAAGAGCGCCAGTTGCCCAAGAAGCCGCTTTTGCGTCTTCCTGACCAGCTTCCAGACCGATACCTTTAGGGTTAATGCCTTCAGGGTTCTTAGCTACGATGTCTAGAACGCTTTGTTGTTTTGGCGTTAAGCTAACCGTGGTTTGCGCTTTCGGTGCTGGCTTTTCCACTTTTGCTTCAACGGCTTTTTTAGCAGCAGGTTTTTTGGCTTCAGGAGCTGCTTTAGCCACATTTAAAGTCGCTTTGATGCGTTTTTGCAGTTTAGCCTGCACTTTACGTTTGTGAGCGAGTCTCATTGAGTTTTTCTCCATTTCACTGCTATACCGCGCAGTGGTGAAAAATTTGAAGCGCGAGTTATACCAAAAACTGACACTGATTTGTAGCCTAACGGCCACTTTCAACGTAAAAATGGGGGAAGAGCCTTTCAAAGGCTATATTTTATACAGAAACAAGGAATGCACTTTCTCCTCGGAGATGCATAGGAATTGCACCACAATGAATACGATTCACATGACAAACATACCATTCAGTTATCAGTCTCCAACAGGAAGATTGGTCATGGGCTTGGCGTGTCTGATTGCCTTCTTTCTTCTTATACTCTCTCCGGGAATTCAACAGGCGCTACTCTCTCTGTTTGGTTTGATTGCCTTTTTTGTGGTCACGCATTTTCTTATCGAGAAGAGTAAGGTGTCATTTACCCTCACTGCCACGCACTTTCAGCAGCATATGTTTAAAGGGGGCTGGGTAGTGAGGTGGAATAACATCAGTCATATTGGCGTCTGTACGTACTCTCAGGAGGGGTGGCATCAACCCATTCCGTGGATCGGCATTAAACTCAAAGACTACGAACCATATCTCGACAATATCTGCCCCAGAATCAGCACACAAATTCTCCTTGAACAGCGTTCCCTTCTTTATCTGGGTCTAAAACAGATGGATAAGAAGAACATTCCTTTCGAAGACATCGTGTTGGACTCAAAGCCTTACGAATCAAGTAACGGAGGGCAATACACAGGGCTACAAGCCATGCTGGCGAACCGGATGGCTTACCAGAGAGAAAATTTTGGTTACGATATTTTTATTTCGACGTCCGATTTGGACAGAAGCGGAGATGAATTTGTCGGCCTGGCAAGACGGTTTCTCGCGGCAGCCGACAAAGAAGATTTAATCAACTAGTTAGCTAAACCTAGGGGCTGTTGAGCTAGTAAAGAGGCATTTCATCAGCGACAAACGGGTTAGAAGCGCGTTCATGCCCGAATGTAGACTCCGGACCGTGACCAGGAATGAAATGTACATCGTTACCCAACGGCCAGAGTTTTTGCTTGATGGACTGGATAAGCGTGTTGAAATCCCCTTGAGGGAAATCGGTTCTTCCGATACCGCCGTTGAAAAGAACATCACCCACAAATGCGGTTTTAGAAGACTCATTGAACAAAATAACGTGCCCCGGGCTATGACCTGGCGTGAAGTAAACGTTCAGTACCTCATTACCAAAAGTGACAATGTCACCTTCATCTAGCCACTGTTTTGGTTCAAACGCTTCTGTAAGAGGGAATCCAAACATCTGGCTCTGCCCTTCTAACCCCTGAAGCCAGAAGTTATCGGCTTTATGAGGACCGATAATGTCGACACTGTGTGCATTGGCCAGTTCTTCTGCGCCGCCAACATGGTCCAGATGCCCGTGAGTCAGCACGACATTCACAACTTTAACGCCAAGTTCTTTGATAGTGGCTTCCAGTTTAGGTACGTCGCCACCCGGATCGACCACAATCGCGTCCATGGTCTCATCACACCAGACAATTGAGCAGTTCTGTTGAAATGAAGTCACCGGCACGACTCTGTATTGAAGGCTCATAAAAACTATCCCGTATTCATTTTAAACTGCGGGAACTATGACATTTGCCCCCTAGTTTTACAAGCCATTAGGTATGGGGAACAGACCCTAACTACCAGTTTCGGACAGGTCCAGTATCTATATGAATAAAATTACTTTTTGGGTAATAGCCTACGCCACCCGCTTTAAGAGATAAGGCTGCCTTTTTCACTTCAGACAGTTTGACGCCATCCAGTCGAAAGTCGATGGCTTTGCCAAGCATGTGGTAGCTCTTTTTCGCCACAGCCTTGGATTTGGCTCGTAACGCCTTATTAGTGGCAGGAGAGCGATAACCAGAGATGATCTGAACTTCGGCATCGCTGCCAATTAAGCCCTGAATGGAATTGATTTGGTCGAATAGTGCCGCGTCCATCGAATACACTTCATTGCGGCGGTGATCCCGGCACAGATGATTAAGACGCGCGAGTTCGCTTCCTACGTATCTCTGACCATCAAAATAACAGGACTCGAGAATCTCTCCGGTGTGCAGATTGTTGAACTGCAACGTTCTCGGCTGATTTGCATAAGTTGCAAAAACTGAGGGAGAAAAAGGCAATGAGACAAAAGTGCCAAGAACGGCGGTATTACGAAGGAAGTGTCTTCTCGAGATTTCTTTGGTTGTCATCTGAACGGTCTGGCGCGGTTTCCAAAGTCGCGACAGTAACCAGATTCCGTACAAGCGTCAATTAGTCATCAGCTCAAATTATTGACGGAATAGTGCCAAAGGTATGGTTAGTTATTGAGCAGAAAGATTTTTATCCAGATTGATCAAATTTGTAAGTTTCGCGTCAAAATTTGAACTACGACTCAGTTGATCGTATTTGTAGATGTCGCTTCGGTATTGCACCTGCCCTCTTTCTGTCCAAACCGTTTGATAAATAATAGAAACAGGAATGCGTTGTTTCAGTGCCACAGCAACCGTTTCTTCACGGCTGATTCTCTCTTGATGACTTGGACGCAGCTTAGAGTTGCTGGTTAAAAGCAGATTGGCAAAACCCTCGGCAGATTCAATTCGGATACAACCAGAACTGAATGCCCTTCTCGCCTTGGTGAACAGCGACTTCGCCGGTGTATCGTGGAGAAAAATGGCATTCTTATTTGGCGTATTGAACTTGTATTTGCCAAGTGCGTTGTATGGTCCTGAAGTTTGTCGGATTCGGTACGGAAAGCTGTCTGGGTCAATGGTTTGCCAGTCGATATCCTGTGGGTCGACCAGAGTCCGGTTATGCCAGCTTTCAACAATTTCATAATTGTGTTCCTGAAGGTAAGTTTCTTCCTCAATCGCTTTGGGAAGAATGTCTTTCACCATGATTTTCCTTGGCACATTCCAGCTTGGATTCACAATCACCGAATCCATTCTGGTATCAATGAGCGGTGTTTTCCTTGATGGACGCCCTACAATCACGTCTGAAGAAAACGCTTCTTTACCATCTAGCCAGTAAGACATCGAGTACTGCGGTACATTCACCAGAACAATCTGGTCGCGCTGCAATGGCCAGATACGTAGCCTTTGCGCATTCAGAGCTACAAGTCTTAAACGTTCTTCAATAGAAGCATTGATCCACTTAATGGTTTTCGGACCGATAATGCCATCTGCGTCCAGACCATGCTGAACCTGAAACTGACGAACCAAAATCGTCTAGAGGTTTAATCGTAGATTTTGTCATCGGCATTC
>NZ_AFWJ01000116.1 GCF_000222685.1 Vibrio nigripulchritudo ATCC 27043 | reverse complement strand
TGGTGACGATCCTCTGTTCAAGTTGGAAAGCGCAACAGGTGAGAGCCGAGTAATTTGTTTTTCGCCCGATCACAGCAAAACTCTGCCAGAGCTTGATACTCACGCAATAGAGAAAGTGATCGATACCTGGGTAGAACAAGTTCAGGAGCTAGGTAAAACTTACCCATGGGTTCAGGTGTTTGAAAACAAAGGGGCAACCATGGGGTGTTCGCAGCCTCACCCGCATGGTCAGGTCTGGGCAAACAGTTTTGTTCCTACGCTTGTTGCCAAAAAGGATAAGTCTCAGCGGGAATATCTCGCTCTGCACGAGTCAACCATGCTGGTGGATTATGTTCAGCGTGAACTAGCAGTAAAAGATCGTATTGTGGTGGAAACCGAACACTGGGTCGCACTCGTTCCTTATTGGGCAGCATGGCCATTTGAAACCATTTTATTACCTAAAGCTCACGCTCCAAGGCTGACGGATCTCAATGCCGAGCAAAAAGCCGATCTGGCGATCGCCATTAAAGAACTCACCACTCGCTACGACAATCTCTTTAACTGCTCATTCCCGTATTCGATGGGCTGGCACAGTGCGCTAGAGAGGGAAGAGAACCCCAAACACTGGCAAGTTCATGCATCGTTTTACCCGCCACTACTGCGCAGCGCTACCGTCAGAAAATTCATGGTGGGCTACGAGATGATGGCAGAAAGCCAGCGTGATCTCACTCCAGAGCAGGCTGCACAGCGATTAAGAGATGTCAGCACGACACACTACAAATCGAAGAATTAAGAGTTTAATCACATATCCGTTACATAAAAATTTTTTGCCTTAAAATTTAAGTGAAACAATGTTTCAATATAAACAAATTAAAGTTTCTTTTCTTTGTTTGAGAACGCTCAAGAAACGGATAATTACAACAATAGGAAGAAGAACATGGTGTTAGATACCTTTAACCTGAAAGGAAAAGTTGCTCTCGTCACTGGCTGTAATACAGGTTTGGGACAAGGTATGGCAGTTGCACTGGCGCAGGCAGGCTGTGACATTGTTGGCGTTAACTACTCCGATCCAGAAGATACTCCCGCACTGGTTGAAGCGGCGGGTCAGAACTTCTACTCAATCATCGCAGACCTTAGTAACAGCGATGTGATTGCTCAGGTGGTAGACAAAGCCACCAGCATGGCAGGTCGTATTGATATTCTGGTGAATAACGCAGGCATCATTCGTCGTGACGATGCGCTTGAGTTTTCAGAAAAAGACTGGGATGACGTAATGAACCTCAACATCAAGAGTGTTTTCTTTATGTCTCAGGCAGTTGCCAAGCAATTTATTGCGCAGGGTGAAGGCGGAAAGATCATCAACATCGCCTCAATGCTGTCTTTCCAGGGGGGCATTCGCGTACCTTCTTACACTGCATCGAAAAGTGCGGTAATGGGTGTGACCAAGCTTCTTGCTAACGAATGGGCGTCGCAAGGCATTAATGTTAACGCTATTGCTCCGGGTTACATGGCGACCAACAATACGGCGGCATTGCGCGCAGATAAGGAAAGAAATCAGGAAATATTGGATCGAATCCCTGCTCAGCGTTGGGGTTTGCCGAAAGACATTGCTGGTCCAGCCGTATTCCTGGCATCACCTGCATCGGATTACGTGAACGGCTACACATTGGCGGTCGATGGTGGCTGGTTAGCGCGATAATCAAAGTCACAAGCTGTCAAAGCCTGAGCCAATGCTCAGGCTTTTTCAATATTGGAAAGCATTCAAATAGAACACAATGTTATCTACCTATTGTAGAGTCACCACGCAGAGTCATGACTGTACTGGATGCAAAAG
Organism: Vibrio nigripulchritudo ATCC 27043; assembly: GCF_000222685.1. Taxonomy (GTDB): domain Bacteria; phylum Pseudomonadota; class Gammaproteobacteria; order Enterobacterales; family Vibrionaceae; genus Vibrio; species Vibrio nigripulchritudo. Next base: position 4,512 of record NZ_AFWJ01000116.1, on the reverse strand, counting down.
CAACCACCTGACCATCTGAACGAAAAATTTGGCACTGATAGTGGCTTATCGTTTTGCCAAGCCTTACCGGACTAGCCTTGGCCGTTAGGATCGATTTCCAAACTGGACGGAAGAACTTAACTTGAAGATCAATGCTTGTGAATGATTCACCAGAATTAATCGCAGTTGAATGTGCTGTCCCTATAGCCGCATCCGCGAGCTCACTCAGAAACCCTCCATGAACAGTACCTTGTTGATTACCATGAATACTAGGGTCTGCATTTACCTCTATTGCTGCGTGTCCCTTTTCAATAGCGGTGATTCGGAAGCCTAAAAGTTTCGATATAGCTGTAGGGTATTGCATTTCAGTGGTTACATTAGAAGATAATCTACCTTCAATATATTGTTGTAGGAATAGCAAAGTAGGAAGTACGATTGTCATAAATACCCCTTGTTTTATTGAGCATATACCTAACAAAATACCAATTCTTTTAATATAGTTATATTCAATTGTTTCTCTTGGTTGATATAGGATTTTTCTATGTTAAAAGTTCAGCATTTGAGATTTCTAGTCTCAGTAGTCGATTATGGTAGCGCTATCAAAGCTTCAGAACGGCTACACGTCTCCCAGCCTTCAATCTCTGCTGGCTTAAAGGCTTTGGAGGAGGAATTAGGAGGGGCATTATTTGATAGAAGTGGACCAGCTAATCGACCATTACGCTTAACCCCTAAAGGGCAAATTTTTTATCATCGAGCGATTGAGATCCTAAATCAATGTGAATCTGCTCAAGCAGAATTTGCAGGAGATAGTAACCAGACATCAAAATGGATATTGGGTGTCCTTGATACGCTTTCTCAGGATATCGTAGTTAAGGCGCTTCGAACGTTTGAGCGTGACAATCCCGATACCAGAATCGATATATGGGAAGGTTCAGCAAATAAAATTGAAAGCTGGTTTGCGAAGAAACGTGTGGACATGATTTTGGGTAATGTGGGGCGCTTAATGCCGAATGAAAAATTGTTATGGAGAGAGCCATTAGTTGCGGTAGTAGCCTCCGATCACCCTTATGCAAGAACAGCCAATGTGATTTCAATACGAGACCTTACAAAGTTCCCCTTTATCCATCGTTCCAACTGTGAATTAGATCCAATTGGCAGAGCAAGGCTTAAAGCGGAGGGTATTAAGTTGAACATTCACGCTAAGATAGAGCGCGAAAACTTGGCTTTTGAGTTAATCAGAAATAGCCAAAATATCACTCTGGCTCCCAGAAATCTTGTACCTCAAAACCTCACCAGTATAAGAGTCTCAGGGTTAGACATTGAGCGAAGTGTCGGTTTGAGATGGCAGGAGACAACCCCTATACAGATTACTTCTGCACTTTCTGAATCCATTATAAAAATTATCGGGGAGCCTGTCGGAATATATTCTTAAGGGACGAAATGGATATTTCTATTTTATCGGCGATAAGCGAATCGACATCTCCGCCGAAATACTTTCTCCATTCGATAACGTCACCAACCCCGGAAAGCTTCGCTGATTATGTGCATCCACGGGATGACTAACCGGTTCTAAACACAAAAACTCAGCACTTTGATCAGGTGAATAAAGAATAAGGTAAGACAATAGATCTGACCCCGTTACCCGAATCGAAAGCCCATCTTCCGGTTGTACAATGGTCGCTACGCCATTCCATTCGGTGTATGCATTATTGATTAGGTGTTCTGGCATTGCTCGGAACTCATTAAAACTCCAGTTAGCGGCTTCAACTAAGCTCAGGTGTTTGGTGGGCAGGTGCTCTTCGTCCTCCATCCATATTCCCAACGCCTCGAAATAAACTTCTGTTCCTTCATGCCGGTAGAACCACGGGTGAAAACCCATTCCAAAAGGTAAAGGTTTACTGCCTCTGTTGGTCACCTTAAGTTCGCAGTGAAGGGTATTGTCTTGGATCGAATATTTGAGTTCTGCATCGTAATCAAAAGGAGGAAAAGACGCGTTATCTAGGCGATATAGAATTTCAGACTCGCTTTGCGACACTATTTCCCATTCGGATTGCCAGGCATTTCCGTGAAGGGGGTAGGTTTCGGTTTTTACGTTTCTGTTCACTGGGTGTTTAACGCCTTCGAACTCAAAACCGCCTTTTGATATCCGGTTCGAGAAGGGAGCTAACACATACATGCCATTGGCGTTGATTTTGCCACTCTGGGACTGGTCGGAATACAGAAATGGTACCCACTGCCCATTCACTTTTGCCTCACCTTTTGTGATTGCAGCGCCATGCTGAGCTGAGAACTCTATTCGAAGGAACTCATTTTCCAAATATTCCATCAGGACCATCCACCGTCTATGCCTATATTTTGACCAGTGATCATACTAGCGCAGTCAGAACATAAAAAAGCAACCAAATGTGCGACAGATTCCGGTTGAATACGCACCTTCAGGCACTGCCTGTCCAGCACCCAGTCACTGTATTCCTGAGCTTTATGACCAAAAACGCGCTTTTCTGCATCCGAGACAATGGCACCGGGTGCAACGGCGTTAACTGTAATACCAAACTCGCCCAACTCCCGAGCGAGAGACTTGGTTAACCCAAATAACGCCCCTTTGGATGCCACATACGGCACATAGCCTTCTACCTGACCATTTAAGGTAATTGAGGTGAAATTGATGATTCTTCCCCAACGGTTGGCTTTCATATGCGGAGTCACGCTGGAGAGCAAGGCAAAGGCAGCGGAGGAGTTGACTCGGATCTGGCTTTCATATTCTTCCAGAGAGAACTCTTCAAAAGGGCGATTGATGATCAAAGCAGCATTGTTGATCAGAATGTCTGCGCCACCTTGGTTGGCGATGCAATCCGAAACGATCTGCTGGGATTCTTTCATCTGGTTCAAGTCACACGGAACATGCGTTACATTCGGATTTGTAGTCGAATGAGCATCGACAAGATCGGGCAAATCAAGAGCCAACACGTGCGCGCCAAGTTTTGTTAATTGCTCCGTCTGAGCCTGACCTAATGTGCCTAATGCCCCTGTCAGTAATACGCGCTTTCCTTGTAATGAAATCATCGTTTCTCCTTACAGCATTGACTGAACCTCTTCAATGCTGGTGTCTTCAATTCGCTTATCCAGAACCACTTCGCCTCTTGCCATGGCGACCACGCGGTCGCAGCAGGCAAACACATGGTGCATGTTGTGGCTAATGAATATACTGGTGATGGACTGATGCTTAAGCCCCGAAACAAAGTCGATGACCTTGTTGGTTTCTTTTACTGACAGGTGATTAGTGGGTTCGTCCAGAATCATCACTTTGGATTTGAAATGCATGGCTCTGGCGATTGCCACCCCCTGTCGCTGACCGCCAGAAAGCTCGCCAACCAAGGCATCGGGAGAGCGCAGATGCAGGTCGACATCTGCTATCGCTTTAATGCTTTCCTGCCGCATTTTCTCCTGATCTAAGATACCGATACCGCCTATCGACATTTTCATCGGCTCTCGACCGATAAAGATATTCCTGGCTATGGACATGCTGGGCACCATCGAGTTGTACTGGTAGATGGTCTCAATCCCTTTGTCCATGGCATCTCTGGGTTTTCGCAAGTTAAGGGGCGTTTCTTCCATAAACATTTCACCTTCATCGGGAACCTGAGTACCCGACAGGATATTAATGAGCGTCGATTTCCCTGCGCCATTGTCTCCGACCAGACCAAGCGCTTCGTTGGCGTAGATATCCAGACTCACACCGCGCAAGGCATGAACACCTGAATACCATTTGTGAAGATTCTTACATTCAAGAATGGCGGACTGCATATTACACCTCCACTTTCATTGACTTGGCACGCTTGCGAAGCCAGGCATTCAGAACGACTGCAATGATGGTGAGCAAGCCAATCGCCATTTTGAACCAGTTGGCATCTACACGGCTCAATACCAACCCGTTGTCGATTACGCGGATTAATATCGCGCCAACAATGCCACCTAAAATGGTGCCAATACCGCCCGTTAAAGCGGTTCCACCAATCACTGCCGCCGCCACAGCTTGCAGCTCCATTCCTTCTCCAATCGAAGGCAAGGGCGCGCCAAGGCGCATCACCTGAATGCAACCAGCGAAACCAGCAAGTAATGAACACAACACAAAACAGGCAATTTTGACTTTAGCAGTCGGAATTCCCATAGACTGAGCCGCTGGGAGAAACCCACCAGTCGCGCGAATCCAGTTTCCTAAATTGGTTCTCGACAACAGAACGGATACCAGAATCGCAATCGCCACAAACCAGATCACCGACATCCTGAAGAAATCGTAGGGTCCGACATAATCGGTAAACAGCCATTTCGGCAACACGCCCAAAGGCAGAAGGGGAGGGAACCCACCGGAAATCACAATGGTAAGAGAACGCACCACAAAGAGCATACCGAGCGTGGCGATAAAACTGGGGATATCAAAGCGTATGGTCAATATGCCGTTGATAAGCCCAATCACCATCGCCATCAGTAGCCCCAATGGAAAAGCCAGCCCAAATGCCCAACCTTGCTCTAACA
>NZ_AFWJ01000117.1 GCF_000222685.1 Vibrio nigripulchritudo ATCC 27043 | reverse complement strand
TAGTTAGGGTCGTTAAACACCACCGCTTTGGCTGTGCCTTTAGAATCAACAACTGCCAGCAACGCCGCTACTTCCGCAACATCGAGCGGATCGGTGGTGATGTTCATATACAGACCGAGATCTTTGTTCCCACCCGCCAGCTCTGTCGCGTGCCAGCCAATGACCACAATCCCCAAACTTTCTGCAAGTTTGAGGGTTTCCCGGTGCCGCTGGGCATCGATTCCACCAAGAACAATGGCATCAGGCTCAAACCCTATCGCCTTCCTCAATGCAGCACCCTGACGGACTTTAGACCCCAGCCCGTCGATAAACCTCAGGTGCCAATCAAGGTTTGATATGGCTTCTGACATCCCCCTTGCCACGCCATATACGCCACCGTTACGTAAGTCGGAAGCGATAAAAATGATGTTCTTGTCTCGTGTAATGCGTGGTCCATCAGTCGGACCATCCCAAATTTGATTACTGGCAATCGCCTTTGCAACTTTTTCCTGCGCATATGCAAGGAAATCCCCTTCGGCACCATCAGCAAAACTGGATGAGCTGAAAGCAATAGCAAACAGGCTTACTGCTCGCCTTATGATTTTTGTCATAATTTTATTCGATAAAGTATCTTTTTGTAAGAATCGGCTTTATATAATTACAATAATGTTAATACATATTTTAATAATTGGTAACAGTGATGAACTATCACATTTATAAATTTTTATTTGCTGCTATAACCGGAACTCTGGCACTTTCACCTACGGATGGGCTTGCTGATAGTTCAAACACTAAGAACTCCCAGATACATCAGATAGATGCGGGTAAATTGGAGAAATTTCAGATCACGGTAAGTGCTCCACCTGAACCGCTAACGAAAAAACCAGAAAAGCCGATACGCATCGCAATTATTTATCCCAGTGCGGATATTTCTGACTTTTGGGTCCGAAACTACACCGCAATGACAAAAAGACTGGAAGCTCTGAAACTTCCGTTTGAAGTCACCGAGTTCACATCTAAGCAGATCGAGCACTCCCTTCAGACTCAGCACACCAACTCCGTTTTGAATGCTGAAGTTCCCTACGATTTTGTGATTTTTGGACCTTCGGAACTGGAATTACAATCCAGCAATATTCAGAAACTGGCGGCATCCACCGACTTTCAGACGTTTATCTGGGCGTTCCATACCCCAAACCCTGAATGGGAATTCCAACCGGATGCCTGGTTCGATTTCTCCAGCGCGATGGGTGCAGAAGTGCTTTGTGATTACGTCATAAAACACCTCGGAAATGACGTAAGCTTCGCCGCTAACCGCGGTATTCCGGGGATCACCGATACTCAACGCTCTCAGGGGTTTATTGACTGTGTTGAGGAAAAAGGTGAATGGTTAAGCGTGTACGAGCACTTTGGGCAATACCAGAAGCTTGGGGGAGCAGATGGAGTGCGCCTGATATTGGATAATTTCCCAGAGGTCACCATGGTTCACAATGCCAATACGGCAATGACCATGGGTGCGGTTGATGCACTGCGTGAAGCCAAGAAACTGGATGATATTTTTGTCACAGGCTGGGGCGGTACGGCCAAAGAGATTGAAAAAATCAAGCTGGACGAGCTAGACGCGACTCCAATGCGTATGAGTGATGATTTGGGCGTAGCAACGGCTGAATCAATCAAGTTCTACCTCGAAAAACGAGCATCTGAGGTTCCGCTGATTTACCTAGGAAGAATAACCGTAGCGCACAGTGATATGAGCGATGTGGAGCTCAATACCCTGACTCGTGAGGCATTCCGATACTCAGGCAGCGAATAGCTAAGCCCTGAATAACTGAAAGCTTTAAGCCCTCTCAACTTCACATTTAGAGGGCTTTTGTTTTCCTATTCCCTAGTAGCTCTGCAGCACTTCAATCATGGCTTTGCTCCCTTCTTTATTGAGAATTGAATAATGATCTCCATTTACAGCCTGGCTGGTCATGTTCAAAAGAGGTATTTGCCATGAAGCCAGCATTTTTTGTTGCTCCTCGTCTTCATGCTCAGAGGCATAAAATAGCCAAGTGGAATTACTGACTTTGTGTGTGGAGCGATAAGTTGCCAGCGCAGCCGCATTCTTTTGGCAAGTAGACACTACTTGCTCAAGATATTGTTGAGTCTGTTCACTGGCTTGAACATGCCCTTGTTGGGACAAGGCTTTCACGATGTCTGACACTGAGCTTTGAGAATTAAGCTGCCCTTCAAGTTCAGGATATTGCTGGATGATTTCACTGACAAATACCTGATTGAGGTCTTGCTGGTCGGTCTCCCTTTGGTCATCCAAAGCAGGAGGATCAATCAAAACCAGTTCAACAGCAGGATCGAGGTTTTTCGCCATTTCCAGTGCAATAACAGCACCAAATGACCAACCAATAACTCTGCTAACTTTCTTACTCTTCAAAGTGTTATGGTAATGCTCAGCTAAGGATTTAATCGTAGATAGAGACTCACGTTCCTCACCTAACAGTGGATCCCGAAGAGTTAACACCGTTCGATTTTTCGGATAATTTTCTAACCAGTATCGATAGCCTGAAACTTCACCACCAACGGGGTGAATCACAACGTCAATTTCGCCATCATCTGGCACCAGACTGTCAGACTGAGCTCCACACTCTAACTTCTCAACAAGACGATCAATCGAGATATTGTGGTTCAGTTCTGCCAGAGAAAATTGGTTGGGAAATGTCGCATTAAGCTCATCAAACAGATCCAGAACCGTTAGTGAGTCTCCTCCCAAATCATAAAAACACACGTCCGTTTCTGTGTCGCTTTCGTCCATCCCCAGCACCTCAGAAAAGATGCGGGTGAGTTGTTCGCGCACATTAGAGTTCGCAAAGGCAGATTTCTCAGTATTTGAAGTCCGTTCAGGCTTGCTATTCAAACGATGAAAAAACGCCTGTGCGGATTTTGGTTTCAGCGGAGAAACGTAAATTACCCCCTCACCACTTTCAACCGCTCGTTCGAACACCCTAACGCCCTCCTCTGGTGTGATGGCAAATGCCGTGTCTTCTACTGCTTTCGCCATTCCCGTCCTTGCCCATGTTGGGAAGTTCAGAGAAATATATCGAACGGTTCCAGATTGATTCTCAGACGCCGCAAGTTGATTTAAAAACGTGTTCGCCGCGCAGTAATCCGTTTGCCCTGCCACTGGATAAACCGAAGACATGGACGAACATAGAACCACAAACTCAGGATGATATTGGCGCGCTGAATTTACGATGTTTTGCGCACCCGCTATTTTGGCGCTCTGGCTCGATTCAATGGTGCTTGCGGTTGCGGAGTGCAACATAGCGCCCCCAGCAGAACCCGCGGCATGAACGATGCCCGTCACCTTGCCAAATGTGGTTGCGACAGAATCGATAAGCGTATGCCACTGCTCAGAATCACTGACGTCGCATTGAACAGTCTGAATGCCCTGTTGAGTTGAAAGTGAAGAATCGCTTGCGCTGCGTGATACGGAGATCACCACGTTACTTTCATTAAGGCAGCTTAGATACTCGCAAAGATGTTGCCCTATTCCACCTGTTCCCCCAGTTACGATGTACACACCTGAGTCAGGCATCGCCACTGCTTTATTTTCAAAACGATAGGGTTCATTTTCAAAGTGATATGGCTGAAACGTAGGCTTCCAAAGGTAGCGTCCTCTTAAGGCATAAAGGTTTATGTGCTCTGCACTCTCTTCAGTTTGCTTGTTCAATCGTTCAAACAAGGTGGCAATCCCTGCTGAAAGCTGAGAAGTGGACGCCGAATCGGTTACATCCAAGCACGCCAATGACAGATTGGGCTGCTCGATTGACACCATATTCGCCAACCCAATAACTGTGCTGTTCCCTGGTATCAGGGCTTCATCGCCTGTGACATCAGCAACGCCCTTAAGCAGGCAAATCAGAGAGACTTTCATATTTTGCGGTGCAGACAGACAAACCTGAATAAGTTCCACACCTTGCCAGAGAGGATTTTTTTCATCGACACAGTACAACACATTCACACGGGTATGATCGGCGCTCAATGTTTCTAAAGACGCCTTAAACGCTTCAATGGTGGTCACCTCAACGGTATTGGCGTGGAACACTTCTGAAAGATGAGGGCAATGAGTGAGTTCTGAGTTGTAAACCAATGTCGGCAGATCCGTTTCTTTCTGTGACACCTTCGTCGCTCTTTGCCAACATGCCTCTCGGAACCAGTCTTCAAACTCTGCGCGTTCACTGGGTTCTGCCGTTACGAAACGATGATAGAAATCACTCAGATAGGGCTTTTTGTGGAACTGCGTAAGCGGTAGGCTCCCCGCAGAAGAAGTCTTCCCTGCGTCATAAGATCCGAGAATCACATGAGCATTTGTTCCTCCCATACCAAAGCTACTTACGCCGGCTAATCGGTTGTTGCCATTCCATTCGTAACTGTCTTTGGCCAGTAAAAGACCGGCTCGGGAAAAGTCGATGTCTGGGTTCGGCTCATCATTCCAAGTACCCTTTGGCAACTCCTTTCGATAAAGAGCAAGCGCAGTGCGGATAAAGCCCGTCACACCTGCCGCGCTGCCAAGGTGTCCCATCTGGCTTTTTGTCGAACCAATTAAACACTCTTGGCTTTGCACGCCTTTGCTTCGATTTCGTTCAAACGCTTGGCTGAGCGCTTCAATTTCTATTGGGTCGCCCAGTTTGGTGCCTGTGCCGTGCGCTTCAATGTAATCCATCTGGTCGCTAGTGACGCCCGCATTTTTTTGCGCTTGAACGATGACGTCGGCCTGCCCTTTTACGGAAGGAGCATAAAAGCTGACTTTATCCTTGCCATCGTTATTGACTGCACTGCCTTTGATTATCGCGTAAATACGGTCACCGTTTTGCTGGGCTAAATCCAGCCGTTTCAGTACCACCATGCCAATGCCGTTAGCAGGCACTGTGCCGCCAGCGTGTTTCGAAAACGGTTTGCAGTGACCATCCTTTGATAGGATCATCCCCTCTCGATACGCGTAGCCTTCCAGCGTATCCAAATCTGCATTTACTCCACCTGCCAACGCAATATCGCACTCCTGGGTTTGAATTTGACGACATGCTTGGTGAATCGCAACTAGGGAACTGGAACAGGCTGTTTGAGAGGTGATCGCAGGACCTGTCAGGTTGAGATGGTAAGCGATCCGAGTCGAGATAAAGTCCTTCTCATTCAGCAGAGATAAAGCGTAGTCATCCAACTTTCCATCGCTGTTTCTTAAAACTTTGCTGCCATAGGTGTTATCACTGGCACTCATAACCACACCGATAGGGTTGGCGTTGCCCCATTGAATACCCGCGTCTTCCAAGGCATGGACTGCATTCATCAGCGCATGGCGTTGCTGCGGATCCATCAACTTGGCGTCGTGCTCTGAAATACCAAAATATCCTGCATCAAACGCATCGACACCTTCCATGCTTGAACGAACGGAAACCCAAGATGGATCGGTATTGTCATCCGGTTGTTCAATGCGCTGAATGCACTCTTCACCACTTTGAATCACACGCCAGAATGCCTCAAGATTGCCGGCATTAGGTAAGTTCACCGCCATGCCGATAACTGCGACATCAATGGTTTGAGACGGAGAATTTTGAATATGTGATGCCAATGCTGGCGTGGAATTTTCGACATATTCGGTAAGTTTGCGAACGCTGGAATGGGCAAACAGATCCACCAGATTTAACGGCGGCGTCAACTGGCTGAGTTGGTCATCTTTGATGATATGGCTGTGCACTTTCATCAATGATAAAGAGTTAAACCCTGCTTCAAAAAAGTGTCTATCCGGGTCGATGGGATGACCTAGCAGCTCATTGAAAATATTGTGCAGTCGTTGCCCAACCGACGAAGTAATCTCACTTTGATTGCTCACCTCTTTGATTGCCGTAAACCACTCCTTGGGGGCAGGCAGCGCATCACGATCCAGCTTGCCATTAGGCGTGTCTGGCAATGCATCGATGGCGACAAATAGTTTCGGCACCATAAAGTCCGGCATTTGCTGAGATAAGAGTTCGATATAGCGCGTTTTGTTTTCTGCCAATCGTTCAGAACTCATCTGGCAATACGCGATTAGTGTCTCCATTCCTTCTGAGTTGGATTTCAACACCACCGCGCACGCTGTGTTGGACAGCACATTAGCTAAGGCATTTTCTATCTCACCCAGCTCTATCCGGTAGCCGTTAAGCTTCACTTGCTCGTCGTTTCGACCGCAGTAAATCAGTTCGCCTTGCTCATTCCAATAGCCAAGATCGCCGGTTTTGTAGAGCCTGTGAGTTTCCCCAAACACGTTCACTCGGACGAAACGTTCTAGCGTGGTATCT
>NZ_AFWJ01000118.1 GCF_000222685.1 Vibrio nigripulchritudo ATCC 27043 | reverse complement strand
AACACTTTCTTTCGATTAAGGAGTAACCTGTTTCTTTTATTGAACAATGATTGTATTAAATGACCTAGGGATACAGAGATTCGAGCTGTATACGAAAACCTGACCAAAGGTAATAAGGAAGGATGAAATATGTGTTTAGACCACGACTGGATCAACAACGCGGTTCGTAAAATCGAAGCCGATTTTCAACGCAGCGCCGACACGCATCTTATCAAGTTGAACCTACCCAACCTTCAGGGCATCGACATATACCTGAAAGACGAAAGCACTCATCCAACTGGGTCGTTAAAGCATCGACTGGCTCGCTCTTTGTTTCTTTATTCCATCTGTAATGGATGGGTGGGTCCGGACACCCCAATCATCGAGGCGTCTTCCGGTAGCACCGCGGTTAGCGAAGCGTATTTTGCGCGTCTGCTCGGGTTAAGGTTTATCGCGGTTGTACCAAAGAAAACCGCTCAGTCGAAGATCGACCTGATCCAGTTCTACGGTGGTGAAGCGCATTTTGTGGAAAGAACCGACGAAATTTACGATGAATCCCGACGTCTGGCGAAAGAATTAAATGGTCACTATATGGATCAGTTTACTTACGCTGAGCGAGCAACCGACTGGCGTGGAAACAACAACATCGCCAACAGTATTTTTGAGCAGATGGCATTAGAAGATCATCCGGTGCCAGAGTGGATTGTGATGAGTGCAGGAACCGGAGGCACATCTGCCACCATTGGCCGGTTTATTCGTTATCAAAAGCACCACACAAAACTGTGTGTAGTGGACCCTGAGCATTCCGTATTTCACTCATACTATAAAACAGGTGATGCCGATTTAAGTCTGGATATAGGTAGTCGAATTGAAGGGATTGGTCGCCCCAGAGTCGAACCAAGTTTTATGCCCGGCGTCATCGACGAAATGAAAACCGTTCCGGATGCAGCCAGCGTTGCTACCGCGCGGTGGATGGAAACAATCTTAGGCAGAAAGGTCGGCGCGTCGACTGGAACTAACTTGTATGGTGTCTTGCAGATAGCTGAAGCAATGCGTGAACGCGGGGAAACAGGCTCGATTGTCACGCTATTGTGTGACAGCGGTGAGCGCTATCTGGATACCTATTACAACGAAGAGTGGGTTAACACTCACATAGGTGACCTGTCACCCTATACCAAAGAACTTCAGGAAAAGTTTGGAGTATAAGTTCAAAAACGCCAGCTCAAACTGAGCTGGCGTTTTGCATTGCAAGTAACCTTTAGAGCACTATTTCTTCTGGCGGGCTTCGAACGCTGCCAGCTGTTCAGGTGTAGCCGGAAGCTGGTGGTTTTCTTTCCACTCATCGTAAGTCATTCCGTAAACTCGCTCTCTGGCATCATCGATAGAAAGTGCCAGCCCTTGCTCATCGGCTTCTGCTTTGTACCACTTACTGAAACAGTTGCGACAGAAACCTGCCAAGATCATCAGGTCAATATTCTGAACATCTTTGTTATTGTCTAAATGGCTGAGTAAGCGACGAAACACCGCTGCATCCAGCTTATCCTGTTCTTCCTGGCTTAAGTTCTTGTAATTAAAATCGGCCATTATCTGTTCCTTGTTGGTTTCTATTCTTTGCTGCTGCCCATTGTAATCTCACCATGTGATGAACGGGCTTTTACGTGTTTCGCTAACGCGGCATTGAGTTGTGATTCTACATAGCCTGGCGAATGCGTGCGAGCAGAGATCAGTCGATACATCGCCGGAATCACAAACAGGGTCACCATGGTAGCAAATGCCATTCCGAAGAAGATGACAGTACCCACAGCCACGCGGCTTTCGTAACCGGCACCGCTCGACAATATCAGCGGTATCGAACCTGAAAGCGTGGTGAATGCCGTCATCAGGATTGGGCGTAAACGTCTGGCTGCCGCATCGACAATCGCTTGCTCAAATTCGATACCTTTGTCCCGAAGTTGGTTAGCGAACTCGACGATCAAAATGCCGTTTTTGGTCACCATCCCAATCAGCATGATCATACCTATCTGGCTGTATATATTGAGCCCCTGCTCCATAAAGAACAGCCCCAGAAATCCACCTAATACGCCCATAGGAACGGTAAACATGACAACCAGCGGGTTTACAAAGCTTTCAAACTGAGCGGCTAAAACAAGGTAGGCAACTAATAATGCCAACGCAAACACCACAAGAACACTGGCTTGATTTTCTTTGAACTCCTTGGACTCACCAGAGTAAGCGACGCTGATGTCACTCGGCAGGTTATCAATCGCCAGTTTATCTAAGTGATCCAGAGCCTGCCCTAGTGTGACCCCTTCATTGAGATTAGCACTGACGGTAATCGACTTTTGTTTGTTAGTGTGAGAAAGACGAATCGATGCGCCTACTTCTTCAATTTTGGTTACTGCATCCAGAGTAACGAGTTGCCCAGTTTGGGTCCGCATGTATATTTGACTGAGATCAGCTGCGCTGTTGAAATGGTTTTCATCGCCACGAAGATAGACATCATATTCTTCACCCCGCTCGATGAATGTGGTTTCTGTTTTACCGCCAAGCATCACTTCGAGTGTGGTAGAAATGTCGGTGACTTTAATCCCCAATTCTGCCGCACGCTGCTTATCAACACTCACCACCAGTTCCGGCGTCTTTTCTGAGTAGTTGATGTCTGCCCCGTTCATCAAATCGCTTTCGTTGGCTTTGTCTTTAATGAGATTCGCCCATATCTGTAGCTCCTGATAGTCAGAGCCACCGAGTACAAACTGAACGGGCTCGCTAGAGCCTCCACGAAAACCTGGCATCATTGGAAAGACTCTGGCGTCTGGAATATCACCCAAAGCTTTTCTCACCATTCCTAGCGCTTGCTGGGCGGTTTGAGTTCTGTCCTCCCAGTCTTCCAATATCATAATAACGAAGCCAGTCTGGTCACCAGCCCGACCTCCAAACGCTGGAGACTGAACGCTGAAGGACTTAAGTACACCCTGCCCTAGAAGCGGCAATAACCTCTGCTCTACGATATCGATATTGGCGTTCATTCGGTTGTAACTGGTGCCATCTGCTCCTCTTACGAACGCAAACAACACACCGCGGTCTTCTTTTGGTGCCAGTTGAGAAGGCACCTGTTCCATCAGATAAACACTGCCACCAATACAACCCAAAATAATGATTGGAGCCAGAATTCGCCACGCCATGGCTTTGGATAACGCTCGGCGATACGCTCTCTCGAGTTTGCCAAACATGTTGTCGATGAAGGTATTGAACCGGCTGGCTTTCACATTCGCCTTGAGGATCTTACTTCCCAGTACTGGCGTAAGAGTCAGCGCTATCAGTGAGGAAAAAATCACAGACATAGAGAGCAAGACAGAAAATTCGGTAAACAAAAGACCAACCATACCTTCCATAAAGGAAATGGGCAGGAACACCATCACCAGCACTAACGTTGTCGCCACTACAGCGAAACCCACTTCTCGTGTGCCTTTATAAGCCGCCAGCAAAGGAGATTCACCGCGTTCGATATGGTGATAAATGTTTTCAACCACAACGATGGCATCATCCACCACCAATCCGATGGAAAGTATCAGAGCCATTAGGGTGATAAGGTTGATAGAAAACCCAAAGTAATAAGCTGCGATAAAAGAAGAAATCAAAGAAACTGGCACCGTAACCGCAGGGATCAGCGTTGCTCTGACTTGTCCGATAAAGATGTACAACACCAATACCACCAAGCCACCTGTGATAAAGAGGGTGTTATAGACTTCAGAAATCGAGCGATCGATGAATACGGTAGAGTCGTAGTCGATGGCTAAACGCGTGCCTTCTGGCAAGAACTTCTGAATCTTCTCAACTTCATCATGTACCGCTTTGGCAACTTGCAATGGGTTGGCATCAGACTGAGGGACAATGCCTAAACTGACGTTTACTACGCCGTCACTTTTGAAAGTGGAGTTTTCGTTTTTCGCACCGATAAACACATCCGCAACATCGCGAAGATATATCGGGGATCCATCCTTGGCTTGCTTGACGACCAGATAATCAAAATCTTCAGGTGTGTTGTATAAACGGGCGGTGCGAACCGACATAACCATAGTGTCGTTTCGGACCTCTCCCCCTGGGTTTTCAACGTTTTCGCTTCTAAGTGCACTGGTAATGTCGGTTGTGGTTACACCTCGCCCCGCCATAAGCTCTGGCTTGAGCTTAACGTACATCACCTTATACAACCCGCCCGAAATGTTGACGGAGCTGACCCCAGTGATAAGAGAAAAACGGTCGACCAATACGCGCTCGGTATAATCCGTTAGCTGAGTGCGATCCATTTCGGAAGAACTTAGGTTGATATATACCGAGGCTTCGCCACTGCCGTTATCTTTGTAGACGATGGGATCATTGGCTTCATCTGGCAAACGGCGCTGGGCTCGGGCGACCGCATCACGCACGTCGCTCGCGCCAGTGTTCAGGTCGTAGCCAAGTTCGAATTTTATGGTGATGCGGGAAAAACCATTACGCGAAACAGACGTAATTTCGTCTATGCCACTGATGCCAGAGAGCTGGTCTTCCAATACGGAAGTGACCTGACTTTCCATGATGGAAGCCGATGCGCCATCATAACTGGTACTGACGGTAACCACAGGGCTTTCTATGTCCGGCATTTCCCGAACAGAAAGCTTGGTGAAAGAAACAAAACCAAACACACAGAGCAGCAAACTCAGAACAATGGCAACAACCGGCCTTTTTACCGATACATCAGACAGCCACATGATTACTGCTCCTTACGGGAAGGTTGTTTCCCACCCTGTGGCTTTTCGCCAGCTTCACGAACTTTAACGCCATCACGCATGTTCACCACGCCCTGAACCACGATCTTTTGTCCAATCTCCAGCCCTTTTTCAACCACGACCTGATTATCGATACGAGCACCTAACAGAATTTCGGTACGTGTGGCTTTGTTGTTTTCACCAACCACATAAACGTAGCGTTTGGTGCCTGAATATTGCAGTGACTGAACAGGAATAATAGGCGCACTCAGAGGTGGAAAATCCAGTGTTGCCGCCATCAACATCCCTGGTTTGAGCTGCTTACTGGCGTTTTTTAAATGTACTCTGACACGCAGATTAAGGGTTTCAGGATTGATTCGTGAGTCAATCGCCACGACTTCACCATCAAACTGTTTGTTCCCCCAGGCTTGGTTAGTCGCAACGACAGGCATGCCAACGGATAACTGAGCCAAATAGCGCTCTGGTACTTGAATATCCAGCTCCATTAAAGAGAGGTTGTCCAGCGTAAGTAAGTTCTCACCAATGCTTACTAACTTGCCTCGGCTAAAATCGACAAACCCTACTGTGCCGGAAAATGGGGCTTTGATGTGAAGATCGTCTAGGTTAGCTTTTGCTGCACTCAGTCTTGCACTGGCGATGTCTACAGATGCTTTCTGACCATCGATCTCGGTTTGGGTAATAGCGCCACGTTTTAACAGGCGTTGATATTCCTTAAGTATCCTTTGCTGGTCCGCCAGATAAGCAGTGGCTTCTGAAACTGAGGCTCTAGATTTATCGTCATTGAGTGTGATGAGTACTTGCCCTTTTTTCACATCATGATTGGAACGAATCTTAATAGATTCAACTTTTCCAGCCGCTTCTGGAGCGATAATGACACTTTCACTCGCCTCTAATTTGCCAATAAGAGACAAGGATTGGGAAATTTGATGTTCCGCGACCAACTCTGTTACTACAGCTACTGATCTTTCGCCTCGTGATTCTTTTGCAAAAGCTGAAGGGGCTAAAAGGAATAAAGTAGAGAAAAGAATAGGAAATATCGATTTAGTTTTCATACGGAAAGCCCGAAGTTTGTATAAACACAATTTTATCAAGTGATACGGCTTTGAGCGTAAAGGAATGTAAAGTTTGCGAAATATTCAGTAAGTAACCTGTTGCTACGTATAAATTTAGTACAAAACGCCCATTTTTTGTTGCTCCTGCCCAAAAAGGAAGCATTCAAGTCAAATTTCCAAGAAATCTCTTTACAGCATATTCGAGTTTGCTATCATGCGCTCCGCACTTGGTTACTGAGTTGGGAAAACAGTGACTAAGTATAAAAAGCACCCTGGAGGGGTTCCCGAGTGGCCAAAGGGAGCAGACTGTAAATCTGCCGGCACTGCCTTCGATGGTTCGAATCCGTCCCCCTCCACCATATTTCTTCTGCTGTTTATTCCTTTTAAACATCAGACAACTTGATTGATGAGTTGGGAAATCATCTCTTAAGTATAAAAACACCCTGGAGGGGTTCCCGAGTGGCCAAAGGGAGCAGACTGTAAATCTGCCGGCACTGC
>NZ_AFWJ01000119.1 GCF_000222685.1 Vibrio nigripulchritudo ATCC 27043 | reverse complement strand
AAGTATGGAGCGGTGCCCTACTTTCGTGACTTCTCCACTGACGCCAGTTGTGGAATAACCAGTGTGGAACCCTGTTTCGCAAGGTGACGAAGGAAACAACACCGAAATGGATATTCCTTCCTGAGATGTAGCTTGCTCGGTGAATACGTGCCATTTGCCTTCAAGTGAGTGATCAGCGGCACTGCCACCAATAAGAGGCACCAGAGTGCCAAACTCTTGGTAGATGGCGTCGATAACCGGTTCTTCAAACCCTGGGGTTGCATGCACAATGATAAGACTTGGCAGTTCGCCAACTCTTCCGCTGTTCTGAATGGCTTCTCTCAATACCTTTTTGGTATTTTGCGCAGCCGAGACCAGGCAGCCGTCGCTTATTCCTGTTCCATAAGCTGAAGTACTCTGGGAGTCGGCAAGTATCATAAGCCCGACAACGGGCCCTCTATGGAAACCCTTTTCTGTCAAAATGCCACGGCAGGACGTGCACCCTTGAATCGGGGTATCCGGAAACTGTTGAGTCAGTTGATTTTTAAGTGCTTTGGCGGAGTATTCTTCAGTGAAGTAGCAAAGAATGAGAGATGGGTTGATATCGTCAGGAATTTGCGAACTCAGATCAATTACAGCTTCAGACTCATCAGAGCAATGGGAAAACGCGGATATCAACTTCATTTTTTACGGTATGAAACAAGTAACTAATTCTATTTTGTTTTATACAGGAATAAACGGTTCACCGCATCTATTTATTACCAATTGCTCAATAATATGAGAGCGCTATTTTTCTTTATGAATGACCTTCACATAATCCCCGTTTTCTTTATTTGTTATCAAAATGTGATCATATTTTTGTTGTTTGGAAATTAACCAGTTTGAATTATTTTTATCCGCACTAACTATATTGTTATTAACAGATACGCGAAACTTATCAGAGTCACCTACAATATAGATGTCATGTTCGGTAACGCGTATTTCGAATGGTTGCTTGTTTAGTGAAAATTGGCATGTCTTAACCACACAATCGATAATGTTTCCTTGATCTTGATCAAGTGTGCGCCACGTAAATGCTGCTATTAAAATCAATAACATGACGACAATTTGAGTGAGTCGGGCTGGTGTTAATTTCTGTGCAGGCATTTAAGTTTTTCCTCTATGTAACAAACTTCAAATTTTTAACAATTAGTTGAATGACCGGAGTATAAGTGAGGTTAATTTCCTGTCATTGATATGTTAGTTCCAGTATAGTGGCACATTGAAAATGCCGCTTTTTATTAAAATCGTTAAAAGGAATTAACAGTATGAAAAAACGACAATTCCTCGACCGATTTGGTGGCATTACGACAAATGTCGTGTTGGAAGCAAAAGTGTAGTTAATAAAAATTTGGAAGCATGCAAATGAGCCAAGAAAAGCAGCTAGAACAAAACTACAACTATACGGTCGTTCGGCAGTTTACCTTAGTTACCATACTCTGGGGAATTGTCGGAATGGCAGTTGGTGTTTTGATCGCCGCTCAATTAGTCTGGCCACAGCTTAACTTTGATACGCCGTGGTTGACGTACAGTCGCTTACGTCCCCTCCATACTAATGCGGTTATTTTTGCGTTTGGTACTAGCGCCCTTTTTGCAACGTCCTATTACGTTGTGCAGCGTACGTGTCAAACTCGTTTATTCGGTGGTCCTCTTGTCGCCTTTACCTTCTGGGGATGGCAGGCAATTATCTTAGCCGCTGCAATTACTCTGCCTTTGGGTTATACCTCGGGTAAAGAATATGCAGAGCTTGAGTGGCCTATCGATATCGCAATCGCCCTTGTTTGGGTTGCCTATGCCGTCGTATTCTTCGGTACTTTAATCAAGCGAAAGACCTCTCATATTTACGTAGCAAACTGGTTCTTCGGTGCCTTTATTATTACTGTCGCGGTTCTTCATATCGTGAACAGTATGGCCATTCCAGTTGCAATGGGTAAATCTTATTCTATTTACTCCGGTGCCGTCGATGCGATGGTACAGTGGTGGTACGGTCACAACGCCGTAGGTTTCCTTCTTACCGCAGGTTTCCTTGGCATGATGTATTACTTCGTTCCAAAGCAAGCTGAACGACCAGTTTATTCTTACCGTTTGTCTATCGTTCACTTTTGGGCTCTGATTTCTCTTTACATCTGGGCTGGTCCTCACCACCTACATTACACAGCACTACCCGACTGGACTCAGTCTTTGGGTATGGTGATGTCTCTGGTTCTGTTTGCTCCATCCTGGGGTGGCATGATCAACGGTATTATGACTCTGTCAGGCGCGTGGCATAAACTTCGCCATGACCCTATCCTTCGATTCCTGATCGTTTCGCTGTCTTTCTACGGCATGTCGACGTTCGAAGGTCCTATGATGTCTATTAAGACGGTCAACGCGCTGTCTCACTACACCGACTGGACAATTGGTCACGTACACTCTGGTGCGCTTGGCTGGGTTGCGATGGTTTCTATCGGCTCGGTTTATCACCTGATTCCGAAACTGTTCGGTCAGGAGCGTATGTACTCGGTTAGCCTGATCAACACCCACTTCTGGTTGGCAACTATTGGTACGGTTCTATACATCGTCGCAATGTGGATCTCTGGTGTAATGCAAGGTCTGATGTGGCGTGCGGTTAACTCCGACGGTACGCTAACTTACAGCTTCGTTGAATCTGTAGAGCAATCTTACCCGTTCTACTTTGTTCGTTTCCTTGGTGGTTTCATCTTCCTGGCTGGTATGTTCTTAATGGCATACAACGCTTATAAGACAATCACTGCCCCTAAAGACAGCTTAAAAGCTGTAGCGCAACCGGCATAAGGAGATTGACTAATGAGTTCGAATTCAAATAACCGCCACGAGATTGTTGAGAAGAACGTTGGTCTGATGGCCATTTTGATTGTCTTCGCAATCAGTCTGGGTGCGTTGGTAGAGATTACTCCGTTGATTTTCCAAGATCAGACAACAAAGCCTGTTCAGAATCTTCGCCCATACAGTGCGTTAGAAATGGAAGGTCGTGATATCTACATCCGTGAAGGGTGTAACGTTTGTCACAGCCAGATGATTCGTCCGTTCCGTGCTGAAACTGAGCGCTACGGTCACTACTCCATTGCAGGAGAAAGTGTTTGGGAACACCCATTCTTGTGGGGTTCCAAACGTACTGGACCTGATTTGGCACGTGTGGGTGGTCGTTACTCCGATGAGTGGCACCGCGTTCACTTGATCGACCCTCGCGAGTTGGTACCAGAGTCCAACATGCCAGGCTTCCCTTGGCTGGAAGAAAACGTATTAGATGGCAAACTGACTCAGAAGAAGATGACTGTCTTCCGTGATCAATTTGGCGTTCCTTACACCGACGATCAAATCGCAAACGCAAAACAAGACGTAGAAGGTAAAACAGAGATGGATGCCATCATTGCTTATCTTCAATCTCTTGGTCATGCGATGAAGTAAGGGGGAATTATGGATATCGGTACTATTCATAGTATATGGACCATAGTGTTGTTCGTTAGCTTTTTAGGCGTGGTTTGGTGGGCTTACGGTAAAAGCCGCAAAGAACGTTTTGAAGAAGATGCAAACCTGGTGTTTGCCGACGAGCAGAAACCCTCTGAAAGTGACGAAGGAGTGACCAAAGAATGAATACGTTTTGGAGTCTCTGGGTAATTGTTATTACCGTTGGTACGTTGCTGGGTTGTGCTGCCCTACTTTACTGGTGTGTAAAGGACAAAATGGGTGTGGAAGATGGTGTTGATATGGGGCACGAATACGATGGTATTCGCGAGCTGAACAACCCTCTTCCAAAGTGGTGGACGTATCTGTTTGTAAGCACCTTTGTGTTTGCTGTTATTTATCTGGCTTTGTTTCCGGGTTTAGGTAACTTCAAAGGTTTTCTGGGTTGGCAGAGTTCCGACCAAACTGTAACAACGATTCAGGAATCTCGTGATCGAATTGCGCAAGCGCAAAAAGACAAGCGACTGGATCAATACGCTAAAGAGCTGGATGATGCAGATACCTACTTTGGTGAAGCGTTCCGCAAACTGGCATACAACGAAGCGGGTGAACTGAACGACATTCCCGAAATCGCTAAAAATGAAGAAGCGATTAAGGTTGGTCAGCGTTTGTTCCTGCAGAACTGTTCGCAGTGTCACGGGTCGGATGCTCGTGGTCAGAAAGGTTTCCCTAACCTAGCTGACAATGCTTGGCTTTACGGTGGTGAGCCGCAGGCTATCGTTAACACGGTAATGAACGGTCGTATCGGTGCGATGCCTGCATGGGGTGAATCGTTCGGCGAACAAGGCGTACGTGAAGTTGTCACCTACACCTTGAGTTTGTCTGGTCGTAAAGTGAATGCACGTGAAGCAGCAGCCGGTAAAGCGCGCTTTGCAGCATGTGCAGCGTGTCATGGTACAGACGGTAAAGGTAACCCAGCGTTTGGTGCGCCTGATCTGACTGACCAGATATGGCTGTTCGGCGATACGCGTGCCGACATCACTGAGACGGTTATGTACGGTCGTCAGGGTGTGATGCCAGCTTGGAAAGACATGCTGGGCGAAGACAAAGTTCAGCTTGTTTCTGCTTATGTCTGGAGCCTGACTAACTCAGACAAATAGTACATATCTATACAGCCCCTTTTCATGGGGCTGTCTTTTCTTTAAGTTAAATCTATATTCCGTTGTTGAGAATTTTTCTATGGTAAAGCCTTGGTATAAACAGTTTTGGCCGTGGTTCCTGATCGCGCTTCCAGCTACCGTTGTTGTGGCAAGTTTCGTCACGCTTGGTATTTTTTCTAAAAACTCTGTGTCTCTGGTTGCCGAGGATTACTATAAAAAAGGAAAAGGTATCAATATCGATATCTCGAAACAGAATGTGGCAAAAGATTTAGGGTTAACCGCAAGCATCTCAACCAGCGGTGACCGAATCATTGTGGACTTTAACAAAGGGGAACTGGATCATTTTCCTGCACTTATCGTGACATTTTCTCACCGTACTCTGGCCGATAGAGACTTTTCTCAAACCTTATCTGCCAATGGTCGTGGTCAGTATGGTTTTAGCCTCGATAACGAAATTCAGGGTCCTTGGTTTGTAGAAGTTGAACCTCACAACAAAGAATGGCTCATTCAGGGCAAAGTCACATTCCCTTCCCAGGCTCCGACGCAACTAGGTAACTGAATCGATGACAAAAGAGTGTTACCACTGTGGTGAAGAAGTACCAGCCAACACTGAGTTTAAAGTCGAAATTTTAGGGGAAGAGCGCGATATGTGCTGCCCCGGTTGCGAATCCGTCGCCCAAACCATCGTTGATAGCGGTTTGGTTTCTTATTACCAATACCGAACTGCCCCTGCAGAAAAAGCCGATTTAGTTCCAGAGCAACTTAGAAACCTGATTCACTATGACAATGAGGAAGTGCAGTCTGAGTTTGTGCGTCAGTCAGAACACCAGTCAGAAGTGACATTGTCACTCGAAGGAGTGTCTTGTGCTGCCTGTGCCTGGCTGATTGAAAAACAGTTGGTAAATCAGCAAGGCGTGTTGTCGATTCGCGTGAACACAACCACCAACCGAGCCATACTGGCATGGGACAAGTCCAAAGCAAAACTGAGCGACTTGCTGGCGACAGTACACCAATTAGGATACAAAGCGGCACCATTCGAAGCCGATCAGCAGGAAGCCAGTTATCATCGGGCGATGAAGCAATACCTTTACCGCTTGGGGATCGCAGGTTTAGCCACCATGCAGGTGATGATGCTTGCTGTCGCACTTTACCTTGAAGTATTTGGGGACTTGGATACCGAGTTCAAACAGTACTTCCGCGTTGTGAGTCTTATCTTTGCCACCCCTGTGCTGCTCTACTCTGCTCTGCCTTTTTACATGAATGCCTGGCGCAGTCTGAAAGGACGAACTCTGGGTATGGATGTGCCTGTATCGCTTGCGCTTATCTTTGCCTATATCGCCAGCCTAGTCGCAACGGTTACTGAGCAAGGTGAAGTCTTTTTCGAATCCATTACCATGTTCACTTTCTTCCTTCTATTAGGAAGATTTCTGGAGATGCGTGCCCGAAGAAAAGCGGCTGCTGCAAGCGCAAACTTGTTAAAACTGATTCCGTCTATGGCGACCAAGCTGGATGGTTCACAGCTACCAGTAAAAAGTCTGAAGATTGGTGATCAGGTTAGAGTATTGCCCGGCGAACATATTCCCGCAGA
>NZ_AFWJ01000120.1 GCF_000222685.1 Vibrio nigripulchritudo ATCC 27043 | reverse complement strand
TAAGAATATTGAATGTGTAAGAATCAGAACTAAAAAAACAGCTTTCCAGATTAAAGAATTTGCTTGGCGACCATAGCGTTGTGGACCCACCTGATTCCATGCCGAACTCAGAAGTGAAACGCAATAGCGCCGATGGTAGTGTGGGGTTTCCCCATGTGAGAGTAGGACATCGCCAGGCTTTGATTTCTTGCCTAGAAGGCAAAACTAAAAATTAGCATTGTAATATAAGACTAAGTTTTAGTGACAATTTGTGGAGAGATGGCTGAGTGGTTGAAAGCACCGGTCTTGAAAACCGGCATACGTTAATAGCGTATCTAGGGTTCAAATCCCTATCTCTCCGCCACTATTAAGAAGCCCGCTGATTTCAGCGGGCTTTCTTGTTTATGTAAGTCTAAATTATCTCTTTTGATACCTTTCAATGCCTCTGTAATGACTGAGAGTTGTTGAAGCCCAGATAGGTTCAGGTATAAAAAAGCCCAGCTTTACGCTGGGCTTTTTTATTAAAGGATTTGTTTGAGTATCTTATCTGCACTAACTCTTGTGATTTTACGGATAAGCTTCTGCACTTCGGAAGGGTAATTTTCTATCTTGTCTAATTGACGATAAGTACAAATCAGTTCCGTATGCTCAAGAATGTTTTCCACTTCCTGATCAAATTTAGCGGTTAAGTGACTAAAGTGATCCTGAATCAAAATGGCATTCTCTAGATCCAGTTTCCAAGCTCTCGGGTTTAAGTTGTTACCTGTGATAAGCATGTAGCGCTTGTCTACCCAGATGCCTTTCAAGTGGTAGCTGTTGGAATCGTGTTTCCAAACCCGAATGTTTAGCTTTCGGCTTGCTATATGAGCTTCGTTTACCTTAGCAAAGCGGCGCAAGTTCATTTCATAAAGGTAAGGAAGACCTGCGATGGTCTTAAACTCTTCTTCCGGCGGAATATAGAAATCATTAGCCGTCTTATCACCGACAACTATGGTGACTTTTACTCCACGCTTAATCGCTTTCTTTATCTGCCTTGCTAGGCTTTTAGGGAAGTTAAAGTAAGGAGTACAAATAAAGACTTCATCTTTCGCCTGAGCTACCAGATGGTTAATACACTGGTTGAGTTTGTTACGACGCTTACCGACCCCTACTAGCGGAGTCACAGCGACATGTTCAGAATCAACATTTTGATGGCTGAACTCGTACTGGCTCTGTGCAAGAGACGAGCGCAGTTGACGAATGGCTGGCTTTATATCTTTCGTTGTTGGCTTTTGGGTACAAGCCAGGTTGTTGACGGCTGGGTGTTGAATCATCGAATTTTCGATGTAGCTCGCCATACAATTTGCTAGATATTCGTTATTGAGAACGTGGTAGCGGTCAAACCGGTATCTGTCTTTAAAGTTGAGATAGATATTGTTGAGGCTAGCTCCGCTGTAGATGACAGAGTTATCTATGATGAATCCTTTCAAGTGAAGGACACCAAAGACTTCTCTACCGCGAACAGGGACTCCGTATACAGGAATGGTTTCTTCGAATTGTTCCGCAAACTTTTTATAAAGAGCGGCGTTGCCTTCAGAGGCTTCAGCACCAATAAGCCCTCTTTGAGCGCGGTGCCAGTCAACGCATATTTTGACGTCTAGCTCAGGGTTCTTTTGTTTGGCTTTATATAAAGCCGTCAGAATTTCTCTACCCGCGTCATCATCTTCTAGGTAGAGAGCGACAATATAGATACGCTGCGTCGCTTGTTCAATCGCACTTAACAGGTGTTCACGAAACGCTTTTGCTGAATACAGAACATCAAAAGAATCTGGATCTTGCGCAATGGTTGGAAGTGTCTTAATTAGATTCCTAGTTGCGATCATGTGAGAGGTATTACCTTCTGTAAATGATTGATGGCTAATCGTCCATTTTACCAAAAGTCGGACCACCTTGACCAGACAACCGAGTGATCTGGTAAATAATGTTACACGTTATATTTCATAGCTTTGAGTTTTTTACCGCTATTACTATAACGAGTAAACAAACTTTTTAGTGAACCGGGAAGTGCTTCTGTGGAAACCGTAACGAATCCGTGACTTTGGTAGAAGTTTTCCAAATGCTCGTAAGCAAAGCAGTAGTCATTTGGTTCCAATACATTATTTCTACAATGTGCCATAAGCATGCTACCGAAGCCCTTCTTGCGATGCTCTGTGGCAATGACCATTCCAGTTAATAACCGAAAATCCTCGATGGTTCTAAACCGAACAGCCGCTATCATATTTCCACTTAAGTACCCGACTAGCGTGAGTTCGTCGGATTTAGGTTTAGCTGAAGAATAATGTTGCTTGTATAGGCGCTTAACCAAAGGTAATTGAATCGGGTCCAGAATTTTGACTTCTAGCTCACTCATTCGTCACTGCGCTCTCTGAATAGTTAAGGTAAAATGCGAAACAGCCGAATTTTACCTCTAAATACTATGCAGATATACCAAAACCAAAGCCTTAAACCGTTTCATACTTTTGGTCTGGAAGTACATTGCCAATATATGGTCAAAATTACTTCTGTTAGTGATCTTCGAAAATCGCTTAACCACCCGGAATTGAAACCATTATCCAAGCTAATGCTGGGAAAAGGCAGCAATGTCTTGTTTACCGAAGATTTCAGAGGTGTTGTTCTTCTTAACCAGCTAATGGGGAAATCTGTCACGGAAAGCGAAGAGTACTTTCACCTACACGTTAGTGGTGGAGAAGATTGGCCACAATTTGTCGAGTGGACGCTGGAGCAAGGCTATTCAGGTTTAGAAAATCTGGCGTTGATCCCTGGTTGCGTTGGTTCTGCGCCTATTCAAAACATAGGTGCTTATGGTGTCGAATTGAAAGATGTCTGTGAGTATGTGGATTACTACTGTCACGAGTCTGATTCGGTTATCCGGCTCAGTAACGAAGAATGTCAGTTTGGTTATCGGGATTCCGTGTTTAAGAAAAACTTGAAAGATAAAGCGACGGTTGTTGCTGTAGGGTTTCTCTTAAAAAAGGATTGGAAACCTAATGTGGAATACGGTCCTTTGAAAGCACTTGATACCGGAAGTAGAACAGCAAGAAAGATATTTGAACGAGTGTGCGATATTCGTCGTTCCAAATTGCCAGACCCTGCTTTGTTGGGCAATGCCGGGAGTTTCTTTAAAAATCCTGTGATCTCCAAAGATCAGTTTGATCGGCTGCAAGCACTGTACCCAGAGATGGTGGGGTATAACGTCGGTGAACAAGTAAAAGTAGCGGCTGGCTGGTTAATCGATCATGCCGGATTAAAGGGAACTGAGGTTGGCGGAGCTCAGGTTCACCCAGATCAAGCGTTGGTACTGGTCAACACCAATAACGCCACACCCCGTGATATTCTTAAGCTCGCCGCTTTGGTCAGAGACAAAGTTCAAGAGAAGTATCAAATTCGTCTGGAGCATGAAGTCCGATTTATTGGTAGTCATAAAGAAACCAACTTAACAGAGTGTCTGGAGAAGCTGCATGAAAGTTGATTCTGTGAAATACAACATCATTAAACAATTGGCTGATGGCGAGTTTCATTCTGGTGAAGCACTGGGCGAGAAGTTTGGTATTTCAAGAGCGGCGATAAGTAAACATATCAAGAGCATCCAAGAGCTTGGGTTAGACGTTTACAGCGTTCAGAGGAAAGGCTATCGGCTGCCTTCACCTCTATCACTACTGGATGAAGCATTGCTCAGCAGTGGCTCCCAGCGTTCACTGAAAGTATTCCCTGTTATTGGGTCGACAAACCAATATTTGCTCGAACGAACACATGAACTTAATAGTGGTGATGCTTGTCTGGCTGAATATCAAAGTCAGGGGAGAGGTCGAAGAGGTCGTCAGTGGGTCTCTCCTTTTGGCAGTAACCTTTATGTCTCTATGTTCTGGCGGCTGGAAGCAGGCATGGCTGCAGCCATGGGGCTGAGCTTAGTGGTTGGCGTTTCTGTGGTGGAGGCTTTTGAGTCATTGGGCATTCATGGCGTGAAGCTCAAGTGGCCGAACGATCTTTACTATCAGGACAAAAAGCTCGCGGGTATTCTGGTCGAAATTTCGGGTCAGGCCGGTGCTGCTGCAAACCTAGTGATTGGCATGGGGCTTAATATTGCAATGCCAGATTCTACAGAAAACATCACTCAACCGTGGACGTCTCTTGGTCAGATTCTGCCGAATGAAAATATCGATAGGAATGCTCTGGCATCGGCCATTCTTACCGCCTGGGAGCGCTCGCTCAATGACTATGAAGTGAATGGGATGAAAGGCTTTGTTGAACGATGGAATCGGTTAGATAACTTTCTGGATCGTCCGGTTAAACTGATAATGGGACCAAAAGAGTTAAAAGGTATCGCCAAAGGCATTGATGAACAAGGTGGCATTCTTATTGAGACTGAAAACGGTGTAGAAACCTTTATTGGCGGAGAGATCTCATTGAGAGGTGCGGAATAAGCTATTTTCGAAGCAGAACTTTTTCCACCATGTGATTTTTGCCTTTCTGCAAAATGAGCTGGGCGCGTTCACGGGTAGGTAAAATGTTCTGCTCTAGGTTTTTACCATTGATGGTTTGCCAGATACTCTTGGCCTTATCAAGAGCTTCATCTTGAGACAACTTGGTGTAGTGTCCGAAGTAAGAGCCAGGCTTGGTGAAAGCACCCTGGCGGAATTTCATAAAGCGCTCAACATACCAGGTCTGAATCATCTCAGGTGTAGCATCTACAAATAGAGAAAAATCCAAAAAGTCTGAGATAAACACTCGATGAGGGTCGTGAGGGTAATCCATGCCGCTTTGCAGCACGTTAAGCCCTTCAATGATCAACACGTCGGGTAGGTCGACCACTTTCTCTTCTTTAGTAATGTCATAAGTGAGGTGTGAATATACCGATGCTTTGACATTGCGCTTGCAAGCCTTTACATCAGAAACAAACTGAACCAGCTTCTTCATATCATAAGATTCTGGAAACCCTTTCTTCTGCATTAAACCACTTTCATTTAACACCTTATTTGGGTAAAGAAACCCATCAGTGGTGATCAGCTCAACTTTAGGGTGGTTTTCCCAACGGGAGAGAAGTGCTTTGAGAAGCCTGGCAGTGGTGCTTTTCCCTACTGCAACACTCCCAGCAATACCAATGACAAATGGTGGCGCGTGCTCTTTTTGATGAAGAAAGCGATGCAATACTGAGTTGCGGCTTTGTCTTGCCTCAACATAAAGATTCAGCAAACGAGACAGAGGTAAGTAGATTTCTACCGCCTCTTTCATTGTCAGGCTTTCATTAATACCCTGAAGCTCCTTCAAATCTTCTTCCGATAACGTCATTGGCACAGAGTTGCGCAACTCTGACCATTGTTGACGATTAAAAGACATGTAAGGGCTCATAACGTATTCAGAATCCATAAAAATCTGGGAGAGTGACAATACACTATGCTAGGCGAGATGCAAACGATTTGGATGCCAATAATTGAGCGTCAGTCATGAAAATCTGACGAATTTGTGCGCAATTAACCTCAAGTTAAGGGAAATTTGCATTTTTTTTCAATTTTCTATTGCAAGGTACAAAATCATTCAATAGAATTCGCTCCACTCGTGTGCCGACTTAGCTCAGTAGGTAGAGCAACTGACTTGTAATCAGTAGGTCACCAGTTCGATTCCGGTAGTCGGCACCACTTTCTCCCTCTTGATTAGAGCGAGAGAAAGTTTTTAAAAATTTGGAGGGGTTCCCGAGTGGCCAAAGGGAGCAGACTGTAAATCTGCCGGCACTGCCTTCGATGGTTCGAATCCGTCCCCCTCCACCATATTCCTAAGGAAATAGCTCACAGAGTTACGTGTTGCGGGCATCGTATAATGGCTATTACCTCAGCCTTCCAAGCTGATGATGCGGGTTCGATTCCCGCTGCCCGCTCCAACTCATATAAAGTGCTGATATAGCTCAGTCGGTAGAGCGCACCCTTGGTAAGGGTGAGGTCGGCGGTTCAAATCCGCCTATCAGCACCAGCTCTGAAGCCATTTCCTTTTGTAATACAATCACCATTATTTTGGTTGCGTGGTCATCAAAGCCACCTAAATCCGTACCTTGAGGGACACTCCATGT
>NZ_AFWJ01000121.1 GCF_000222685.1 Vibrio nigripulchritudo ATCC 27043 | reverse complement strand
TGGGGCCTTTCTGCTTGAGTGTATTGGCAAGGTTGGCGAAATTGCACCCTGCTGAACTTAAGCAAAGTTCATCCAGACGTTTGATTTGGCTGTCGATGTTTTTTGATTTGTAACGGTTGAATTCTGCATGTTTGGCAATGCGTTGAAGCTTGGCGATCAATTGCTCGTGGCTATGTTCCGCAAAACTTCGGCCATCCGCTTCCTTCACTTTGTACGTTTCAGAATCCGTGATTTCGTTCACTAAAGCTTGCAGCTCCACTTTAGGGCGAACCACAACAGGGCGCATGGTATCGACACTTTGCAACGTGGAATACAAATCCACGGCGTCGAAGATCTTAAACGCGGTTTTCCCCACGGCTGGACACAAGCGAGTTGCCCGCCCTTTCATTTGCTCATACAAAATACGGCTGCGCACTTTGCGCATAAACACGAGGTTACAAATGCTTGGGACATCAATCCCCGTAGTGAGCAGATCAACGGTGACGACGATGTTTGGCAAGCGCTCTTTTTTGAAGCGAGTGATCATCGATTGGACTTTGGTTGCGTCTTTGTCTGAATCGCCCGTGATTTTGATGATCGCATCGTGCTCTAGCTGAGGGTACTTGGCTTTAAATGCGGTTCGTAGCTCTTCAACCACGGTATCGGCGTGCGTGTTGTTTACACAGAATACCAATGTTTTCTGCGGGCTGGTTGGATCTATGTGATTCACCAGCTCTTCGCATACCACTTTGTTAAAGTTCGACGCAATCAATGCGCGGTTGAAGTCAGCCACTTCAAAACCTTGTTCGTCATCTAGGGTGTCGCTGATGAGTTCACCTTGATTAGACAAACGTTGCACCTCTGTGCCTTGCGAATAATACACTCCGCCTTCGCTTAACTTGGTGATGATGCGAAGGGGTGGATCCTGATCACATAGGTAACCGTCTACCACCGCTTTTCGATAACCGTAGCGGTAAACCGGAGCTTTCTTCATACCACCGAAAATATCAAGGGTGTGTACTGCGGTAGTGGCGGTAAGACCGATTTTTACGGCATCAAAATGGTCGATGATTCTGCGATACGCAGAAATGAAGTCTAGTTGGCTTCTGAACTTTTCTTCACCTTCGGTTTGTTCTTTGTCCAGAATGTAACCTCGGTGCGCTTCATCGACAATAATGCAGTCGTAACGCCCAATGGGCATCACTTCATCACTTTTAAGCGTACGACTTACTAGCGACTGAACCGTTGCTACGTGAATTTTTGTGCTGTCTTCAGGAAAACGATCCGTGAGCCCTTGGATGTTAAAAATCGTATTAAAGGTGTCGCCTTTGATGCTGGTATCTTCAAACGAATCTAATGCCTGTTTACCCAGTGACGTTCTGTCAACGAGGAATAAAATGCGTTTAAAGCGCTGCGACTGGATCAATCGATACATGATGGCAATGGCGGTTCGGGTTTTACCTGTGCCCGTTGCCATGGCGAGCAAGATGTCTTGTTCACCATTGACGATGGCTTTTTCTACGGCTTGAACGGCTTCTTCTTGGTAATACCACAAACTCAAATCGCTCATGTCTGCGTTTTTACTAAACCACTTGTTGTTGAGCTGGTCGTCACTGTCTAGCTTGGCAATGAGCTCTTCCGGCCGGTGCCACTCTGGCAGTGCTTTGGGCATATTGGTTGGGTGGCGCACATCTCGAAACCAGATCCCGCTTTTGCTTTTCTGGGCGGCTCTATAGCCTCGCCCATTGGCAGAAAAGCAGAATGGGATCTTAAAACGTTCACTGCCACTGGAGTCTGCCCATGTGGGTAAATAAGATGGAAACGCATCTGCTACGGCTTTTTGCTCTTTGTCATCATTGGCAGCTTGTTGCAATTGATCACGCAAGAAATCATTATCAAAGTACTTACTGTAGCGGTATGCCTCGTTCAGCTTGGCGGATACGTCTTCGTTGCTTTTCTTCGCTTCAATAACGCCTACCGGTTTTAAACCAACAAACAGTACGTAGTCGGCAAAGCCTGTTCTTCCGGTTTCATCTTTTCCTGTTGGCCACTCAGCAATGGCCATATTGCGCCCAACTTGAGGACGAGTGCCATTGGCGAATTTCAATTTTTTTGTATCCGCATCCCAGCCAGCTTTACGCAGCTGGGTATCGATGAGATAACGGGTTTCCTCTTCGCTTAGGTCTAGAGGGCGTAATCTCGCCTCATCGATGATTTGTTTCTTATACGCTTTACGTTCTGCTTCTGTCTTCTTCGACAGCTCTACTTCTTGTTCTTTAAGCTTGGCTTCAAGGGCATGAATACGGGCTTGATACTGAACTTGTGTTTCTTGCTGCTTACTCTCCAATACCGAAATATAACCACTCAATGCGATTAAATTTGCCTGCTGAGCTTCGTACTCAGCTTTGGATTGCTCTTTCGCTTGTTTTTCACTTTGGAGCGCAAGAGCCAGCTCCTGTTTCAGAGAGGCGATTTCCTGTTCAAACTGCTCATTATTTTCGGCGGTTGGCAGGACAAATTCTGGTGCAGGGAAATCGTATTGTTTGGTGACTAATCGGTAATACCACACCGCGATACGAAACGCGAAACGCAGGCACATTTCAGCGTCTTGCAAATCATCGTGGTACTCGTGTACTGCCTGATTGCCTATTTTGCGTAGCTTATGGAAAACGTTAAGAATGCCGTCATCAACAAAAGGGATTTTGCCCAATTCACGTAGGAGATCGTATTGGTTATCAGGAATTGGGATGTCTAGCAATTTTGCGAGGTGTTTTGCCGTGGATTCACCGAAGATTCGTAATTTGGCGAGTGTGGTGTTTGGGTCATCTGGATAATTCTTTTCTGCTGCGCGAGCAATAGCGTACAAGAAATCATTTACGCCTTTGAGGAATTCGAAGTTAGACCTAGCCATGTGTCTTTCCTTGCTTGTATTCGTTGTTCATTACTTCTGCTTATCGACTTATACCCAAGTGACCTATGTTGGTATTATTGGATTTTTGCCGTTGTCGATAAGATTTGTTGTTACTTAAGCACTTAGTTGCGCTGTTTGAGCAAGTGTAATGATAACTTTCGCAATACTCCACACTTCAGATCACGTTTATTTTACTTATGGTTAGAGTTTGTTCGATATCTATCGTTATTCCACTTGCCTCATACAAAAAGAGCTTTTAAATAAAGAAATTTTTAATAAAGAAAGAGACCAAATGGTCTCTTTCTTTTTATCTATACAGATAGGAAACTTACCCTATATTCTGCTTTTTCTGATCATCAGTCAGATAGCCAATCCAATCATCGACAGGCAGCGGTCTGGCGAAGTAGTAACCTTGAGCACAGCGACAGCCTATTTTCACCAATGCGTCAACGTGGCTTTCGGTTTCGACTCCTTCTGCAATCACCGTTAAATCGAGCACTTGCGCCATTTTCAGTACTGCGCTGGTGATCTCGTAATCGAGCTTGGAAGAGTTCACTTCCTGAATAAAGCCTCTGTCGAGTTTGATGCAATCTGCAGAAAGATTTTTAAGCACAGATAGTGAAGAGTAACCAGTTCCGAAGTCATCAATCGCAATCTTGTAGCCTTTTGAGCGAAGCGATTCGATGGTACGTACACAGGTTTCAAAATCGCGCATCATATCCCGCTCGGTAATTTCCAGTAGAAGCTGATCCGGTCGGCACTCTGTTTCGTCCAGAATGGCTTGCAACTGGTCGGCAAGATCGGTCATGAAGAACATCCTTGCCGAGAAGTTGACCGAGAAGATAATTCCTTCTAAATCAATGCCTGAATGCTGCCACTGGGTGATCATACTCGCGACTTCGCGGAAGACCCACTTATCAATGTCGATAATCAGATCGGTTTTTTCTGCCACTTCAAGGAAATCGACAGGCGGAAGCAAGCCGAGTTTCGGATGCTGCCATCGCACTAGTGCTTCCGCACCAACGACGCTCTGAGTATCCAGATCGATTTTAGGCTGGAAGAACACCACCAGTTCATCGTTTTTGATCGCCTGATGCAAGCCCACGTTAGTCTCGATCAAGTCGGTCACTTCGAGCGTCATCTTGTCGGCATAAACACGATATTGGTCCCGACCATTGCGTTTCGCGTGGTACATCGCCGTATCGGCATTTCGAATCAGGGTTTCGCCATCCGAACCATGTTGTGGGAACTGACACACACCGATACTGGCGGAAACAAATACGGTTTTATCGTTGATGTAATAAGGTTTACGCAGCGCCTTATTGATTCGGTCTGCCAGCACTTCACCATTTTCAAGGCTTTCCACCTTAGAAAGCACCACCATAAATTCGTCGCCGCCCATTCGGGCAACAAATCCAATATCGGTAATCAGTTGATCGAGGATCTCCGAAATGTTGGCGAGCAAGTTGTCACCTGATGCATGACCAAGTGAATCATTTATGGTTTTGAACTCATCAATATCCAGATACAACAGCAGGAAAGAGCTATCCTGTTTTTTGGCTTTCTCGATTTCGTCATCCAGACGCTTTGTGGCTAACAAGCGGTTCGCCAGCCCCGTGAGTGGGTCGTGGTGTGCTAGGAAGTCGAAGTTTTTCTTCTCTTCATTCAAATCGGAATACGCTTCAGATAGCCTGACTGCCATTTTGTTGAAGGCGTTTTCGATGTGGCTCCATTCATCGGTTCGCCCTAGATTGATCGGCTTATTTGCCCCATCCGATTCCAAACCTTCAAAGCCCTCTTTTAAGTCATCCAGAGGTTTACGAATATGGCGTTTCACTACCTGACTGATCAGCAGTATGGACAACAAGAAGGCCAGAATACTAGTTACTACCGCGTTGAAACGCGATTTTCCAATTTCCTGTTCCAGTTGCTGGCTAAGCTCTAGCGCTTGCTTCTGCACTCTTGCCTCGGTCATTTCTACCATCGCAAGCAGTTCGTTCTGGGCATTGACTAGCGCCGCCATCACCAGCCAACGCTGTTCCAGATTCGCACTGATACGGCGAAGAGCAGCGTTGTAGCGTTTTACCGTGCGCTTCATGCGTTTCTTCTGTGCAGACACTTGTGGCGTGTCGATATCAACGTTTTCAAGATGAAGAAGGAAGATATCGAGCTCTTTCTGGATTTCGATGATCAGAACTTTTTCGGTCTCTGGTGTGATTCGGCTGTGAATGTTGCCGACCATTTTACCCACGGTCAGGAACACCTCACGCAACATGTTCACCAAGTCCAGCTCGTTGTTGTAACGAATGTAATCCGGTTCGCGGATGTTAGTGAGCTTGCTGTCTGCCACCACGAGCTCTAGCTGATCCAACTGCTCGGCTAACGTGTCGTCGATTTCCTGCGTCTGTTTAAGAATGCGGTTTAGAGCCAGCGAACTGCCAAGAAAGCGATGGAAGTTATCGATAAACGAGTCCATCTTCTTCGAGAAATCTCGGTTGGTAGAGAGATCTCTCAAGCGTTGTAACTGGAGATCGATGTTAAACGCTTCTTCAGAAAGCGTGGTTTCACTGAACAGAAATGTCTGTTCCAGCAACTTCACGCGTGACGTCAGAGCAAATACGCGTCGGCTGATTTCAGAGTTCACCGTTAGTACTGAAACGTGTTCAGATGCTTCCGTTTTCAGGGTGGACTCCACGTAGTAGAGCGAGCGAATCACCGTAAATATGGCCACACTGACTATCGCCAGTAGCAATAGGTTGGAGAAGATAATCCGCTGAGTAATGCTAACTTGAGATAATTTCATCGACCCTTCCATATCTTCAGGTACGCGTCACGATAGCCGTTTTCAGGATCATAAATACCAGTGTCATCCTGGTTGATCAGTTCCTCGACGTTTTCGGGCGTCACTAGGTGAACAGGTGCGGAGTAACCGCTGGGCGGAAGTTGGTGAAAAGCTCGGTTCAGCTCATCTATAATTTGCCATCCTTGCAAATAAAGGGGTTCTGGGACGGTAGCCAGTTGGAAGAAGTCCTGATCAATGCGTTTGTAAGCCGCTTTACTGCCGTCACCCGCCGAGATATTGCTTGGAACGGGTTTTCCCTTCTCAAGGTTTGATTCAAGAGAAGGAATCGCATAGTCGATGTACAGAT
>NZ_AFWJ01000122.1 GCF_000222685.1 Vibrio nigripulchritudo ATCC 27043 | reverse complement strand
GTTATCAGCAACGTTAGTGTCAGCAGATTCGGTAGCAGTTTGCACAGTGTTATCTGTAGCTTCTGCGTGAGCCGAAGTTTGTTCTGTATTCTCAAGGCTTGATTTAGTCTCAGTAGTCACTTGCTCGCTGGTAGTTTGCTCCGAACTGGTTGATTCAGAGGTGCTATCAGCAACGTTAGTGTCAGTAGATTCGGTAGCAATTTGCGCAGTGTTATCTGTAGCTTCTGCGTGAGCCGAAGTTTGTTCTGTATTCTCAACGCTTGATTGAGTCTCAGCAGCCACTTTCTCGCTGGTAGTTTGCTCCGAACTGGTTGATTCAGAGGTGCTATCAGCAACGTTAGTGTCAGTAGATTCGGTAGCAATTTGCGCAGTGTTATCTGTAGCTTCCGATTGAGTCGAAGTTTGATCTGCAATCTCATTGTTTACCTGAGTCTCAGTAGGTTCGGAAGTAGCTTGCTCAGTATTGTCTTTAGCTTCCGATTGACTCGAAGTTTGTTCTGTATTCTCAACGCTTGATTGAGTCTCAGCAGTCGCTTGCTCGCTGGTGGTCTGCTCTGAACTGGTAGTTTCCGAGGAAGTATTTGTGTTAGTCGATTCAGTGGATTCGGCTTCAACTTGCTCTTTATTTTCGGTAGTTTCGGATTGGGTAGAGGAGTTATTTGCATCGTTTGAGTCATTACTGGTTTCAGCATAGGGGTGACTTATATCGGGTGCATCAATATCAATGCTGGATTCGGACTCGCTTTCAGCGGAGTCATCTGCGGTATTGTCGGTTTTATGGACACTTGTGGTGGTGTTGGGAGAATGATCTATTTCGGGTTCTTCTACTTCATTGTTTGACTCAGTTTCGCTTTCATCAGAAGTACCAGAACTGGGGACATTTTGGTGTGGTTTCGATTCATGCTTGTTGGTGTTAGATGTTTCGTTACCGTCAACGGATGTTGCATTTTCTTCTGGTTGAACGGTTTTGATTTCCTGAGATTGTGATGAATTATTATTCTGATCTGACACAATAGTGCCATTTGAAGACACTGTTTTTGTTTCTGACTCTGCGTCACAGCCAACTAATATAATGATTACAATTGGTATGAATAACTTAAGTGCGCCCATAAGAACTCCTCGTAAATCTACTGTTGACTTTTATATATGCGTAATAAGTAACTAAATATTCGATGTTATCGAATAAGAAGCCAGTCAACTTTGAAATACATAATCTATAGGTGAAAAAATAATTTAAATATAAACGTTTGTTTGAAATGTTATTAACTGAAGTAAATTCTTTTCTCAAATCTCTCCTTAAAAATTTGGTGTAAGAAAGTGTGATTTTTTGTAATTATTCATATTTTGTAAAATGCTATCACTTGGATTATAAATATGTCAAAAGTGCACCTATATAACATGCCGTTTAGTATTTATTAAAAGCCTTAAAAAATAAGTGGTTAGATATTTTTCTGATTAAGGGGTTTGAATGTGTCTTTTGTTATTAGTTGTTTAATAACAATGAGTTGTGAAACATTTTTGATTTATTTTATTTTATTAAAAATAAAGGTTATATCGTCGTTTATGTAGTGTAAGTGAAATAATTTAGTTAATAAATATATTGAAATTGCGTTTTAATTATGATTTTCTGATTTCTGTTGCTAAGTTTCTGAGCTTATTTCATTTTATTGTGAGCTTTTTGTGTAACTATTTAATCTATATTTAAATGTATTTGTTACAGGCTTTTATTCTATAAAGTTTTCAGATTAACTTTTATTTACTCTTGTCTATCCATTAATTTTTGTACTGGCTTCAATATCTAGTTTAGAAGATTCATTTGTTTTGATTGTTCTTTAATCGTGGTTTCCATGTGCCTACAAGGTAGCTTTTTCACAGTAATGCTCAGTTGTGTAATGCACCTAAAATATACGGTCTAACATTATTGCTATTACAACGAAGCATAGTTTGTTAAGCGTTGAAACAACAGAATTTAATATATTACAGCGACTCTTAATACCCTGAGAGATAACCCGTAACAGACAAGCCTTTCTCACTCAGTAAGGTTGGCGACTAAGCCAGAATGGAGTTGTCTTAGTCAGAAATGTGGATTTGTTCACAATGGTTGTTCTTTGCGATAGAGGTGTTTGAGTGGCACGGAATAGTTGTGCTAGTATGGTATTTCCATAGTTATAGTGTGGACAAAGGTGTTGTAAGTTGTTGGCTAATGTCCTCCTGAACGATCGGCTTACTGGGTGACAATATGTGTAACTTAAACAAGGATGTTGTCGGTAGTGATAATGAAATAGTCGTTAGGACGAATAAACTAAAAGACAAAAGGCAACGAGGCATTGTAACGAGGTCATATCGTTATCGGGGTAGTAGCCTTCCTCTTTTGTATAAAATCATTGCTATCTATGCTGTATTACTGTTGGTTCTGGTCTCTGTGGGCAGGTACTTTGTGTCAGAGAGAGGGCTTGAGATTCAGGATTCGCTACCAATAATGGACTTAAAAGTTTCCTTGGTAGAAAAAATGGTGACCAATCGTGCGCGCCTTCAATTAATGAGAAA
This sequence comes from Vibrio nigripulchritudo ATCC 27043, assembly GCF_000222685.1. GTDB lineage: Bacteria > Pseudomonadota > Gammaproteobacteria > Enterobacterales > Vibrionaceae > Vibrio > Vibrio nigripulchritudo. The sequence goes on along the minus strand of NZ_AFWJ01000122.1, from coordinate 3,393 downwards.
TAAACTTGTAGAAGCAGAATGGCGTGCTCATAACCGACGGTATCAAGTCCTATTAGATCAAATAAATGAAAAAATTGATTTCTACGATATGAGTATTGATGAAATTAAGCAGGTCAACACATTAGGCTCGTTTTCAAATGAAGAAATGAAGGTTCGTCGAGCTGCCTTATACGAGTCACTTCGCTCTGAGTTGGAATATGAGAGTACACTTGATAAATACCAGTTATTGGTGCTCGAACTTATGTTGAGTGCCGATAAGCTAAATAACGAAAAACACATCACACCCCCAGGGAATAATTGAACCTACAGCGTTCATAGCTCTGCCTGACCTTTACGGGGGGATAGGGTCAGGCAGAAAATAAGACCTTAGCTTATCTTAGATCTTCGACAGGAATGTGATCCATGTCGGTAAAGGTTTGGTTTTCGCCAACCATACCCCAGATAAAGGTGTACGCCTGAGTACCAACACCAGAGTGAATTGACCAGCTTGGTGAGATCACTGCCTGCTCATTGTGAATCAGCAAGTGACGAGTCTCCTGAGGTTCACCCATAAAGTGGAATACGGCTGCGTCTTTATCCATGTTGAAGTAGAAATACACTTCCATTCTGCGATCGTGTGTGTGACACGGCATGGTATTCCAGAGGCTGCCATCTTCCAGTTTAGTCAGCCCCATCAGTAGCTGACACGTTGGCAATACATCAGGAACAATGTACTTGTAAATAGTACGTTTGTTGCTTGTTGCTACGTCACCTAAAGTGACCGGAGCGGCTTCTTCCAGTGTAATTTTCTTATTCGGGTAATGAGTGTGTGCAGGGGCACAGTTATAGTAAAACTTAGCTGGGTTTGCTGAGTCGACGCTAGAGAAGGTCACTTCTTTTGCACCCTGTCCAATGTATAGCGCTTCCTGATGATTGATGCTGTATTCTTCGCCATCAACCACGATTACACCATCGCCACCTACGTTGATTAAGCCAAGTTCTCTTCGTTGCAGAAAGTAATCTACGCCGATTTTAGCGCCCAGTTCTGGGTCTAGCTGTACTGTGGTTTCAACTGGCTGCACACCACCAAAAATGATTCGGTCAATATGGCTGTATGTTAACGTCAGTCGGTCGGCAACAAAGATGTTCTCTACCAGAAACTCATTTCTAAGTGCTTCTGTTCCTAGCGTTTTCGCATGCTCGCTGTGAATAGCTTGGCGTACTTCCATTGTTTGTTCTCTCTTATGACTAAAGGCAGGGACGTTACCCTTGATGAGCTTCACTCTATCACTGAGATGATTATCGATAAATTTTTGAAATGCCGTTTTATAATCCCTGTCACATAATTTCTATTTAACAACAAAAATAAATGAAACGGCTTTTTAAAAATGTTGTTGGTGCGTTTTTTATTCGTATAATGGCGTCAAATCAGTCAGTAAGTGGTTGAGCGAATCGGAGCGTCTTCAATGAAAAAACAGCGCCTAACAGCTAAGAGCTTTTTCTCTTTTATCTCCTGGGGGAAAAACATCAGTGCATCGACTTTAAAAGCCGATCTACTGGCAGGGCTAACGGGTGCCATCATTGTTCTTCCACAAGGTGTGGCGTACGCCATGATTGCTGGCCTGCCACCTGAATACGGTTTGTACACGGCAATCATCCCGGCTGTAGTTGCTGCGCTATTCGGTTCATCTCATCATTTAATTTCAGGTCCCACTGCTGCTTTATCCGTTATCGTTTTTACAACAGTCAGTCAGTTTGCAGCGCCAGGCAGCGATCTCTATATACAACTCGCGATTTCCCTCACCTTGTTTGCTGGCATTGTTCAGTTGGTATTAGGGCTTCTTCGGTTTGGGGCGGTGGTTAACTTTGTGTCTCATTCCGTGGTACTGGGCTTTACTGCGGGTGCTGCGATCGTTATTAGCGCCAGCCAGATCAAGCATATGCTGGGTTTGAACTACCCATCCGGTGCAACCGCTGTAGACAACCTTGTATTAGGTTGGCAACACCTGAATGACTTTCATATCGCACCGCTCTTGATTGGTGTGGTGACCATCTTGACTTGTATCGTAATCAAAGACCTTTCGCCGCGATTGCCTTATATGCTGATCGCGATGATGGTTTCAATGGCACTGGCTTTCAGCATGAATGGTGCCGGGTTTGATATTTCATTAGTGGGTGAAGTCTCTGGCGGTCTTCCTCCATTTTCTGTTCCTGATGTTTCAGCCTTTCCTTATGACTCTATGATCAGTGGGGTTGTTGCCGTGGCTCTACTCGGGTTGGTCGAAGCCATCTCCATAGCCCGTTCAGTCGCCTTAAAATCCAAGCAGAACATCGACAGCAATAAAGAGTTTATCGGGCAAGGGTTATCAAACATCGCGGGTTCGTTTTTCTCCTGTTACGTGTCCTCCGGTTCATTCACGCGCAGTGGTGTGAACTATGCGAGCGGAGCCAAGACCCCGTTAGCGGCAGTGTTTGCCGCCATTTTCCTTGCGGTCATCATGTTGTTTTTCGCTAAATATGCCGCGTACATCCCCATTGCCGGAATGGCGGGTATCCTGCTGGTTGTCGCGTTTAACCTTATTGATGTGCCTCATATTCTCGATGTGGTTCGACACGACAGAAAAGAAGCCATGGTGCTAGCTTCAACCTGTGTTGCCGCACTGACTATGCACCTAGAGCTCTCGATTTATGTGGGTGTGGCTGTTTCCCTGTTCTTTTATTTGCGCCGCACGTCCAGACCGGTAGTGGATCATCTGGATTGCGAAGAACTGGCGATGGACAAAAGGCTTAACGGGAAAGTGCAGGTGGTTCGGATTAACGGTTCAATCTTCTTTGGCAGTGTTCAGCATCTGCACAGCGAGCTACAGAGTATCGACACACCTAACATCATCATTTTAGGGCGTGGCATCAACTTTATTGATCATCTGGGGGTGCGCATGCTAGCGGAGTTCTCCCAGTCTTCTGGTAAACAAGTGTTCTTTTGTCGTTTCAAAAACACGCCACGAGAGAGCTTGCTCAAAGGGGACAAGACGTTCTCAGAGCGTCAGTTTTACCCCAGTTTAACGCGGCTGATGTCAGACATGGCATCAACCTAGTCTTCCATAGACCAGAGAATGGATAAGCAGTAATGAATGACATGTTATCTGAAATATTTGATGCCACAGAACATCCGCATCGTCGATACAATCCGCTGACGGAAGAGTGGGTACTGGTGTCGCCGCATCGCGCCAAAAGGCCGTGGCAAGGGCAACAGGAAATGAACGATGAGCAGGCTTTACCATCTTACGAGCCGGACTGTTTTCTCTGCCCGTCGAACACGCGGATCAGCGGAGATGTGAATCCCGATTATTCAGGTACCTACGTTTTCAAAAATGACTTTGCGGCGCTTACAGAAAGTGTGCCATCAGCAGGTTC
>NZ_AFWJ01000123.1 GCF_000222685.1 Vibrio nigripulchritudo ATCC 27043 | reverse complement strand
AAATGTGACGCTGCCGGAAAAATTTTTTAAATCCCAAGCCAATCGTTTGCGTTGATTTCAAGCCCCACTAAAACCCTACAGATCCAATAACAAGGAGATTATCCCATGCAACAAAATGTTGTTTGGTATGACGCTTTATCAATGAATGACGTTGATAAAGTTGGTGGTAAAAACGCTTCACTCGGTGAAATGGTGGCAAACCTTGCCAATGCTGGTGTGAAAGTCCCTAACGGTTATGCCACCACCTCTTTTGCGTTTAATCAGTTTCTCGAATCCGGTGGGCTGAACGAACGTATTTATGCCCTGCTGGAAACACTCGACGTTGATGATGTGCAAGCACTGAAATCAACGGGTGAGACCATTCGAAACTGGGTGCTGGAGCATCCATTTACTGAAGAACTGGAAGCTGACATCCGCCGTTGTTACGCGGAATTAGGCGAAGGTGACGAGATGCTTTCTGTGGCTGTTCGCTCTTCCGCGACGGCTGAAGATTTGCCAGATGCGTCCTTTGCGGGTCAGCAAGAAACTTTCCTAAACGTACGTGGTATTGATGCGGTGATTGAAGCCGTAAAACACGTATTTGCTTCCTTATTTAATGACCGTGCGATTTCCTACCGTGTCCACCAAGGCTTCGACCACAAAGGTGTGGCGTTGTCTGCGGGCATTCAGCGCATGGTTCGTTCCGACAAAGCGTCGTCAGGCGTGATGTTTACTCTGGATACCGAATCTGGCTTTGATCAGGTTGTCTTCATCACTTCCTCCTGGGGTTTGGGTGAGATGGTGGTTCAGGGGAGTGTAAACCCCGATGAGTTTTACGTTCATAAGCCTAGCCTTCAAGCCGGTCACCACTCTGTGGTTCGCCGTACATTGGGTTCAAAACTTATCAAAATGGTTTACGCCGAGGGTTCGGAACTGGGTACTCAGGTTGAAACCATTGACACCTCAGCCGAAGAGCGCAGCTCATTCTCATTGAGCGATGAAGAAATTCAGGCGCTGGCGCAGCAAGCCTTAATCATCGAAAAACACTACGGTCGTCCAATGGACATCGAGTGGGCGAAAGACGGTGTAACCGGTGAGCTGCTTATCGTTCAGGCGCGCCCAGAAACCGTTCGCTCTCGTGACGATAAAAACGTCATGGAACGCTTCCACCTGAACCAACAATCTGAAGCCTTAATCGAAGGTCGTGCGATTGGTCAGCGCATCGGATCTGGTGTGGTTCGTGTCGTGGACTCACTGGATGAAATGGATCAGGTTCAGGAAGGTGACGTACTGGTTGCAGACATGACAGACCCTGACTGGGAACCTGTGATGAAGAAAGCTGCCGCTATCGTCACCAACCGTGGTGGCCGTACCTGTCATGCGGCGATCATTGCGCGCGAACTTGGTATTCCTGCGGTTGTTGGTTGTGGTAACGCGACGGAGCGACTAAACAATGGTGCACAAGTGACTGTGTCCTGCGCACAGGGTGAAACCGGTTATGTTTACGAAGGTGAACTGGACTTCGAAATTCGCCGTTCTTCCGTCGACGATTTACCGGAACTGCCGCTTAAAGTCATGATGAATGTGGGTAACCCAGATCGTGCCTTTGATTTTGCCACTATTCCGAATGAAGGTGTGGGGCTGGCGCGACTGGAGTTCATCATCAACAAGATGATTGGTATTCACCCGAAAGCTCTTCTGAATTACGACGATCAGCCGTCTGAAATCAAAGCAGAGATTGATCAACGTATCGCAGGTTACGAGAATCCGGTTGAGTTCTACATCGAGAAATTAACCGAAGGTATTTCAACGCTTGCCGCAGCCTTCTGGCCGAAGCGTGTGATCGTTCGTATGTCGGACTTCAAATCGAACGAATACCGTAATCTGGTGGGTGGTGTGCGTTACGAGCCAACTGAAGAAAACCCAATGCTGGGCTTCCGTGGTGCATCTCGTTATATCTCTGAGCAATTCCAGGACTGCTTTGCACTGGAATGTGAAGCCATGAAGCGCGTGCGCGGCAAAATGGGTCTGAAGAACGTAGAAATCATGATTCCATTCGTCCGTACAGTGAGCGAAGCGGCATCGGTCATTGATTTGCTGGCGAAGCACGATTTGCGCCGTGGCGATCAGGGTCTGAAAGTGATCATGATGTGTGAATTGCCATCTAACGCAGTATTGGCGGAAAGCTTCCTGAAGTACTTTGATGGTTTCTCCATTGGCTCCAACGATATGACTCAGCTGACGCTTGGTTTGGATCGCGATTCCGGTGAAATTGCACACCTGTTTGATGAGCGTAACGAAGCGGTGAAAGCCATGCTTTCCATGGCGATTCAGGCGGCCAACAAAGCGGGTAAATACGTCGGCATTTGTGGTCAGGGACCTTCCGACCACGACGATCTCGCACAATGGTTAATGGAGCAGGGCATAGACTCTGTTTCACTTAACCCAGATACCGTTTTGGAAACTTGGTTGCACCTCGGTAAGTAACCTTATGATCTAAAAGAAAATCCCTTAGCTGTATAGCTGAGGGATTTTTGTTTTACCTACAAAATATCAATTCATAGAGAAAATACGCATTAGTATGCGTACCCCGCATTGCTCTCTGATTCATATCCAGATAACCAATCTTGTGATCGCTATTCAATATCCCGCCATTTTCAATATTGATCGGTTAAAAATCGATCAAGTGTATGCAGTGTATACACAGTATTCAGAAGAGCATCAATTTAAAAGAGAGAATCCAATGCGAAATCACCGTTATGACTATTTGACGGCGTCCGAGCAAGCGTATCGGGTGATAAGAGACATGATTCTTGAAATGGAACTATTGCCTCACCAGCCATTATCGGAGCAAATGCTGGCAGATAAGCTGGAAATGAGCCGAACGCCGGTTCGTGAGGCGGTAGCGAGACTAACAACGGAAAGGCTAATTGATAACGCATCCCGGCGTCAGCTTATGGTGGCACCTATCCGTGTCGCTTTATTTGAAACGGCTTACTACGTCAGAAGAACGTTAGAAGCCGATTTAGCGCAACTGGCGGCAAAAAACACCATAAGCGAACTGGATCAGCTCAGCTTGGAAACTTGTTTAAATGAGCAGGAGATCGCGGCAAGAAACAACAATTCGGAAATGTTTTATAACTCAGATGAGCGCATGCATCAGCTCATTTGTGAATGCGCCGGTAAACCCATGGTGTGGGGCATCATCTTAGATTCAAAGTTTCACATGGACCGAATTCGTAAGCTGATTTTGAAAAATCGAACGACTGTTTTGACCGAATTGATTGATGAGCACCGGCAGATAGTCCATGCGGTTTTGGTCGGCAATGCGCCAGCAGCGAAGGATGCGATGCTTGCCCATATTGCTCATGTTTTCCCGGATTTGGATGTGATTCAAAAGCAGTTTCCAGAATATTTTGCCCACTAGACATCATCAAGGAAGAGGAGTCGGTAATGAACGGAAATAGCGCAAAGGCTGTGTTAGTCACGGGCGGTTCTCGCGGAATCGGACGTGCCATGGTGGATCGCTTTTTATCCGCAGGCTACAAGGTGACATTCTTCACCAATGATGAGCAGTCTCGCGAATCCACGCTTGCAGACCATAATCACAATGAAAATCTGATGGGTATCACCCTTGATGTCAGCAACGCGGAAGCGGTGAAAGCAGGTGTGGAGAAAGCGGTTGCTGCTTTTGAACGTTTGGACGTGGTGATCAACTCCGCAGGCATTCAGCGGTACGGCGATGTGGTGGATACCAGTGTCGAACTTTGGAGCGAAGTCATTGGTGTCAATCTAAACGGCGTTTTTCATACCTGTAAATACGCCATCCCTGAAATCAGAAAACAGGGGAAAGGTGCCATCATCAATATCGCGTCAGTTCAGTCATACGCTTCTCAAACTGGCGTGGCAGCCTATGCCGCATCCAAAGGCGCGATTCTTCAGCTTACCCGCTCTATGGCGCTGGACTGCGCAGCGGATCAAATCACAGTCAACGCTCTGTGTCCTGCCTCTGTGAATACACCTATGTTGCATTGGGCAGCCGATCTCTGGAAAGGGGACAAAACACAAGAAGCGGTATTGGATTCGTGGGCGAAAGCTCATCCGCTAGGACGAGTAGCGGAACCGAGTGAGCTTGCCGAATTGGCACTGTTTATCGCAGAAGGTAAATGCGCCTTTATGACAGGGGCTGACATTCGCGTTGATGGCGGCGTGATGAGTCAGGTCCCCATCATATTGCCGGAATAACAAGGATGAAATGACCATGACTAAGGACTATCGCAGCGAAGCCTTCTTAACCTCGCACATTCAGAGCCTCATCGATTTTTATCACCCTGAATGTATCGACAGGGAACGAGGAGGCTACATCAACCAGTTCAAAGATGACGGCACCATTTTCGACGCCGATACCAAGCATCTGGTGGGCACCTGTCGGTTCGCATTCAACTATTCGCTGGCGTATCTGATTACCGGAAAACAGGAATATCAGGACGCTGCTGAACACGGGGTTCGTTTTTTGCTGGAACACCATAAGCAACAAGATGGCGGATACGCTTGGGTGCTGAATGGGCTGGATGTAGAGGATGGCACCCGCCATTGCTACGGGCATGCGTTTGTCCTGCTTGCCGCCGCTGCTTCCATCAAAGCGGACACGCCCAGTGGCCGAACATTACTCAACGATATTTGGGAAGTGCTTGAAGTGCGTTTCTGGGATAAGGATGCGCAGCTTTATGTGGATGAGATTTTAGAAGGTAGCTGGAGCAACGTATCTGAATATCGGGGTCAGAATGCCAACATGCACATGTGCGAGGCGATGATCTGCGCGTATGAAGCCACTAAAGAGGCTCGCTTTCTGGATAGAGCTTATACATTGGCGAAGCAAGTTTGTGTCGAACTGGCATCAAAAGCCGATGGCTTAGTCTGGGAACATTATGATCAGAATTGGCAACACGACTGGGAATACAATCTGGACGATCCCAAACACCTCTTTCGCCCTTGGGGTTACTTGCCCGGACATTTCACCGAGTGGTCCAAGCTATTGCTGATTCTGTCCCGTTATCGCAGCGAAGAGTGGATGATCGAGACCGCCGCTCACCTCTTCAATACTGCTCTGGATGTGAGTTGGGACCCTAGCACAGACGGGATGAACTACACCTTCTCGCCGGACAGGCAAGTGGTCGATACCGACAGATATTACTGGGTGACTGCGGAAACCATTGCCGCGTCCGCCGCTCTGGCAGTTGAAACCGGAGAAGACAAATACTGGGACTGGTACGACACCATGTGGTCGGTGGCAGAAAGACACTTTATTGATCATCAATACGGCGGCTGGTATCGGGTGTTGGATACCGATAATAAGCGTTACGACGACCTGAAAAGCCCACCAAGCAAAACGGACTATCACCCATTATCTGCATGTTTTGAAGTTCTGCAGAGTTTGAAACAACTTTAACCGCGTGAATACAGAGTCTGACTATGGTGCCTTCTTGAAGGTGCTAGGGAGTTGTCATATCTGAAGAAACGTAAATCTGTTCAAAAGGACGAGGAATAGAGTCATGTTTAACTGTAAAAAACTCATGGTACTGAGTGCTTTGCTTAGTACGACCCTGTTGGGATTCGCTTCCCCCGGTATTGCAGCCGAGAAGGAAAAAACGCTGCGATTCACTTACCTGACCCAGACGGGTATCGATAACACCTTCTGGCAAACCATCAAACGTGGGATGGACGATGCGTGTGAAACGCTGAAAGCGGATTGCCAACTGCTGTTTACGCAGGAAAACGGCAACCTCCAAATGCACCTCCAGAACTTTGAAACCGTGGTGAACCAAGGGGTAGATGGCATCGTTACCGTGGTGGTGGATGACAATCTTTACGACGAAGCGATTCAGAGAGCGGTCGACAAGGGCATTCCAGTGATTGTGTCCAATGTG
>NZ_AFWJ01000124.1 GCF_000222685.1 Vibrio nigripulchritudo ATCC 27043 | reverse complement strand
GCTCACCACGGCTGTCCTGAACTTTGATTTCAGCGCTGACCTGAACAGTAAAAAAGAGTAGAGCAATCAGTGTATTCCTTAACATACGATGGCTACCTTGTGGTTGTGTTTTGGGTGATCGATAAGTGATACGGGGGTGTTATAAAGTGCAGACAAACGTTGTTCATCCAAAAGAAGTGAATGCTCCCCCTGAAACAACACTTTCCCCTGTTTGAGAGCGATAACATGGCTGGCAAATCGCAACGCCAAATTGAGATCATGGAGGATGACCAGTACTCCTTTGCCAGACTCCTGATTCAGTTTCTTGAGCAGGCTCATCACTTGATATTGATGCTGAACATCTAGTGCTGAAGTGGGTTCATCCAGAATCAGAAAGTTGGATTGCTGGGCAAGTAACATGGCGATCCAGGCGCGTTGCTTTTCACCACCAGACAGCTGGTCGGCGAGTTCAAAGCTCATATTATCTACCTGTGTTTGCATCATGGCAGTTTCAATGATTTGGTTGTCTTCACTGTTCCATTGACCAAAGACGCCTCGCCACGGGTAGCGCCCCAAGCGAACCAGCTCTTTGACATTTAAACCAGCCACTTCAGGCAGCTTCTGAGGCAGGTAGGCCACTTCCTTTGCCAGTGCTTTGGCTGAAAATGTACTGATTGGCTGACCATTGAGCTCAATTTCACCATGCTCCGGTGCAAACTGTTTTGCCAGCAAGTTAACCAAGGTCGATTTACCTGAACCATTGTGACCCAAAATTACGGTGAAACCTTTGGGGTCAATAGTCAGGCTATCAATGTCCAGTATGGTTTTGTCATCTCTGATGACTTTGATTTCGTTAAGTTTATACATAGAGTTAGCGGTTAATTTTTGAGTCTAGGGCAGTCTTCACACAAAGTGCCTTGCGTTGTCTTGTACACCAGACAGCAGCTTTTTCTGACATAAGAAATCATGCCGTTGTCTTCTTGATTGTTACTTTCTCGAATATTGGCGATTTGGTCTAAGGGCAACTGAAATGCGCTGAGCCACATAGCAGCATTGTTTCGAACGTCATCCAGAGAAAGTGAAGGATCAAAGGCTTTGAGTTTCAGACAGCAATTGATGATGGCATCAGCCAATAAGTGTTTCACAAACCCTGGTCTGCAACGGTACTGTTCGTCCAGTTGAACTCGATAGGATTCAAAAAGCTGGCTCAATTGTTCAGCAGCGTGTGGCACGAGTTCGGTGATTTCACCATGCCTGTGAGAAGAGGAAGCGAAGCAAAAACCAGCAACGAAAGTGCCCATTTGCGACTGACCAAATTCATGAAAATCCGGCAGTGTTCTGAACCCGTATACACTGATGAAGGCAATATACAAAGGTTGCCAGGTTGCCAGATCCCAACAGCGAGTCAGCCAGTAGCCATTCCCAGCTTCGGGATGCGCGGTTTTCAGACTCGAATAGAGCTGTTCGAAAAACGCCTCATTACTGTGGTTGTAACGCAGCATATTTTCATCTGGTTGGGTTATGTGCCCTGCAAGGTAGGGTGAAATCTGCTCGCAGGCACTAAACAGTTGTTGGTGAAATGTATCTTGCACGCCGGTTATCAGTCCTTTTCAAAAACACCAAAAGCAGGAGGTACCTAAGCACCTCCTGCTTTTATTCAGTGGGTCTGGTTAAAGTTCGAATTTAACATTCAGCTCCACGGTTCTTTCTTGTCCATACCAGCAGTTGCTTTCATTCCAACAGGTGTAGTATTCCGTGTTAAACAGATTGTTGGCGACAAAGTTTGCTGACGCACCTTGCAATGAATCGCTGAACTGGCTTAAGTCGTAACCCAGTGACATATCAACTAGGGTGTAACCCGCTACCTTGCCAATGTTACGCTCGTCGGTGTCATTCAGAACAGCTTCACCTACGTAACGGACACCACCGCCAACGCGCAGACCTTGCAAAGCACCGTCGTTAACGTAGTAGTTAGACCATAGGTTTGCTGCTTCTTTCGGTACGAATACAGGCACCTGACCTACGTTAGCTGGGTTGTTGTCTTTGGTCGTCTCAATGTCTGTGTAGGTGTAGTTAGCAATGACATCCAGATTGTCAGACAGCATGGTACGGGCTTCTAGCTCAAGACCACGGGAACGAACTTCACCGATAGCCGTGTAAGGTGATTTACCATCTTTGCGTACACCAACGTTTTTCTTCTTAATGTCGAATAGTGCGGCTGATGCGGTAGCTAAACCATCTGCTGATGCGTACTTAAGCCCGGCTTCCAATTGTTCGCCAGTTTCCGGATCCAGGTAATTTCCGTCTTTATCTTGTTTTGCGTTTGGCTCAAAGCTTGTTGCAAAGTTTAGGAATGGCGAAATGCCATTATCAAACTGATACATCGCCCCTACACGATAAGAAAACTTAGAAGCTTTGTTTTCCGTAGCAACTGGCTTTGGCTCAATAATCGTCGTCAGGCTGGTATCTGATCTCACATCATCAAAGCGTCCGCCTGCGATAAATACCCAGTTGTTCCAGAGAACTTGATCCTGGAAGTAACCGCCCAACTGCTTCATGGTGATATCCTGAGTTTGTGACCATGTTTTTGCAAACGAACTTGGGTTAGCCAGGTTGTTGTTTGGCGAATAAAGGTTAATGCCAGGTACGCCACCAAATGCTTCGTAGATAGCCGTTCCTGTCACTTCGCGATAATCGATACCAAACAACAGGTAATGCTGGGATTCACCAACATCAACAAATCCAGCAAGCTGGTTATCAACGCTTAGCCCTTTAGACTTTTCATCTGTGCTGTAAGCAGTACGAGCTAGGTTTCCTGTAGCAGAATCAAATGCGCCACTTGCGGTTCCTTCCTGGTAAAGCTTGGCATCCATGTAGCGGAAGTTCTGTAAGAAGGTCCAGTTATTATTGAATTCGTGATTGAATTTGTAACCTGCCAACCAGAAATCACGTTTTAAGGTGTTGTAATTTACATCGCCAGCGTAGGTAGAACGATCGATTTTCTTTTTTGGATCCGTAGCGGTAATCCCTTCCAAAGGAATCGTGACGTTATGACCCAATGCCGGATCGTTCTGGTAATAGAGGTTGAAATTAATGAAAGTCTTGTCCGAAACATACCAGTCAATGGAAGGAGCAAACACGTATCGCTCTTCTTTCACATGATCGATTTGTGTATCGGATTTTCTGCCCAGAGCCACAAGACGGTATGCAACATTGTCTGCCAACGCACCTGTCGTATCGATAGACGCTTCCATCAGGTTATTGGAACCTGTTGCCAGATTTACTTTAGTGCTTTTATCCAGTTGTGGTGCTTTGGCGATCACGTTCACCATACCACCTGGAGGCATCGTTCCGTAAAGTACGGATGTTGGCCCTTTGAAAATTTCTAAGCGCTCAATGGCAACAGGGTCGATTTGTGGCTGAACGTTCCAGCCCGGTAGCATCGGCATCATCAAGCCATCGTAGTAGTTGTCAGAAGAACTGAAACCACGGATGTTGACCCAGTTAGAAAGCACAACAGCGCCACCTTTGTTTTCAGTCGAGACACCCGGTGCGTAGCGCAAAGCCTGCATCACAGACTTGTTGCCACGTTGTTCAAGTTGTTCGCTTTCAATCACATTCAGTGTTTGTGGCGTCTCTTCTGGCTCTAGTACAGTTTTAGTTGCCGTGTTTCGATACGTTTTACCAAACACTTCAATAGTTTCAGTTTCCTCGGTGTCCGCCATTGCAAATGGGGTATAGGAAAAAGTCGCAGCAACAGCAAGCGCAATAAGAGAGCGGCGCAACGTCGGATTGTGGGATGTACGGTTCATTGATACCTCAGCTATGTCCTTAAATCAGCCAAGTGTCCACGTCGTTTTATCAAGGAGGAGCGAGAGAAGCCCTGCAAGAAGGGTGTCTCGGGTTAGCGCTATTCGTTAACGTTAGTCGCTAAACGTATGCCTTATTATTGTGAACACAAATGATAATGATTATCAGGTGGGAATCATATAGATTTCGCTGAAGTGAAAATTAACAATTTGGTGCAACTCTCACTTTATTGAGCTCATGCTCAATAATTTTTAAGAATAGGGAACCAATATTCCATGTAAGATGCGTCACTGGTTGCATTGAAGCGGTGATCGTAAAGTTCGATCTCATACCCATCGACACCCTGATACCCAGAATCGGGTAACCAAAAAAGAATAAACCACTCGACCAAATCGCTCAGCCTATCGATCGGTCCATGTACAGGCAGCACGGCGTAATCGTGCTCTGGAATAAGGAGTGGAGTGAGTTTGTCTTTCGAGCGCTGACTTAGAGTTTCGGAATCTAGCCCTGCCCAGTATTCAAGCCCTTCCTCTCCCATAACGCTATGAGTGACATCAATGACACCGAGCTGTGGGGATAAACCACGAACTTCTTTGTTATTCGTGTGCAGGTTTTCCCATATCTCAGGAACCTTTTGTTTGAAATCTGGTGTTTCAGCAAACAGACCTTTTATGGGTTGTTTAATACCATATAGGGTTGAGGCTTCACGGTGCTCAATTCGAATCTGGAAATAGTCGCTATCAGGTTGAAACTTCGGGGCAGAGGCGCTGGGTCGAACCAAGGGGATCTTGATGCCATTGCGGTTCCCCTGTTGACGGTATGCTCTTGGGCTGAGACCAAAATGCTGTTTAAAGGCACGGGAGAAACTGATTTCTGAATTGAAGCCAAAGGCTAATGCAATATCGACCACTCTATCCTGAGAGCTCAATACCTGTTCTGCGGCCAGACTGAGCTTAATTTCTCGCACATATTGCGCTACGTTGAGCCCGGTTTTTGAATGGAAAACCCTCTGTAACTGCCAGCGAGACCAGCAGCTTTGTTTGGATAAATCTTCCAAGGTCAAAGGCAGGTCAACATTGCTATGAATATAGCTAAGCAGTTTCTCAATCCGATTGAGTGAAGGGTCCGTTACGCTCAAAATAATGTTCAGTGACGATATACAGTATGTTCAGACTTTATCATAAATTGCTGACTTTCTAACCCTTCAAAATTCGGGGAATTAGGGGTAATAAATAAAAGGTCAGCAGCCCTTAACCTTTTTGATAAACACGAATCATAAAGTCGGCTTCGCAGTCAAAACACTCTGAGGCAGACAGCGTTTGTCGGAACTCGTCTGTTGCTTTCCACGCGAATGGTGTCATCTGAAGCAAATCCAAAGCATCACCGCCCTTTAAAGGCATGGTGTAATGAATTTTTTTCTCGTCGACAAGGGTAAAGCCTTCCAGCATTTCGGGTGATTCGTCATGCAGCCTGACTTCATCGTAAATCCCCTGTCTCAACTGAAAGAGGTGCCGCGCTGCTGGAGTAACCGTAATCAACACGCCTTTGTCACTGATAACCCGGTTTAGCTCTTCTGCTTTACATGGGGCATAGATTCTCAGCACCGCATCTAAAGATTCGTCGCTAAACGGAAGGCGGTGGCTGGAAGCGACACTGAAATGACAATTTGTATAACGTTTAGCAGCGTAACGAATGGCGACTTTGGAAATGTCTAAACCGAAAACACGAGGCTCAGAAAGTTTATCTGCCAGGTGTTTTTCCACTAAATCGGTGTAGTAACCCTCTCCGCAGCCAATATCCAATAGTTGCCCTTGTGAGCTGTTTACCCAGTGGCTGCACGTTTGAGCGACAGACTCACGCAAAACCTGATAGTGCCTGCTATCAAGAAAGCGCCTGCGTGCCTGCGTCATCTCTTTGTTATCGCCAGGATCTTTGGAGCGTTTATGATGCGCTGGCATCAGGTTAACGTAGCCTTCTTTCGCGACATCAAACTGGTGGTTGTTCTCGCAGCGATAGGTTCGTTGATTCAACTCCAAATCGTTTTGGCAAAGGGGGCACTGATATGTCATGTCAAACTCAAAGACGCAAATTGGGGGCAAAGTTTAGCGGCAATAGCGATAAATAAAAAGTGTCTGGCAGGGAAGAACCTAAATAAAAAATACCCAAGCCTTCTATGAAGACTTGAGTATCGAATTTTTCCATAGTAAGACCCGAGTTATTCGCGCAATTCGTGAATAAGTTTTTGTATTCGTTCCTGCTGCTTCTGTGGTGCAGGTAATCGCGCTGTAACCATAAATACGCTTACTTTGGTCACCACGTTTTTGGTGACTTCTTTTGCTAGACTGCCCGATGAAATGTGATAAGTGACATGTTCGTCTTCACCCGCTTCGCCTTTCATCATGTTTCCAAACCACTCCCCCTGAAACGCAGGAATAACTTTTTCCAGAGAAGGTGCGGATACGGGCAGAAAATCTAAGATGTTGTCCTGAGGAAATCGGCTGCAACCTGTCAGTGCCAGTGTCAGAGACACAAAGATGGTCAAAATGGTTATTTTACGCATAGATTTCCTCCTTAAAAATAGGGTTTGTAAGCTCTGCTTGAGAGGAACAAACCCTAGACCAACGACAGAATGTCGTCACCATTGTGGTTTCTACAGGTTTACTTATTAGAAGTAATAAATGACACCTGTAGCAATGTACTGACTCTTTGTATCATGGAAGTTGATGTCGGAGTCTTCGTTACTCACACCACCAATAACGCTCAGGCTAAAGTTCTCATAGCCAAAAGGTTCATTGTAGGTGTAGATACCAAACAGATTAGTAACCGTTGTATCTTGTTTTTTGTCGAACACAGGGTTCAGTGTATCGAAGTTTCGCTTGGCTAAACCTGTTTGCAACACAAAGCTATGTTGTTCGTAGCCGTACTGAAATGCCAACTCTCCCGACAGCTCTTTGAAACTGTGAGCGTCCCCTTTGGCGTCCCTGAGCGTATATCTAACAGCAGGCATAATCGCGAAAGAATCACCAAGCGGTACGAGGGTTTCAACACCAAATCGCTGAAAATCACTGTTTCTGTCTAGCTTCTTCTGCTCGGCAGAGGTCAACCCCTGACTTTGCCCAGATTTTTCGTCGTCGACATCATAGGTTACGAACGCATAACGCAATGTTAGCGGCAATGCAGTATCTGGTGAGTAAGCGATTCGACCGCCGTGAGCGTTAGAATGTGTGGTCTTTCTTTCGCTACCAATCAGGTAGGGGTCTTCCCATACTTCACTCACACCCGGAACTTTCGGGAAGTACGCGGCAGTTAGCAAGCCAATGCCTTCCTGATAGTGGTTCACACCTAGCTCGGCTTGAAACTGTTCGCTGGTTACCTGATCTTCACTCTGACCAAGGTAAAATTGTGTGTACCCACTATCGAGTGTGTATTCCACCCGAATAAATGGGAAGGGGGCAAACGTGGAAACCGATTTGCCGTTGCTGTCTAATGAGTCGGCAGTTTTGTTGTCATCATGGGTGTTAGATTGCGACGTTTCGGAACCGTAACCAAGGTTTGCAGAAAGGATAAACTGCCATCCAGGTTCAAAAGGTGTTTCCTCATACGACGCGAGAGTGGGTGCACTCAGTGTTAAGCAGAACAACCCGATGGACTTATGTAAATTCTTCATCCTTGTACCTATTACTTTCTGTGATTAGAGATTCTAGTTTGATTAATTCCTGTTCACTCATCCATGCTCACTTGTAGACGAAATGTGACGGTTTGTGACCGCTTGTGCTTGGTTTGGTGAATCGCTTGTTAAGGGCTTATTCCAGGTGATGATGAATTTCGCACCACCTAATTCAGATTGTGATACGTTAGCTTCGCCTTCGTGCCAATGCGCAATCTGTTTGACTATTGCCAGACCTAATCCATGCCCTGTGCTTGTATCTCGCTGTTCATTATTGACTTGGGTAAAGGGATCGAAGATGGACTGCCACATATCTTGAGGTATACCAATCCCGTCATCTTCAACAATGAGTACCCAGTTGTTTGGGTGACGCTCAAGTGTCACCTGAATGGTTTCTTCTGCAAACCGAGCCGCATTGGCGAGCAAGTTGTTCAGAGCTCGTATCATGGCTCGTTGATCCACCATGACTTCGCTTTCCTTCAGCAATGAAGAGCATTGAAAACTAACGGAGAGCTCAGGGTGCTCCAACTGAAAGTGATTGATTTCAGAGCGTAAAACCGGCTCAAGTATGCAAGGGGCGATTTGTTCAGCGCTCGGCACTCGAGAGTAGCGAGACAAAATTAAGGTTTGGTTAATCAGGTGGTCCAGATCATCGATACTTTTCTCGACTACCCCGTTATATTTTGCTCTTTGCTCGTCACTGAGTTTGTTATCGTTCAGCATTTCAAAAGCAAAACGCAGACGGTAAAGAGGTGTTCTTAAATCGTGTGCAATGGCATTGGTCAGTTCTCTGTGACCCAATATTAACTTTTCAATATTGTCCGCCATTTTGTTGAAAGAACCACTTAACTGCGCGACTACAGACATACGGGAAATTTTGGCCCGGGACTGAAGCTCACCTCTTCCATATGCATTGGTGGTTGCCGCTAACCTTTTCAGATCTCGCCACAGAGGTATGGCCCACAGGAACATACCAGCGGCTATGCAAGCCATGATGCCCATGATGATGTAACTTGAGAACTGTAACTGCAGCTTAGTCGAGTTATGCTCGAAAATTTTGAGCACAATTCCCTCTTCGATTAGCGCATAAAAAACAATCTCGTCATTTTCGCTGAGCTCTGCGGCTATTTCACCCGCCAGAAGCTTTTTCTGTTCTTCTTCGGATAGTTTAACGCTATCGATTTTTTCAAAAGTGGCGATAACAGGCAAAGTCTCGGTGAGTTTACGAAGCCCTTCTTCACGCTGCTCTTTTGGCAACTCCAGTATCTGTCTTCTCAGCAAATGAAGTGGACCTTTTGCGGCCATTTTTCCGGCTTCATGGACGGCTAACTCTACTGCAAAATAAACCGCCTGATCACTTTCTCCAACGCGTTTCATTAGCGCGGGTGGGTCACCAATGTGATAAATCATTTCACCGTCACTAATGAGTGCTTTGTTCGAATCTGTGAAGGGAAAATCAACAATCGAGACCACATCCAGTTTGTGACCGAATTCAGGTTGAAGTTCGTCAGAGTAACTTTTCCATTCTTCTTTGGGCAGTTTGAGAAGATCATCTTCGAGAGTGTATAGTGTGGGACCGTAGACTTCGGTATAAAATTTGTGCGCCATGCTGTTGCCAATCTCATTGAGAGGCACAGAACCAAATGGACTGAATACCAGCGCGATAGGAATCAGAATGACCAGCCAAAGTATTGAAAATGCTTTTATCATGATGGTCTCCGATCAATGATTGCTGGCGCAAAGCTGATAACCTTTACCACGAATGGTCTTGATTATCTGAGGGTTATGGGGGTCGTCCAGCAATGTTCGCCTTAGTCTGGAGATTCTTCGGTCGATTGAACGATCTAAACCGTCGTATTCGTATCCACGAATTTGCTGCACTATGTCGTCACGAGATACTACCTGACCAGAGTTTTGAGCCAGCAAATGCAGCAACTCAAATTCGGCGGTAGTGAGTTGAATCTCCTGACCATTCAGCATCACCTGACGTTTTTGTAAATCTATTTTCAACGCACCAAAGTTCATGATCTGTGAGGATTCAGCAGTTAGACTAGAACGCTGGCTGCGCCTTAGCAGGGCTCGTACTCGGGAAAGAAGCAATCTGGGCTGAACCTGCTTTACTATGTAGTCGTCTGCCCCTAGCTCCAGCCCCATCATCTGATCGATATCGTCATCCAATGCTGTTTGCATCAGTATCATCCCACTGTAACCAGAGCGCACTTGTCTGCACACATCCATGCCAGACTGACCCGGTAACATCACATCCAGAATCACAATGTCAGGTTGATCGGTCAAGATTCTGTCGGCAGCGTCTTTTCCATTCGCGACATGAGTGACATTGAATTCGTGGTTTTCGAGGTAGTCCTGGATCAATCCAGCCAGTTCCATATCGTCTTCAACAAGCATCAAATTATATTGATTAGCTGAATCCATTAGATGCATTTCCTCTCCTTGACTTATTACAACCGAGTGTATTGCAATCTGATTAAACTGGTTGTGACGTTTTGTGACTGGAAGTGGTACAAAGCTATATCTGTTGGGGATATAGAATGTGTAAAGGACACTGAAAGTCTAGAACATCAGGCGAGTGAACGATTATCTGATCTTACAAACGCTTTAATGTATTTTTGAAAATACAGTCTTAACAATGAAACTGGTAAATGGCAAGGCTTAATTTATAAAAGAGATCAATGGATTAGGAATTGGAAAAAGAAAAGCGACCCTATGGTCGCTTCAGTCATTCATCTTTAAAGGGCAACAGACCCTAATTTGCGAGTGAAATCGTGGTCGCTAACTGATGGCTTTCACCAGGCTGCAGAGTTTTACCTTCTTCAATGCTAGGTGCGTGTAGTGTGGACTCCACACACAGCATGGTTTGGTAACCGTCGTCCTGCATGTCTCCCATACCTTCAGCACCTTCTTTCCAAGGGTTCCAAAGTACTGCGGAGTTATGACCCTGATTCTCGATAACAATCGTGCGATCAAATGAAGAGTCAGACACGCGGATTTGTGCTTCTGGTTGAGTGTAAACGCGATCAATGGTGTCAGTCAGTTTGAGTACTTCACCGCCCTGGCAGACTTTGTCGTCCTGGAGGCTGTCGATGTACTCAGCGCCCATGCCAGTGGTCTCGGTATTCAGAATATCACCCACATTGAGATATGTATGAAGTGCTCCAGAGAAAGTCCACGCTTTGCTGTCTGTATTCTTTACATCCAACGTAATGGTGAGAGTGTCTGATATCTCTACATTCAGAATCGCTTCGAAGTCGAAATCCCAAATTGCTTTGGTTTCGGCATTAGGCTTTAGACTGAGGCTAACGATGACACCGTTTTCGTTTTCACGATGCTCAACCAGATCCCACTGGCTGGAACGAGCGAAGCCGTGTGCAGGTGCAGCAATGCGACCAAACCATGGCCAGCAAACAGGCACGCCGCCTCGAAGTGCAGCTTTTCCATCAAACTTAGCTTCTTTACTCATCCAGATCAGGTCCTGCTGACCGATGGGTTTGAAAGAAACAACGTGACCGCCATGCAATGCGATTCCCGCTTCTGCTTTTTCGTGAATAACACGAACAATTTTTACATTGTCTTTTTCTACAATCGAAACATTATCTGAGAGTACAGTCAGAGCGGGCAGAGTACGTAATTCCATCTTCTTTCCTGTTTTCTTTATTGCAAATAGAGGGGTTGAACCTAGGGCTATGAACCCTAAGTACATAATAAAAAAGGCGACACAATGGTCGCCTTTTTTCAATCTTTCATCAAAGAAAGTCTTTAACTAATGCTTACTTAGAGATGTGAGCGATTAGGTCAAGAACTTTGTTTGAGTAACCGATTTCGTTGTCGTACCAAGATACAACTTTAACGAAGTTGTCAGTTAGAGCGATACCAGCTTTAGCATCGAATACTGAAGTTTGAACTTCGCCGATGAAGTCTTGAGAAACAACTTGGTCTTCAGTGTAACCTAGAACACCTTTTAGGTCGCCTTCAGAAGCTTCTTTCATTGCTGCACAGATAGCTTCGTAAGATGCGCCTTCTTTCAGGTTAACTGTTAGGTCAACTACAGAAACGTTAGCAGTTGGTACGCGGAAAGCCATACCAGTTAGTTTGCCGTTTAGTTCTGGAAGAACAACGCCTACAGCTTTAGCAGCACCAGTTGAAGATGGGATGATGTTCTGAGAAGCACCACGACCACCACGCCAGTCTTTAGCAGAAGGACCGTCTACAGTCTTCTGAGTAGCAGTAGTTGCGTGAACTGTAGTCATAAGACCAGATTCGATACCGAACTTGTCGTTAAGAACTTTAGCGATAGGCGCTAGACAGTTAGTAGTACAAGATGCGTTAGAAACGATGTCTTGACCAGCGTAAGTGCTGTCGTTTACACCCATAACGAACATTGGAGTTGCGTCTTTAGATGGGCCAGTAAGAACAACTTTCTTAGCACCTGCAGTGATGTGCTGGCGAGCAGTTTCGTCAGTTAGGAAGATACCAGTTGCTTCTGCAACAACGTCAACACCGATTTGGTCCCACTGAAGTTCAGTTGGGTTGCGCTCTGCTGTTACACGTACAGTTTTGCCGTTAACGATTAGGTTTCCGCCTTCAACTTCAACAGTGCCGTTGAAACGACCGTGAGTTGAGTCGTACTTAAGCATGTATGCCATGTATTCTACGTCGATTAGGTCATTAATACCTACAACTTCGATGTCAGCACGCTCTTGAGCAGCGCGGAATACGAAACGACCGATACGGCCAAAACCGTTAATACCTACTTTGATAGTCATTATAGTTGCTCCACAACTTAATTTCTGATTAAAGATAACTGGTAGTAAAATTACAGAATCCAGTCAAAATCTGCAACAGATAATCAAGGTTAACTTGTCTAAAGTCAAAAAAAAGCGATGCTTTTTTTAACATATCTTTGCAAACGTATATTTTTTACACATGACTGCGTGGATCTAGCGCCAGCAATCATGCGCAGAAGTGTTCAGTCAACATCAGTGTGTCAAAAATGACGCACGGGTCATATTTCGGTTACGAAGTATGTGCTACAACCCCAGTCTTAGGCAAGACTTTGTTTAATGAAATGAATAAAAAATAAGAAAAATGGAGAAATATAAACGTGAACCAAAAGGTGCAACCAGTTGAAAAAACGGAGAAAGAATGGAGAGAACAACTGAGCGATGAGGAATTTCGTGTTTGTCGCCAGCAAGGGACTGAAGCCCCTTTTTCTGGAAAATTACTTCATAATAAACAGAGCGGTGAATACCTGTGTACCTGCTGTGAAATTCCACTTTTCCACTCAGATAACAAGTATGACTCGGGGTGTGGCTGGCCCAGCTTTGATGCCCCTATCAATGATACAGCAATACGATATCTGGAAGATCTGAGTCACGGAATGAAGAGGGTAGAAATTCGTTGTGCTGCCTGTGATAGCCATTTAGGTCACGTTTTTCCTGATGGACCTAAAACCACAGGTGAACGCTTTTGCGTTAACTCTGTGTCGTTAATTTTCAACAATAATAAAAAAGGTGATGCGTAACACATCACCTTTGAAAAAAACTTTCATATACGGAAACGAAAGTTCACACCCTACCATTTCCTCAGAGCATCGATTTCCGGAATCAAAGATGGTTTGTACTGACCATCTTTGATTGCATCAACCACATCATCTGCCAGATCATTGAGTTTACCCAGTTTTTCCTCCGGGAATGGATACAGCCTTCTCAAGTTACGATCTGAGGATACTGGGATTTCGTACTCCTTGCCGACCATTGCCCATATATAAGCGTATTCCAGATTGCCCAATGACTGGTTGGTACTGGCGAGCGACTTAATCACTTCATTATTCAGCTGCCCTTTTTTGGTCAGAGTCAGCGCGTTTTCGAGCAGGGTAAGTGTTTTCTGCTTATCTCTATTGGCATAGTAAGTTGCCAATGCGTATTGCAGCTTAGCCGTATTAAGTTTTGCTGTACCTTCTAATTGCAGAAATTCTCTCTGGGCATCATCATCGCCCTGAGTCCAGCGAAAATACAAAGCATAAGGGTCTTTGGAGGATTTCAAATCGTGAAGGATGCGCTTTTGTTCATCATAGGTATGAACGAGAGCATTGAATCGCCTTTCTTTTAGATCACTTTGGTCAATAGGCTGAATCTGAGCTGCTAACTCAAGACATTGTTGATATTCATGTAAGATCTCAAATTCTTTGAGCATCTTATCTACTGTGTTGTTACGCAATGCGTCGTAACGGTGCCAGATTAAATCGGTTCTTGGAATGCGGCATTGTCCGTCACGCATGTTGAGTTTTTCGCATCGAAGAGTAGGGTTTGCTTCGCACAATTCCCCGGTATTTTGGTGGGCTTCAAAACATCCTGAAAGCATTGAAGCTGAAGCGATACAGATTAGAAGTCGAGTATTTAGCATTGGTATCCCGCTTGTGATCTAAGGCTCTAATTTGTTGTCCATTACTTGACTAAGCATAGTAGCCGGATATGGTCTTATTCAAAACCTATTTGCTTATAATTAGGAAAGAAAGTGAATGTAGAGCAACTTATCGAAGCAATGACGCCCGAGGTATACGAGCGCTTAAATTATGCAGTAGAAACAGGGAAATGGCCAGATGGTACTCCGTTAAACCAAGAACAGCGAGACTCCTGCATGCAAGCCGTTATGCTATATCAATCCAAGCATAACAACGAGGCGCAACACATGACGGTTGCCGCGGGTGGCGAAATAGAGTTCAAGTCAAAGGTTGAGCTGAAAAAAGAATTTTCCGAGAAGGAAGATGAAATCGCCCGAATAAAAATAGACAAAGACGAATGAAAAAGAGGAGGCGGTCGCCTCCTCTTTACGTTTGTATTGAATAAGTTACGTTTGCTTTAAAGACTCATTTCACCGCGCAGCACTTTTTGCATTTCCGCTTTCACATCCTCATAGCCCAAATTCTGACTTAGCAGATAATGGAGTTTAGCTAACGCCGCTTCATGGGTCATATCGTATCCGCTGATGACTCCGGCTTCTGCCAGCGCACAACCCGTCGCGTAACCACCCATATTCACTTTACCGGCTAAGCACTGGGTAAGGTTTACCACAATAACCCCACGTTCAGACGCTTCTTTCAGGTGTGCGAGCAGTTCTGGGTTTTGCGGAGCGTTGCCCACGCCAAAGGTCAGCAGAATCATGGCATTCACAGGCTGGCGTAAGGTATTTCGAATCACTTCATGAGAAATACCAGGGTACATAGTGATTACCCCGATAGGCTGCGGGATGATCTTATGAACCTTGAAATCACCTTCTGGTTTCTTGTCCACTTCAACGTGATTGCTTACCTGAATATTGATACCCGCTTCAAGCAGTGCAGGGAGATTAGGAGAAGTAAACGCGTTGAAGCCATCAGCATGAGACTTGGTGCTTCGGTTGCCACGCATCAGCTGATTGTTGAAGAACAACGTCACTTCATTGATTGGGTAATTTGCCGCAATATGAAGGGCATTCAACAGATTAGCTTGACCGTCCGAACGCAGCTCTGCCAAAGGAATCTGAGAGCCTGTCACGATGACAGGTTTACCTAGGTTTTCCAGCATAAAAGACAACGCAGAAGCGGTGTATGCCATGGTGTCTGTACCATGCAGAATCACGAAACCGTCGTACTTGTCGTAGTTATCATGAATGTCATCCGCGATCTGTTGCCAGTCCATCGGAGTCATGTCGGAAGAATCAATCAGAGGGTCGTATTCATGGATGGTGTAATCCGGCATCTCAGGGCGATGAAATTCCGGCATGCTCTGTAGCTGTTTTTCCATAAACCCGGCGACTGGGATGTACCCTTGGTCAGACTTCTGCATTCCAATGGTGCCACCAGTGTAAGCGATGTAAATGTGTTTCTTTGGCATAGGGCTACGTTTCTAGTTGTTATACGTCATGGTGTTGGCGGGGATTATATCTGATTTTAGGCAAAACCCCAGAAGGATTCTCTTTTATTGTTGGGTAGCTCTTACCTAAAAAAATAGACGCCGAAGCGTCTATTTTTTGATTGAAGAGATGCCTATTGAACTTGGCAGTTTAAGCAGAATGCGTAATGCCCTTTGGGGTCATTGAAGCTTTGCATAACGCTGAAGTCCTGTGATAGCTGTTTTGCTACCGGACGCAGCGACTCAGGAACCATACTGTTCATATCAATGCCCAGTTTTACAGAGATGTTCTTCATGATTTCCTGAATGAACTGCTCAGTTGAAGACAGCTGTTCTTCAACCCAGTAGATATTGTAAGACTCAAGACCAGCGAGTTCGGCAGCCAGTTTAACGGCGTCGTCAAAGTCACCCATCTGATCAACCAAACCAAACGACATGGCGTCTTTTGCTGTCCAGACACGACCCTGAGCAACTTTATCTACATCTTCAATACTCATTTCACGGTTTTCACCAACCAGCCCGATGAAGCGCTGGTAACCGTGTTCTATACCAAGCTGAATGGCTTCAGAAGCCGCAGGAGTCAGTCCACGTGTAATGCCTACACCAGAGAATGGCGAAGTACCAATACCATCATTGTAGATACCAAGATTATTCAAGCCTTTTTCAAAGGTTGTAATCACGCTAAAGATACCAATAGAACCCGTTAGCGTCGTCGGCTGAGCAACAATCTTGTCTGCGCTCATCGAAATCCAGTAACCACCCGATGCAGCTAGGCTAGACATGGAAACCACAACTGGTTTTCCTGCATCACGCAGAGCCTGAACCTCATTTCGAATCACTTCAGATGCAAATGCGCTGCCGCCAGGGCTGTCAACGCGCAATACGACGGATTTCACTTTGTCGTCAATACGGGCGTCGCGAAGTAGTGATGCGACCGTATCGCCGCCAATAGTTCCGCGAGGCTGATAACCATCCATAATAGCGCCGCTGGCTACCACAATAGCGACGTCGTCAGCAGCAAAGCTAGGCAATGGGTTCATGGTGGCTAGGTACTCGTAGTAACCCACATGGTTGAAGCTATCATTACCGTTACTGCCAAACTCTTCGACCAGCGCTTTACGCACTTGCTGGCGAGTTGCTAGTTCATCAACCAACCCTACTTTATGGGAAAGTAAGGCTAAATCACCTTTCGCTTCCTGAAGCAGATTCAGCATTTCG
Organism: Vibrio nigripulchritudo ATCC 27043; assembly: GCF_000222685.1. Lineage (GTDB taxonomy): Bacteria > Pseudomonadota > Gammaproteobacteria > Enterobacterales > Vibrionaceae > Vibrio > Vibrio nigripulchritudo. Next base: position 45,173 of record NZ_AFWJ01000124.1, on the reverse strand, counting down.
TCTTCACTTGGTGCCAGTGTTGCCGCTTCAATCTTACGATTTAAGGCGACATCATGAACAAAGGCATCCCAAAGCTGAGTAAGCCAACGGGAAGCCGACTCTTTTGCTTCATCGGACATGTCATTACGAGTGAATGGCTCAATGGCGGATTTGTAGGTGCCAACGCGGAAAACATGCGTGTTAACGTCCAGTTTCTCCAGCATGTCTTTGTAGTACAGGTTGTAAGCGCCATAACCTTGGAGTAGCACTGCACCATCAGGTGCCATGTAGATCTTATCTGCATAGCTGGCTAAGTAATACTGGCTCTGATTGTAGAAATCGCCAACCGCGTAAACAGGCTTGCCAGAGGTTTTGAATTCGTTGATCGCCTTAGCGATGTATCGCAGCTTAGTCAGATTCGTTTCTGGCATTTCACGAAGAGCCAAAACCAATCCAGATACCTGATCGTCATTTTGTGCATATCGAATGGCATCAACGATTTCGAACAAAACGTTTTCTTTTGGTAATTCGTTCCCCAACAGCGAACCCGTAAAGGAATCCATTGGTGCGACGTAGGTGCTTTGTTCAACGATAGGACCAGATAAATTCATCACTAATGCTGAACGTTCCTGAACAACAGGACCTTCTGTATCTGCTTGGGTATAGACGAAGTAGATGATCGCCAGGGAAAACAAAAAGAACAGGTTGATAATCGCGAGACGCAGGAAGGAAATTGCCTTCCATATCCACTTAAAAATCAGACCTATAACTCGAAATAACTTTTTCATGTCTTTCCAATACAAGTACTTATGTAATTTCTCCATCCTACGTCATCTTGAGGCAGAAAAACACAGAAGATTGATCGTTGTTGAATAAATGTAAACAGGTGTTTGATTTTTTGTTTTAAGGGTTCTAGAGTGGTCAGACCATTACAATAAAACTAAAGTGAGCTCTCCCTATGTATTCAAATTTACTTTCACCGCTGGATCTGGGTTTTACCCAGCTCAGAAACCGAGTATTGATGGGTTCAATGCATACTGGTCTGGAAGAGGATAAGAAAGGCTTACATAAGCTTGCAGCCTTCTATGCCGAGCGTGCGAAAGGGGGAGTCGGTCTGATCGTCACTGGAGGATTCTCGCCAAACCTGCGTGGAAGGCTTCACCCGTTCAGCGCAGAGTTCAGTAAACCCAAACATGCCAATGCACACAAGGTAGTCACAAATGCAGTGCACGAGCATGGAGGAAAAATTGCGCTGCAACTTCTGCACGCAGGTCGATACGCCATGCACCCATTCTCTCAGAGCGCTTCGGGTATTCGTGCTCCTATAGCCAAGTTTGCACCAAGCGAGATGAGTCATCGTCAGATTCTAAAAACCATCGATGCTTTCGCTAATTCTGCATCTCTTGCCAAACAAGCGGGATACGACGGCGTGGAAGTGATGGGTTCAGAGGGTTATCTCCTTAACCAGTTCATCTGTAAGCGCACTAACATGCGTTATGACGAATGGGGTGGAACCTACGAAAATCGGATGCGATTTCCGTTAGAAGTGGTGAGAGCAATTCGTGAAAAAGTGGGTGAAGAGTTCATCATCATCTTTCGGCTTTCCATGCTGGATTTGGTTGAAGAGGGGAGCACGTTTGAAGAAGTGATCATGCTGGCCAAAGAGCTGGAAAAAGCCGGCGTTTCCATCATCAATACTGGAATCGGCTGGCACGAAGCGCGAATCCCCACCATTGCCACACAGGTTCCGCGGAGTGCCTTTGCCTGGGTGACCGAGAAAGTGAAACCACACATCAATGTTCCTGTGATCACCTGTAACCGAATCAACACGCCAGACGAAGGCGAGAAAATCATTGCATCGGGGCAAGCTGATATGGTGTCCATGGCAAGACCATTCTTAGCCGACCCAGACTTTGTCAATAAAGCGGCAGCCAATCAAAGCCAACTGATCAACACCTGTATTGGTTGCAACCAAGCGTGTCTGGATAACGTCTTTAAAGGCAAGCGTGCAAGCTGCCTGGTGAATCCAAGAGCATGCTACGAATCAGAAATTGTGGTGCAACCTGCGACCAAGAAAAAGAAAATTGCCGTCGTGGGCGCAGGTCCTGCTGGTCTGTCGTTTGCAACTACGGCTTCCGAGCGGGGTCATCATGTTGACCTGTTCGAAAGAAACGATCGCATTGGAGGGCAGTTCCGTCTGGCCATGCAAATCCCCGGAAAAGAGGAATTTCGCGAAACCATTCGCTACTTTGCTAATCGCATTGACACCACGGGCGTCAACCTCAAGCTGGAAACCGAAGTCACCTTTGACATGCTGGAAGGTTACGACGAAGTGGTTATGGCCTCAGGCGTAGCTCCCCGTGAAGTCAACATTGAGGGTTTCGATAATGCCGAGAAAGTGGTGGATTATCAGACACTGATTCGTGAAAAGACACCAGTAGGTGAAAAAGTCGCAATTATCGGAGCAGGAGGCATCGGAATCGATGTCGCCACTATGCTAACTGAACCAAATAGCCACGATTTGGACGATTGGCTGCACGAATGGGGCATTGACAAGAATATCGAACATCCCGGCGGGCTGTTCCCTTACCCAGATTCGGTAAGCGACAAAACCGTCTGGGTACTTCAACGCCGCCAAGGCAAAGTGGGGAAAGGACCGGGCAAAACCACAGGCTGGATCCACAAACGTACTCTGGAAAAACGCGGAGTGAACCTGATTGGTGGCGTGAAGTACCAACGCCTGAATGGCAAAGGTCTGTATATCGAGCACAAAGGTGATGAAAAGCTTCTAGATGCCGATACAGTTATCGTTTGTGCAGGACAAGAGTCCGTTCGCCCATTTGAATCAGATTGGAGCAAGCTGGGTGATAAACTTCATATTATCGGTGGTGCGGATCATGCCGGTGAACTGGACGCGGTACGCGCTATTCGACAAGGTGTGAAGCTTGCGGTGGCTATTTAAGCTCTCAAATTCAAATCCAATTAGCCCCTCACTCGCAGGGGCTAAATTTTTGCTGGATTGTGCTACATTTGGAAAAAACGAATAAGGACTTCAAATGGAAGCGTTAGACCTCTTACTGAATCGTCGCTCAATTGCCAAGCTTTCTGCTCCTGCACCAGAAGGTGAAGCACTTCAAAACATCATTAAAGCCGGGCTTCGAGCGCCTGACCATGCTGGCTTAACGCCTTGGCGCTTTGTGATTTCACAAGGTGAAGGTTTGGCAAAACTGGCTGACATTCTGGTTTCTGCGGCCGAAGCAGAAAATAGCGAAGAAGCTGTCATCGAAAAACTGAAAAATGCCCCTTTCCGTGCTCCTATGGTGATCACGGTGATCGCCAAGGTCACAGAAAACGAAAAAGTGCCTGCTCTGGAGCAATACCTTTCTGCAGGCTGCGCAGTTCAAGCTATGCAGATGGCAGCGGTCGCGCAAGGTTTTCAGGCATTCTGGCGTTCAGGTAGCTGGATGTTCCACCCGAAAGTGCATGAAGCCTTTGGGTTAGAAGGCAAAGACGAGATCGTCGGTTTCCTTTATGTGGGCACCCCAGGTTGTACGCCAATGAAAGTGCCAGAGCGTGATCTCAGTCAGTTCGTGGAATTTTTATAACTGTATAAAAATACAGTTTCTTTCCTTGCATTCTCAAAGCCACATTAGATAATGTGGCTTTGTTTTATCTAGTGAACTTCATCCATTTATGTCTCGACTCATCATTGCCGAAAAACCCAGTTTAGGGCGCGCGATTGCTGCGGCACTTCCAAAACCTCAAAAGAATGAAAACGGGTGTATTCGGTGTGGTAATGGTGACATCGTGACTTGGTGCATTGGTCATTTGCTGGAGCAAGTGGAACCCGACGCCTACGATGAGCGTTACAAAAAATGGAACATGAATGACCTGCCGATTGTTCCAGACCAATGGCAACTCAGACCTCGCAAGACTTCAAGCAAACAGCTCACGGTGATCCGAAAGCTCTTAAAAGAAAGCAGCCACATCGTTCATGCAGGCGATCCTGATCGCGAAGGTCAGTTGCTGGTGGATGAAGTGATTGATTACTGCAAAGTCCCTAAAGGCAAAAAAGAGAACATGGAAAGGTTACTGATCAGCGACCTGAACTTGCCTGCGGTAAAGCGCGCGCTCTCGCAACTTCGTAGTAACCGAGATTTCATTCCTTTGTCTGTCTCAGCTCTGGCTCGTTCCCGTGCCGATTGGCTGTATGGCATGAACATGTCACGCGCGTACACATTGCTTGGTCAAAAAGCCGGTTATCAGGGGGTATTATCGGTAGGGCGTGTACAGACCCCGGTGCTGGGTTTGGTGGTTCGCCGAGACGAAGAAATCGAAAATTTTGTCCCGCGAGACTATTTCACCCTTCATGCCCTTATCCCTTATCAAGACCAGAATGGCAGCTTTGACATCCGAGCTCGTTGGAAACCAAGCGAAGCCTGCAAACCCTGGCAGGATGAAGAAGGGCGAGTCCTGAACCGAAAGCTGGTGGAAAACGTAGCTTCGCGCATTGCGGGTCAGCCAGCAACTGTTACCAAATCAGAGCAGAAGCAGACCAAGCAAGCTGCCTCTTTGCCTTATTCCCTTTCGGCACTCCAAATTGATGCCGCCAAGCGATTTGGTATGAGTGCTCAAGACGTGCTTAACGTCTGTCAGTCGCTTTATGAAAAGCACAAGCTGATCACTTACCCTCGATCCGACAGCCGCTATTTGCCCATGGAACATTTTGGGCAGGCGAAAGCCGTATCGGATGCCATTGCCAACAACTGCGGTGAATTGTCCCAAGCGGTTCAGGGGGCGGATCTTTCTCGTAAATCCAAAGCGTGGAACGACAGCAAAGTCGATGCTCACCACGCCATCATTCCAACGCCAAAAAAAGCTTCGGTCAATGCGCTTTCTGGCAATGAAATGAAAATCTATCAGCAGATCGCCAGACAATACCTGATGCAGTTTTACCCACCAGCGGTGTACGCCGAGGCTAAGTTAATTTTTGATATCGCAGGCGGCACTTTCATAGCATCGGGAAAGCAACTGGTCGAGCCGGGTTGGAAAGTTCTGATGGGCAAAGAGAAGACAGAACAGGACGATGGCGTCGATACGGTGCCACCGCTGCCAGAAGGAACCGTATTAACCTGCCGAGAGGGGCAGATAAAAGACAGAAAAACCGAGCCACCTAAGCATTTTACCGAAGCAACATTGTTGCAAGCCATGACGGGAATTGCCCGATTTGTGGAAGATAAAGAATTGAAAAAGATTCTGCGCGAGACTGACGGCTTAGGTACGGAGGCGACTCGCGCCGGAATACTGGATACCCTGTTTAAACGAAAGCTACTGACTCGACAAGGTAAATCCATTCTCAGTTCGCCTGCGGGTCGGGGACTGGTGCATGCGCTGCCCAACGACTCCACTTACCCAGACATGACCGCCCATTGGGAGCATCAGTTGCAGGGCATGGCGGAACGCAATCAGGCGTATCAGCCTTTCATGCAAGCACTTGAAACCAAGATCAATACCCTGATGGAGAAAGTGAAGTTTGGTCCTGTCCCTGAATCGCTCAGGCACCTACCTAAAGTCGAACGCCCAGCCTACAAAAAGCGCCGCAGCACAGGTAAAAGTTCGGCGAAGAAGCCAGGTTCAACGAGAAAACGCAGCTCTGGGTCGAAAAAGTCTTAGGTGTTCACTGCCCCCTGGCGGACAGAGAATTTTTCATTCCCGTTGTAACTTTTTCCCCGATAGGTCTGTCTTTTTAAGTAACTCCATTGATAAAAAAGCCGTTGAAGGAAGTTATGAATACAGTCTCAAAACTATTGGTGGGATTCTCTGTCCCAGTGCTGTTTATCTTACTCAGTCAAACCGGAACCGCAGATACGATGGAAGCCAAAGTCGCATCGGGTAAAACGGAAGTCACAACGTTAGCGGGCGGTTGTTTCTGGTGTACTGAATCCGATTTAGAAAAACTGCCGGGTGTGCTGGATGTAGTGTCTGGGTATTCTGGTGGCAAAGAAGAAAACCCAACCTATCGACAAGTCGCTTCTGGAAGAACGGGGCACATCGAAGTCATTAGCGTTAAGTTCGATACGAACGTGGTGAGCTATGAAGAAGTGTTGGATCACTTTTTCCGCCATATCGACCCAACAGACAACAAAGGATCATTCGTTGATCGCGGTGTGCACTACCGGCCTGCAGTTTTCTATCACAATATCGAGCAAAAACAGATTGCCGAGCAATTTATGATGGAAATCGACAAGGCGATGATCTTCCCAAAACCTTTGAAAACCGAACTGATCGAGTTTGATAAGTTTTATCCAGCGGAAGCCTACCATCAAGACTATTACAAAAAGAGCAGCCTGAAATACAAATACTACCGTTTCGCTTCGGGTCGCGACCAGTATTTAGACGAAGTGTTTGGTGATGATCGCAAAGCCAACCCCAAAACATTGCGCCAGTTGATTAATGCGAAAAATGCGCCTACTGCCAAGGTATACGAAAAGCCTTCGGACGAGGAAATCAAAGGGAAGCTGACCAAACTTCAATACTACGTAACCCAAGAAGACGGCACAGAACGCCCATTTAACAACAAGTATTGGGATAACAAAGAAGCGGGTATTTATGTTGATATCGTTACTGGTGAGCCTCTGTTTTCGTCTACCGACAAATACAAATCGGGCACCGGCTGGCCAAGCTTTACCAAGCCGATCAACACCAGCTATGTGGTAGAGAAAACCGACTTTAAACTGGTTTACCCAAGAACCGAGATTCGCAGCAAGTTTGGTGATTCTCACCTAGGTCATGTGTTTAAAGACGGACCGCAACCAACAGGTCTGCGTTACTGCATGAACTCCGCCGCGATGAAATTTGTTCCAGTTGAGCAAATGGATAGCCAAGGCTACGGCGACTACCTCTATTTGTTTGAAGCGTAACAGCGTTTCATAATACCAATCAAAGGGGCGTTCCAGTGACGTCTCTTTTTCTTTCCGCATTTTGTCCACCCACATTTACCCCCGTAACTCACTTTGCAGAGTTGTGCAATTTAGTGTTGCCAAAATTAGAACAATAAAGTGTCTATGTTGTCATTCTTCTATTTCTTATTAACGCCTACTATGTAGCTATGGTTGTTAATGGAATGTAACAGTGGACACTCAAAAACGTATTGGATTAATCGGTCTTGGCAGCATGGGGTTGGGCATGGCAGAAACCCTGACTCGTGAAGGTTTCGAAGTATTTGGTCTCGACCCGTCAGCGCAGCAACAGCAAGCAGCTCGAACTCTTGGGGTTGTGGTGGTGCAAGATATTGAATCGCTCTGCCAGTCGGTCAATAACATTATTCTTTCCCTCCCTACTGCGAAACACGTGATGGCTGTAATTGAAGGCGAAGGCGGCATTATTGAACATGCTCAGCCAAACACTTTGATCATGGACACCACAACCTCCGAGCCAGAAGTCACCCGCAGGTTAGCAGACAAATTGAGCCGATTGGGTCACGCCATGCTGGATTGCCCCTTGAGTGGCGGAGCAGCAGGTGCGTCTGCTGGCACTATGGTGATTCTCGTGGGTGGTAGCGAAGAAGCGTTGATGCGCGCCACACCATTCTTGGATGCGTTAAGCGCAAAAGCGGTGCACTTAGGGGAGTCGGGCAACGGGCATGTCGCGAAACTAGTAAACAACCTGTTGTGCGCCGCCCATCTGGTGACGACTGCTGAAGCCATCACTTTAGGTGAAAAAGCCGGATTGGATCCTGCACTTTTGATTGAGGGGTTGAATGCGGGTTCCGGTCGAAGTGCAATCAGTGAAGTGAACTTTCCGCGTTGGATATTGAACGAGCAGTTTGATTCTGGTTTCACCATGCAACTGATGCGCAAAGATTTGGGGCTCGCCAAAGCTTTGTTAGACGAATGCGGATTGTCCCTACCCATCTCAGAGAACGTTACCCAAATCTGGTCTCAGAGCGAAGAGTCGGTCGAAGGCAGTGAAGATTTTAATCGTATTACCCAATACGTGAAAAAGGAGTCTGAATCATGAAAGTAGATATTCAGGAACATGGTCGTGTTCAGGTTCAGGCGTTGCTTAAAACCTTATTGGGCAGCGATGCATTTGGCAGTTGGATCAACGGAGAGTTGGTGCAAGGTCAGGGTGATGACATCTCGCTGACGAACCCCGCGACTGGCGGGAGCTTTCTTACCTATAAAGATGCCGGTGAAAGCCCTGTGGACGCCGCTGCGGATGCAGCGCAACGTGCTCAGAAAGCGTGGTGGAGCCTCACTGCGTTTGCCCGTGCTCAGGTAATGTGGAAATGCGGTGAAGCAATTCGCCAGCATGCGGATGATCTGGCGTGGCTGGAATCCATTTCCGCTGGAAAGCCCGTTCGGGACTGCCGAATTGAAGTCGCGAAAGTGGCGGAGATGTTCGAGTACTATGCCGGTTGGTGCGACAAACTCACAGGAGAAGTGATACCTGTCCCGACCAGCCATCTGAATTACACTCGCCACGAACCTTATGGAGTGGTGACTCAAATTACGCCTTGGAACGCTCCCATATTCACTGGCGGTTGGCAAATCGCACCTGCCATATGCGCAGGCAATGGCGTACTGATCAAACCCAGTGAACTCACACCACTGAGCACCACCGCGTTGGTCAAATTGATTGAAACGGCTGGAGTACCCAAAGGGCTGGTGAATGTGATCAACGGACTCGGACAAACCACAGGGGCTGCCGCTATTGCGCACAAAGTAACGAAAAAAGTCGTCTTTGTTGGCTCGCCTAAAACCGGAAGCCTTATCGCTTCTGCCGCCGCCCAGCGGGTCATTCCTTGCGTCCTTGAACTGGGTGGAAAGTCTGCCAATATCGTTTTCGACGATGCCGATCTCGACCGAGCCGTCATCGGAGCACAAGCGGCGGTTTTCTCTGCGGCAGGTCAAAGCTGCGTATCTGGGGCGCGATTATTGGTACAACAAAAGGTATACGATCAACTGACTGAGCGCCTGGCGTCTGCTGCCACAAAAATCCAGCAAGGGCTGCCCTGGCAGGAAGACACCATGGTTGGTCCCATCAATAATGCACCTCAATTCTCCCATATCCAGTCACTGGTTCAGCAAGGCATATCGGACGGTGCGTCGCTCGCCGCTGGTGGCAGACAAGCCATCGTCGAGGGAGGAGAGTCAGGGTTTTTCTATACGCCCACGGTGCTGGCAAATGTGAATAATCAAATGTCGGTGGCGCAGGAAGAGATATTCGGTCCTGTTGTGTCCGTGATTCCGTTTTCTGACGAAGAAGAAGCGGTCGCCATTGCGAATGACAGCAAGTTTGGACTGGCGGGTGCAGTATGGACCAAAGACGTTGGGCGAGCACACCGCATCGCCTCCCAAGTGAATGCCGGTACTTTTTGGGTCAATAGCTACAAAGCGATCAACGTGATGTCGCCATTTGGGGGCTTTGGGGAAAGCGGCTACGGTCGCTCCAGCGGGCATGCAGGTCTTATGGAATACATGCAAACCAAGAGCGTTTGGGTAGAAACCGCGCAAGATCCTGCCATGACGTTTGGCTACTCGGTCGAATAGAGAAGGAGAGGGTATGTCGGATTACCAGCGCGATATTGATGTCGATAACCTTTGGGTGACCATTCAACAAGAAGCGCGAGACATTGTGCAATCTCAGCCATTGCTTGCCAGTTTCTACCAAAAGCACATTCTAAGCCGAGGCAGTTTGAGCGACGCTTTATGCTCGGTTTTGGCAGAAAAACTGGTTGATACCCAAGGCGATGAACACGAATGGCACGCTTTTCTTTGTGGTCTGGTGCAGCAATCCGAAAATATTGCTCAGGCGCTCACCAAGGATTTGCTGTGTCAGTTAGAAAGTAACGCCAGTATTAAAGACCATTCCACACCACTGCTCTATTTTGGGGGCTACCAAGCGTTACAGAGCTATCGTTTTGCGCACTTTTGTTGGCAGAATGGTATGCAACCTATGGCAAACTACATTCAAGGGAAAGTAGTCGCGGTATTTGGCGTCGATATTCACCCCGCTGCCAAAATCGGTCAGGGTATCTTTCTCGATCACGCTGTCGGGATTGTCGTTGGTGAAACTGCCGTGGTGGAAGATGACGTAACCCTGTTCCAGAGTGTCACTTTAGGTGGTACTGGGAAAGGTGAGGGCGACCGCCACCCGAAAGTCCGTAAAGGGGCATTTATTGGTTCGGGTGCCGTTATTTTTGGGAACATTGAAATTGGTCAGAATGCCAAAGTGGCAGGTGGTGCCGTGGTCGTCAAATCGGTCGCGCCTAACACCACCGTCGTGGGCACATTGGCTCAACCTGTTGGAAGAAAGGAAAACAAGTCATGAGTAACAATCATTTAGGGATAGACCATCCTTTGGTTGCTGTTAAAGATATGGACAAAGTCAGTGACGATTTCGCCAGGCTGGGGTTTTACATCAACCCGCGTCATCACCACCCATGGGGAACCGACAACCATCTCTTGATGTTTCCTGATAACTTTATCGAACTCATCAGCATTTATGATCACAGCAAACTCGATATGAAAAATGAGCGAGGCTTTGCCTTTGGTCGTTTCATTAGCGATTCCATAGAAAGAAGAGAAGGTATTTCGCTGGTGGCGCTGCACAGTGAAGACGCACGCCAAGACCATCAATTGATGGAAGAGCGTGGCGTTGAAAATAACGGCATTGTCGATTTTCGCCGTGTAGCACACCGCCCAGATGGCACGGAAGAAGAGGCGATTGTCTCATTGGTCATGCTGATTAACTCCAAAACCCCTTCTATTTCCCATTTCTTTTGTCACCAACACAAACCCGAACTGGTGTGGGTCGAAGACTGGATGAACCACCCCAATGGTGCCAATGGCATTACCTGTGTGAGCTACATTGCGAGCGACCCGGCTGATCTTGAAGCTAGGTTCAAGGGTATTTATGGTGAAGAGGCGGTCACTCTTGAAGAGGGGTACTTAAACGTTCAGACCGACAGAGGCATATTTGAGGTTCTGTCACCTGAAAGGGCGCGTCGCCGTTTTGAAGGCGTGGCATTGCCTTGTAAAGAAAGTGAACTGCCAACGGGTGTTGCCATTCGCGTAAGTTCTCATTCTGTGCAGAAAGCGATGCAACATCTTGATAGTAATGGCGTAACATACGTTCAGACAGAGGAAGGCGGGGTACGAATCCCCGCTAAATTCGCGGGTAATACCATAATAGAAATATATCCGGAAGAAGAGAGATAAGCATGAAGTCAGAATTGCCAATTGGACAGAGCTTGCACAATGACATGCGAGAGTGGCGCAGAGATATTCATGCCCATCCAGAAACCGCTTATCAGGAGCATCGCACATCTGAAAAAGTGGCGACCTTATTAACAAGTTTCGGTCTGGAAGTAGACCAAGGTTTAGGTGGAACCGGAGTCGTCACGGCAATCAAAGGTAACTTGCCTGGTGAAAAAGCCATTGCGCTGCGTGCCGATATGGACGCCCTGAACTTAACCGAAGCCAACGACTTTGAATACCGCTCAAAAAACGAAGGTAAGATGCACGCCTGTGGCCACGATGGTCACACTGCTATGCTGCTTGGCGCGGCTAAATATCTGGCTGAGAATCGTGACTTTGCGGGCACAGTTGTGGTGATATTTCAGCCCGCCGAAGAAGGTGAAGCGGGTGGCAGAGCCATGGTCGAGCAAGGCTTGTTCGAGAAGTTTCCCGTTGATGCAGTCTATGGTATGCACAACTGGCCGGGCTTAGAAGTCGGCAAATTCGCGGTGCATTCTGATGCGGTTATGGCCTCCATGGATCTTTTCGATATCTCCATCACGGGCAAAGGCTGCCATGCGGCGATGCCACATCTTGGCGTCGATCCTGTAGTGATTGCGGGTCAGCTTATCTCATCACTACAGAGTATTGTCGGGCGTACCCTCAGTTCGTTGGAATCGGGCGTGGTGAGCATTACTAAGATGCAAGGGGGCGAAGCCTATAACGTCATCCCAGACAGCGTGACTCTCTCTGGCACCTGTCGTGCCTTTTCGACCGAAGTACAAGAGTTATTGGAATCCCGCATTCGCACTCAGGTTCATCATATTTGCGAAGCTTACGGGGCGAATGGAGAAGTCGACTATCGCCGCATGTATCCACCGACCATTAACGTGCCAGAGTATGCCGACAGGTGTTCAAAGGTCGCAGAATCTTTGGTGGGGTCAGACAATGTTAAGCATTGCATGGCACCGAGCATGGGCGCTGAGGACTTTGCCTTTATGCTACAAGAAAAACCCGGAGCGTACATTTGGGTGGGGAACGGTGTTGGCGAAGAAAGCGCGGAACTGCACAATCCACATTACGATTTTAATGACGATATTCTTGCCCTTGGCGCAAGTTACTGGGTCGAGCTTGTGAAATCGGAACTCAAGTAAGGCGACGCTTTGAAGCCGATTAACGACAAGCGCGTTGCCTATTTTTACGAAGCGGTCAAGCTGGGCAGCGTTCGCGCAGCAGCAGACAAACTGAACGTTGCCCCGTCAGCGGTGAGCCGCCAGATTTCCATGCTCGAAGAAGAGTTGGGAAGCGTGTTGTTAGAAAGGCACCGAAAAGGCGTTGCGGCAACTGAAGCGGGTGAAGTACTGCTTAAGTACCACCGCGAAACCGTCTCCAGTCAGGAAGCTTGTCTTCAAAAGCTTGAAGCGTTACAAGGGCTGCAAAGCGGTCATATCAAACTTGCTGTGGGGGAAGGGTTTGTTGGCGAATTAATGTCGGAAGCACTTCCCCAATTTGAAGCCAAATTTCCCGAATTGACCTATTCTGTCATGCTTGGCGGATCAAACGATGTGATTCGAAAAGTCGAGCAAGACGAGGCGCACATCGGGTTGTTGTTTCACCCGAGCAAGCACCTCAATATTCGCACCCAAAGCCGAGTTCAGCGACCTATCTGCGCTGTAGTTCCGCCGAATCACCCCCTCACTCAAATTCGTGATGCGGTCACTTTTGAATCACTTCTGGATTACCCCATTGGGTTACAGGACGTAGACTATGGCGTTCGCCAGATTATCGGGATGGCAGAATTTCAGCAGCGGGTTCGCATTCACCCCAAACTTACCACCGACTCCATTGCCGTCTTAAAGCAATTTGCCCGCTCAGGAATGGGGATCACCTTGCTGCCTGAGTTTGTCGTCGCGAGGGAAGTAGCGGACGGGCAATTGGTCGCTCTGCCCGTTGAACACCCCATCTTAAAACAAGGTGAGGTGCATTTGATTACCAGACTCGGGCGTCAACTCTCTGAAGCTCCTCAAAAGCTGGTGTCGCATTTAAAGCGCTGGCTGGACGATTAACAGGGAACGCTTACCAAGGAATGGGATTGCCTTGGTAATCGAAGAAGCCACCACTCTTTTCTTCGTCGATGGACGCAATCACCTTCACTAACCCTTCAGCCGATACCTCGGTGGTAATCAAGGCATTTGGTCCACCCATTTCGGTGAGTACCCAACCAGGGTGAACGGCGGCAACCTTAAAACCCTGAGCACTTAAATCGTTGTGCAGGCTTTTTACCACCGAGTTCAATGCGGCTTTTGAAGAGCGATAAATGTACCCGCCTCCGGATGTATTCTCTGCCATACTGCCTACTTTCGACGACACACAGATCACCGTTTTGGCATCGGAATCTTTAAGGTTGTCATACAGCAATTCCACCAGCTTAAGGGGGGCAATGGTGTTGATTTCAATAACTTTACGCCACTCTTCCGGGTCAGTATTACCAAACCCGTAGCCTTTCGGACCGTAGTAGCCTGCGTTGTTGATCAACATATCGACGGTACCTAACTGAGTCGCTAATTCCGATACTGCGTTGTAGTCGGTCACATCCAATAATTGAGCGGTCAGTTGAGGGTTCGCATCGGCAAGTTCAATAAGATCCTGTGCGGTCTCTTTAGAGCGATAGGTGGCGGTAATGGTCCAATTTAATGCTAGGTATTGTTTAACAAGGGCTAAACCAATTCCACGGTTTGCGCCCGTAATGACAACGTGTGACATGAAGACTTCCGATTGAGGTTACTTGAATAGAAGTAGAGTAACGGCAAGCCAGCTACCAAAGCAAATCATGGCGAACAAAATGATGGCCGCGAATGCGCCGCACAATGTTCCTGAGATAAGCATCAGATTTTTAGCCATATTGAACCTCCAATTACCAGTTAAGGTGCATCACTTTAGTTGAATTGCATATGGTTGTAAATGAGAGCTATTATCAATACGGAGTAGGCTAAGTTTCTCTATAAACTTCCTAGAATCTCAATATCACTTGGGTATACAATCTTTCCAAACAATCTCACAACGATTTATTAATGATTCCGGTTATTTATCATCCGATCTATTCAGAGCTTTCTCTTCCACCGAAGCACCGATACCCGATAACCAAATACCGCAGACTGTACGAAAACGTAGTTCAAACACTGGAACACGATGCGCAGTGGCGCGAAGGTCTGTCCTTTGTGGAGCCAACGGCGCTGAGCACCGAGCAAGTATTGGAAGTGCATGATGAAGAGTACATTCAACTGCTGTTTTCTGGCGAAATGCCCGCAGCAAAAATGCGACGAATCGGTTTTCCGTGGAGTGAACAACTGATCACCCGAACTCTAACCTCGGCAGGGGGCACGGTAGAAACCGCGAAACAGGCGATTGAACACGGTATCGCGCTGCATTTGAGTGGAGGTTACCATCATGCGCACAAAGATTTTGGCAGCGGATTTTGCCTGATCAACGATTTGGTTCTGGCGGCGCATGAAGCACTTAAAAACGAGAACATTGATAAAGTCTTAATCGTCGATGCCGATGTCCACCACGGCGATGGAACGGCAACCCTATGTGAAGGCAGAGAGGACATCATCACGCTGTCATTCCATTGTGATAAAAATTTCCCTGCCAGAAAGCCGACGTCGGATATGGATGTGCCACTTGCCCGCGAAATCGGAGACGAGGAATTTCTTTCAAGCTTTAAGCAAGTGGTTGAGATGGCGATCAACATTCATCAACCGGATCTGATCATTTACGATGCGGGTGTGGATATTCATACCGATGATGAACTAGGCTATTTGCAAGTGAGCGCGGAAGGTATTTACCAACGCGACCATTTTATATTTTTAACAGCTAAAAACGCTGGTATTCCCATCGCATCGGTTGTGGGCGGCGGTTATCGAACCGAGCACCAAGACTTGGTTCCCATTCACAGGCAGCTGATTCAAGCCGCCATTAACGTGTTTAAGGATGATTGATGGAACACAGAATCCGAGCTGCAGGCATTCTTATCGAAGATGACAAGATTCTCCTAGTGAGAGTCAAAGACCACACTGGTGTTTATTGGATCCCACCCGGCGGTGGAATGGAAAATGAAGACGCCACTACCAAAGATGCGCTGCGTCGAGAATTTCGTGAAGAGACCAACTTACGAGTAAAAGTGGGCGATTTGATATGTGTGCGAGAGTTTCAGGAGCAGCACCCACTGCGTTATCACGCCGAGTTTTTCTACCTGATTGAAAGCTACGAAGGCGAACCGAGCAAAGAAAACCTTATCGGATTGAACGATCAGGAATACATCCAGGATGTCGAATGGGTAAGGCTAGACACCATCAAAAACCTCAGAGTTTACCCAGCGGAGCTGAAAAGTACCTTGATTGAAGACGCCATTAACAAACGCTTCAGCACCCACCTTGGCAGCTATGTTCAAGGGGAAAACGAATCCAAAAACTGGCTTGAAGCGTAAACTCAAGTTTCGATGCCTCGGTGAATGCCGAGGCTTTTGTTTGCTCTTGCCTTTACACTCAGCGTTGTAAAACGCCCATCTCGCGGTAGTATGTACCTCGTCCAATCCTTCTTTCGAGTACGCCCAGAAGACACACTATGGAAAAGAAAAACCAAGGCATTCAGTCTGTTGAACAAGCGTTCGACATCATCGATTTTTTTGCCGACCAAAAACAGGCGATGTCACTGAGCGATGCCGCAGGGCAGTTGGAGATGTCGAAAAGCAAACTGCACAAATACTTGGCAAGTCTGTTAAGGGTGGGCATAGTAGTGCAAGACGAATCGGGGAATTACCTTCACGGTTCTAAGTTGCTGGAGCTGGGTGCAAAAATTCTTGGCAGAACGGATATTGTGCAAACCTGCGAACCGTTTCTTCATGCACTAAGGCAAAGCAGCCAGCAAGCGGCGGCGTTGGCGGTTTGGACAACTCAAGGGCCGATGATCATACGCTTTCTCGATCACCCGTCCCCTGTATCGGTCAATTTCAAAATTGGTTTTTACGCACCTGTCACCAGCAGTGCCGTGGGACGCTGTTTCGCGGCTAACCTGCCGACATCGGCGTATGAATTTCTCGCTAAGAAAGAGCTGGGCGACAGTTCGCAGCAGTGGCAAGCTTTTACCGAAAGCTGCGAGCAGATTAAAGCCGATTTTGTCTCGGTGCGAGAAGAGGTAAACCCTGTGATCCCCGGTGCCAAAGCCGTCGCCGCCCCTATTTTTGACGCCGTCGGGCAAATGGCAGCCAGCCTGATCCTTATCGGTTTTGACAGCTCTGAAACCGTAGAACAAAGCAGCTTAGATTTGATCTGCAATGCAGCGCGAGACATCTCTAAGCAGTTGGGGTACTTGTCGAACTAACCGCAGAGTGCACACGCTGCGAATGCTCTATTTCAAACGCTTTCATAAACTGGATTAACGCCTCCACTCCTTCATAAGGCATCGCGTTATAGATGGAGGCGCGAATGCCTCCGGTCACTTTGTGCCCCTTCAATCCTTTCAGTCCCGCCTGATGAGCGCGATCTAAAAATCGCTGTTCCGTTTTGGGGCAGGCAATCCGAAACGTCACGTTCATGATTGAGCGGTAATCTGGGTGAATGTCATTGATGTACAAGTCGGATTCATCAATACATCGGTATAAGGCGCTGGCTTTTGCCTGATTTGCGCAAACAGTGCTGACACACCACCTTGCTGTTCTACCCACTTCAACACTTCCCCACACAGATACCAGGCAAAAGTTGGGGGCGTGTTCGCCATGGAAAGCTGTTCAACCTGACGGCGATAGTCCAGAATTTTTGGAATGTTGTGGCGGTCATTCCTGATCAAATCTTTTCTGATAATGGTAATCGTCAGCCCAGAAGGACCAATGTTCTTCTGAGTACCGGCGTAAATTAAACCGTAACGGGAAACATCGATAGGGCGCGAGAGAATCGAAGACGACATATCCGCCACGATGGGCACGTTCGTTTCAGGCAGTGCGTGATATTCGATACCATTGACGGTTTCATTAGGGCAGACAAAGACAAACTGGGCGCTCGGGTCGATGTGCCAGTCTTGCTCTGGTGAAATGGCGCGCAATCCTCCCCGGGTACAGGCGATATCCAGCTTACGAGGCAGGCAAAACTTTTTCGCCTCTTCATAAGCACCGCTTGCCCAGTGCCCGTATACCAGAAAGTCGGCGCGTTGTCGGCTCATTGCTTCTCGCTGGTCGATCAAATTCAATGGCACCGCAGAGAACTGACCACTGCCACCGCCGTGAGAAAACAGCACGTGGTAGTCGTCGGGAATCGACATCAAGGTTCGCAGCCTTGCTTCGGTTTCTTCCCTAATAGTGGCGAACTCATCACTTTGATGGCTGAACTCCATAACTGACATACCCGTTTGCTGCCAGTCCAGTAATTCGCTTTGCGCCTTTAAGAGAACTTCTCTAGGCAGCATCGCCGGTCCCGCCGAGAAACTGTATACCTTTCCCATCTCACTTCTACCTCACAACTTCTCATGTTTCTTATTGGCTAAAAAATGTTCACTCGTTTCTTAAAATCGTTAGTTGTACACTATTGGTGAATAACGTATCCTAATATTAAATGTTGAGCAATAGCATACTAAGAGAATTCTTAACCGTAAGCTCAACCCTTTGAGAACACGGCTTTTTGGTAAGAAGCAGGAGAAGCAATGAGATATCGCGTGGACATTTCCCAAAACAACACGACGCTTTTTTCCATTCACATCGAAGCGTTAAGTCAGGCTGCCAGTAAGGAAAAGCTCGAAATAGCGCTGGAAGCGTTCCCCGTGACAGCCGGGTTTGAGCGACAGGTATTCGTATCCGACAGTGAAGAAAGAATCTTAAAAAGCACGAATTCGCGCATTGAGGTGCTGGCGATCAATCCGGTATATCAGCCGTTAGGTTCAATGTAATTTCGTATTCGCCAGTGAATGGATGGAGGGAAGGAGCATGCGCAAAGTAGGAACGGTCACATCGCTGCTGACGGGTAAGGTCAGTTCAATAACACAGGGTGTTACCAGCGGCATAGACAAACACCCTGTGGATACTCGTCATTGGGTCAATCTTCAGGGGTTAGTTGGCGATGAACAAGCCGACAAGCGTTATCACGGCGGAGTGGAGAAAGCGCTTCACGCCTATGCCAGCGAACATTACGACCGCTGGGTAGCCAAACTGGGTGATGCACCTATGTTTCATCGAGTTGGTGTGTTTGGTGAAAACCTGAGTACTCAGGGGCTGGATGAAAATTCCGTTTGTCTGGGTGACGTTTACCAGATAGGTGAGTGCTTAGTTCAGGTTTCTCAGGGAAGAATGCCTTGCTGGAAACTCAATATCCGTTTCGGTCGCCCTGATATGTCTCTTCTGCTTCAGGAAACGTTATGGACAGGGTGGTATTTTCGAATCCTGCGCGAGGGCAATATTGGCGCGGGGGACGACATCTGTTTATGTGAGCGACCTTTCCCAGAATGGCCGATATCCAGAGTCACGGGCTTGATTTTTACTGGTTGTCTGGAGCAGGAAAAGCTTAAGTTGTTGCTGAATGCTCCTTTGGTGGATTCATGGAGAAAGCTGGTGGAACGCCGTTTATCAACCGGAAAACTCGAAGACTGGAGCTATCGGCTTTACGGAGAACCAAGGTAAGAATGGCAGAAGTACGGGCGCCTCGCACTGCTGTGATGTCAGAGTGTTACTGTTATGGGCTTAATGGGGAATCAACCTTGTTCCGCTTTTGTTGCTTGGTACAGTGCTACAAGCCCATCTAAGAACTGCCCCAGTAAGGCGTTCATATGTTGAGTGGGCATGGCTTTGATCTCGCTTGGGGATTGCACGAATGGTTTGTCTTTCAGCGAGGTCAGATCCTTCTGGCTGTTTTCAATCAGCGCTTCAAACTGCTCCGGCACAAATTCTAGATGGCATTGAAATCCAAACACCAGATCGCCATAGCGAACAATTTGTCTTGGGCAACCTTGGCTTGCAGCAAGCACTTTCGCATCGGCGGTCAGCCCCGGCATATCGCCATGCCAGTGTCCGACCTGTTCTTCTAGGCTAAAGCCAGCCAGTAAAGGGTCTTTAATACCTTCAGGGGTGAGTTGAATAGTGAAGCTGCCGATTTCGGGTTCTGGGCTGGTTTGATGTTTTGCTCCCAACGCTTCGCCAATTAACTGCGCCCCCAAACATACGCCCACCACAGGCTTGCCTGATTCAATGGTGTGTAGGATAAGCGAACGCTCTTTTTGAGCATCAAAGTAGGGGCATTCTTGGGTTGTGGTAGCGGGGGATTGCGGACCGCCAAGTACTACCAGTAAATCGAACTCGTCGCTGTTGCTGGGTAGCGCGACGCCAAGGTAACGTTTGGAATATTGAGTGGTAAATCGGTTGTTTTTGGCCCACGTTCCGAAGTAGCCTTCACTTTCAAAATATTCGTGGATGATAAAATGCACTTTCATAGATTGTCTCCTTTAAGTTACAGGACAATCTTAGTGGTGGAAGACCAAAGCTGATAAGGATAGCCAGACACATGATGACGCCAACCCGACAAGACGTTTCCATTAACCAAGTCATAAAGGTTCGGCAGCACAGTGTGGCACTGTTCAAACGCATCTCAATGGAAAAAGGTTACGTGGATGCATGGCATGGTCACGACTGGCATCAGGTGATTTTTCCGCTAAAAGGCTTACTGCAAACCCAAACCGAACACGCCCGATTTCTGGTTCCGCACACCTCTATTTTGTTTGTGCCAGCAGGGGTAGAGCACGAATCCATAGCACTTAGCGACACCCAGTTTATTGGTATTTACCTCAACCCTGCGCGGCTAAACCCAGAACATTCAGAGTCAGATATAAGATGCCCAACCGAGGTTCAGGCAGTGTCGCTTTCTCCGTTCTTACGCCACTTACTGCTTGAGATAGAGCGTTTTTGTGAGAAACCAGAATCAGACTCCATACTGCGCAATTTGGTTGCGGTATTAAACGACCAATTTTCGCTAGGAGAGCCCTTTCAGTTTAAAACGATGCTACCAAGAGACAGACGGCTTAAAACAATATTTGAACGCCTAAGCGAAGCGCCAGCGCAAAACCAGACACTGGCAGAGTGGGGGGAAGAAGTTGGCGCATCGGAAAGAACCTTATCTCGCTTGTTCGCCAGCGAATTCAGTATGTCGTTTGCCTTATGGCGTCAGCACATCCGAATGGTGCATTCCCTTGCGCTGCTGGATAACGATCTGCCTATCCAAGCAGTCGCGAGCCAAATCGGGTACGAGAACGACTCTTCCTACATCAAAACCTTTAAAGGCATGTTTGGCATTACCCCCAATCAATACAAAAAGCGCGTATTGGATGACGATCCGCTATTTACCGAGTAAGCGCCCGCTATTTCGCCTCTCCTTATTTCACTTGTGCAAATTTCAAGTAAGAATGCAGCTCGCCGTTTTTGTGCTCAACCGCAGAGTGAACATTGTGATCCTGATTACCGACAATGGTGAACTGATAGGTGTTATCGCCCTTGGTAATACTGACTTCTAATAACCCATGTTCCAGCCGCCATGTGCCTTGGGTTTGGAAACGGTCGAACAATCGAAACTCGTCTAACGTGCCGTTTTCATGGAACATCACCTCGGTAATGTAACCGCCAATACAGGTTTTTATCCAGCGGGTATTCACCACATCTTGACTCGTGAAACCACGCTTCGATTCAAGCCAGTTTTGGAATGGTTCGCTGTTCAGGGCATCGGAATTGATTTCAGGCTGCTCAACCAGCTCTCCTTGGACTTCACGGATAAACAGCTGCTGCAAAACGGGCATCAGGTTCAATGCTGGCTCGGAATTCAACGACAGCGGTGAATGAACCGCACTGCTGGTTTGAGCAAAGAAAGTCTCTTGTTTTTTGTGCCTGCCAGTATTGCCTGCCAATTCCACCAGTGCCAATCCGTCTTGATTGAGCAGCGCTGCGACCATTTGGCGATTAAACGGGTAGCTGACTTCATCTTGCAAAAAATCATTCACCGGAACCCATTTCGCTTCGGCAATTTCATCGACATCCTGAATGTTGATGGTTTCATCCGTCGCTGTTAGTTTGCAGACGATGTACATATTCGATTTACCAAACTGAAATGGGTGCTTGGTGGTGATACCCAAAATGGACTCAAATTCTGCCGTCACCCCTGTTTCTTCCCACACTTCTCGCACCACCGATTCACCAATAGGCTCACCCAGTTCCACATGCCCGCCGGGCAGTTTGTAACCCTGCATGCCGTGTTCTTTGATCAGCAAAATCTCTTGCTGGTCGTTTTGAATCAGCGCCCCAGCACCTACGGTGTGGGTAGGAATAAACGGCACAAAAGTATCAGGCTTCGGTTTGTGAATAAGGGTTATAGTGCGTTCTTCACTGTTGTGAAAGGTAAAACCCTGCGCTGTCGCTTCGCCAATAAGGTGGGATTGCTCAATGGGTAAGGTTAACCAAATCAGGTTTTTGCGGTTATCTGTGGCATAGCCAAGTACCTCGCGCAGCTCACTGGCAAACACGGCATTGCTATTAGGAACATTTTCGGCAGAAAGGATGATGCCATTGAAGTTATCGAGCTCGAAGTCCAAAGAATTTCCTTATTGAGGCAGACGTTATTATTGATATAACTCTAAAGTGCCTGAAATGGGAGAGAAATCCTAGAGGGGAGAGTGAAATTTGGAATCAATAGGGATGTGCAAATTGAACAACTTACTTGAGTTTTATTTTTATTAATATCATATGCTTATATTACTTTTTAGATTTAGTCTATTATTGCTATTCATTTCACTTACCTAGTAGAAATGTAGGTCATGGTTATTTAAAATGTTAATGGCTACTCAAAACTGAAATGAAACCTGCTTAGCTTGGTTGAAAATTGGTCATTTTGAGTGTTCTTTAATTGGAACTCATGAATAATTCAAAAGATATTGATATTTGAGTTTAGTATGGAGCTTATTATTTAACCACGAGGTGCGGAAGGTAATAAAAAGTTCAGACTTAAACATGTTAAAGCCCCATAGTTGGTAGGGGATTTTAGGTGTTAAGAACGTGGTGTCAACCTAAATAGGTTAACTACTATACGTTGCCTAGGTCTCAATAGGTCGAGAATGTAAGAAAGTCGCAATCACTTTTTTTTGATGCGTATACCTAAACACAATTGTGAACAACCCCATGGTTGTCAAACTAACTAAAATCGTAAGTTGGAAAAATGGCTAGAGAATTACCAGAACTACTTAAACTTAAAAAACGGTTGGATTCAGAAACTGATTCGATAAGAAAAATTGAGATTACCTCTCAAATCAAAGTCCTTCAAGATAAGGCTGAAGCGAGGATTCGGACGCTTGGGCGAGACATCATATACAACGTCAAAGATTGGGACATCACTACTATAATTCAGAAGTATGGAGATGGTCTAAAAGAGGATGAGAATGAATTATTTATTCCTGATTATCAGCGAGATTATAAATGGGATGAAAATAACAATAAGATTGGGTCAAGATTTATAGAGTCACTTTTACTTGGCTTTCCAATCCCATACTTATACATCTCGGATGTTAATGATGAAGATCCTGAGAAAGATGGTCGTGTTGAGATTATTGATGGCTCTCAGCGTATAAGAACTCTTTATTACTTTGTTAACAATAAATTCCACTTAGAACAACTTAAGGAACTGAAAGAACTTGAGGGGTTCTGTTTTGAAGATTTCCCTAAAGCTAGACAACGCCGATTATTGAGAACTTCTCTCCGCTTTGTTGAACTTATCGGTGAAGTATCTGAAAGTAATAGGCGTGATCTATTTGAGCGCATTAACTCTGGTGTCAAACCCCTCGAGAGCATGGAGGTTCGACACGGTTCAGAAGACGCAGCTAAGCCATTCTACACTGATGTGTTAGAAAACTTAGCGACGAGTGAACTATTTGCAAAACTTGCTCCATTATCCGACAAGAAAAAAGCAAACAGAGATCACCTAGAGTTGGTCTTACGCTATTTTGCTTATTCGTACGATTTGGATAATTACAAAGGTACTGTAAAACCATTTTTAGACGCATACTTGACGAAAGTTAGTAACGCAACAGAAACTCATTCTGAAGACCGATTACTAGAGTATAAGAATGAGTTTAAACGTGTTCTTGATTTCGTTGATCAGTACTTTGGAAATATGGGATTCAAGAAAACAATCACAAGTAAAACTACTACTAGAGCTCGTTATGAAGCTATTGCAGTTGGTGTTGGTAATGCACTTAAAGAAGTCCCGGATTTGGAACCCGCAGTACCAGTCTCTGAATGGATCCTTTCTGATGAGTTCCAAGCAGTTGTAGGTGCTGACAGTGCTAATAATACAACACAGCTATTAGCTAGAATTAATTTCGTAAAAAATAAGCTACTTATAGGTGAGTAATGAGTAGTTTAACACGAGATGAATTTGATCTTCGCCAAGAAGATATCGATCTATTTAATGAGTTACTTGATGCTTTGAATAAAGGTCGCTGCCTTGATGTTTTAGACGAAAGAACAGGTGAAATCTGTAAGTTGGATTATTCAGAAAGATTAATACATGTTCTAAACTCTGTTGTTTACCTACTTACTTACAATCAGATAGAGGCCTCTATGCGTGGTTGTATTGAAGAGCTGTATGATGACATTACTGATGCCGGGGTGGGATATGATGATCTGAAAGAGACCATAAAGACTGAAATTTTACGGGGTCTGCTGAGGAACTTCGAATCAGGTTCAAAATTGAAAGAAAATCTTCCAGACGGACCTTTAAGCCTATCTGCCCCGTCAACATCTCTCAACGTCCGAAAAATATTCAACGGGAACATCAAGTTAGAAAATATTAGGGAAATCTTAAGTAAATATGATGTAAGTACAGTCTTCCCGTCAACTTGTCGAGATGGTCAAGATATCGACAAGTTTAAGTACGCTAGAAATAACTTAGCTCATGGTGTGTTTACTTTTTCTGATTATGGAAGTAAAAACACTAGTAGTGACATCATAGATATGAGTGAACGGGCCTCAATTTATGTCAAAACTGTAGTTGATTCGTTTGAACAATACACCTTCAAGAGAGAGTACAAGGCTTAAACTAGCCCCTTCAATATTGATACGCCGATGACTTCACCTAGCTTTACTGGTACAGCATTTCCAATCATTCTGCCAAGTGTAGATAAGCTCGGCGTTTCATTTTCAGGTGTAAATTGGTAGTTTGGAGGAAATGTTTGAAAGATAGCCGCCTCTCTCAAGGATATCGCTCTATTCTGAGTTGGGTGTCCAAAACGACCATTGCCATATCCAAAACATTGAGTTGTCATCGTTGGGCTTGGGGCATCGTATGACATTCTAGCGTACACACTCTTATAAGTAGAGCCAGTTGATTTTCTGTGGCAAGGTGCTCTAAGTTCTTCTGGCCAGTCCATCCATGTTCCGCCTTGTCGTGATGCTTTCATTCGTTTCATATTGATTTCGGATAGACTTGCGCATCTATGTAAAGGATCGCTTTTGCTTTGTTTGCCAGCTTGCAATCGAGGGAGCTTGGATATTGCATCCCGCACAGTAATATACTCGCATTTTTTGTGTGTTGCAGGTATTAGTTCGATTAATTCAATCCTAGACGCTAGCAATACATGGCGCTTACGCTCTTGAGGCATTCCGTAGTCCGGACAAAAGACTTTTTGAGCTGATACATGATATCCCAGTTCCTTTAACTCTTGGACAAAATCGTCGTATACCGAGTGTCGTACTACGTCGGGTACATTTTCCATTGTTACAAAATCAGGAAGGGTATCCTTTATCAATCTTGCAAAGTGATATAAGAGCGGCCATTTTTTATCCTTAGTGGCGTCTTTACCTACATTATATCTTGAAAATGGTTGACATGGAGCACAGCCAGCTAAGAGGGTGTATTTCGCGTTTTCAAAGTGCTCAAAAATTTCTTCTTTGGATACTAAGGCAACGTCTTTTTGTATAAAAATTGATTCGTTATTCTGTTCATATGCGAAGCGACATGATTCTTCAATATCATAACCAGCGACTACGTCTATCCCTGCTTGCTCTAAGCCATGAGTTAGTCCACCAGCCCCACAAAATAAATCAACAGCTTTAATCATTTAATCCAACTACCTAAAAAACTGGTTGGGGAGTATATCAGAAAATTAAAAAATGTATGTGCGCCGAATACTCGATTTTTTCTTTAACTTGGCGTAACGTTGTTGCAGTTTAACGCGAAGAAAATGATTGTTAGTGATTATGTATTACTACATTACCCTAACACACTCAAAAGTATATATTCAGTATGTATATAAAAACAGTTATTAAGTTTAGAAACCTTAGTTATGTTGAGTATCAGGACTTTAAAGTTCTACTCTCTAGAGTCCGACTATTATAGACGCTTGGTTGCAACAAATTGAAATCCTCAGTGAGAAAGTTTCTTGAATGTTAATTCAAAAACAAAAAAAGCCGCTGAAAAATCAGCGGCTTTTTAGAATGTGGCGGAGAGATAGGGATTTGAACCCTAGATACGCTATTAACGTATGCCGGTTTTCAAGACCGGTGCTTTCAACCACTCAGCCATCTCTCCGTTGTTGAGGCGCATATTAGCTAGGGTTGGAAACCTTGTAAACCCCTAAGTGGTTTGTTTGATTGAAAAAACGTCAAAACCATCAAAAAAGAAGTTCGGCTGGTTGAGTGGCGATCAGTTTGTGGGTTTTATCGCCGGTTGGGTGGGATCAATCCACAGCGTTTCATTCGTCTGTGTACCGTGCTGCGGTTAACCCCCAAGTAGTTGGCCGCTGCGGTAATGTTCCAGTTCAGGTTATTCAGCAGGGTTTCAAGTTGGGTATCCACGGGCAGGGTGGGCGCGTCCTGTTGGTATTTCGAGAACGAGTCGGGCAGGTGCTCTGGGTGAATCTTTTCCCCTTGGCTGAATGCCAGCGCAAACTGCAATACATTACTCAGCTCGCGAATGTTTCCCGGCCAGTAATGCTTGTTCAGCAGTTGAGTGGTGCCCTGGCTGATGGGCACGGGCTGGTCGGCGTATTCCAACAACAGTTTGCTCGATAGCCATTTAATATCCTTTCTTACCCGCAGGGGCGGCATCTCTAATTTGGCACCGGAAATGCGGTAGTACAAATCCTCTCGGAATCGCCCTTGCTTCACTAAGTCTTCAAGGTTTTGGTGCGATGCCGCCAATACCCGAAAGGTAACGGGAACGGGGGTGTGCCCGCCCACAGGGGTCACTTCTTTCTCGGCAATCACGCGCAGCAATCGGGCTTGCAAGGCGAGGGGCATGTCGCCAATTTCATCCAAAAACAACGTGCCTCCATTGGCGCGTTCGATTAACCCTTTTTTGCCCTTTCGGTCTGCGCCCGTAAACGAGCCAGCGGTGTAGCCGAACAGCTCGCTTTCAATCAGGCTTTCTGGAATCGCCGCACAGTTTATCGCCACAAAAGGACGCTTGCCTCTTGAAGCGTCGTGGATCGCTTTGGCAAGGTACTCTTTGCCTGCACCCGTTTCGCCCGAGATCAAAATCGAGATAGAGGAATTGGCAAGGGTTGAAGCCTTTTCTGCCATCGATTTCATGATCGGGTCGCGAAAGAACAGCCTTTCAAGCGGTTTGGCGATGGGGCGTTCTGTAGGAACGGATTTGGGTGTGACCGGAACGGGTTCAATCGCCTGAATGTAGAGCAAGTCACCCGATTGGGTAGTAACGGCAACCGGATTGGGGCAGTAGCGCCTTGAGTATTTCGGCAGGTCATTGATGTCCAAGTCCAGCAGGCTATCTAATGGCACACCGCCGAGTTGATGGGCGTTTAACGGATTGGCTGTGGCGGAATACCCTTTCATTAATATGCCGTAAGCCGAATGGGTTAAACCCACAATTTGACCGTCGTCATTCACCGCGAGGGCGCAATCTGGGTCGAGTTCTAAAAACTCGGGGGTTTTACTCAGCTTCAGTACCCACTGGTGGCGAAAACTGGTGAGCAAGGTGGTCATCTCGATACGTTTGGTGACGTTGCGAATCAACTGCAATGAAAGCCACTGGCTGCTTTTTGGCTCGGGCGAGTGTAGGGCTGAAATGTCCAACACCGCAGCGAGGTGCCCATCCACACCATAAATGGGGGAAGCGCTGCACGTAAGCTGCCCGTGCGTGGCATCGAAGTGGTCGGTCTGGTGAACCGTAATTGACTGACCAGTGTAAATACAAGACCCAACGCCACAGGTGCCTGCCCGTTCTTCCGACCAAGACGACCCCAAATACAACCCGGCAGATTTCAGCTCACTCTGTTGAGAAGTGTTGCCAATGTAATCGACGGTGACGCCTTCGTGATCGGTCAGGAGCAGCACGTAGTTCTGCCCCGATATCTGCTTGTACAGCATTTCTAGGGCATGGCGAGCAGTGTGAATTAATCGATCGGTTCGTTCCTGATGAAGTTTGAGCTCATAGCCGGGCAGTATGTAGGCTTCTTTTAAGCTTGAAGGCTCCAGACGGTGGGTTTCGACGCAGCGCTTCCATGAATTGAGGATCATGTGGTCGCGCTCTACCTCGTTTCCGCTTACGGCACTTTCTACCTCCTGAATGTGAGAGCGGATAAAAGTGCTGTTTCTGATCGCTTTGGTTTCTGAACTTCTCATGACCGATTCCTTTCGGTTTAGTGAATTAAGATCTAGCACTGAAGGGATTCGATTGCACCTTTGAACAGCGTCGAAATCGGCAGTTTTTCCAGTTTCTCAACCTTGAAACGCCCTCATGCAACACCTGTTGCAGCACCACGTGGCGGTGCTACAAACTTTTTTCTCGGGTTTTAAGATTATTCATAAAAATCATGTAGATAAGTTTATTTCAAAGTCGGCATCTCGCTTGCTATATTGATGAGAGCCATCAAGGAGAGATGTTGTGAATCAAGGTGTTGTTGGCATGATTGCCAATCCCGTATCGGCGAGAGACATAAGACGTGTCGTCGCGGCTTCCGGAAGCCTGACGCTGAATGATCGCGTGAGTATCGTATTGAAAATACTGTCCGGTTTGAAAGCTGGCGGCGTGCATCAGGTGTGGATGATGCCCGATAAAACCGGGCTGTCGGACATGGTGCAGCGAGAGGTGGATCGCGGGCAAGCTGCTTTAGCTAAACCAGCCAGATCTAGACAAGCTGGATCTAAAAAAATGAGAGAGCAACAAGGCTTTCCGGAACTCAAATTACTGCCTATCCCGATAACTGGAACCGAGCAAGACACCATCAATGCGGCACGTGAGTGCGAAGATTTTAAGGTTAGCACAATAGTGGTGCTAGGTGGAGATGGAACGCATCGGCTGGTGGTGAAACATGCCAGAAACACACCCATTACCGGTTATTCCACGGGCACCAATAACGCCTTTCCCGAAACCATAGAGCCGAGCTTGATTGGCTTGGCGACGGCACTGTACGCCAGTGGTCAAATCCCGAAAGAGACTGCGCTTTCGCCCAATAAGCTTTTGCGGCTTCGTATTCAAGAGAAATCTCAATCTGGCGCAGAAGGCAAAACTGTACCAATAGAAGACATCGCGCTGGTGGATGTGGCGATCACCTCTGATCGATTTGTCGGCAGCAAAGCCGTGTGGCAACCGGATACGCTACGCGCGGTATACGTGACCTTTGCGTCTGCCATGCAGGTTGGGCTTTCTTCGATCATTGGTTTGAGTGCAACCGTTGAACGCACTGAACCGTGCGGGCGGTTTGCCGAATTATCAGGTGATGCGAACGCATCTTGTCTGACCGTGCCACTGATCCCCGGTGCGTTTTTGCCCGTTGCGATTCAAACCCTTTCAACTCTGAACCCGAATCAGCCCGTCACCGTTGACTATGGCAGCGTCGCCATTGCTTTGGATGGCGAGAGAGAACACATCGTCGAAGCGCAAGACGATGTGACCCTCGAACTTATTCCTAATGCTTTTTTTACCATCAATGTAGAAGCCTGCATGAACGCATGCGCTGCAAGGATGCTTTTGCGTAATCAACAAGGAGAATGTGATGCCTAGTATCAGCGAATCACTGAGCAAAGAGAAATTGCTCGACGCTTATCGAATGATGAAAACCATTCGAGAGTTTGAAGAACGTCTGCATGTGGACTTTTCGCGGGGTGACATCCCGGGATTTGTCCACTTGTACGCGGGGGAGGAGTCGGTCGCAGTGGGGATCATGATGCATCTTCACGATAAAGACCGAATTGCGTCTACCCATCGTGGGCACGGGCACTGTATCGCCAAAGGGGTAGATGTACACGCCATGATGGCGGAGATCTACGGAAAAGAAACGGGTGCATGCAAAGGGAAAGGCGGTTCCATGCATATTGCCGACCTATCAAAAGGCATGATGGGAGCTAACGGGATCTTGGGCGCAGGGTCGCCTTTAGTATGTGGTGCTGGTTTGGCTGCGAAACATTTAGGTCACGACGGTGTGGGCATCAGCTTTACCGGCGATGGTGCATCCAACCAAGGTATGTTTTTAGAAAGCTTAAACCTGGCTGCGATTTGGGAGTTACCAGTCATTTTCATCATTGAAAATAACGGTTATGCCGAGTCGACTGCGGTGGATTGGGCGGTGGCGTCTAAATCTTACATCGATCGGGCAACAGGGTTTGGTTTACCGGGTATTAGCGTAGATGGCACCGACTTCTTCGCGGTATATGAAGCGGCAGGCGAAATCATTCAGAAAGCCAGAAACAGCGAAGGTCCATCGCTAATGGAGTGCAAAACCGTTCGCTTCTATGGGCACTTTGAAGGGGACGCGCAAACCTATCGCCCTAAAGGAGAGGTTGAAGATTTGCGGGAAAATCATGACTGCATCAAGAAATTTAAAGCGCAGGTACTCAAAGCTGGTTTAGTAGAAGAAAGCGATTTTTCTGCCATTGATAGCGAAGTGTTGGCGCTGATTGATGATGCGGTTCAGCAAGCGAAAGATGCACCTGAACCGTCGCCAGATGCGCTGCACCGCGATGTTTACGTGAGCTACTAATCGAATTCAAGGAGTGAAAGATGAGCAGACAATTAACCTTTAAAGACGCGATCAATGAAGCGGTCGACCTGGAAATGACGCGAGATGAAAATGTGGTGATGATGGGGGAAGACATCGTCGGCGGCACGGGCGCACCGGGCGAAGAAGACGCTTGGGGCGGCGTGCTGGGAGTCACCAAAGGGCTTTATGCTAAACACCCGAAACAGATGGTCGATACCCCGTTATCGGAATCCGCTTATGTAGGCGCGGCGATTGGGGCGGCAACCTGTGGGTTAAGACCGATAGCCGAACTGATGTTTATCGATTTTATTGGCGTGTGTTACGACCAGATCCTCAATCAGGCGGCGAAGTTTCGTTATATGTTTGGTGGCCGAGCGGAGACGCCTGTCGTCATCCGCGCTATGTGTGGTGCTGGCTTTCGCGCTGCGGCACAGCACAGCCAGATGTTGACCCCGATGTTTACTAACTTACCGGGGGTGAAGGTGGTATGCCCGTCAAATGCCTACGACGCCAAGGGGCTGCTGGCGCAATCCATCCGCGATAACGATCCGGTCATCTTTTTGGAACATAAAAGCCTTTATCAGATGGAAGACGATGTGCCTCAAGAGGCTTATGCCATCCCATTTGGTGAAGCTAATGTACTGCGAGAAGGGAACGACGTTACGCTGGTTTCTTACGGGTTAACCGTCCACCGAGCAATGGAGGCTGCGAACCTAGCAGCGAAAAAGGGCATTTCGTGTGAGGTCATCGACTTGCGAACACTTTCTCCCATCGATATGGATACAGTGCTGGAAAGTGTCGAAGTCACGGGTCGCATTGTGTGCGTAGATGAAGCCAACGAAAGGTGCTCTATAGCCGCCGATATCTGCGCCAAAGTCTTTGAACAAGGGTTTTCGTATCTGAAAGCACCTGCACAAATGGTCACTGCGCCTCATACGCCCGTCCCGTTTTCTCCCAGCCTTGAAGATGCGTATGTGCCGAGTGCCGATACGATTTTGAAACGCATTGAGCACGTGATGAAGGAGGGGCTATGAGTTCAGAGAACACAGCGATTATCCCCATTGTTATGCCCAAATGGGGACTTTCCATGACCGAAGGCACCCTCAACGAGTGGCTGGTGGAAGTAGGGGACAACATTGAAGTCGGTCAGGCGATCATGGATGTTGAGACTGACAAAATCGCCAGCATGGTGGAAGCGCCCGATGCGGGTTTGCTCAGGCGTAAAGTGGCGGAAGAAGGTGAACTTTACGATGTGAAGGCTTTACTGGGCGTGCTAGCTGACGATTCAGTATCGGAGGACGAGATTGATGCCTATATTGAGCTGTTTGAATCCACTGTGGGCGACGAGGAGGAGGAAGTCGAAGAGGCACTTCGTTCCCAATACATCGAACTGAGCACGGGCACTATTCGTTATGTGCATCGAGACGGTGAAGGCACGCCTTTGCTGTTTATTCACGGATTTGGCGGCGATCTCGACAACTGGTTGTTCAACCTTGAGGTGTCTGCCAATCCGGTGTATGCGTTGGACTTGCCAGGGCACGGGCAATCGACAAAGGCGCTCAATGGCGACCCGATCGAATGTCTGAGCCAAACCATTTCCGAGTTCGTCAGCGCTAAAAATATCAGTCAGTGTCATCTTGTCGGGCATTCCATGGGTGGGTTACTGGCGGCGAAGTTTGCCATTGAGAACCCCAGTTTGGCAGTATCGCTGACCTTGCTGTCTCCTGCTGGGCTAACCTCGAAAATCAATGAAGATTATCTAGTTAAGTTTTCCGAGGCAGATTATCGCAAAGCCATGAAAATAACCGTTTCGCTGCTGTTCGCTGACCAAAGCTTGGTAAATCGCTCTATGGTCGATGATTTATTGAAGTACAAGCGGTTGGATGGTGTTGAGGAAGCCCTGCATACTCTCCGTAAAGCCATGTCAGTCAACGGTCAGCAGACGATTAACTTGGTTGAACAACTTCAAAATCTAGTACTGCCAGTCACCGTGATATGGGGGCAACAAGATCAGATAGTGCCTCTTACACCAGAAGTCGAGGATTTGAGCTTAGGTACTCAAATTCGAATTGAACTTCTGCCAGATGTTGGACATATGCCGCAAATGGAGGCAGTGGATAAAGTCAATGAGGTACTAAAACAGTTGTCTTAGCCCAAACGCAAAAAACCGCTGTAAAAACAGCGGTTTTTTATAACATGGTCGGACTGACTGGATTTGAACCAGCGACCCCTGACACCCCATGACAGTGCGCTACCAAGCTGCGCTACAGTCCGATAAAACCAATGTAATCCCTTTCAAGAGGGTGAGTCAATGGTTTTCAATCATTAACATGAGCAAGTGATTGATATTTATTCGACTTACTGCTCAGTGTAGAACCTTTTCTGCTCCGTTAAGCCCTGCATCAGGATAGAAAGCTTAGGGTTGTCTTCGCGTTTGCGGTTGTAATCTGCGTCGTAGACTTTGTAGTTACCAAACTTATCCACTACCGTCGTTTCGTCGTCGGTAATCATGGCGACTTCTCGGCGGTTACCCGCGATGATCCACAGCCTTTCATCGGTATCAAATAAGCTTCTTCCGCTGCTGTAGTCAGTAGGGTTAGAGCTGACGCCCAAAATCTGGTGCATTAAGGTCGGAGATAAATCCAGATGACTGGTTTTCGTTTCGATTTTGGCTGCTTCTTTCCCCGGCCATTGAATAATCATTGGCACCTGAAGCTGGAAGCGGCTGTAGTTGGTACTTGAACCCCAAGAGCTGCTCTTGGTTTCATTAAACTCAGTTCCGTGATTTGAGGTGACGATTACCACGGTTTTTTCAGTTAGGTTCAGGCTATCA
Source organism: Vibrio nigripulchritudo ATCC 27043 (assembly GCF_000222685.1). Classification (GTDB taxonomy): domain Bacteria; phylum Pseudomonadota; class Gammaproteobacteria; order Enterobacterales; family Vibrionaceae; genus Vibrio; species Vibrio nigripulchritudo. Next base: position 12,110 of record NZ_AFWJ01000124.1, on the reverse strand, counting down.
AGTTCTTCCAGTATGCTCTTGAGTGACTCGTCGGCTTGAAGCGTCGACTTCATGTAACCATCTTTTAGTTGAGCTTCCAACTGGCTGCCCGGAATGGTGGCGTGTGTTGCTTCGAAGTCTGCCAGGCTGTTGAGCTCCAGATAGCTGAACCAAGGTTCATCTGGTTTGGCTTGTAGCCATGCTTTCCAGTTTTCAATAGCTTGCGTGTCGTTGGTTTTTTCAAGAGGTTGAAGATCCTGAGCCAGTAAATCTGTAAACACGACATCACGGTACAGCTTGTCAGCAAAGTTGTCGCCGCTGAACAGACCGAAGTTGTAATCTTTCTTTTGTAGGTGCTGAATAAAGAGCGGCGCGTCGCCCTGCGCTTTTATGCTTTCTGCATAGCTGCTTGGTAACCCGTAAAACAGACCAAACACGCCATACATATCATTGCTGGCACTGTAGTGGTTGGTGTAGTTGAGATTCTGGTCTGCAAAAGCATGTAATGTTGGCATGGCTTCAGCTGAAACAGCGTCGGCACGAAGGTTATCTACCATCACCATCAGAACATTTAGCTTGTTGCCTCTGCTTTCGTAAGTCAGTGGTTCAATTGGGTATTGCACCAGCTTCACGTCACCAGAGTAACTGTCCAGCCTGTCGAGATAGTCTTCTTTGTCCAACAGCCCGTGTTTTTCCATAAAGCTTTTTGCTGTCATCGGGTAAGACAGCGGGAAGTTGGCTCTCTGGCTGGTAATCGGGTTATAGAAATACGCATCTGCCCAAATGTAAATCAGGTGGCTGGCAATAAAGCAGACAAAGAAAACGGCGGCTAAAGGTTTACCAATGTGTTTATGAGCCAGTTTGCGTTTTTTACGCCAAACCCACTCAGCAAGCGCCAACTGCATCAAAAAGATGATTGGTACAAAAATAAAGAACTGTTGCCATTCTGGTGTGAAATTCCCTTCTTCACTCATCAATAAATCTATGACTACGGGATTTAAGTGAAGGTGAAGGTTCTGATAAACCTGCGTATCAAGCAGAAGAACAGTTAAACCAGCCGTCGCGAAACAGGCTGATAAGAAACGGAATAATTTGCGCGATGGCACCAGAAAGGTGAGGGGGAATAGCACTAATATGTAGATAGCAAAAATCAGAAACGCAAAGTGTCCAAGCCAGGATACTGCCAGATAAACCTGACCAAGTAAGGTGTCAGGCCAAGGCGACTGGGTAATGTATCGCGTGCCGATAAGCATGGCGGCAATAATGTTAAAAAAGGCAAACCAGTGCCCCCAACTCACAAGACGAGAAACGCGTTCACTGTATGTATTTTCGCTATCTACCATTTATGTTTTCAGTCTTATTTGTTTTATTAGTGAGTTACGTCGTTTTCAACGGATGAAATAAGTGCCTGAGCGAATTTTTCAGCAATTGCCTTGCGTTGTGAAGCAGGAACGTTTTGATTTAAGACATTCGTTGCGATATTTCCTGCGATCATAAGTGAAAGCTCTGTATTTGCGCCGTTTTTATCTAGCACTGCTGCAATTTCAGCCAAGATAGTTTCAACCTGTTCGTCACTGTATTTTGATGTAATCGGCATATAGACTCTGATAATGATAGTAAAAGCGGCTTATGATAACCTACTCTCCCTCTCAACTGAAACTAGAACATAAACAAAATTACTATGAGTCTGCATCTTTCTAACGTCATTCTTCATAAGCTGGTTAAAAACGAGCAAGAAGAGCTGACGGTCAATTTCCGTCAGGAATCGCTTCCTAATGAAGGTTCATCAGAGAACCTTGTTGCCGAGCTTCATCGGGTTTTCAATAGCAAAGCAGGAAAAGGCTTCGGTACTTTTAAACCAGACAGCGACTTTAAAACATGGTTGCAAGAACTTCGCCAAAATGAGAAGAGCTTTTACGAATTTTCGCAAATTAGTGCAACACGGCTTAAAGAAGAGCTTTCTAAATACCCGTTTGCGGACGAAGGGATCTTGGTTTTTGCTGAATATCAGTCGCTTGCGACAGAGTACCTGTTTGTTGGTCTGCTTCCGTCAAATGAAAGCCTGAAAGTGACAGAAGGTCTGGAAATCAGTGCTACAGACTATCTGGATATCAGTAAGATGGATATTGCGGCAAGGATTGACCTTTCTACCTATGCCACTGATGAAGAATCCAATCGCTATCTCACCTTTATCAAGGGTCGTGTCGGACGTAAAGTTTCGGACTTCTTCCTGGATTTCCTTCAGGCTGATGTTGGACTGGACACGAAAGTGCAGAATCAGGTACTCATGCAGGCCGTTGAGGACTTCTGTAGCGATTCTAAGCTGGAGAAAGAAGAAGCCACTCAGTACCGTAAGCAGGTGTTCGATTACTGTAACGAGCAAATCAAATCTGGCGATGAAGTTGAAATTCGTGAGCTGTCTGGCGAATTGCCAACTAGCAATGATGGAACCAGTTTCTTAGACTACACTCAAGAGCAAGGCTATGATCTTGAAGAGAGTTTTCCCGGAGACCGTTCAACAGTACGCAAGCTGACCAAGTTTGTTGGTGCTGGTGGAGGCGTGACCATCAACTTTGATAGCATGCTTCTTGGAGAGCGTATTTTTTACGATCCGGAAACGGATACGCTGACGATCAAAGGGACACCGCCTAATTTGCGAGATCAGTTGACGCGTCGCTCATAAAGTAAATCGGTGATAAGGTGGCTAATGCCACCTTATTTTCAATGACTTAACGTAGGCTGAAGAGCTATTTTATGGAAGAAAGTAGCATTAGAAATCGTAGGTACATCATTGTCGCATTCCTATTGGTTTGGGGCGTTATTTCATCCATCCTCTATTTCCAGCACATTCAACTTCGCAAAGAAGCGGATTCGCTAGGTTTACTATCAAATCAGATAGAAGAATTTCGTTATACACTCTCTTTTCCAGACCCTATCCGGGCGCAACATATTGAACAATTATCTCTGAACCTGGAGTTGATTAAATCGGTTAAAGTGCAAATCGAATCCGAATCAGAGCACGGGATATGGAGCCCAGAAACGGCGCAACTTGTGTATCTATCTGACCGCTTTATCGAGCGTGCTGAAAACTACCTTACTGTCGCACTGGATATTCGTGGTTTATCTGAGCAAATCCTGAATACCAAAAACAGTCAGGGGACACCAAAAGAGTTGGTCGCTTTGTACGATGAGCTTGGCGCTTATCTGTTCAGCTCTTTTTACGCCGATTCTAACCTCAACCCACCAAACTACATGACGCTAGAGTCGATCATGTTGCGCTCTGAGCGATTCGATTCTCCCTATAAGAATCAGATTCAGGGGTTATTGTCTAAAGCTTCTCTGATTTTGGCTGAACACGCCCAACTCAGTTATGTTACAGAAGAGATTCTGAAACACTCAGTTGTGCGCGAAATTGGAATGGTAAGGACTGAATTTCAGCATGTTGCTCAAAGGATGTTTACCATCAGTCTTGTGCTGAGTGGCGTATTTTTGCTCGCCATAGGATGGATCGGATTTAATCGTGTGGCGGTTCCTCAACATACAGAAGCCCAAAGCACAGAAAGACAAAGTTCAAACATCCCAGATTCAACCAGCAAGGAAACTCAGACTGCTCCAGTTAAACAGGAACAACCCGTTAAGTTGGAAGAGCCGGTTGAAGTCATGCAGGAGCCAGAACCAATCCAAGAGCCGCCTGTGATGGAGTCACCTGAACCGGTGCCAACCAATAGCAGAGGGTTTGATCCTGAGATGATGCTTGAAACCTTTGATCATGACGAAGAGTCTGTACTCATGGTTTTAAATGTTTTCCTACAGGATCACAGCGAAGACGTAAACAAGCTGAAAGAGGCACTTAACCAAGATTCTGAACAGGCTCATCGAATTGCCCACAGCTTAAAAGGTGTCGCGGGTAATTTAGGTGCTAATGCCCTGAAAGACATCACTGCAAGCATTGAGCATGGCTTAAAGCAGGGTTCTAAACCTTCTGAAAGTGATATGGTTGCATTGGAACAGAGCTTAAAGACCACGATTGACGATGTGGAATCTTATTTAGGCACTGTGAATGCGGTATAAATATCAGTGTCCAGAGGGGTGTTCTCTGGACGCATTTTTCATTTCGAATCCCTCCTGAAAATCCCTTCGAAAACAGTAAACCTGTAAAAATCCCCCCTTAACTGCTCTTTTTTCCCTTTTTCGCTCAAAAAGGCTTGTTTTCATCCTCAGAAAATCTTATAGATGGGGGAGTTTAATTTGAGTAAGACATGGAGTGTAATGATGAGAGTAGGTCTTGTAGGCTGGCGTGGTATGGTCGGCTCGGTTTTGATGCAACGTATGGTCGAAGAGAAAGACTTTGATGTTATCGAACCAGTATTTTACAGCACCTCACAAGTAGGTATTCCTGCCCCAAATTTCGGTAAAGACGCGGGTGTTCTGCAAGATGCTTTTGATATTGAAAGCCTAAAACAGCTTGATGCTGTGATTACTTGTCAGGGCGGCAGCTACACCGAGAAAGTGTACCCGGCGCTTCGTCAGGCAGGCTGGAAAGGCTACTGGATTGACGCTGCATCTACTCTTCGCATGGCTGAAGATTCCATCATTACACTAGATCCTGTGAACCTTGCGCAAATCCAGCAGGGGATTCATGATGGCACCAACACATTTGTTGGTGGTAACTGTACGGTTAGCTTAATGCTTATGGCGTTAGGTGGTCTTTATGAGAAAGGTCATGTTGAGTGGATGAGTGCCATGACTTATCAGGCAGCATCGGGTGCTGGCGCGAAAAACATGCGCGAGCTGATTTCTCAAATGGGTGTGATCAACGATTCTGTAAGCACTGAGCTGGCAAACCCAGCAAGCTCTATTCTTGATATTGATAAGAAAGTTGCAGAAACTCTTCGCTCGTCATCTTTCCCAACGGATCAATTTGGTGTGCCACTAGCGGGCTCTCTGATTCCATGGATCGATGTGAAGCGCGATAACGGTCAAAGCAAGGAAGAGTGGAAGGCGGGTGTAGAAGCCAACAAGATCTTAGGCTCTCAGGACACGCCAATCCCGATTGACGGTACATGTGTTCGCATCGGAGCAATGCGCTGTCATGCTCAGGCACTGACCATCAAACTGAAGCAAAACATCCCAATGGATGAAATTGAAGAGATGATCGCCACTCATAATGACTGGGTGAAAGTGGTTCCAAATGACCGTGACATTACGGCACAAGAACTGACACCTGCGAAAGTTACCGGCACTCTGTCTATCCCTGTTGGTCGACTGCGTAAAATGTCGATGGGTGATGACTTCCTGAATGCATTTACTGTGGGTGACCAGCTACTTTGGGGCGCAGCAGAGCCTCTACGCAGAACCCTTCGTATTATTCTTGCAGAAAAGTAATATTTTCATAGAGATATAATTTCTCAAAAGCGCCTCCATTTGAGAGGCGCTTTTTTATTTTCTTAAAAGTTATTTCTGAGAAATGGTTTTTAACCAGATCTTAAACCTATCCTGTCTTTATTATTTCTTTGTACTTACCTGCTTCTGACTGGCATTTTTTAACATCCAACTATACTCAAGTTAGAAGGTATAGGTGGGAAGCTTAAGGAAATGGCAATGCGTAAGAGAAGTTTTGGCTTTTCAATGTTTGATGGGTTAATGAGCACAGCGGTGTTTTCCATCATGGCTATGACTGCAGCCCCCAAGTTTTTTAGCATGCAAAGTGAATACAATCAGGCTCTGATCGAAGGGCTTGCCAGCAAAGTAATTCATGCCGCGGAAAATGCCTACCTTGAGTCTCATAAACAGGGAACCGATTTGGAAGAATTTGGAATGTTGCCGGGTTATGGACAGCTTCAGTACGGTTACCCAAGTGTACGGATTGGTGGTTTAGCCAATTTTATTGATTTAGATATGGGCTATCGACATACCGACAAAACCTGGGTTTGGGTGGCTCACCATGCCATTCACACCGATCGTCAGGACTCGTGGCTTCTTACACGTTCTGAGTGGGTCGAACATCCGAGTAGAAATGGTATCGAAAGTACTCAATGCTACGTGAAATACACTGCCCCCATGTATTCAGGGGACAGCTTTCAGGTAGAGAGCGTTACTCAAGGCTGTTAACTGACCTAGTAGTGCAGTTCAGAATCCTCATTCTCCACAGGAACTACTCGCGCATCTGGCGATGCCAGCTCTCCTCCGCAATGCTTACAATATAACGCGTCAGACTCATGACCATTTCGAGAGCAATTCGGACACTTAACCAGATTCCGGTGAGCATTCATTTCACTGTTCAGTTCCGCCGTAATGATTCCGGTTGGAACCGCCAGAATAGAATAACCAAGTAGCATAGTAAGCGAGGCTATTGCTTTTCCAATAGGTGTCTGGGGAACGAGATCACCGTAACCAACCGTTGTGATGGTCACAATCGCCCAGTAGATGCTTTGCGGTATGCTCGTGAATCCGTTCTCTGGTCCCTCTATCACAAAAATCAGTGAACCAAAGATAGTGACCAGAATGGCCACTGTACTGAAGAAGATCAGAATCTTCCGTCTGGACATCAGAAGGGAACGTAAGAGCAGGTTAGAGTCTTGCAGGTAGCGAACCAATTTAAGGATTCGGAAAATCCGCATTACCCTTAGAAGGCGCACAACTGCAATAAATGATGCGGATGGGAAAAGTAGCACGAAGTACGTAGGCAATATGGCGAGAAGGTCGATTACACCATAAAAACTTTTCGCATAAGCACTGGGCTTGGGGGAACAGTAGAGTCGCAGCAAGTATTCAATAGTAAAAAGCGCAGTAAACACATACTCGGCGTACAGAAGTCGATTTGCCCATACGCTGTCTTGAGGAAGGGTAGAGTCGATAACAAGCACTGTGAGGGAAGTCAGAATCGCAACGATCAAGGCGATATCAAAGAGCTTACCTGCGGTTGTATGCGTGCCAAAGATGATGACGTAAAGGTGATGTTTCAACGAGTGTTTGGGCATGGACTTTTTATAACTGTCTTTCTATAACGATAGAGAATGGCAGTATAGTAACTCAAAGCGACGATATAAAAAGTCCACATCTGCGAAACTGGCGACTTACCTCAAAGTTAGCCTTTTAAGGCAAGTCGGGGGAACTGGATACTAGGCAAGACCCGGGAACAGGTTTCTTACGCCGTTGGCGATAAACTCGATCCCCAGAGCGGCTAGGATCAAACCCATAATACGAGTGATTACGTTGATTCCTGTCTGACCCAAGAATCTCACAATAAAAGGGGCTGAACGAAACAGTAGCCAACTGCAAAACGCAAAAATGATCACTGTACCTGCAATGGCAAATGTGTCCATCCATGTTGGGTAGCGCGCCCCAAATACAATCGTTGAACTGATAGCGCCAGGTCCTGCCATTAGAGGCATAGCCAGTGGCACTACGCCAATTTGCTCTCGGCTCACGTATTCAGATTTCTCTTGTTTGTTCTGCTTATCTTCACCTAGCTTACCGCTCATCATCGAAAATGCGATGCTCATAAGCAGCAGCCCGCCAGCAATTCTGAACGAATCCAAAGAGATACTGAACATATCCAGCAATGCCTGCCCAGCCAGTAAAGAAACAATAAGGATGACCGCGACTGCGATATTCGCAGTGGTGGCGGTTTTCACTTTTTCTTCTGGCGACATATGCCCTGTTAAAGAAACAAAAATGGGCATGATGCCAACTGGGTTCACTGCGGCTATAAGACCTAAAAAGAACTGCAAATAAATTGCGATTTCAAATGTCTGCATTGTGTACAAGCTCTAAAACTTCAAACGCGATTTAAGTGGAAAAAAGAGGTATCTAAATACCACCTTAAAAAGGGTGGTAAATGTAAGGGAATTATCTTCTAAATACCAAGTGATTTCTAACAAATTCCTCTGTTAGCTAACGATATAAATGAGGTCTTTAGAATCGGGTAACGTATGTGTTACAGGAAGTGAAATTGGTGGAAATGAAATGTGTTTTGTACGAATATGAAAAATTGTGAAAAAACGAACATCTTCATCTGTTTGAAATGCTCAAATGATTAGGTAACCAGTTGCGTGTAACACGAAAAAACAGGCTGTTCTTGTTGCTAATTTGAGCTGAAATGAAATTTTATTACAGTGTGTTGTAGTTTTTTGTATTCACTAGACTGTTTGATTCTTTTTTAATCACATTGTCATTGTGATTAAAAGTTTAAATATATCAATCATTTAAAATTGTTTTACAAACCTGTCTACCCAGTAAGTAGTATTTAGTTTTTCAGAACTGATCTGAGTCAATTTTTTTCATACCTTGAAATAATATACTCAGTCCTGAAAGCAATTTACTAAGTCTGTAGTTTGATAAGTGATTGACTGAACGTTAAAAGCTTAAGGCAGCAACCTTAATAAAAAGTTTTTAATATTTTTCTATTTTAGGAGATTCATTATGCCTGTAACTAATTTGGCTGAACTAGATGCAATGATTGCTCGCGTTAAAGCGGCACAAGCAGAATTTGCTACTTACTCTCAAGAGCAAGTAGATAAAATTTTCCGCGCTGCATCTCTAGCGGCTAACCAAGCTCGTATCCCTCTAGCTCAGCAAGCGGTAGAAGAGTCTGGTATGGGTATTGTTGAAGACAAGGTAATCAAAAACCACTTCGCTTCTGAATACATCTACAACAAGTATAAAGACGAAAAAACTTGTGGCATTCTGGATGAAGACGAAAGCCTTGGTACTATGACTATCGCTGAACCAGCAGGTATCATTTGCGGTATCGTTCCAACAACTAACCCAACGTCTACAGCAATCTTCAAGTCTCTAATCTCTTTGAAGACTCGTAACGCAATCATCTTCTCGCCACACCCACGTGCGAAAAACTCAACTAACGATGCAGCGAAACTGGTACTGGAAGCAGCAGTAGCAGCAGGTGCTCCAAAAGACATCATCGGCTGGATCGACCAACCTTCTGTTGAGCTTTCTAACGCGCTAATGAAGCATGACGACATCGCTCTTATCCTTGCTACTGGTGGTCCAGGCATGGTTAAAGCTGCTTACTCTTCTGGTAAGCCAGCAATCGGTGTAGGTGCAGGTAACGTTCCTGTAGTTATCGATGAAAGTGCTGACATCAAACGTGCTGTTGCTTCTATCCTAATGTCTAAGACATTCGATAACGGCGTAGTATGTGCTTCTGAGCAGGCTGCAATCGTTGTTGATGAAGTTTACGACGAAGTGAAAGAGCGTTTTGCTTCTCACAAAGCTTACGTATTAAGCAAAGACGAAGCAGCGAAAGTACGTAAAGTTCTTCTTATCGATGGCAACCTAAACGCGAAAATCGTTGGTCAGCCTGCTCCGGCAATCGCTGAAATGGCTGGTGTTACTGTACCAGCAGACACGAAAGTGCTAGTTGGTGAAGGTCTGGGTAAAGTTTCTTACGACGATGAATTCGCTCACGAGAAATTGTCTCCGACTCTAGGTCTATTCCGTGCAGACGACTTCGAAGACGCAGTTGCTCAAGCGGTTACTATGGTTGAGATTGGTGGTATCGGTCACACATCTGGCTTGTACACTGACCAAGATAAGAATGCAGACCGTGTTCGTTACTTCGGTGACAAGCTAAAAACAGCACGTATTCTAATCAACATTCCAACAACTCACGGCGGTATCGGTGACCTGTACAACTTCAATGTTGCACCATCACTAACACTAGGTTGTGGTTCTTGGGGTGGTAACTCAATCTCTGAGAACGTAGGTCCTAAGCACCTAATCAACAAGAAAACTGTAGCTAAGCGAGCTGAAAACATGTTGTGGCACAAACTACCAAAATCTGTTTACTTCCGTCGCGGCAGCCTACCTGTAGCACTAGGTGACCTAGAAGGTAAGAAGCGTGCGTTCCTAGTAACTGACCGTTTCCTATTCAACAACGGTTATGCTGATGAAACCATCAACATCCTGAAAGCCAACGGCATGGAAGTGCAAACTTTCTTTGATGTAGAAGCGGATCCAGTATTGTCTGCTGTACAGAAAGGTGCTGATGCAATGAACAGCTTCCAGCCAGACGTAATCATCGCACTAGGTGGTGGTTCTCCGATGGATGCAGCGAAAATCATGTGGGTAATGTACGAGCACCCAGAAACAGCATTTGAAGACCTTGCAATGCGCTTTATGGACATCCGTAAACGTATCTACAAGTTCCCTAAAATGGGTCAGAAAGCTGAAATGGTATGTATCCCAACAACTTCAGGTACAGGTTCAGAAGTTACTCCATTCGCGGTTGTTACAGACGACAAGACTGGTGCTAAGTACCCACTAGCAGACTACGAGCTAACACCTCAAATGGCGATTGTTGATGCTAACCTAGTAATGAACATGCCTAAGTCTCTATGTGCATTCGGTGGTTACGATGCAGTAACTCACGCACTTGAAGCTTACGTATCCGTTCTTGCGAATGAATACTCTGACGGTCAAGCTCTACAAGCGCTTAAGATGCTGAAAGAGTACCTACCATCAAGCTACGCGAACGGTGCAAACGACCCAATCGCTCGTGAGAAGGTTCACAACGCTGCAACTATCGCTGGTATCGCGTTTGCTAACGCATTCCTAGGTGTTTGTCACTCAATGGCTCACAAAATCGGTGCTGAGTTCCACCTTGCACACGGTATGACTAACGCAATGTTGATTGACAACGTGGTACGTTACAACGCTAACGACAACCCAACTAAGCAAACTGCATTCTCTCAATACGACCGTCCACAAGCACGCCGTCGTTACGCAGAAGTTGCAGACCACCTAGAGCTGTCTCAGCCTGGTGACCGCACTGCTCAGAAGATTGAACGCCTAGTAAGCTGGTTAGATGAACTGAAAACTAACCTGGACATTCCTAAGTCTATTCAGGCTGCGGGTGTAAACGAAGCAGACTTCCTGGCAGTAGTTGACCGCCTAGCAGTTGACGCGTTTGATGACCAATGTACTGGTGCGAACCCACGTTACCCTCTAATCTCTGAGCTTAAAGAAGTTATGCTAGCGGCATACTACGGTAAGCCATACATTGAAGGTGAAACGTTCGAAGGTACTACGGTAATCAAGAAGAAAGCCGATCAGGTAGCAGCGAAAGCAGCACCTAAAGCAGCAGCGAAGGCACCAAAGAAAGCTAAAGCTGAAGCGTAAGCAAGATGTAAAAAGGTTTTCGCTAGCACTCGATAACCTTTAACGGGAAAAACAAAGCTCCACCTCTGGTGGAGCTTTTTCTATTTCATTACATATCGTTCCTGATTAACGTCGGATGTTGCTCTTCAGCAGGCTATGCTTCAGCAGCCATTACCCGTCCGTTAAAATAGTCGTTAGAGACTATATATTCAGTGTTTCTAATCATCTCATCCTGCACGTATGCCCAATCACCATTGGCACTGTCTCTAGTGCGAAACTGAGCGGGTATAACCCCCCCAACTCGGATGTTAAACGGGTCGAGCTCTTTAGCCCATGTCTGAGTAAATCCAACGATCATCGCCGACACATTCTCAAGCCCTTCAGGCAGAGTTTGCTGCTGGTGAGACGTCAGGTTTACAATGACTCCCGGTTTTTTATGCATGCGCATTCTCAGAGCACTGGCTTTCCCGTAACCGTATAACGAAGAAGCCAACGACGACAGCTTGTGAGTGAACTCCTCTCCCTGTTCACTGCCAAACAGCCTTGGTAGTGGCATGCTGGGCCAATTGTTGATCAGTACATCAACACCATTCGGGAACCGCTCATCGATGTAGTTAAACAAAGACTGGATACTCTCAGAAGAGTGATCCGGTAGCGGATAATAATAAATACCATCAGACAGAGTCCGACAACGTTTCACTGTATCCAAAAGCGCTATCGAATCTGTGTCCGCGACAACAACGCGTGCCCCCAAAGAGGTAAAGTGCACTGCCAATGTACTGCCTAGCCCTGAGCCTGCAGAGGTGATTAATATCACTGAGTTTCGTATATCCATAGGGATACCTCACTCTAGTTAATGTATTGTTATTATTTATCTTTTAATTTATTCACATGAGACTCTTGATAAGTCGTGACTAAGCGTGGAGTAACATGTGAATAACTATCATGGGAAAAATAAGCAGCCCGTGATGTGAATAAAATCATAGTTTTTTAATGACGTGATTTTCGTG
>NZ_AFWJ01000125.1 GCF_000222685.1 Vibrio nigripulchritudo ATCC 27043 | reverse complement strand
GGTCGCCACTAAAAGCTGCTTATGAAATTCTATATCACCCATTCTGACTTTCTCTCGGTCGCCCTCCGCCAAACCTGTTTCCATCAGGTTGTAGCCTTTTTCTATCGCGGCTAGGTTGTCTCCGGTGGCATTTAACGCCGCTAACGCTGCTGCGTTTGGTTCTACCATTAAACGCACTTCAAGCAGGTGGGGAATAAAGGTATCGGACTCTTTGAATTCAGCCACCCAGCGCAAAACGTCGTGATCCAGCCAATTCCATTTATCTGGTGTGTTGGCAACGCTTCCTACCTTGGGGGTTATGGTAATCAGCCCTTTGCTGGCTAACGTTTGTAATGCGCTTCTTACCGATGTTCTCGATACGCCCATTGCAAGTGCCAATTCGTTTTCTCCTTTAAGAAAGGAGCCCGGCTGAATGTTTTCTTTCAATAGGTCATAAACAATCTGGTCAATCGCCAGTTTCGATTTAGATATTCTCATTTATGAATTTATTAACTCTGCTCTTGTCATACATGGTGGGTTAAAAAATAACCAAAAACAGTGAGTGAAGTCTTGTTTTATTGTTTTCTATATCAATAGCGGGGTGAAAATTGATCAATGACTATCCATTAACATTCATTGATCTTTAAGGTGTGTATGGAGTTGAGAAACCTTTAGCAACACAAGAGAATATGCGTCGCTAAAGGCGAGGGTGTAGGTAATAAAGCTTATTTAACTGGTTTTTAAGCAAAAGAAGCTGCTGAGTCAGGCGTGGATTCATCAAAAAGTGAAGCAATGTGCTCTGGGTTATAACCTGAACTCACAGGTACACGAATAAGCTTTACTCCGGCACTTTCACAAGTGTGTTCGATTAACTGATCGCGTTTGATACGAGAAGGTTTCTGGTGAGAAGCGTCGTCCAGTTCAACCGTATAGAGAATTTCCAAGGTTTTAGGGCAACACAGCACGTAATCAAAATGCTTCGCGCTAATTTGGTTAAACGCAATTCGCCATTCTTTCTTATTGTATAAGCCTTTCTTAGGGGCAATAACATCAGCAATCCGCACTTTACTGAACACTCTGTATTTGTCGCCAACCGCGTTATTAAGCGCATGGTAGAAGGAGAGTTCTGCTTTCGTCGTAAGGTACCTTCTAGGTTGATACTGATACTTATTTGTTAATTTAGAAGCGCCTTTTCGGTTTTTACCAGCGGCGAGCTTAAAAGATAAAACGATAATAAATAAAGAAACCAGAAGAATTAGTTGAAGTAGTGTCATAAACCTAGCCTGAGTATTTGTTTTGACTCACGATTATGAAATGCGTTTATATAGAGAGAAAGAATCATTAATTTGAAATGAGATAAGGCTCAAACGAATTTGAGCTTATTGAGAATGGTTTAAATAGACAAAAGTATCAGAGACCTACTAGTATTATTGACCAGTTAGCGCTTAGGGTAACTACTTTTAGCTTAAGAGTGCAGGGGATATAGGGTATACAACAGAGGGCATCTCCTTAACATCTCAATTCTTTTTCATAGATATGATCATGTTCTTATTTAGAATGAGCACGCTTTCAACGTCAGAGTATTTCATAAATATCATTGAGCTAGATGTTTTTGATATCAAGTTCAAATCCTCAATAGTGACGACGGATTTACCTTCTTGTACCTTGACATCATATCGAACGGTAGTTGTTTTAACGTCAATATAACGAATCTGGCTTGTGCTCTGGACAAGAAAATATGGGCAGCCGACCAACACTATAATGGAAACAACGACGAAAGTATCTCGTATAAATTTTAGGTACTTTGTGCGAAGCCGTTTAAGCGTGTTTCCGAATTTACTGCCTTGAGCATTTTTATGATTAGGTTTGTGAGATCTTCTTATGTTATTGAGGATGACGTGGTAGTTGTCTTTGAACTTTGACGAATCCACGTATTCACTTTTGCCAAAGTCGCCCTGTAACTCCTTATCGACGTCGAATTCTAGAACGATAATAAGTAACTTAAAATACAAAAACTGTATGAAGGCGATAGCTAAAACGGCAGGGATGATCCGAATACCGCATATTAAAAAGTCTTCTAAATCAGCGAAGTGTAGAAAGTTGATATTGTATTTCTGATAAAAGGTGAACTCATTAAATAGCCCAACACATGAAATGTAGCCAATACAAAACGTAATAAAGATGGTTGGGTTATCAAAAAAGTAGTTCCAGATTCTTTTAGTCATACTCAACATTATATAGGTAACTAAGTGCGCATGATTTTATATGAGAATGTCATTTAAAAAAATGGGAATGTTAAATAAAGCTCGCTCAGTACGCATTATGTATATTATGTTAAATAAGGTGTCAGTCTACGTCGATTCTGATGCATTCAGCTCTCCCTTTCCCTTCGAAAGCCGCTCAATTTAACAATAATCCTATTTACCATAAAATACCTAATAGTCATTTCTTTAATCAGAGATTAAGAAAATGACTATTAGATTTAGTTCATTTAGGCTCTTGCATCTACAACTTCAACTTTGCTTGCCGTTGTCGCATGCATCTAACTCTTATCACGCGCACTCAGCTTTGTTCTAGCTACACAAGTTTGATTGCAGTCCTTTTTCTAATTTGGTTCTGACCTGATATGAAGCGTCTGCTATGGTGATCTTCCCTGACTTTTTGCGGTCGAGCCCAGCGTTCTGGCGGTAAGCTATCGTTCCTTTCTTGAATAACACGTGAGACGTCGGCTTTCCAATCGCTGCGGGATAAAGAATCGCCATGTACACGTCTTCCAGTGAGCGCATCCTACTACGGTACGGTTTGAAATAAGCTTCGACATAGTCAAGTTGGTCTATAGCATTCATTCTAGCCAACTTTTTTGTGCATGTTCCCAATCCTTTTGCTGTCGCAGGCATAAACTGAATCAAACCGGTAGCTCCACTGCCCGCTCCGTTTTTGATGGCTGGGCTGAATGTTTCTGCTGTTTCGAATGCCATACAAGCCATTAGGAAGTTAGGATCGATATTAAGGCGCTTACTTATCTCTTCGACTTTGACTCGAAATTCAGGTGAAACTTTCTTTCCCCAGGCGAGCTTTCCTGTTGCGCGATAAGTTTTTGATGCCGGTGGCTTTCTGTTATTTGAACGGCTTGAGGTAAATGGGATGACTTTTAAGAATTTTTGAACTTTCGATTGGATTCGCTTGGGAAAGGAAAAGAACTTGTCTATTTTGCGTTGAAGCTTTTTAACTTTTAATAGTTTGTACAATAACCTGGAAATGGCTTTCACGATACAACCTTACTGGGAAAACACAGCAGAACAGTAATTCATTTAATTGGCTTTTGATATCAACCTTGGATGTTGAGTATAAAAGCGTGAAATGAATCACTGTGCGTTGTAAGCAAAGGCTAAGGCGTGTAACTAAACGCAAATATTGTCGTTTAGCAGTAGGCTTTTAAGATTTCCTGTATGTCTTTTGCCCTGATTGGTTTGGCGACAAATTTGTCCATGCCTGCCGCAAGACATTGGTCTTTGTCGGTATTCATTGCGTGCGCGGTTAGCGCAATGATGGGCAGCGTTACCCCTTGCTTGCGAAGTACTTTAGTAGCAGCCAGACCGTCCATTTCTGGCATTGAAATGTCCATGAATATCACATCCAGGTTGTTCTGGTTTTTCTCGACATACTCAACGGCTGCAACCCCATTAGGCACAATGTGGACGTTGTGACCAAGATTAGACAGCATCAGTTTTATCACCATCTGGTTTGCTGGGCTGTCTTCTGCAACAAGAATGTTCAGTTTATTCTGAGAATGGATAACGTCGCTGTTGCGAGCGTTTTTTCCTACATCACTTTTGGAGCCGATTATCGGTAAGGTTACGGTGAACTTGCTGCCTTGGTGGCGGGTGCTGTTTACCGTGATATCACCGCCTAGTAATCTGGCAAGCTGCTTAGATATTGCGAGCCCTAGCCCTGTGCCTCCGTATTTTCGGGTTATCGAACCGTCGGCTTGGACAAATGGTTTAAACAGCTTCTCTAGTACGGAATCATCCATTCCAATACCAGTATCGGCAACCTGAATCACCAACGTTTGATTGCCCTGCGTGCGAACATCGACGTTGATCTCTCCCGACTCTGTAAACTTGACGGCATTGCCAACCAGATTAAACAGAATCTGCGACAACCTGGTTGAATCGGTGTGGATTTCTTTCGGAATGTCTTCTGCTAGATTCAGAGAGAGCTGTAGGTTTTTATCGCTAGCAAGTGACTGATAATGCTGCAAGTTACCTGTGACAATGTCACGTAAATTGACGTTCTTTGTATCCAGTTCAAAGCTGCCCGACTCTATTTTTGACAGATCAAGTACGTCGCTGATAATTGCAAGCAAAAGCTCAGCGGATGACTCCATCATTCTTAAGACTTCGGTATTGTTTTTGTTAGTGCACTTGGAAAGCTGAACATCAATCAGCCCAAGAATGGCATTCAGAGGCGTTCGGATTTCATGGCTCATCATTGCAAGGAACTGGGATTTTGCCTGATTGGCTTTTTCCGCCTCCATTCTTGCACGTTGTAGCTCAAGGTAACGCTGCTTACTTTGAGAGATATCTTTTACCGTGCCACGGTAGCCAAAAAACTCACCTTCTAAATCGTAAAGAGGTGCGCCGCTTATGCTTAGCCAAATCCCTTCTTCTTGGTTATAGCACCATTCCAGATCGCGTATCGGCTGACGTGATTCCATTGCCGCATTGAGCTTTTTAAGCTCTGGAATGTCGCCCAGCATGGCTTGAATACATTGACCGTGATAATCCACTTTGATGGGTGAAATATCGGAGATGTAAGTGACGCGGTAACTACTGTTGGTCTCCCACAGACAGTCCCCTACACTGTTGGCAAAGTCTCGGAATCGCTCTCGGTTTTGTCTGAGTTCACTGGTTCGGGTTGCGACCAAAGACTGCAATTTCTCTTTGTAGTCGATATCAATAACAGCCCGTTCAATAAGCGGTATCAGCCTGGCGAGAATATCCTTACAGGCAACGGAGAACTGCCCTTTGCGGTTGCCAATGAACAGAATCACCGACTGACTGGCTTCTGACTCTACGCCTGTCATCAGTAGAGATTTGACCTGATCTTGCAGGATGGAGTTGAAATGGCTGAATTGCAGCAGAGATTCGGGCTGGTAGATGATGATGCTTTCGCCCAGAATAGCGCGGTCGAGTTTGTCGTCCTGTTGCCATTCCTGGTCGCGGAATACTTTGTTGGTGCTCAGCAGAGTCTGAAAAGCCGTTTCCCCTGGGCTGCGGGAAAGTACGATGGCATCTTCAAAATTGATGTATTTGCGCAGAACGGTAAGCAGACCATTAAATATCTGGTGTTTGTTACTTGCCCCCGTCATCGATGAGAGAGAGGCAAGGATCGCTCTGTTTTCATCAAGCAGTTTTTGTTCTTTTTCTTTGCTTTTTTGTAATTCAAAAAGGGCTTCTTGGAGCTGCTCTTTATCAAAAGCGTTCATTAGACTCTCTTACTTTGATGAAACACAACGGAAGACACCATAAGGTTGCCGTGCGCATTTATACCGTTTTCAAACCTACCCTGTTCGCCATACGTGAATGGGCAGATAAAAGGTTGATTCTTAAGTGCACTGTGTACCTGTTCGCACACTGTATTCATTGCACTTTCTATGTGAAGCATGGATCCCGCGCAGAATATGTTGATGGCACCTAACGGTTCGCCCATATCAATACAGGCGTCATTAGTTAATTGAATGACTTTGCCAGCCCGGCTGATGAGTCGCTCTTTAGATCCTGTCATGAGATGGACACGTTCGCCTTCTGCGATTTCTGTAAACAGCTCTACTCCCTTCCCCATTGCTGGTAAGTTTTCACCGGATGAGACAATTTGTAG
>NZ_AFWJ01000126.1 GCF_000222685.1 Vibrio nigripulchritudo ATCC 27043 | reverse complement strand
ACATCGTATCGTCGATACATATTGTCCTTTGCTGGCAGTAGTGAAGGGACTTCGGTGGTGACTCGGTCAACTATCTTCAGAAGACATTCTCTGTTTATTCTTCGATCTTCGTCTGAAACCGTATCGAAGAAATCAATGCTGCCGTTGCTTTTTGTAATGGAGAACGCCCCGTTTTCCCCAATGACCCCCTGAACTGGCCATAATCTGGCAATCTGATCGCACCAGCCGGCACATGCACCGGTAACGGGAACCACTTCAATTCCTGCTTCTCTTAATCGATACAAAGCATGGAGCGTTTCGACAGGCAGCTCACCGTTATGAGTCAACGTGTCGTCTACATCGGTAAAAATAAGACTTGGGGTGGTCATTTCGTAATAAGTATTGGTTTCTTTTGCATTCATTATTTAAGACCCGAATTCATAAAAGACTGCATGAATTGTTTTTGGAAGATAAGAAAGATTGCCAGCAAAGGCGATATAGAAATCAGTGTTCCCGCACTCAGAACGCCCCAATCGACCCCGATTTCCGGTGATCCGAACAGCGCGATTCCAACCGTAATAGGGCGGCTTTGCTCTGTGTTGGTCACTACGACAGGCCAGAGAAAATTGTTCCAGTGGTAGGATATCGAGACAAGACCGTAGGCAAGGTAAGTCGGCTTTGCTAGCGGTACGTAAACTTTTAAGATGGTGGCGAATCTACTCAATCCTTCTACTCTCGCTGCGTCTTCAAGCTCCTGAGGAACCTGCATAAAAGTCTGACGTAACAAGAATATCCCAAACGCGCTGGCGATATAGGGAAGGGCGATCGCCGAATAGGTATCGATCGCATTAAGATTTGCAATTCGTTGATAATTCTCACTGATGAGCGCTTCAGGCATGATCATCAGTTGCAGTAATATGGCACCGAATATGATGCTCTTACCTTTAAAATCCAGTCTTGCAAGCGCGTAGGCCGCGAGGGTGCAAACCACAATTTGTAGAGCGAGCAGCAAAGTGACGAAGCAGAAGGTATTCCACATGTAGGTGACAAATGGTGCCATCGTCCAAGCTTCAAAAAAGTTATCGAGTCGCCAGGGGGAACTCAGATCAAATGAAATGGCATCAGAGCCGCTATGGAATGCCGCCCAAACCATATAAAGCAAAGGCAACACCCAGAGTAATCCGAGCAGCCAACTGGCAATGCCATTGATGACCTTTGACCAGGGAGTTATGTGATTCTGATTCATCGATAGTGCACCCGGTTACGGCTGAGTAAAAACTGAACGCCTGAGCAGACTGCAAGTAACAGCAATAACACCAACGTCAGGCTGGAAGCGTATTCATGATCTAGGTAAGAAAACGCCGTCTCGTAGATGTAATAGAGCAGCAAGGTACTGGAATTGTTCGGACCACCCTTGGTGAGAATGAACAGGTGATCGACCAGTTTAAATGCATTGATTAGCGCATTAATGAGAACAAACAAGGTTGTGGGTCCAAGCAGGGGCAAGGTGACTCTTCTGAATCGATACCAGTAACTTGGCGACTCAACTTTTGCCGCATCGTTCAGCTCCCCTGGAATCGCCTGTAAAGCGGCTAAGTAGAAGATCATGAAAAAGCCAGCTTCTTTCCATATGGTGAGTAACATCAAAGAACCCAGTGCCGTATCTGGATCTCCCAGCCAGTTTCTTGGTTCTATTCCTACGTATCCAAGAACGGTATTGAATAGCCCAATGTTTGGCGAATAGAAGAACAACCAGATATTCGCGGCAGCGACCATAGGCAGCATAGTCGGGATGAAATAGGCAAGGCGAAGAAATCCGCGTCCGAAGATGTTTTCATTCACCCAGACTGCCATTGCAAGCGCTAAAACAATCGACACAGGAACAGTGACCAGCGCATACCAGCCGTTGTTAACCAAAGCCTGAAGAAAAATAGGGTCATCCAGCAAATACTCTAAATTCTCTGCACCGACAAACGTTGTACCTTCACTTCCTTGATAGAAAAAGCTGGTAAAGAAGCTGTTAAACGCAGGTATAAACGTAAAGTTGCTCAACAAAACCAATGCAGGTAACAGCAGCAACCAGGCGAGCAGTGAGTTGGGTATTTGGCTAAAGCGTAAATACATAAGTTATCCGAAATAGAGCGGAGTCGGAAAATACCTCGTCCGCTCTGGTTCAAGTGATTAAGATCGCGTAGCGCGTTTTAACAAGCGTTCAGCATGTTTCTGCGCTTTATCGAGTGCCTGTTGGGCAGAGCTCTGTCCGGTAAGCGTTGCCTGAATGGCGTCATCCAGTGCCTTTCTGACCCGTCCGGCTTCGTAAGTTGCCAGCTCTGCTGTGGCGTGTTTAAGTTGGTCGCGAGCCACCACTGCCTGAGGCACCTTTTGCGCGTGGGTTTTTAGCGCTTCGGTCTGGTAAGCCGCTTCACTGACACCAACGTAACCCGTGGCAATACTCCACTGCGCACTTCGCTCAGGTGAAGACATAAACTTCACCAGCTTGTATGCAGCTTTTTGCTCGGAATCTGTGCCAGAATTAAGCAGGTAGAAGTTACCGCCACCTGTTGGCGAACCAAGCTCTGCATTTGCAGGCAGTTGTGCAACACCAACGTCAAATTTGGCATTTTTAAGTACGGCAGTAAGGTTACCTGTCGAGTGCCACATCATTGCGGTATTGCCTTCAAGAAACTCCTGACGAAGCGTTCCCCATTCAATGGTGCCTTTTGGCATTACCTGATCTTTAGTTCCCAAGTCTTTCCAGAACTCGAGAGCCTCAACCACTTTGGGGCTGTTGAAGTTGACGGTTTTCCCATCAGAAGACATCAGTGTCTGACCCTGTTGCTTCGTCAGAGCACCAAACATCCAGTATGGGTAACCTGTAGAAGGAATCATCATTCCCCACTGGGTTACTTTTCCTGAACTGTCTTTTTTCACCAGTTTTGCAGCGGTTTCTCTTAATGCTTTCCATGTCGTAGGTGGTGATTCTGGATCCAAACCAGCAGCTCGGTATGCGTCTTTGTTGTAGTACATGACGATTGTGGAACGCTGGAAGGGGATGCCGTAGGTTTTGCCTTCGTGCTGTCCGTTTTCCATCAACGCAGGGTAGAAGCTATTCAGCCATGCTTTGTCTTCAGAAGTTTTGGCAAAGTCATCGAACGGGCGAATAACACCCATGCGTTTCAGTTCGAGCAGATCGATAGAGAAAAGCACAGAAGTTTGTACAGGCTCTCCTGCTTTCAGGGCGGCGAGTGCTTTTACGCGAGTGTCGTCGTAGTTACCGGCGTAAATAGCGGTAACTGAGATGTCTGGATTTTGTTTCTCAAAATCGTCGACCATCCCGTCGACAACCTGAGTCAGTGCGCCTCCAACGGCTACGGGGTAGTACATAGTGAGTTCAGTTTTATCTGCGGCATACGCCAAAGAAGAACTGGCTAAAATACTGAGTCCAAGAGCACGCTTTATCGCTTTCATGGTTTTATCCTTAACTAAACAGTAGCGAATTTTTGAGTTTGGGGTGTGGGTAAAAGTCGCTGAGTGTCAGGATCAAAATAACAACAGTCGCTGTCATCCCAACTGACACTGAGCAAGTCACCTTTTTGAAGTGTCTGGTGACCATCCAGCTTGATACAAAGCTGCTGGTTACCTTCGATTTCGGCAGTGACTAAGGTACTGTCTCCGTGATAATCGGCTTTTATTACGGTGCAGCTTTCTCCCGATTGCTCCACGCGCATATGTTCGGGTCTGATGCCTGTCAGAAACGGCTTGTTTTTCAGTTGAAGCAGGTTCATCGGAGGGCTTCCGATAAAACGGGCAGAAAATGTTGTTGCAGGGTGTTGATACAATCCTTGGGGTTTGCCAATTTGTTCAATTACACCCTGATTGAGTAAGACGATCTTGTCTGCCATTGACATGGCTTCTACCTGATCATGAGTAACGTAAATCACCGTTAGCCCAAGATCTTGCTGAAGCTGACGAAGCTCGCTTCGCATATCGGCTCTGAGCTGTGCATCGAGATTGGAGAGCGGTTCGTCCATCAAACAGATTGGGTGGTGCGATACGATAGATCTCGCCAGAGCAACACGCTGCCGTTGGCCACCTGAAAGTTGGGAAGGCAATTTGTTCAGATAGTCGGCTAATCCAACCTGATTAACGGCTTCTTCCAGCCTTTGTTTCTGAGTTTTGGCGGGGACTTTACGTGCCTTCAAACCAAATAAGATGTTTTCTTTTACCGAAAGGTGGGGGAACAACGCATAGGACTGAAAGACCATGCTGATGTGCCTGTCACTAGGCGAACGGGTCGTCACGTCTTCGTTATCGATAAAGAATTGCCCCTCAGTCGCGGTTTCCAAGCCTGCAAGAATTCTTAGTAAGGTGGTTTTCCCACATCCGGAAGGACCAAGCAGCGCAACAAACTCGCCTTTGTTCACTTGAAAATCAATGTTCTTTAGCGCTTCCTTGTCGGCAAATCGCTTCTTGATGTTGCTTATCTGGAGGTAACTCATGAGTGCTCCTCCGTAAGAATCAAATGGGTGTCTGACTGCTTACATAAATCGGCTAACGTTGAGTCTTCACAATCAGTGAAGAGCGTATCGATATCTTTCATGTGGGCAAAACTGACAGTCGCACTGCGTAGGTACTTGCTGCTGTCTGCGAGTAAAAACGTCTTTTTGCTGTTCTTGAGTATCAGGCGAGTGATTTCTGCTTCTTCATACTGGAATTCATGCAGTTCACCCGTTTCAGAAATTCCGGCAATACTGCAAACAGCAAGGTCTGCTCTAAAAGAACGCAACAGCTCAGTGGCGGTAAAACCCGTCATGTCCTTATGTTGGTTTCTAATTTTTCCACCGGTGAGCCAGGTTTCTATGTTGGGATAACCGCTGAGGATCAAGGCAGCGTTGAGGTTGTTGGTGACGACCGTTAGCGCGATTTGTCTTGGTAGTGACTGTGCCAGCCCGATAACGGTAGAACCATATCCAAGGAACAAAGTGCTCTCAGGCTCAATGTACTGAGCAGCAATTTCGCCTATCTTTTTCTTTACTGACTCATTAAAGCTGGCACGTGCAGAAAAGTTTTGATTTTGCATTGCAGGGGGAAGGGCTACACCACCATGCTTGCGTTTGGCTAGCCCCATCTCACATAAGATATTGATGTCTCTTCTCATGGTCTGAGTTGTGAGATTAAAGTGCTTAGCGAGATCTTCTGTCGTGACAAATCCGTGCTCGTTGAGCATTTTTAGTATGTCTTGTTGTCGTGGATCGGGTTTCATATTTTAGTTTTCAAATGAACATTTATATTTTCAAAACTAGATCCTAGAAACGATTTGTTACAGCTTAAATGGTGTTTATTGACAGAAATATTAAATAAATGTGAACACTATCGGATTAACTCTTGATGTGAGCGTAAGAGCAATATGAAACATGGAATCGTAAAGAAAAATGAGATTGAAGCGCTGGAAGGAACGGCTAAAACGCATTTCTTGAATGAAAACGCTAAAAGAATCAATAAGTCACTAGGTGATTTAGTCGGCATAACCGGATTTGGATTTCATATTATCGAAATAGAGCCGGGATATGACTCCACAGAGCACCACGTGCATTACTTCGAAGATGAATGTGTTTACGTACTAGAAGGTAAAGCTACTGCTTATATCGGTGAAAGTTCATATGAAATTTCGGAAGGTGACTTTATTGGGTTTCCGGCTGGTGGAGAAGCGCACTCAATGACCAATACGGGAACACAAACGTTACGTTGTATCGTTGTGGGTCAAAGGTTGGATCATGATGTTGCCGATTACACGCGTTTGAAGAAGCGCATTTATCGT
>NZ_AFWJ01000127.1 GCF_000222685.1 Vibrio nigripulchritudo ATCC 27043 | reverse complement strand
GCGATAACCTCGGTCGAGCAGTCGTCTAAGTATCCGAGCCGTCATAGCTCAGGTCTGAAACTGATGGATATTGCAGATATCGTCATTGATAACCAGGTGCCACCAGGTGATGGGTTGTGTAACGTGAACGGGAAAGTAACGGGGGCATTTTCCAGCATCGCAGGCATTCTGATCATGAATATGCTTGTTGTCGAATCGCAGAAAGAAGCTTTAAAACAAGGTGTCACGCCGCTTATATTTTCCAGCCAGAATGTAGATGGCTTCGATAATGACTACGTGTATCAACACTTTGGTTCACGATTAAAGTCCATGTAAATAATTAAAGCGCTCATATCGATAAAACCAGATATGAGAATTATTCATTCCATCAAATATACATTCGAAAATGGAGGAATTTATTATGGATATGGAAATTGAAGTGTCGATCGGAAATATCGAGTCTCTTTATAGCGCCATTGCAGGAGGCGCAACCCGAATAGAACTTTGCTCGGCATTAGCCTTGGGTGGATTAACACCTAGTTATGGATTAATGCAACAATCCGGAAGAATATCGAGCATACCGGTATACGCTATTATTCGACCTCGCCAAGGGGACTTCTTTTATAGCGAAAATGAAATAGACATTATGATGTCAGACATAACCTGCGCGAAACAAGCTGGGTTGCAGGGCGTTGTACTTGGTGCATTAACATCCACAGGGCACATTCATATGCAGCACGCAAGAAAGCTCTGCGATTACGCACACCAACTGAAGCTCGGTGTCACCTTTCATCGCGCATTTGATCATTGCAATAATGCAGAAAAAGGGCTGGAAGACATTATCAGCCTCGGTTGTGAGCGGGTTTTGACTTCTGGGCTTGCTGCAACCGCCCCGTTAGGTACAAACACGTTAGCAAGCCTTGTCCAACAGGCTGGAGACCGCATTTCCATCATGGCAGGCGCTGGTGTGAATGCCGATAACGCCAAAGACCTTGCTGCGAAAACCAGAGTGAAAGAATTGCATCTTTCAGGAAAAACGACTCGCCCGACGAAAATGATGTTTACCTCTGAGCACAGCAAAATGGGGGCGAACGATATAGATGACTATCAGATTCCGGTTACAGATAAAGCGGCTATTTCTGAAATAGTTCACCTCTTTAAAAGCAAATAGTTCCAAATACCCATTCATCACTTAATGACAATCAGGAAATATTATGATCAAAGAAATTTGTGTGGAGAATTTCACCTCCATACCGGATGCCATAAAAAATGGCGCAAACAGAATCAGCTTAAAAGATAATTATTTAGAACAGGGAACAACCGTAAGTAACGGCGTAATGAAAGCATCGATTGAATACGCACATAAAAATAATATTCCGGTTGTAGTCTGTATAAGACCTCGTAAAGGCAACTTTACATATACACCGCAAGAAATTGAAATTATGCAGACCGATATTAAGCTCGCCAGAGAACTCGGTGCCGATGCGATTGATTTTGGTTGTTTAAACCAGAATAACTCGATCGATAAAGAAGCCACGCTAAAAATACTCGAATCTGCTGAGGGGTTGAAAACGGTATTTCACATGGCGTTTGACAGTATTCCAAGATCGGAGCATCAAGAAACGATTGACTGGCTACATGAGCAGGGTGTTTCTCATATTCTTTCTCATGGCTGCCCTATTTCGGAGCCCATCGACATCGCTTATCTGAAAGAGACCATAGCCATGGCAAAGGGCAAGCTAACCATCGTTCCCGGTGGCGGTATCAACTACTCCAATGTTGAAACTATTGCCAGCGAACTTAATGTGAGCGAAGTGCACGGCTCGCACATCGTTAAGTTAGATAACTATGAGTTTTAGCACTCCAGTAGCAAATTAGAACTTAACCGTAAGAACCTTTAGAAATTCAAAGACATCACTGCGCAGTGAATCAGGTTCAAGTTGATGACAATTGGAAGATTGCCTTAAGAACGGTTAGACAAAATTACCCCTATCACGGTCAAGCTTATCCCGCCTGCAATCGCGATTGTTAATCCCTCTCCAAACACTGGCACAGCCGCAAGCGCCGTTAATGCTGGAGATAGAGAGCCAATGATGGAGGCCTGATCCGAGCCGAGCTGCCTTATGGCATAGCTATAGCCTATCGTGGAAAACAAGCCCACACAAAGCCCCTGCACCAGAATAAATGGCATTGCATCACCCAAAGAGAAGCTTCCAAACTGGCTGGATACGGAACCACTTAAAACCAGCGCAAGTGTTATCAACAAAGAGCACCAGGAAATCAAGATGGTGACGGCAACAGGGCTTAACCCTGAACGCTTCAAGCTCATGGTGTAGACAGCCCAAACCGTACTCGCACTTAACAGTACCGCGATGCCCTTTAGAAATTCGCCAGAAATTCCCATACCCTGCCCTACAACCATAATGGCAACGCCAAGCATAATCAGAGCCAGCGAAACAACTCGCTTAAGAGATAGAGCATTACGGAAGAATAACCACCCAATCACTGCGACAAAAAATGGTGGGGTTCCTGCCAGAACAGTGCCTACATACGCAGCAGGAACGTAGTTTGCCCCCAGAGAAGCGATAAAGAGAAATGGCACACCACCAAGTAAAATCATGATCATATCGGTCATTTTTACCTGTTTGATTTCATTCAGGTAACGAGCGGTAAAAGGCAATAGTAAAACAACGGGAACCAAGAAGCGTATCAACGCAACATCCGCTGTAGCCAATGGCGACGATCCAATCGCTCGGATGGAAAGAGCAAATCCTGTCCAGATAAACAGCACTAATGTGATAACAGCGTACCCCTTTAAATTAGGAGATACATTTGGGAAACCTACAGTGGATTGAAAATAGCTGGCGACTTTTTCCATAACAAAATACCTGAACACGAATTTCGAACAGACAAATTATTCATCAGATCAGCCGCACTTATTCGGCGAATGTGGCACAGTTTCTTGCCATGATTGGTGGATTCCATCATGATTAACTCAATTATTAACGAAAACCGCCAAACAGATTATGGACAGAATTGATCGCCACATCCTTTCCGTGCTTCAAAAAGAAGGACGCTTATCTACCGCAGAGCTTTCTGAAAGAGTCGGGCTCTCTCCTTCTCCCTGCGCCAGACGCCTTAAACGCCTCGAAGATGAGGGGTATATCGAAGACTATCAGGCGAACCTGAGCCGGGAAAAAGTCGGCATTGCAATGAGTTTTTTTGTGGAAGTCAGCCTCAATAACCACCAGGCTGAGTCGATAGAAAAGTTTGAAGAAGAGTTGGAAAACATTGAAGAAGTTGTAAGTGCGCACATTGTGTCGGGCGGCTACGATTATCTGCTCGAAGTCGTCAGCCCTAATCTGGCAGGGTACGAAGCCTTTACCCGAAAACTACACCGAATAACCAGCGTGAAAGACATACACACGCACCTTTCCGTGAGGCAGGTGATCAGTAAAAGCCCGTTGCCGATATTTGTGTGAGGTTGAATAAGATTTTCCGTCTTTCTTAGCTGATGTCGAATTTCTTCAATCAATCGGCTTCAACGCTGGTTAGCCTATAGCTAAACGATAAAGGAGATAGGCTTATGGCAACTAGATTGGATTATTTCAACGCAGCCCCAGAGGGCTTTCAGATTCTGCTCGGGCAGGAAAATTATCTTCGGGCTCAGTTCGAACAGCTTCCCCACCTTTCCGTTGAACTATGGGAGCTGGTAAAACTGCGTGTTTCGCAAATCAACCAGTGCGCGTTTTGTATCGATATGCACAGTAAAGATGCGCTAAAAAACGGAGAATCGGAACACCGATTGATTGGGTTAAGTGCGTGGCGTGAAATGCCGTTGTATAGTGAACAAGAACAGGCTGCACTGTATTGGGCAGAAGTTCTGACGAAACAAGGTAATGCCTCGGATGATGACTATTCCGCGACACTCGACGTGTTTGGTGAACAGGGGATCGTCATTCTGACTCTGGCGGTGAATGCCATTAATAGCTGGAATCGCATTGCCAAAACATTCAAGCCCGAAATCGGCAGCTTGTCGGGTTAACCAAATAGTAAAAAACAACTAACAACACAATGGATTTTCGAATCATAAAACCGAAGAAGAAGTTAGCCGACCATGTGCAAGCCATCTGGTCGGCTAAAGTCGTCAAAGGTTTGCACGATTCGACATCCAAGCCACTTTATTGTGACGGAGGTTCAGGAGTCACCTTCTTGCTCTGTGGCGAAGTCTGCATGGCAGGCGAGCCCATCAAAACTCCTATTTACTTTCAACAATACAGCAAGCAAACACAGTTTATTGAGTTAGGAGAAAACGCCGAACTTTGTGGTATGCGATTCCACCCGGGAATGATGCCTTCATCTTTGTTTTCAGACGCCTCCAGCTCACAAGCGCTCTTATCTGAACTCTATACCCAACTCACAACACAAACCAATCATAGTGCCCTCTTATCAACCCTATACCGATGGTGCAGCCACAATATTGAACTCAACAACCCAAGCTTTGCCAAGCGTTCTTCGCTGATTCATTTGGCGACAAACGGAAAAATTGGCGAGCAGTTTCAGCAAAGCCAAAGGCAGGTTGAAAGACAGTTCCGTGAATGGATCGGTATGAGCCCAAAGTACTTTCAGCGCCTTCGCCGCGTACACAGCAGTGTGGCAATACTAAGAGAAAACCCGAACGTATCGCTCAGCGACTTTGCATACGCACAAGGCTTTTCAGACCAAGCGCATATGACCAGAGAATTTAAAACCTTTTTACTGACCACACCGGGGGAATTGAGTGTGCGGCTGAGAGGGAAAGGAAACACAAGTAACCATAGATAACCTGTTATTAACCCTGGCTTTTTATTGGAATGCTCTTTCTAGAAGCTTGAATCTCCCCCACCAGAACTAAAATCAGATTCCGCTCCAGCAGAACCAAAACCATCATGCGATACATCAGGTTTCGGTGTACTCACACCATGAGTGGATGCATATTCCAAATATTTATTCGCTGTTGTTGCAGAAGGATGATTAAAGAGAATCTCGCTGACTTCTCGATGAAAATCTGGGTGCGCACCAAAAGATGAACTTAGACCAAGAGACATGTATAAGCTTTGGCTAGCCATCATGCCATAAGCATAATTGCTGTAGCTTAGATCAGACTTCTTATCGAGCGCCACTAACGCCCAGTCTATTTCCTCTTTAGAGTAATGCTCTTTTATGCCGTATTTTACAGCTAGCCTAGGGGTCACTTCTTTAGCTACCGATTTTGCAATCTTCTTTTTTGACCAATCAAACATTTGTGCTTTAACTCCCTTAAAGACAAGAAACACTAGCCTAACACTTCACAGCTTAAATATTTTTTTACGTTCCAATAATCAAGCAGTTAATAAAAAATGACTGAAGATTTAAACGCAAAATTCAGCATAGTTCGAGTTTTAACATTCAAAATAACCTCGCTTCATCACCAATATTATCCATTAAGTCTCCACATTCAAAACCTTGCACCAGATCACTTTTCATTCACATAAAATTTAACTTTCACACTCAGACAATTATGTCATTTTTGGAAAAATACAATGTTATTTATTCCAATAATGACAAAATAAAATCTAACTAACTAATTGTTTTTAAAAAAATCAGCCATTTCTGTCGTGTAGCTTTAATGGCGTTTTTGGCAAATATGTGGTGTTTGCTTCTGGTTCAGATTGGTATTCGAAATTAAGATAAACACACTACAACGATTAACAAACCGATCACACATTGTGAAAAGGACGCTATGAGTACCCAAGAGCTAATCAACACCTTCATCGATATC
>NZ_AFWJ01000128.1 GCF_000222685.1 Vibrio nigripulchritudo ATCC 27043 | reverse complement strand
TGCGAGTATTCTAGCAGTTCATTGGAAACCATAATCAAAAGAATATGAACAAGTCTGAACTCCGACAGGCATTTCTGGTTGAATTGCAACGCACACATCAAACCGCGCACAGCGCTGCGCAAACTGCCATTGATTCTGCGACAGATGAAGAAACCGTACCCGAACACAAGTACGACACTCTGGCACTGGAAGCGGCGTACTTGGCGCATGGTCAGGCTCAGAGAGTGGCTGAGTGTGAAGAAAATATCCGCTTGTACTCAGAACTGATCTTGCGTGAGTATGACGAAGATACACCGATAGGCATGACAGCACTGATCCAACTTGAAAACCGAGAAGGCAAAACTTTCTGGTATTTTATCGGTCCTTCTGCAGGTGGAATGAGTGTTGATATGAATGGCGAACCAGTTGCTGTTGTGACTCTGCAAGCGCCTCTTGGACAAGAATTGAAGGGAAAATACTTGGGAGATGAAGTGTTTCTGCAAGCGGGACATCAGCGAACCGAATACGAAATTGTTTCCCTTATATAACAAACTACTGACATTTTACTCACTCACTTTGCTAACTTGGGCGAAGTAGTGGTCGATGTTGAGGTGACTATGTATAAAAAATGGATAGGATTGGTATTGCTGACAATGAGTACTTACTCACATGCGTCTCAATGCGAAGTAGATGTAGAAAATGAAGTCCATTTGGACGGACATGAAGTCGAAGTATATCAACAAGGTCAGGCGAAAGTTCTGATCGACAAAGACAACAACGTATTCATTAATGGAGAAAAATTGTCACTCAGTGAGTGGCAAGCTCAGGCAGTCGACACTTACCGCGAAAAAATGAACGAGTATGTCCCAAGAGCCAAAGACATTGCCAATAACGGTGCTGATCTGGCGAAAGACATTGTGGATGACGTCAGTGCCAGCTTTGACAATAGCGAAGCGTTTAGCAATGTGAAAACAGCGATTGATGATTTCTATTCAGAGCTTGAGTCACGTTACTATCAGGAAGGCGAGTTCATCCTGAAGGAAAATGCATTCAAAGATGCTTTCAGCAATTGGAAGAAAGACTTTGAAGGTGCCATGCAAACCTTTAATGGTGAGTTTTTCTCGAGCGCTTTTTCGGCGTTGTCGGAAAAAATGAAAACCGACGGTGGCATTAACTTTACCGAAATGCAAAAACAGATGAGTGCTCTTAAAGATTCTTTAAAAGAGAAAATCCAAGGACAGTCTGAAGAGATTCGTAAAGAAGCACAGCAATACTGTGACCAGCTGAAAGATGTGGCAACAGAAGAACAGAAGCTGCATGAGAAGATCCCAGAGTTAAAAGATTATCCGGTGTTTTTAATTTAGGTATGCATAAAGAAGGGGAGCCAATGGCTCCCCTTTGTGTTTGAGTTCGTTTTACTTGCCTGCGTTCAGTTGGTCTAGCTTGTTACCAACAGGGACAGAGAAGTTGAAACCGTCGTGCTGATCCCAGTTAATGGACCAGGTCATCACGCCGCCGAAGTTCGGGTACAGTTTCGCCGGAACAACAGAACTACACTTAGTGCCCTTAATCAGACAGTCTAAAGCGTCGTAGATGTTTTGAACTGGAGCCTGACCAGAGTTCGCGCTGCTAGGTCCAGATGGCAAGCCAATGGCTACCTGATCGTCACGCAACGGAGCGAATTGAGAACCGTCCGCCAGAGCAAAGCCTTCCACCAGCATCTTCGCTGAAGCCACCATCATATCGACAGAACCTTCAGGCGCTGCACCTGGCATGTAAGGGTTAGGCAAACCGCCATTGTTGTAGAGCTGTACGTGAAGCAGGTCTAGCGTATCGCGTACTTGGTCAATGACCGGAATATACGCACCCCAGATACCCGTGTAAGCGACCATTCCGCCCTGTACATAAGGGTGTTCCGGTGCCATGGTCAGGTACATGTCTCCGCCTGTATTGGCTTCAATAGCCTTCAGAGCACGACCGAGACGAGCCTGAATTTGGGAACCATGAACAAGGTTTGACCCGCTTTCTAAGTCCACATCTAGACCATCAAAACCCCACTCCTTGATGATAGCGGTCAGGCTGCTGACAAAGTTAGCTTCATCCTGATCTGTATTCAGAGTGATGGTGCCTTCTGCACCGCCTAGAGAGAGAACGAAGATCTTACCTTTCGCCTGTAGTGCTGCCATGTCCTGCTTGAACTGAACAGGATCCATTGCGGGGCAGGTGCTGTGAATGTCGCCAGAGTAAAGGTTAAAGTGGACCGTTCCGTCACTGTTACGATCATTGTCTGCGAACGCGATATCAATGATGTCCCAACGCTCAGACATATCCGCTAGGCGAATTGGGCACCCTGAGCCGTTAACGAAGTTGTGCCAGTAACCAATTAGGTTATGTTTTTTCGCTACCTGCTCGACAGCGCTTACTGTAACACCTGAAGATACCGCACTGTTGCCAGCCGAATCTTTAGCGATAACCGTCAGTGTGTAGCTACCAATTGCTGCCGGAGTCCAGTTTGTGCTGTAAGGTGCAGTAGTATCTGAAGCAATGACTGAACCGTTCACCAGGAAATCAACGCTTTGGACTGTGCCTGTCAGGCTGGTGGCGTCAGCGCTCACTAGCGTTGATTTACCTACTCCAACCACACTGCCGTTTGCTGGTGCTGTTAAGCGGGTAACAACAGGCTGATCGCTAACAGTCACCAAAGCCGAAGCTTCACCCGTTGAACCGCCGTTGTCTGTTGCGACGGCTTTGACCGTTGTCTCGCCAACAGCAGTTGCAGACCAGTTCACAGTGTAAGGCGCTTGAGTATCAACTCCGATGCTGGTGTTGTTTGCAAAGAATTCAACTTGCGTCACTGTGCCGTCTGCATCAGATGCATTGGCGCTGACAGCAACTGTGGATCCTGCAAGGATGACGTCACCTGTCGCTGGTGCAGTTAGTGTTACTTCAGGTGCCGCGCTGCAAGCGCCTAAACCTGTCCACGCTTCCTGCCAGTGCGCACCCACTCCAGGTTCATACGCCCACGCGGAGCTTGATGAACACCATCCAGCTTGGTCACAACGGTATTTCTGGTTATTGTTTTCAACCAGATCGCCGTTTGAGTAGGCTGTCCCAGCTACGTATGGAACAGCATCGGCACAACCACCAGAAGACCCTGAATTCACGTTAACTGTGACTTCCTGACTAGCGGTAGACTGGTTGTCATTGTCCGTTGCTTTAGCGGAAACAACGTGCGAACCCGCAACGGCTGTCCAGTTATGCTCAAATGGTGCGGCGGTGTCTGTTGCAACCAAGGCGTTATCAACATAAAACTCGACTTTCGAGACAGAGCCATCGGTGTCAGAAGCGTTAGCTGCGATAGCCAGCACATCACCCTGAACTAAGGTTTCTGAGCCTGTCGGAGATGTCAGTTGAATGCTTGGTGGAACCAAATCACCCGCAGGGCTTACGCTGATCTGCACAGTGGCTTCGTTTGTTGCGCCCAGATTGTCGGTCACAACAGCAGAAATGGTGTGGCTACCTGTCGTTGTTGTCCAGTCCAGAGTGTAAGGAGCGGCAGTTACAACACCCAGGCTTACACCAGAAAGGAAGAATTCTACCTGCGCGACATTTCCATCAATGTCTGATGCGTTGGCTTGTAATCCGATTATCTGCCCTGTGGATAGCTGAGCATTGTTCAATGGGGAAGTGATGGTCACTTCTGGCAGTGCGTTATAACCACTGCAAGCCCCTAACCATTGCCACTCCTGCCAGTCACCAGAATGGGTAGCCGGCGATTTTCCTTGCGACCACCATCTCGCTTGATAAGCATTGTTTTCAAACTGGACCTTTCCATCTGTGGAATAGGTTGTTTCTGGTTGCCAAACTGGCAAAGCAGTACAGTCGACCGTCGCCGCCTGTACTGAGCCTGCAAGGCTAAGAGCGGACAGAATAGCGCCGCTGATAATTGTCCTTTTCATTTCTTCTCCCGTCATAAAAATGGGGACTGACTGCTCCCCCAGAACTAAAGTGCTTCAATCTACAAACGCAAAAAGCACGAATCTTTCCCTTATTAGATGGATTTTTAAGCAATGTCATTGGTAGGGTTTTGAATTAATTGCAAAACTAGATGGAATATCACAGAGAAATATTCTGCTAACTGGCTATTTCAACAGCTTTACGAGGCATCTCACTTTATTGAAAAGGTTGTTTCTATCTGATGAATAGCCCGTTCTTTTTTACTAGATGAATCGTTTGTTTTGCGAGCTGTTATCTGGTTAATGATACTACTATCTCTTGTTATTTGGCGTTGAAAACACTATTGTACTAGTCAACTAGTTCGGAGGTGCGTCAGTAACGAAGTATGGCAAGTACAAGAGAGAATTTTGGGTCGCGTTTAGGGTTTGTTCTAGCAGCGGCAGGAGCTGCGGTAGGTCTTGGAAACATTTGGGGTTTTCCTACTCAGGCAGCAAGTAATGGTGGTGGCGCATTTTTAATGGTCTACCTCATTATGATTTTGGTTGTGGCATTTCCAATGCTTGTGGTCGAAATGGCGATAGGCAGGCACGGTCAGGCTAACCCTGTCGACAGTATGAAGTCGTTAACAGCTAACCCGGTCGGCAAAACCGTTGGTGGGTTAGTCGGCTGGATTGGTCTCAGTGTACCAAGTGCTGTTCTGGCGTTTTATTCCATTGTAGGCGGTTGGCTAATCTGTTTTCTTTTAGGTGCCATCGCTGAGTTATTTGGATTTGTCTCGGCGGCGGAGTGGTTTAAAGGATTCAGTGTAGAACGTAACCTTTTTGGTACCATCACTTTTTACGTTCTTACCATTCTGATTGTTCAAGGTGGTGTGAAACAGGGTATTGAGAAGTGGTCTTCTCGTCTGATGCCTGCGTTGTTTATTCTCTTTGGTCTGCTGTTCATCTATATCATGATGCAATCCGGAGCGATGGAAGGCTTGAAACACTATCTGATTCCAGATTTTGAAAAAGTGTGGGACAGAAAACTGATTCTTGCGGCAATGGGGCAAGGCTTCTTCTCGTTAACCATTGGTGGTTGTTCAATGCTGATTTACGGTTCTTACCTGAGTAAAAAAGAGAACCTGCCTAAAATGGCGATGAATGTAACGCTTGTAGATACCGCCGTGGCATTTATTGCCGGTCTTGTTGTTATGCCTGCGATGTTTGTTGCTATGCAGAAAGGGGTGCAAATCTACGCGGAAGACGGCTCTCTTCTGAGCTCTGACACGCTTGTGTTTACGGTATTGCCTCTGATGTTTGAAAGCCTTGGCTTACTCGGTCAGATCTTTGCCATTATTTTCTTCTTATTACTGACGATTGCGGCACTGACTTCTTCAATTTCGATGCTTGAATGCCCTGTCGCACTGGTAAGTGAGAGAATGGATACAGGTCGTAGCCTGACAAGTTGGGTGCTTGGCGGATTAATCGCACTCTTTAGTGTGGTGATTGTCTTTAACTTTGGCGACCTGTTCGGTCTGGTGGCTATGGTGGCAACGCAATATCTTCAGCCGACAGCAGCTCTGATGTTCTGCTTATTTGGTGGCTGGGTGTGGAACCGTCATTCCAAGATTAAGGAACTAGAGCAAGGAAACCCAGACTTCCAGTTGGGTTGGTTCGGTAAGATATGGCCTGCTTATGTGAAGTTTGTGTGCCCTGTTCTTGTTGCTACAGTCATCTGGGCTTCATTCGGTTAATAGATATTGAAAACAAAAAAACG
>NZ_AFWJ01000129.1 GCF_000222685.1 Vibrio nigripulchritudo ATCC 27043 | reverse complement strand
GACCCAAACTACCAAGAGAACCAGCAAGAGTATCAGGACTTTTTTTGAGGCACTTCTTAACTTGTTTAACTCGTTCGACTACTTACGCGTGGAAGTGCCAAAACACGTCGCCCAAAACGAAGTATTCCGAGCAAAAGGCAATCTGTTTGATCGCTTGGCATATGTGCGTTTTTAACAACTCAGAATTTGGCTACGTTGGGAAAGATAAATCCAACTGGGATGCGAACTCTTACCACAATATGAAGTTCTCTAATACGTATGGATACGGGTTAGTTTGGATAAACAGAGCCAGTGGAATGTGTTCCGCAGAAGGAGTATGGGTACAGAAAAAACCTCGTATCATTCAAGGTAACGCTTACCAGTCTTCCGGTAGTGTAAAAGCGAACATTCAGTATTTGGTCGATAAATACTCGACTGCTGCAAAAGATGCCAGCGTTAATGCCCGACTGACCATTCGCGTCAGGGATGATTTGTATGGTCGAACAGCTTCAAAAACCTACAGCTTAAGTAGCCTAAGTGGCTCTAAAGTCATCAGTGTTGTACCAGCAAACCCCGGCGTGAATAGCGTTTCTGTGACTTTGTCTGACGGCAAATACTCCGATGGCTTGTCTCTGGGTTACGTACATGTTCCGGGCACGCCAACTCCGCCACCAAACTGCCCACGTTGCCAGCCATTCTAAGAATCGAGAGCCAACAACTGGCACAAAACGATCAAAAAGGCGACCATTGGTCGCCTTTTCTTAATCTTCTTTTTCCTGAGAAGCCAGTAGCTTACTGAGCAATATCGCCAGCGCGTCTCGCTCTTCTTTATCTAACCCTGTCAGAATCGTTTCACTGTTTTCTATGTGCGCTTCCACCGCTTTATTAGCAAGTGCCAGCCCTTCTTCGGTAAGAGATACTTGCACGCCACGTCTGTCATTAGGATCTGCGCTGCGCACTACCAACCCTTTGGATTCCAGCTTATCGATACGATTGGTCATTGCACCAGACGTTAGCATCATAGATTGAAGGAGGTTATGTGGACAAAGGGTGTAAGGGTCGCCAGAACGGCGCAAGGTCATCAACACATCAAATTCACCAGAGTTCAGACCAAATTCCGAGAACGTTTTGTTGAGCTTAGGCGCAATATGATCTCTAAGCTGGCTGATACGACCAAGAATAGCCATAGAAGAGGGGTCAAGATCAGGTCGTTGTTCCCGCCACTGTCGCAGGATGGTGTCCACTTTATCCATTATTTTACTTAAGGTTAAGAATCTTAATTAGAATTAACTTTAATGGAATCGTGAAAAACTGGCAACTCTACAGGCAAACAAAAGGCTGCGTCATAGCGCAGCCCATTTCAAATAACTGACAGAAATTTTTTAAGACGCTTTCACAACGTGCTGGAGGTCCTGAATCAACCCTTCGCTGAGTTGCATATTATTGGCGGAACCTTCCACTGCGGCTTTGGCATCTTCAGCCAGTTGCTGAACCTTCCCAGCCACCTTTTCCATCTCAGCAATTTGCCACTGAGCTCGTCCATGGACATCCGATGCAGCAGAACGAATCTGATCGATGGCAACAGCCACCTGCTCCGCTTCTTCCTGGCTGGTATTTTCCTGCATTTTAGACATAGACTCAGCAAACAATCTGGCATCGTCCGCAAGCCTTGTGCTGGTTGAACTCAGCTCTCCCATGAGTGCGTTGATTTGCTGAGCATCTTCACCTGACTTATTCGCCAGCCCTTTTACTTCTTCCGCTACAACGGCAAATCCACGACCAAATTCACCAGCTCGTGCCGCTTCAATCGATGCGTTCAATGCAAGTAAGTTTGTCTTATCTGACAGAGACGTAATGGACGACGCCATGTTTTCGATCTGAGAAAACTGATGGCTCAGGTTGTCTATAGATTGTTTTAAGTTCGCAGCCCAGTCCGAAGCTTGCGAGAATTCCGTCATAAACTCTGTCTGGCGCTTGTTCATCAGGTTAAAGTTGTCATGAACACTGTGGATCTGTTCCTGCGAGACTTCCGCCAATTTTGCCAACTCACACGACCCAGTCGTCACTTCATGAGCTTGATCCACCACAGCTTCTGCGAACGCCAGACGTTTTTTAGAAGCCTGATTCACGTTTCCTGCGTTACTACGCATTGACTGCACTTTCTCTCTTGCTCCAGACAAAGTGTCACGACACACCAAACCGGCTGTATCTTCTGGGCATTCAGGTGCAACCATGTTTTTAGCCACCGACTTAAGAGTAATTTGACTGCTCACAATAGAGACAATGAATGGAACACAGTACGTGAGAAGCGCTTTAATCACATTAAACTCTTTTGAGCCAAACAGAGCATCGTACTGGTTGATTAAATTGAGGATGGTTCCGACAATAACAGCGATAATAACTGCACGCTTATAGAGAGCAGATTGCATAATATTCCCTTTATTTATAATTGGCTGTAGATACGAATAGCGGTAACGAATGTACCTACCAAATACAAACTTACCGTAAGTTCTGTACTACAGCGAGTACTAAATTTATGAATTACCGTAGACAGACCTGAGCTGGAATGGAAATATTTCAATGCAATCAGTCAACTAGCGAAAAGTGTGATTGACCACTCATCGTTGGGAATAAACGGTCAGACTCCCCCGGGTGACTGTGAGTTATCACGACCACTCGGTTTCAGACTACTTAATTTTCAAACCTAGCTTGAATTTTTCATATAACGCCGCGATACCTGTCAGCTGTTTAAGTTGGATAACGTATTTTATTAACGCTTTTTTGGCATCTTGCTCAGATCCAGTCTGAATATTCAGGTAGTTCGCGTGTTTTGTATCGCTACCACTTAGCGGCTGACCTTGCTCTGTTTTTTCGTAGCAATGCGCTGCTATCTTAAGCAAACGGAGTATGGTTTTCTCCTCTTCCGACAACCTGTCCGGGTTCACTCGTTCCAAATCGGCGAGATAGACCGGCTGATGGTCTCGCATCGCAAAGTTCAGTCTCCATAAACACAGGCGATCAAAACTGTTGTCTGGGGAACGTTGTAGACCAGTTTCAACGGCTCGCTTTGCAACATCATAGTTTTTGATTTCTGCACTGGTTGTCGCCAGATAATAATATGAAGCTGCCGATACATTGGGGTTATCGAACTTATCTGCTTTGCTCATATAGGTTACGAGCTCATACCGACGCTCTAACAGGAACAGAGCTAAACACCTCGCATCTACCATGTCTGGGAACTGTTCTGTTAGCCGATCATATTTCTGCCAAAAAGCATCATCTGGATACTGATTCTGTTTAGTGACACCGCTTAGATATTCCCGTGAAATGGCTTTCCATACGGCATCAGACACTTCGCTTTCTCGAAGCACTTCTTTCACTGTATCGAGACCAAATTTCTCCTGAACTTCTTTTTCAGCCCAAGATGATGCCGCTGCCGGATCCAGCCGATCATCACTCAGGTTCACTTTGGTCATGATCATTAGCTTGCGGTACAGGTGGTTATCTTTCTGTTCAGTAATATGGAGTGAATAGGCGTATAACCATTCCGTATCTTCGCCACACATTAATAAGAGCTCATAGCGAGCTAAGACGGATTCGTGCAAGTCGTAACGCAGATCGATTTCAATCCGGCGAACGTCCAGCCAGGGCGACTCGTGAAAGCGCTCCATTTCCGTTAACTGGTGTTGGGCTTTCTCTAACCAGCTTAACTGTAGGTAGAAATCAAGCAGTGAAAATGCGGCATCAGCGTTAGAAGGCGCAATACTGTACGCATTTTCAAACAGCTGAAGAATGTCTCCTTCGTATTTGCCACTGTCCAGCTCCTCATAACCACGCGCACACTGAATTAAAATTTCAGGATCATGAGGGCACAGTTTCACCAGCGCCTCTACGCTTTCCAACATCTCTGATCGGCTGTTCAGCGCTTTTGCCCAGTCGAGCTTTAACTTCCACGCCTCGACAAATCTTGGGTTATCAGACAACAGATCCGACAGAGATTTCATTGCCTGCCCCATGTCACCCCAGCGAGCAAAAATCTCTGCACGCTTAATGGCAATAGTGATCGGCGGTGTACCCTGCCAGATTGGTGCATCTATCTGCTCTAACGCTAGGGAGTCCTCACGATGCTCGATAAGCAGGTCAATATAGTGAATGTGGCAGTGGATGTAGGTTGGGGACAGCGCCAGCGCTTTTTCCAAACAGGCTTTTTTCTCTTCATAGCTATCAACCAGCTGAGACTCGACCAAAAAGATCTCTGGTCTGTCGCTCATCTCCACTTTTTTAGCATTAAGCAGGTTATGGAAACGCTCGCCATTTTGCGTCCAGTTTCGCAACGCTCGCCAAGCCCATAAATAATCCACATCAATGTGGAGTGCCTGCTCGATCAGTTCGATAGCCCTTTCGTCACGCCCAAACTCTTTGTAGCAGTAACCAATATAGCCATACAGAGATTCGTCATTGGGGTTGTGGGATTTACATTTTTCAAGAATCGCCAGCCCGCGCTTCGCCTCTCCTTGTTCTTCGAGTAGATCATAATACGCCTTGGCAACCGTCGACCAGCCGGGTGCAAGAGTCAGAGCAGTTTCAAACGCTTCTGCCGCCGCCGCTTTATCTTGCTTGAGTAAATGCAATTCGGCTTTTTCGTAAAAAACACGGGGAATCAAAGAGAATTTGTCACAGCATTGCTGAGCAAGGACAAGCGCCTCATCCAGTTCATTTTCCGATTTGTGCTGCAACACTCTTAGCACCCACACCGACCAAGTATCGCTGTGTAATTCCAGCATCTCTTCACAGAAACTGCGCATTTGATCCAGTGGTAGCCAGCCATCGGCGTACGACCAGAAATTCCAGATCGCATCAGAAATATCACCGGATTTTTTGAGTACATCAATCATAAATGCAAAAGCGCGTAATCGATCTTTAGGTCCGATGTGGCTTCTGACCATGGAAGTGGTTACCAGATCGTGATTTGGGTTGAGCTGATAAGCATTGCATGCCGCTCGCTGCGCTTCGGTCCACTCAGAATGAATGGAGTGATAACGAGCGATCTGAACCCAGACATTGGTCGAATTAGGCTGAGCCTCTTCCAGTTTGTCTAGTAACGGTTTGGCACTGCTGTAATCCTCTTGATCCAGATAATGCTCTGCCAGTTTGCACATCGCATCATAGTCGTTTGGAAATTTCTCCAGCAGTTGTTTCAAAGCGTCAATTCGCTTCTCTTCCAGAGAGTGCAGGTGAGAATAGCTCCAAAGCAAAGCGGCACTATCCGGGCTTTCTTCCAGCCTTCTTTCTAGCACTTGATCGGCTTCTTGAACCATACCTGTACGTTTAAGGATGTTCAGGTAATTTTCGAGATCTTCCACAGAGCTGGCTGGGTTTTCCGAGACCTTCGCATACAACTTAATGGCTTTCAGGTTATTGCCCAAACGGGACTCTTTCGCCGCCAGTAATCGTTGACGGTCGATTTCATCAAGCACATGACTTTTGATCTCAAAGAGCGGATTGAATGTATCCCAAACCCCGTAACTCAGCAGTTTCTCCAGATACATGTGGTGCAGGGACGGATCATCTGGGTGTTTTTCAGCGGCGACCTTTAGTGT
>NZ_AFWJ01000130.1 GCF_000222685.1 Vibrio nigripulchritudo ATCC 27043 | reverse complement strand
GCCAGAATTTCTTCAGACTTAACGGCTTCTAGTAAATCTGAGCAACTTCAAGCGCTTTATCCTGAGCACTGGCTAATAATTGCAGTCTCATGGATTCAGCTTCAGCAGCTGTTCTATCTATATTATTAAGTGTGGCTGAACCATCCCAAATAAGCTGAGTAAAAGTTATCGTTGCTTCTTTTCTCGTCAGGTCAGTTGTTTCGCTATTTA
The DNA here is from genome assembly GCF_000222685.1 of Vibrio nigripulchritudo ATCC 27043. Classification (GTDB taxonomy): domain Bacteria; phylum Pseudomonadota; class Gammaproteobacteria; order Enterobacterales; family Vibrionaceae; genus Vibrio; species Vibrio nigripulchritudo. The sequence goes on along the minus strand of NZ_AFWJ01000130.1, from coordinate 5,131 downwards.
CCGGAGCTGGGTTTACATGTTCAAAACCAATTCCAGCGTCTAGATCAACTTTTGGAAGATATGCACCGCTTGCCGCTTCGTTATCTTTTCGATAACTCATGTAATCGTTGAATGCACTCTTTAATTCTGGGTTGGTGGCGAGCGTAATGGCCACGGCTTGCTCCAGCGTTTGAGCATAGACACTTGTGGCTAAAGAACCAGCAAGCAAACAGCCAATGGCACCTATATAACGTCCTTTCACTTTACCTCTCCAGTCGTGTTAATTCTTGATATGTTTATATATTATCCCAATTATAGTCTCATTTTTGAGATGCATGCAAAATACAAATTATTGGGTGAGCTATATATTGCGATATTTATTAATCATAAGCCATTGAATGTTTTCACAGACAAACACTTATATTCGCTTGTTCTCATTTTTGAAACAGATAACTATCAATAAATACATATACTTAAAAGGGTCGAATATTATAGGTTGAGACACTTAGAAGCAATATTATCATTTTGAATTTTTAAGCCTTTTACGAAATTATATTGCTCTAATTCTCAACCTTCCACTTGTTAATTTAATACTGCGATATTGGATAGAAATTCGTAGTGTTTTTACTTCTTTGGGAGTAGGGAATATGGCTTCTTTTTCGTCTTTATTTTCTGCAGGCTTGTCTGCACTGGGTAAAGTAATAGTGATAGATGTAGAGGGGAATTTAAAAACTGTCTCCGAAGATTATTCACTTTTACCTGGCGAAGTATTTGTAACTATTGATGATGAAGTGGTTTTGGCTGAGCTTCCTGCGAAAGAGGGAGAGCCCGAATTATCTACCGATATAGACCAGATATTGTCCTCAATAGAGGCGGGTGAAGACCCTACTTTACTTGTGGAGTTTGCCACCGCAGCGGGTGTAGAAACACCAACGCAAGAAAAAATTATAATTATTGATATTGCGGGCAACATCAAAATTGTTCCTGCTAACACAGTGTTGTTACCCGGTGAAGTGGTACTTGAAGATGAACAGGGTTATTTACTGTTTTCTGAGAGCGATTTACCAGATACAGCGATACTGGATGAAAGCGGTGAATTGCGCATATTGGACACCGACCCTGAGATAGATCAGATTTTCGCCGCGTTAGAGGCAGGGGCTGACCCGACTCAGATTGAAGAGTTAGCACCTGCAGCCGGTGGAGGCGCAGCAGGTTCATCTATTGGGACGTCTGGGGAAATCGAACGTACTGGTACGCAAGTGCTTGCGGCTACGTCTTTTGACACCTCTGGCTTAGCCAGTCAGGGGTTATCCGAAACCCAAAGTCTTTCACTTCTTAATCTTTTGCAGATCGCAGCAGTAAATCAGTCTCCCGTCGCTCAGAACAGCAGCGCAGCTCTTGATGAAGACACCAGTATTTCTGGGCAGGTTCTGGCAACAGATGCCGATCTGCCTGCTGGTTCTGCATTGACATACGCGACTACATCGACAGCGACTGGACTCACGTTCAACAGTGACGGTACTTACACGTTTGATGCTTCCAGCTATGACTCATTGTCTGAAGGTCAAATCCTCGTCATCACAGTACCTTACACCGCGACTGACAATCAGGGAGCAACAGGCAGCGGCACGCTGACCATAACCATCACGGGTACTAACGACGCGCCTGTCGCTCAGGCTGAATCTTTCTCAGTGAATGAAGATGAAACCTTCTCAGGGCAAATGGACGCTACTGATATCGACCTTCCTGCGGGCAGCGTTTTAAACTTTTCTATTACTGACACAATTGAAGGGTTGACCTTCAATACTGATGGTTCTTATACCTTTGATGCCAGCAGTTACGACTACCTTCAGGAAGGGCAAACACTGCAAATTCCTGTCGTTGTAACCGTAACCGATGAAGCTGGTGGAACCGATACAACAATATTGACCATTACCATCGTGGGTACTAATGATGCGTCTGTTGTGTCGGCAGATACTCGTACTCTGACTGAAACAAACAGCGTCCTTACCTCCTCTGGCACATTGACCAGTACTGACGTTGACGGTCCAGACAATAGCTTTACCGCAAACACCATTACGAATGATTTTGGTACTTTTACTATTGATGCCAATGGTAATTGGACGTTTTCATCAAATGGCGCGTTTGATCATCTTCGCCAGGGCGAAGAAGCAAGTTTCATTTACCCGGTAACTACCACAGATGGAACAGAAACCACGGTTACAATAACTATTCAGGGTACAAATGACCTTCCTGTTGTTGAAGAGCGGTTAGGAGGTTGGATTCAAGAGGATGAGACTACACCAATTGTAAAGAACTTAGTTGTTCAGGATCCAGACAACACGAATCACGATTTTGAAGTGGTGGGTGGAATTGACCCTGCTGACAGCGTCGGCGTATTCAAAATTAACTCAGATGGCGTCTGGACGTTTGAACTGACTCCGGGTAAAGCTGATTACTTAAAAGAAGGGCAGAAGCTATTTGAAACCTATCTGGTGAAAGTTACTGACGAAGACGGTGGTGAAATCATTGTTGAGGTTACGGTTGGCATCGTTGGTACTAACGACGCTTCAGTGGTGTCCTCCGATTCGGTAACCTTAGTCGAGACCGATAGTGTATTAACTTCCTCTGGCACTTTGACTAGTACAGATGTTGATGGACCAGACAATAGCTTTGTCGCCAACAGTATTACCAATGACCTTGGCACATTCACCATTGATGAGAACGGTAACTGGACGTTTACAGCAAGCAGCACGTTTGATCATCTAAGAGTTGGTGAAGAAAAACATTTACCTACCCAGTTACCACTGCGGATGGTACGGAAAGCTCGGTGACTATCACCATTCAAGGCACGAATGACCTTCCTGTTGTTGAAGAGCGTTTAGGGGGCTGGATCCTTGAAGATGATGCTGGGCAACTCGTTAAAAACCTCATTGTTCAAGACCTTGACAATGACAATCATACCTTTGAAGTTGTCGGCGGAATTGATCTGGCAGACAGTGTTGGCGTATTCAAAATTAACTCGGATGGCGTCTGGACGTTTGAACTGACACCAGGTAAAGCTGATTATCTGAAAGAAGGTCAGAAGCTTTTCGAAACTTATAAAGTGAAAGTGACCGATGAAGATGGCGGCGTAACGATTGTTGATGTAACGGTCGGTATCGTAGGTCAAAATGACGCCGCTGTTGTTTCTTCAGATGTTCGTACTTTGGTTGAAACAGACAGCGTACTTTCTACGTCAGGTACATTAACCAGTACAGATGTAGATGGACCAGATAACAGCTTTGTTGCCAACTCCATAACCAATTCTCTAGGTACGTTTACGATTGATGAGAACGGTAACTGGACGTTCACAGCTAGTGAGACCTTTGACAGTTTACGAGTGGGAGAAGAGCTTTCTTTCACTTACCCGGTTGAAACTACCGACGGCGCAACCAGCTCGGTTGAAATCATCATTCAGGGTACGAACGATCTTCCTGTTGTGGAAGAACGATTGGGAGGCTGGATTCTTGAAGATGATTCTGGGCAACTCGTTAAAAACCTCGTTGTTCAGGATCTCGATAATGACAAGCACACCTTTGAAGTAGTAGGAACGCCAGCAACGGTCGTCGGTACTTTTGCTATCAATAGCGATGGCGTGTGGACCTACGAGCTAACTCCGGGTGCGGCGGATTACTTAAAAGAAGGTCAAAAGCTCTTTGAAACCTATCAGGTGAAAGTCACTGACGAAGACGGTGGCGTGACGATTGTTGATGTCACTGTTGGTATCGTTGGTCAGAATGATGCCGCTATCGTTTCTTCCGACTCCGTTACGCTTGTCGAAACAGACAGCGTTCTTACATCTTCCGGTACTCTAACCAGTACAGATGTAGACGGACCAGACAACAGTTTTGTCGCGAGTTCCGTTACCAATTCACTCGGAACGTTCACCATTGATGAAAATGGCAACTGGACATTTACAGCAAGCAGTACTTTCGACCATTTAAGAGTGGGCGAAGAGGCGACATTTACGTACCCAGTCACCACTACCGATGGGGCAACCAGCACGGTCGAAATCACGATTCAGGGGACGAATGATCTTCCGGTGGTGGAAGAGAGACTGGGTGGCTGGATTAGTGAAGATGAAACGACACAAATTGTCAAAAATCTTGTTGTGCAAGACCTGGATAATGACAACCATACTTTTGAAGTCGTCGGTTCTGTCCCTGGTGCTGTAGGTACGTTTGTCATCAACAGTGAAGGTGTCTGGACTTATGAGCTGACTCCAGGTGCCGCAGACTACCTGAAAGAAGGGCAAAAACTGTTCGAAACGTACCAGGTGAAAGTCACAGATGAAGATGGTGGTGTAACCATTGTTGATGTCACCGTAGGTATCGTCGGTCAGAATGATGCCCCTGTAATTGATTCGACCATCAGTGTGACGGGCAGCGTTGCAGAAGATACGGCGGGTAGTAGTGTAGCAACTGGTCAGCTTGTTGCCACTGACCCAGATAATGATACGGCACCAAATACGGATCTCACGTGGTCTGACATTACAACCAATCCTTCTCAATACGGCAATTTCGTTATCGATTCGGGAACTGGCGAATGGACGTTCCAGATAGATAATACGCTACCAGCAGTTCAAGCCTTGTCTGAAGGTCAGTCGGTGACTGAAACCTTTACTGTTCAGGTGAGTGACGGAATGGGAACCGATACCCAGGAAGTCGTCATTACCATCACGGGCACCAACGATGCACCAGTTGCTCAAAACGCGTCTGTTGGCGTGGATGAAGATGCGAGCATTACTGGCAATGTGACGGCGACAGATGTCGACCTTCCAGCAGGTTCTTCTCTGAATTATGCGACAACATCTACAGCAACTGGGCTGACGTTCAATTCAGATGGTTCATACAGCTTCGATGCTTCCAGTTATGATTCGCTGTCGGAAGGGGAGACTCTGGTCATTCAGGTTCCTTACACCGCGACGGATGAGCAGTCTGCCGTAAGCAATACAGGCATGCTCACCATTACCATAACCGGGACAAATGATGATCCGGTTGCTGACGCTAAAGTGGTTGATGTTCAGGAAGACGCTTTAATCAGTGGTCAAATGACAGCAACTGATGTCGATTTGCCTGCTGGGGAGTCTCTGACATTCAATACTACCAGC
>NZ_AFWJ01000131.1 GCF_000222685.1 Vibrio nigripulchritudo ATCC 27043 | reverse complement strand
AAGAAGCCATCAAGCATCTGGAGATCCGCTGGCAGCGCGACGTGTATTCGGTGTTCCAGGAGAAATTTGCCTCCCGTTATCCGTTCGATCAAGAGTCGCGCAAAGACGTGGCACTGGAAGATTTTGAAGAATTCTTCTCGCCAGACGGCACTTTGGACAGCTTCTACAGCGAGCAACTGAAGATGTTCATCGAAGAAGGAATCTCCATTTCTGAAGATTCGGCGCAGCAATCGCTGATTCGTCCTGAAGTGCTGGCACAGCTTAAACAAGCGAAGAAGATCCAACGTGCCTTCTTTAACCGCAAAGGGATTCTGGATGTAGCGTTCTCTCTTGAGCCGATTCGCCTGACGTCTAACAAGCGTCGCTCGGTGATCAATATCGACGGTCAGTATGTGGAATACAGCCACGGTCCTCGCCAGTCGGTGGAGTTGATTTGGCCAAACACCTTGCGTGGAAGCTCTGTATCGAAAGTGACGTTAGTGCCAACCAAGTCGAACTTGTCGCCGCGCAGTATCGAGCGCAAAGGACCTTGGGCGCTGTTCCGACTGCTTGATAAGAGTGAAGTGGTAGGAGGCAGCATCACCAGTGTGGATTACAAGTTCGCGATCGATCGCGGTGATGTGTCTTACCGCTTGTATTCCGAAGCTGCGGTGAATCCGTTTAAAGAACGTCTGTTCGATTCGTTCAAACTGTCGAGCACTCTGTACTAGCTCGCAGAAAGTCAGTCACACATTAAGATGCATAGCGCGTTAAATCGCGCCAGCAAAAATAAGGTATTTGGGTGTCAAACAAGATTTATATCGACCACGGAATTTTTACCATACTGAGCAACCAGCCTTCGCTCAGGGATTCCGAACGCTATCAAAAAATTCGCAGTGAAATTAATGGTCGAATGGGATTTTTATCTGGGGCGACTCAGTGGGAATCCGTGTTTAATGAATGCATCAAACTGGGCACCGAAGTGGGAATGGACTTCCTGCTTACCAGCTACTTTTCAGTTGCAGGGTTTAAGGTTGAGGGAGTGAAAGGCTTTGCGTCGGGGTTAGAGCTGATGCTTGCCGCCTATGTGGAAGACAAAGATCACCAGGCACTTTCAAGCCATCACAAGCAAGAAATCATTCAGTGGATGACCAGCAAGGTCACGTCTGATCTCAAACTGATCAAGCCCAATAAGGATCAGATTCGTGACCTGTATCGCTGTGAGCGTGCTTTGCAGGATCTCAATGAACTGTGCGAGCGTTTTCAGCCTGAATCCAGCCCGAATTTTGAAGGCATTGCCTTTAGTATTTTCGAGCATATTGACCGCATCGAAACCGTGACTCAAGTGGTTCAGAAACCGGATTTGCCAACCGACAATACCAGTAAGTCTGGTCGGAATATCTGGATGTTTTTCTTCATTCTTGCTTGGGCATTAACGGTTGCGGTGGCTTACTTTTACTCGGTTGAGCGTTTAAAGGTGTGCCACGCCGTAGAAGGCATGAAGCGTACTGTAACTGCGCCAACGGAAGAGCTGCTTTCAAAGCTGACCGAGGAGTCGGTTGCCGAGCTGCCACCTGATGAACAAATTGTGATTCGCTCTGCATTGGTGGATGCCATGGACAGCGATTTGAAGATCACGGTTTACCAGCAATACCTCAACGTTGTCATGTTGATGGAAAAAGCCAAAGAACTGTTCCCGGATAACCCAGAAGTGGAAGCCGCAATCAAGAAAATTGAGGTACAAAGCCAAGGGTATCGTGAAGAGTTACAACGCGATTTAGAGCGTTTCTATTCTGCGAGGACGCTGGCAGCGAATCTGGTGAATGAAACTAAGCACGCAAATAACCAGGAAAGTGCCGAGCGGCTGGAGCAGTACATTTTGAGCCTGTCGCCCATCTACAGTCGTAATGCTTATATTCAGGAGCAAATCGATAAGCAAAACTACGATCTCGCGAAAGAAGAGCTGTCGGTATTGCAGGAACGTGTCGCCCGTATCGTGTGGCAATTGTCCTCTTATCAAAATGCGCTTTCAGACGTCGCTCATGACCCGGTCGTTGCGGTTAAGAGCAGTGAAGAAATTGCTATTGAAGAGTCAGGTGCTCAACCATGACCAGGTGCTCAGCCATGAAAGGGGTAAAACAACTTCTGGCGTTGTCACTGCTCTGTCTGCCATTAAGCAGTTATGCCTTGAATGAAATCGAAGACATCACTCCAGAGCAGGCGTTCGAAAAAGGGCGTGTGCTGAGGCTGCAATACCATAACGAACAGGCGCTGGAATACCTGAAACACGCCGCAGACTCAGGGCATTCAATGGCTGCTTTGCTGTACGCCGACGAGTTAGCCACACTGCCCCATGCGGTCAGGCGTCAGGAAGAGATTATCCACTACACCTTACAAGCCGCAGAAAGTGGAAACATCTGGGCAATGGAGCGGTTGGCAAACACCAATCGCTCGGGCAGTGAAGAGAGCCGGGTTAAGTGGCAGCAGCGCTTTTTAACGTCATTGGAGCAAGAAGCTGAAAACGGCAATACCAAAGCCATTCTGACGATGTTTTATCTGAAAAGAGATGAAAAATATAAGCAAGCCAAAATCTGGCTAACCAAAGCATTGGAACAGGAATCTGAGCGGGCAAAGCTGGCAGAAGTCGAGCTGGTGGAGCAGGGATACGAAGAGTGGTTTGTACTGCCGGGAAACCGAATGAAAGAAAGTAAACAGCGATACGCCGAACTGGCTGAAACAGGCTATCTGCCTGCTGTGAAAAAAACGATTCAGTTACTGATAGAAACCGACAAAACCCATCAGGCTGTGGTTTGGCTTGAGGAAGCGGTGCGAATGGGGGACGCGACATCTCTGGCTCTTCTGGCAAAAGCGTACGCGGGTAATTACCCCAAAACCCGAGTCGAGAAAAACCTGGTGAAATCTTACAGCTACTACCTCAATTACCTGGATGCGATGGGATCAGACAGATTGATCGGAACCCGCAAGCGTATAGAGAAAGAGGAGCAAGCGGTGAAGGAACAACTCACTGAAACGCAAATTGCTGACGCAGAAAAGCTTCACCAGGAATACAAGAAAAATCACACCGTGATGTTGTTTGAAACCCCTTGGAAATATGAAATGAACTAGGTCAACAACCTGGTTCATAGCCCCTTATGCTTTTCGACCTGCTAATACTGTGTCTCCACCCCACTTCCTTATTGGTTGGGTATCTGGGAGGCTTGATAATCCTTGCGATTTTTTACTATTACTCAACGAAAGCGTTGGTTATTTTTGCTGGGTACTATCTTATCTGGGCAGTAGCATTTGCCCCCATTTCTGTCCCCACACTAATTGAATTCCTCAAAGGTTGGCTGCTTCCAAAGCACTTCAACTCATATGGCGACGTTGTCCCCTGGCTGCTGTTTGGCAGTATCCCACTGGGGCTTGTTGTTACGTTCATCTGGACACTGTTTTGTCTGTTTGGCGAAGTGAGTCCAACGAAGAAGTGATGTTGGGGTATCTCCTGCTCGATACTCGTATCCCAAAGGAATAAATGAATGCCTCAAATCTGAGAACACCTCCCTGCGCGTGTTAACTTTGAGATTAACGGACAGAGCTCAGAGTTATACACAGATTTTGTAAACATGGCGGACAAAACGCTGGCTCGAATGTGATAGAAATGCGGGAAGAAGATCGGCTGATAAGGCTTATGTCACCGATTTGTTGGCAGATTTATACGTTTCACGATTCCCGTAAAGATATAAAGTTGGCTTAGATGAAAACAAACACAGGGAACCCGTTGCTTTACTTAAAGGCTTTCATACTCTCCTTCGTGATCGCCATGTTGAGCTATTTTTCAATTCAGGGTGCAGTAGGGTATTACCTTTGGAAGGAGCAGAACAAAGACGCAATAAGAGTGCTTGAGACGGTAAGCAATGTTCACAAAGAAGTGGTGGAAGTACTGACTACTCTGAATCATTTGCAACTGAGGACATGTTCTGACGAACATAACCTGATGATGCGAAAGCTGCTTTTCACTTCCGATTACATTAAAGACATAGGGTATCTGGAAGATAACACCCTCTTTTGTACAACCGGAAAGGGCAAGCTGTCTCCACCTTTTGTTGGAGGTGCAACGCCGCATCTGGTCACCGAGGAAGGCTTTAAATTCTGGCGTCATGTCAAACTCATCATTCTCGACAATACCTACGATTCGCTGGTGATTCGGAAAGGCAATTACAACATTGTGCTGGATGAGAAATCACTCAACGAATTGATTGATGACAGCTTTCTCTGGGAGCTGGTGTATCTGAAAAAATCAGACGTCATCCACTTTGGTGGTCATGAGGGAATTTTCTCATTACCCGAACCAACCCTCTGGAATTTTCTGGATGGAGAAGGAAATAATCTGGTAAAGCAGTGCGATATTCGAAGAGCTTTTTGCTTAGGGATGAAGTTGAACCCGAACAAACTGGATAGTGATACCGCTGTATTGAGAGTCTTCACCATCGCGACTAGCTTACTGATTGGTTTGTTCGCCTATATGTTCAGTGTCAGATGGTTAAAGTACCTGTTCTCTGACCGTTACCGTATCAGAAAGGCGATTAACTCGAATTCCTTCCATTGTGTATATCAACCCATAGTGGATCTACGAACCCAAAAAACCATTGGGGTCGAAATGCTCACACGCTATAGCGACCGTCGAGGTAGTATAGAGCCCAACGAATTCATCCCTATCATCGTACAAACCGGTCAGACCTGGCAATTTACCCAGAACATGATGAAGAAAGCCATATCGGAGCTTCACCGGATAGATAACCTGCCAGCAGAATTCAAACTGAATGTGAACATCTTTTCTTCAGACATCAATAAGAAGTCGATTCTGGAACTAGTGAACGAAGAGGGAACCTACGATTTCCGAGGGGTATTGGTTCTGGAGGTCACAGAGAGTGAGGAGCTAGAAGACAGTTCTGCATTGCATAAACTCAGAGTCTTGCGAGACAAGGGGATGCAGATAGCAATTGATGATTTCGGCACCGGCTATTCCAACTTGCACCAGTTAAGAAAGATGAACGCTCACAGCCTTAAGATAGATCGCAGCTTTATTCAAGAGATGGAAGACGCCTCCATTCGCTCTTCTTTGATTGAGCATATTGTCGCGATAGCCAAGCAAGAGAATCTTTTGCTGGTGGCCGAGGGAATAGAGAACTCTATCCAACATCGTATTCTTAGAGAGATGGGGGTTGAGTATGGGCAGGGTTGGGCTTTTTCTAAAGAGCTGAGCCTTGTCGAGTTTGAAGAGTTTTGGTGTCAGGAAATGGAAAGAACAATACCAATTTAATTGACGTTTGAGTGTTGAATAAAAAATAGAAACCCA
>NZ_AFWJ01000132.1 GCF_000222685.1 Vibrio nigripulchritudo ATCC 27043 | reverse complement strand
GAGCTTGGGGTTATCTAAGCAACCCATTTAAAGACCAGCGAATTCGCTGGTCTTTATCCAATATCTCTCCACCACGTCATTAAATACCGGAGAGAAGATTTTAGATTCGAACATCCCGCCACTCTTTTTGATCACGCTTTGTGACGCTTTATTGTCTTCACTGGTTGTGACTAAAACTTCAGAAACCCCAAGCTGTCTGGCTACATCCAACCCGCTTAATAGCATTTTAACTGCGTAACCCATTCCTCTGTAGGAAGGCGCAATATCAAATCCAATATGACCAAGTTCCTGTTTGTGAAACTCACTGTCTAACCGATGACGAATACGGAGCGTACCGACAATGTTACTTTTTTCATCTAAGTACCATCGATGGGAACAGGGCACATAGCCCGGTTTCAAATTTATACCTTGCTCTTCATCAAGTAAGGATTTTATGTAAGCTTGGAAGTCTTCAATGCCTTCGCTATAGAAATCGCAACCAAGAGGATCGTGAGTTTGAATATCGTTGTAAAAATCGATAAATGCGTATTCATGTGCAACATCAGGAGAGATAAGCATAGGTAAGAGTCTGGCGTAAGTCTTTGATTCAAATTCAAAAGAAACCAGTACCATAATATTGAGCTGTATACAAATTAAAATCTGTGATATCCGTTAACGTATCAGGAATGACAAATTCTCATCTATAGCTTTGAATGTAAGTAGTAGATCCAACGAAGAGTGCTTATGTCGAACAACGATCTTATCCATAGCCATGACCCGCATATGGAAAACCCGCTAGTATGGCCGATTTTGGAAGTTCTGAAAAAACAGCATCAGGGCTGGAAAGTGCACACCTTAGCTTCCCATCTGTCTGAGCTTGGAATTATTCCGTTTCTGGATTCATCTCCAGAGAAAGACTTGTTTAAGCGTAACTTTCTTATGATGAACGCTTTATACCAGCTTCAGGACACACTGTATCCTGAATCTTGGGTACAGGTTCAGGCGATGGATATCCAGCTAATGAACGAGATTGAGGCGAGAGGGCACGAAATAGACGTCGAAGATCCATTGCGAGACTACTACACAGACTGGAGCAACTACGAAGCTGAAAGTGGCGAAGTAAAAAGGTTGCTTGATGAATTCTGGACACGCTATAGAAACTTTGTTGGTTCAGGTAATGGTGACATGACACGTCAGAAAGCGCTGGGATTGTTTGAGTTGGATGAAAATGCAACATACCCCGAAATCAGAAAGCAGTGGCGACGTATGGCACTTAAATGGCATCCGGATAGAGACGGTGGAAACGCAGAACGTTTTCGCACCTTATGCGAAGCATGGCATGTCCTGCGTGATTAATTCCCTAAATGCTGCAAGGGCTGCCTTGCAGCCTCATTTCTCTTTGTCTCATAGGCATTGAGTCGATCAGCTCATTGATGAAAGACCAGTCCGTCTCTTTGCCCCAGCGATACTTCTCTTCACCATCTTTACCGATAAGAATTGCAGTATGTTCTTCTTCGTCTATCCGGTAAATTTTCGCGAGTTTTGCCACATCGAATTCCAGTTTAAGCCACGAAGGTTCTGTAAATCCGTCGTGGGTCATTACCAATGTGACCACGTCACGTTCTTTTAATGCACATTCGTTGGTCAAGGTTTCATACAGAAATTGACGCACGTATTCATCCTCCGAAGGGGCGAAATACAAGATGCTTCTGTGGGTCCAGCTTGGCTCGTAAGCCGGGTAAGAAGCGACGGATGCACTGAACGCAATCAATGCAAGAAGAGGTAGTCGACACATATTGCCCCTCCGTTTCGGTTAGATTCCATGCCTTCTGGGTAGTCAATTCAGGCATATGGAATAGGGTAAGTATGGTCTTCTTACGGAAATAAAGAGCAAATAAGTGGTATTAAAGTCGAGATTTCTGGTTATTTCTGTATGCTTGTACGCGCTTAACTCCATTAAAGGTTTGATTGTGGAAAGAATTGCTATATTGGTTGATGTTCAAAACGTGTACTACACAACGCGCGAGACATTTCAGAAGAATTTTGATTACAACGTTTTTTGGCGAAAAGTGACCCAAAATCGCGAAGTGGTTTACGCTAACGCCTATGCGATTTCGAGTACGCAAGAGAAACAACGACAGTTCCACCATATACTACGTGGCATTGGTTTTAATGTGATTCTGAAGCCATTTATTCAACGAATGGATGGCAGCACTAAAGGTGATTGGGACGTTGGTATTGCCATTGATGCGATTGAAATCGCACCTGAGATAGACACATTGGTTCTGGTTTCTGGTGATGGCGATTTCGAAGTGCTGGTAAACAGAATTCGTGAGAAATACGGAAAGAGAGTCGAAGTATACGGAGTCGAAGCGCTTACTGCTCTGTCTCTGGCTAACAGCGCCAGCCAATACGTACCCATCGAGGGAGAGCTTCTCCTTTAAGATTTTAACTGCAGCTCAGCGAGTATGCCCGACAATACGTGGGAAAAAAGCAGACTCGCTTTGATAATCTTGTAAAAGCTCAAAAGCTTCCTAAATTTAATATTGGAAAAAACATCTAACTTTATGAGTAAGTTTAGATTTCATATTAAATTAGGGGCGAGCTATGCAAAAAACGATTAAGCCTTTTCTCGCAGCATTTCTGTTGTTTCCACTCTTTCTATTTAGCCTTGAAAGCTCAGCGCACGTTAAGTGGTTTGTCGATACAGAAAACGCAGCAGTACAAAACTTCCAGCCATACTCATTCACTGATATCGAAGTTTTGGTATGGATCGTCATCGCTATATTTCTTGTCTGTGCTTCCATATTTCTTGACCCTAGATTACCAACCATTCCGATCATTGATGCGAAAGCCCGCAAAGATGTAATTGAAATTCTCAGAATATTCACCGGAATGGCATTGCTGCTTACTGCTTATGATGGCTCAATCATCGCCCCGCATTATGACGCGTATGGGCATTTCGGAACCTTCCTGGTGTTCTTTCAAGCGACCATTGGAATCATGCTCATCAGTAACCGGCTGATTTTCCATGCTTCGATCTTAATTATCTTGTTGTTCATGGGTGCAATTGCACAATACGGATTCATCGAAACACTGGAATATTGCAATATTCTGGGCATCGCTTTGTTCCTCATGTTCAACAGTTTTTCCAAGCCAGAACTTCAGGAAAAATACAAACCTTACTCGGTAGCTTCACTGCGTATTTTCACTGGGGTCGCGTTGATTACTCTCGGTGTATCCGAAAAATTAACCGGAGCGCTATACGGGGAAGCGTTTATCGAGATGTATCAATGGAACTTTATGGAGAACTTAGGGTTTGAATTTTACTCCGATCGGCTGCTAGTGCTGTCCGCAGGCGTTATGGAAGTGGTGTTCGGAACCATTCTGATTTTGGGAACAACCACACGACTAAATGTTCTGGTTATTTCCAGCTTCATGTTCCTTTCCAACGTAACATTTCTCGTTCAGAACAATAAAGACGCCGCATTAATGGAGCTAATCGGTCATATGCCAATTATCGCATCCGCTCTGGTTCTTATGTTCTTTGGCTACGGGCAGCGTTTAAAAATCACGTCTTTGTTTCGCCAATCTGAAAAAACTGTAGCCGAGGGAGCGTTGGATGATACTCGACTTTAAATTTCCATACTCCATTTACTGGGCGCTATTTTTTGTCTTTGTTGGGATATGGATTGCTCCATTCGTTAATGTTTCAGAAATTGAGGAAGAAGATCACAGCTCTCATTACACGCATGATCATTCGATGAGTCATAAAAAATATGAGGTAGCACAATCAGTCGCGCCAAAAATAGAGCTTGAGCTACTCAAAGATACCAAATCCGGTTGGAACTTGATTCTGCATACAAGCAACTTTGAATTTACTCCTGAAAAGGTAAATCAAAGTAACCAGCCAAACCAGGGACATGCGCATCTTTATGTTAACGGTGAGAAGATTACCCGTCTCTATGGTAAACACTTTTATCTTTCAGACTTTCCAGTCGGGGAGCATGAAGTCGTTGTGAACCTGAACACCAATGATCATTCAGAGTATTCGGTAAACGGCGAGGTTATTGAGGCACGAGTGAAACTTGTTCAAGTCGGAGATAAAGAAAAGCGCTAACAAGTAGCGCTTCATTCAATGCATAGCTTAGGAATCAGAAGGGGCTGACGTTTCAACTCCTGACTCTTCAGTAGAAGCCTGTTCTGCTTCCATTTTGGCTCTGTCTGCTTTGGAGATGTATTTAGGTTTGTTGCTTTTATGAAGCTTCGTCGTTTTTCTTTTTTGCTTCTTTTTCAGAATCTCGTTGATTTTCTTTTTCGGTTCATTGCTGTATTCCACTTCGCTCAATGACGCGCAGAATACAGCGATATGAATGTGAATACAACGAACGAAGCCGTTTACTCGCCCGCAACCAAGGTAGGCTTGTGCCTGACACTTACGACCAGCATGTATAAGCTGGTTGCCAGCAAAATGATAAACAAGTAGCCCATCAATCCTTCGCCGCTTCCCAAAAACAGATCGGCGACGACAGGACCAAATACGGAGCCAACACTGTAGCTAAACAACATCACCTGAGTAGCAGAAACAATATGGTTCTCTGCCAGATTGTCGCACCCTAGGTTGATTGCAATAGGGTATAAGGCGAAACTTGCCATCCCCAGTACAAACAAAGATGACGCCATCACGAAATCTGATTCAAACAGTGCCAGCAGAGCAATTGCACTGGCACCAATAAAACTGAATAGAGCGAGCAACAACGTTCTGCCCGCGTACTTTAACAGCCAAGAAGCAATAGGTTGTACTACCATTCCACCTAAAATCACCAACGCCATCAAACTGCCAACATGGTTTAGCTCAACGTCACGAGTGGTTAACTCAAGTGGCATCAATCCGTAAATCGCTCCCAATACAAGCCCGGAAACTACGCATCCAACAATCGCAGGTTTACTCAATAACAAAATCTGGCGCATTGACATGCTGCCATGTTGTCCGCATGTCGGTTGGGTAGAGCGAAGTACCATCAAGGATCCCATTGCCATGAAAACCAGAGACAGAATAGCGATAAAGGGGATGAGTCCCGTTACGCCAAATACGCTGATACCCAGTTGCCCAAGAGAAGAACCGCCGTAAAGTGACGTCATGTAGATGCCCAGACGCTTAGCTCGTCCTGACGCGCTACCAGCCAATAACCAGGACTCGACGATGACAAACACGCCAGCTACAGCCATACCGGCCACTAATCGCGCAAAGATCCACACTTCTGC
>NZ_AFWJ01000133.1 GCF_000222685.1 Vibrio nigripulchritudo ATCC 27043 | reverse complement strand
AATTATTATGGGACAAGATGTCCGAATAATTCATCCACAGGCGCGCTTTTCATCTTGTGGGAATTGCCAAAGAATAACACATAAGACAATGTAAACAATGAGGTTTTTACCGTATCCTACAGTGCTAATGTCGCGAAGGAACTCCGCATTTTAAAATAAAGTGGACATTGATTAATATTTAATCGACCTGTACTTGGATACAGTATTAACGGACTAAATAATTACGTTTATCTTTTGTACTTGAAATTACATGTTTGTTAGAAAATATCGCTGCTATAGCCACAAAAACAAAAACGCCCACCTATTAAAGGTTGGCGTTTCTTATTTAAGAGGTGTTTTAAGCGAATTGGTTCATGGTGTTGTTTTCACCAGAAGCTTTCAATGCCTGATCGCCAGAGAAGTACTCTTTATGGTCATCACCAATGTTGGAGCCAGACATATCTTGGTGTTTAACCGATGCCAAGTCTTGGCGAATTTCCTTACGCTGCACTTCTCGTACATAGGCCAACATGCCTTTCTCGCCGAAGTAGTCTTTTGCAAGGTTGTCGGTCGATAGTGCCGCTGTGTGGTACGTAGGCAGTGTAATCAAATGGTGGAAGATGCCCGCCTCTCTTGATGCATCGCGTTGGAAGCTTTGAATCTTCTCGTCTGCTGCCATTGCCAGTTCAGAATCATCGTATACGCTGCTCATCAATTTTTCGCGCTCGTAGCTTGATACGTCTTTACCTTCAGATGCCCACGCATCAAACACTTGCTGACGGAAATTCAGTGTCCAGTTGAACGACGGGCTGTTGTTGTAAACCAGCTTCGCGTTCGGGATCACTTCACGAATCCGGTTAACCATTCCGGCAATTTGCTGAACATGAGGTTTCTCTGTTTCAATCCAAAGTAGATCTGCACCGTTTTGAAGTGAAGTGATGCAATCCAGAACCACACGATCTTCACCAGTATTTGGTTTAAAACGAATCAGACCATTTGGCAGGCGTGTCGGTTTCAGGTATTTGTCGCCCTGCTTCATCACCATATCGCCACTTTCTAACTGGTCCAGAGATCTGATTTCTTCACCGTCAATGAACGCGTTGTACTGGTCAGCCAAGTCACCTGGTGTTTGTGACACAGGGATTTTTTGAGTCAGACCAGCGCCCAATGAATCAGTACGGGCAACAATTACGCCGTCGTCAACACCTAGTTCTAGGAAGGCGTAACGAACTGCATTGATTTTCGCGAGGAAGTCTTCATGTGGCACGGTTACTTTACCGTCTTGGTGACCACATTGTTTGGCGTCGGAAACCTGGTTTTCAATCTGGATACAGCAAGCGCCTGCTTCAATCATCTTTTTCGCCAACAGATAGGTGGCTTCTTCATTACCAAAACCGGCATCGATATCCGCAACGATTGGCACAATGTGCGTTTCAAAATTGTCGATTTGATTTTGGACTGCTTGCGCTTTTACGGTATCACCGGAATTGCGTGCCGCATCCAGATCTTTGTACAGATGGTTGAGCTCACGTGCATCCGCTTGTTTCAGGAAGGTGTATAGCTCTTCGATTAACATTGGAACCGTGGTTTTCTCGTGCATGGATTGATCAGGCAGTGGACCGAATTCTGAACGAAGTGCCGCGACCATCCAGCCAGACAGGTACAGGTACCGGCCGCGCGTTGTCTCGAAATGCTTCTTAATAGAAATCATTTTCTGCTGACCGACAAATCCATGCCAGCAACCGAGTGACTGCGTGTAGTTCGCGCTGTCGTTGTCGTAAGATTCCATGTCTTCACGCATGATTTTTGCGGTGTATCTTGCAATATCTAACCCCGTTCTGAAGCGGTTCTGTAATCGCATACGCGCTACGTATTCAGGGTTGATCGCTGCCCAGGTCTGACCTTGTTGTTGGATCAATTCATCGGCATTTGAGGTCTCGGTTCTGTAGTTTTCCATGCTATCCCTCTTTTTATAGTCTTGTTGTGTTCACGTTATTGGATGATTGTTTGTACTTATGAGTATTTTGCTTGCTTTCGGTATTCATGAAGAAGAGGCTCTGTATAACCACTTGGCTGAGCTGCTCCTTTAAATATCAGTGCTCTGGCGGCTTGGTACGCGGTGCTGGATTCAATGTCTGGCGTCATTGGAACGTAACCCGCTTCGCCTTCATTTTGAGCATCCACCACTTCTGCCATTCGTGCCAAAATGCGTTCAACCTGATCTTTCTTGCACACTTTGTGCGCTAACCAGTTGGCAATGTGCTGGCTGGAAATTCGAAGTGTGGCGCGGTCTTCCATTAAACCGACATTATTAATGTCTGGCACTTTGGAGCACCCCACGCCCATTTCCACCCAACGAACCACGTACCCCAGAATGCCTTGAATGTTGTTTTCCAGTTCTTTCTCGATGTCTTCTGTGGTCAGGTTGGTTTCTTGCGGCATTAATGCAATTTTGAGCATGTTGCCTTTGAGCGAAGCGGTGTCGATTTCCAGCGCTTGTTGGCAATCGAACACGTTTACTCTGTGGTAATGCATAGAGTGAAGCGTCGCGGCTGTTGGTGAAGGCACCCATGCTGTTGTTGCACCAGATTGAGGATGAGCAACTTTTTGCTTCATCATCTCTGCCATTTCGTCTGGCATTGCCCACATCCCTTTTCCGATCTGAGCTTTACCAGAGAAACCGCAAGCAAGACCGACCGATACGTTGTTTTGCTCGTATGCAGCAATCCAAGGCTGGTTTTTGATCTCACCTTTAGGAAGAAACGGACCGGCTTCCATACTGGTATGAATTTCGTCACCAGTGCGGTCCAAAAATCCCGTGTTGATGAACACCACCCGCTCTTTTGCCTGGCGTATACACTCTTTAAGATTCAAAGAAGTGCGGCGTTCTTCGTCCATAATCCCGATTTTTAAAGTGTAGGGTTCGAGACCTAACATGGACTCAACACGGCTGAACAGCTCACAGGAGAACGCGACCTCTTCAGGTCCGTGCATCTTGGGCTTCACTATGTAGATACTTCCCGTTCTGCTGTTCGTTACTCGGCAGGCGCCGGAATTTTTGATGGCAATACTGCCTATCAGTGACGTAACGATGGCATCCATAATGCCTTCTGGTACTTCATTGCCCTCTTCGTCGGTCATCAGGTCGATACCCATTAAGTGACCCACATTACGAATCATCAGGAGTGAGCGACCGTGAAGCACGTAGTCATCTCCATTTCGACCGGTAAATACTTTGTCTTCTGCAAGGCTGCGAGTCAGTGTTTTACCGCCTTTACTGAATTCGGATTTTAGTGATCCGGTCACTAATCCTAGCCAGTTTGAATAAGCTTCTACCTTATCTTCGCCATCTACCGCTGCGATTGAGTCTTCAAAATCCAGAATGGTCGACATGGCAGATTCGATCTGAATGTCATCAATCCCCGCTAAATCCTGACTGCCAATGGTTCCGCAGCTATTAATGATGATTTCTACATGCAGCCCATTATTTTTAAGAACAATCGAGGTAGGCTCTCTGTCTAAATCGCTTGCGGCAACAAATTGACCCGGATCTTTTAGACCTGTTTGCGTTCCATCTGGGAAGAAGGCCAACAGGTTTTTAAAGTAAACGGTGTAGCTTTCAACGTCGTGGTGCGAGCCTTCATTCAACGGGAAGGTTTCATCCAGAAAATCTTTTGCGAAAGCGATGACTTTCTTCCCGCGTGCCGGATTGTATTTTTTCCCCGCCTGCATTCCTGCGCTTGATTTCGGAATAACATTGGTTCCGTATAACGCGTCGTACAAACTTCCCCATCGTGCGTTTGCGGCATTCAAGGCAAAGCGTGCATTGCGAATTGGTACAACAAGCTGCGGACCTGCAATTCTTGCGATTTCATCGTCTACGTTGCGTGTTTCAATTTGGAAGTCCTGACCTTCTTCTTCTAGGTAACCAATGTCTTTCAGGAACTCTTGATACTGGTTTTGTGAAAAAGAACGATTGTCACGATGATACTCATCAATCTTGGTTTGCAGTTCATGGCGCTTTGCAAGGAGAGCCTGATTGACCGGAGCAAGGTCCGAGACCAGTTTCGTCACGTTATTCCAAAACTCGTTTGCGTCTAATTCTGTGTAAGGCAGTACTTCTTGGTTAATAAACTCATAGAAGCCTTGATGAAATTGACATTCCTTTGTTTGCAGTAGATTCATCGCTTCGTCCCTCGTGACCGTTCTCTTCTTTTGCGTTATTTCCATAATGAAAGTGTTGATTAAGTGAGCAACCTCTCTTTTTGGTTACGTTTTGCTCGCTTATTGTTCTCTATACATTCACTTTAACCAAATATTTACTAAAATTTCACAAAGAAAATTTCACAATGTAAATTTTACAACTATGAAAAATACAAAAAGTCTATTTAGACAATCCCACTTTCTTGGGACAAAAATCCGTAACCTACGGAAAAGAAACAATTTAACGCTGGAAGATCTGTCGTCACGCTGTGTAAAACTGGATCCTGAATCTGCTCCGTCTGTCTCGTATCTGTCGATGATTGAACGCGGAAAACGGGTACCCAGTGAAGATATGCTGGAAGTGATCGCCTCTGTTTTTCAGAAAAATGTACAGTGGTTTCTGGATGATGCGCATGAACAGCAAGAGATTGTTCCCGAAAAAGGAAGCCGGGGTGGTATTCGGGGAATGGCACTGGAGCCAAGCTTTCTTTTCTCGAATGAAATCCTGCAAATTGCGATTCCAGAAATGCTTTCTCAGACTGGTACAACGGGCAGACAGTTCGCGCACCTGCTGATTCGTGCTCATCAGGAACACCACCAGAATCACTTTCCTGACTTAGAGCGGGCAGCAGAGGAGATCGGCAAAAAGCGGATGCCACTCAGCGTGGATGATCTGCTGGAGATCTGTGACAACATTGGTCTGAAAATTAAATGGTTCGATGAGACGCCTGAAACCAGCATCAGCTCAAATGGTGTTGAAATTAAGCGAGTGGTTCGATCGTATTTTGAAGCACCCGATGTTCTTCACATGAATAAGATGCTGAAAAAGGATGCGATTCGACTAAAGTACGACCTTGCGGTGAACATTGGTCATATGGTGTTGCACGACGGTGACGGTGAAAAGAGTATGGTTATCGCAGACAGTAACCCCAGCTATGGTGTTCGCGATCAGTCAAACCCCGGTGGATCAGTAGAACTAGATTCCACAAAGATTCTTCATGCGTGGCGTGACTTCGAGTGCTTCCTTTTTTGCTGGTGCACTACTCTGCCCCAGA
>NZ_AFWJ01000134.1 GCF_000222685.1 Vibrio nigripulchritudo ATCC 27043 | reverse complement strand
TGACCGAGAAACTCACGTTGTTTACCGCGGTGAGACCACCAAAACGTTTGGTTACCCCTCGTAGTTCTAATAATGGCAACATTAGCGTTCTCCCTTTTTATCTAGCAGGCTTAAGATGCCATTTGGCAAAACCAACATAACAACGATTAAGAGTCCCGAATAAACAAGCATCTGGTATTTGCCTATGCTGAACAGCAGATCCCATCCGAAGTAAAGCATCAGAGTCCCGAGCATAGGTCCTAACACATATCCAAGCCCGCCGAGAAAGCAATTGAGCATAAAGTTGATGCTGTCTGCAATTTGGAAAGAAGAGGGATAAACAGACTGCGTAATCGCAACGAAACTTGCGCCTGCAACCCCACCAAAGAAAGACGAAATTGAATAGGTCAACACCCGCAGATAAGTCGTATTCACACCAATCGAGGAAGCCAGTTCCTCATTCTGCTGGAGCGAGCGGCAAAGGTGCCCAAGACGAGAGCTGACTATCCGCCACAGAACAAAAAAAGCCAAAACCATCAAAGTCACAGCCATCACGTAAAACGCAATCTTAGGTCTCTCGAAAGTGTCGAACCCCGGAATCAACGTAAAGTTAAATACTTTCAACGCTTGAGGCAGCGGAATCGAGGTAATGCCTTTTGCGCCTTGCGTAATTGGTAATGCCATTGCGGTCAATCGCATAACTTCTGTAAGAACCAGCGTCACCATCGCGAAATACACTCCGCGGAGACGCAATATTGGCAACCCTATAAATACTGATAACACGGCGCAAAATACACCTGCCAATGGCAATGCCAGCCAAAAATTGACGTCTGCCTGAGTCACGAGAATAGCGGCAACGTATCCACCGGCTAAAGAGTACGCGCCTTGACCTATATTGATCCGTCCTATGTAAAAGGTTAGCCAGACACCCGCGGATGAAATTGAAAGTAGAGCAACAGACGTCAATGTATAGTAAAAATCTGTGCGACCGGTTATCTCTATAATGAAAGGAATGACCAGATAGGTTGATACCAAAAAGACGGCTACCCAACTTATTGTTTTCTTATTCATTTTATTACCCCCATGGTTTTCCCATCAGCCCGTGAGGGCGAATGACCAAAAAGAGCATCAAAGAGGCAAATATAACGAGATAGGTAATATCACCGTATTGGGATAAAACAGACAGACCGACACTTTCCATCATACCCAGAATAAAACCGCCGACGATGGCTCCCGGAATGACCCCTGCTCCACCAATCATGATCATAATGAATGCTTTGGTCGAAGTGGGTCCTCCCATACCTAGATTAATGCCAGTAATGGTCACGAGTAGCCCTCCTACAACACCTGCAAGCATCGCCCCCAATGCAAAACCAATCATCTGATAGCGATCTACATCTACTCCCATCAAAGTTGCAGCAACCTTATCTTGAGCCAGTGCTCTCATAGCTCGTCCAGATTTTGATTGTTGCATCACGAGAATAAAGACCACGATCATTGCGATTGCCAGGAATCCGATGAATATACGGTCGTAAGGCATGATGATGCGAAAGTCCCAATTAAAAACGCCGTCGATGATTTTCGGAACACCTCGTTGCTTCTCGCCAAACACCAACAAGATAACGGCATCCAGAAAGAAGCCAATCCCTGCCGCTAGCAACATGGTACTTTCGTCTCTTTTGGTTTTTTTGATAACTGGACGAAACAGAAACCGTTCCACCGCAGCACCCACAACCGCCAAGACAACGGCTGAAACCAGTAATGCAATAATGAAAGGAAAGCCAAATTGAGAGACGAATGTATAGGTAACGAATCCGCCCAATACATACATCTGTCCATGGGCAAAGTTGAGAACATTCATCAATGAAAATATAAGAGTCAGACCCAATGCAATCAGTGCGTATTGCGCGCCAAGATACAGTCCGTTGGCGATAATTTGTTCCATAAGTAATCCCTAACTAAAGAACAGTGGTCCATGGCGACACACTTTGTGCGCCGCCATGGAGTGGAGAGTTCGACCTTTAGTCGACCTTTGCAACGAACAAGGTCTTAAACTCGCTATCCTGATACACATTCACAACCAGTGGCACCGATATCTGACGCTTCTGACCGAAAGATGTTTTACCAACGTAGCTAAGCTTAGATTCGCCTTTGATATAGGGATTTGGCGCTTCAAACGAATCCATTGTCTGCTTGAATTCGTCCACGTTTGTGATAGCCGAAGGATTGGACTTCAACGTCTCAAGGATGTATTCCAATGCATACACTTTGGTGTTTGACTCGTCGTTGTACTCACCGTATTTGCTGGTATAACGCTTAACAAATTCACGCATAGTGTCTGAAGCAAGTTCTGGTGTTGATGCTCCCCCGACAGAAATAAATCCGTTAGCCAGTTCGCCAGCCCCTTCCCTAAGCACACTTGCGTCCTGTGCAGTTTCAGTCGATATCAAACCGCTGTATCCAAGCTCCCGAGCAGAACGAATTAGCTGAGGTGCGCTAGCCGGGGATACGCCTGATAGAACAAGCAGATCAGGTTTAGACTTAATAACCGGAAGTAGAACAGGAGTGAAGTCCGTAGTATCTACCTGATAAGTAACATTACCCGACACCACTTTCAGACCAAGAGCCTCAGCCGCAACAATGCCGCTGTCTCTTTGACTCAAGGGATCCGATTCGTTAGCCGCAACAAAAGCAATATTTTTAATACCTTTGTTTTCGATGAGATACTTGTAGATAGCAGGACCAGATTGGTAGTTTGCAACCATTCCCAGTACTGCATTAGAAGCTGGAGCTTGATAGAGGGTCTTTGGGAATGCATAAGGGAAATACATGATACCTTTTTGCTCAGCCACTGGTCTTACTGCAGCAGCACCATCGTCTACATTAGGACCTACCACATAATGAATGCCCTCTTGCGCCATCTTTTCCATACCTGCGACAGCGCGCTTAGGGTCTTTTTGGTCGTCAAATGCAACAATTTCAATGTCGTAGGTTGTGTCTCCGATGGTGTAACCACCTGTTTCATTGATCCACTCGGCACGCGTTTCCATTGATCGTTGATTAGAAATACCCCAAGCGGCAGCAGGACCAGAGGTCACACCTACAAAACCGATCTTCAGCACTGGGTTTGCAGCAAAAGTAGCTGTCGATATCACAGCACTCATTGCAATAGCAATTATGCCGGCTTTAAGAAAACCACATTTATTCATTCCAATTACTCCTTTTCTATTATGTGCAACTGAATTTGGTCTCCGACCAAAAATTAGTAATCTGTACCAGCGCACGCTTATTGTTAACAATAAAAAGTCACATTGTTAACAATCCCGTTATCAATAAAGCAAATTGGATACCACTTTTTCAGCCTATAAAAAGTCCTATTAATACAGAAGGATAAAACGAATTCCTTTATAAAACCTGCTGTTGCATATAGTCTGATTGGTCTAAATGTGTGCAAAAACCATTGAAAACTGCACTTGTTTGGACATACTGTTTAGAAATTGAGTGGGACTTTTAAACGGAGTGACTTCTTTAATATGAAAGCGACAACCGTTAAAGATATGGCAGAAGAAGAAGCAATTGTTGATCAGATATATGAAGCAATCATCGATCAACGCCTTACCCCCGGAACCAAGCTCTCTGAGTCTGAATTGGGCAAAGCATTTAAAGTGAGTCGGATGCGCGCCAGACGCGCAATTTTTATGCTGGCTGACAGAGGTCTTATCAACCGACAGCCCAATAAAGGCGCCTTTGTTGCTAGCCCGTCCGAAAAGCAGGCTCGTGATATTTTTGACATGAGGCTCCTGATAGAACCGTCTATTGCAAAACTTGCCTCTGAAAGGGCGAAGCCCAAAGATATACGGCTACTGGAAAAACATTTAAAAAAGGAATCTGCCGCGCGTGCTGCTGATAATCGTCGTGATTCGATAAAACTTTCAGGACAATTCCACACCCTTCTTGCTCAAGTCGTCGACAACGAAGTGATGTTACAGGTTGTCAGAGATCTGATTACACAATCGTCTTTAATAATAGGTATCTATGATTCAGCTGGAGCGAGTGCATGCAGAGAGGAAGAGCATGCGGAATTAGTAGAAGCGATACGAACAAAAAATGGCGAGCTCGCTCATGATCTGATGTTAGAACACATCCATCACATAAGGGACAATATTGATTTCGATAGCAAGACAAAGAAAAGCACAGATATCGTGAGCTTGTTTTCTTAGTTAGCCGGAACAAATTCCCGATAAAATGTTCCGGCTATTTGATTTGCTTAGTTAGTAGTACTCACCGTGGCGATAGTCCCATGACTGGAAACTGTCAGACAAATTGATCAGGATTTGCTCAATATCCAGACCTTTACGAATCAGAATTGGCGCTGGAGAGATCGATCTTTCACTTCCCTGCTCTGGGATTAGGATACCGTCGCTATCGACCATAGCAACCATCACACCTTGTTCGTATCGAGTTTCTACCGTCTTATCTGGCTGAATTGATGCGACGTAGTCGTTGGCTTCAATAATCAGGTCTGCCGCAGCTTCAATACGGTCGCCGATGTACTCAACCTGCCCCCTGTTACCTTTGCCTGAAGGGTTAGCTGAACTGGCGAAAGTAAGAATCCCTTTGTCCCAGTTGTGCGCGACAATCTGTTCTGATGGAGTACCAAATTTAACCACAAAACAGCTGGTATTACGGTGGTCTGTAACCAGCTTTCTTACTTCTGGATCCAGTTTTTCAAGCGCTTCTTTTTTCCATGGAACAATACAACCCATCAATACATCTTGATCCCAATGTAACTGATAGAAAGCCTCAACCTCTTTGTTGAGCTCCGCCAGTTCTTTCAGTTGTTCCATTGAACCGCAAAGCACGACCGCGGGTTTGTTAAGCTTGCGTTGCTTAGCATCGAATTTACGCTTAAGCCCTTCTTCATTTACCGCCATAATGATGTAACCTACTTTTGTTGGGCTTACGATCATCTTGCCTTCTTCTAAAGACTTGGCTGCGCTTTCAACCAGGCTTCCATCCCATTTCACTCGTTCTGTCATACTTTCACCAAAAGAATATCCATATAAAATTAAATGATAATGATTATCATTACCATAAAT
>NZ_AFWJ01000135.1 GCF_000222685.1 Vibrio nigripulchritudo ATCC 27043 | reverse complement strand
ACGCATCGACTCGCCCGGCGTATTGCTGCGCAAGCCCGGTAAGTTGAGGGATACTTTCTACAGAAATGATATTGGCTTCTATGTTTTCTCGCTTAAGAAGGCGGAGCATGTTCGCTGCCTGAATCTTAGAGTTAGGCTCGCCATCTCGGTGAAATATGGCGATTCTCCGGGTATTGGGCAGAAGCTTTTTCAGCAGCGTCACATAGTGCTTGTTGGAGACATAATTACTGGTTCCAACCAGATTATTTCCTGAATATTCAAAGGACTCAATCAAACCAGAATCGGCAGGGTAGGTGACCACTGAAAAAACGATAGGTGTGCTGGCAGGCAACAGTTTTTTTACCAGTGTAGTCCCTGTTGTGGTGACGGAAAATACCAGATCGGGGCGAGCTTCTTTTAGCTTCAGAGTACTGTTTTGTTTTTGTTCTTCTCGCGTTCCCGGATCGCCAGTGATCAGTGTAAGGTTTTTACCTTCTACCAGCCCAAATTCTGCGATGCCATCTTTAAATCCTGCGACGCTGCTTTCATAACCTCCCCAGGTGGCTAACCCGATTGTGAATTGCTGGTTCTTATCTGAAGCCTGACAGTAAAAAGAAAAGATGAATGAAAATAAAACAGTCATGGGCAGATGCATTCGGAATTTTGGTTTCCAAATCGAATCATGAAGAAAAGCGAACTGAGCTAAAGCGAAACGTTCCATTTCCAGTGTCTCATTGTATCTATTTTGATTGAATTACGGTTCAGAGGTGTTAACTACTTATTTTTAGTTCTAAAGATAAGGCTAGGAGAGATTGAAGTTGTTTCAAGTTTGAGAGAGAAAAGATGCCTTTCAAAATTTCGTCGAATTGGTGCGCTCTAGGGAAAAGCGACCAGCTTCACACCTCGGGACTTTTTTTGGGTTAAAACCTGCTTTTTCAAACAAATGCTGATCCAGTCACGCGACATATTCATACGGTTTGCTTGAATGTATTTATGATTCGTATAGTTGCAATGTAAGGAGTTGCGCCAAATGGATACATCGCTGATTTCAATGTTGAAAGCCATGAGCATTTCTTACGGTGAAGAAGAAGGTAAACCGGGGTACAAACCTGCTCAGTGGCGGTGGAATGCAAAGAGCGATGAATTTCAGTTTATCGACACCTATTTGGTCGAAATGATCAACTCCAGGCTAAACGTGAGAACCATTTCTGGTCTGTTGGATATCATGTCGGCTAAGGACAGAAAGAAATTAGTAAACGCACTTCAGTCCACTCACGAATGCAACTCCAAACGTTCCCTTTTCAGTGTGCTCACTCCCTCAAAAGGTTTCATCATTTATTGCGAGATCGAAGTCAGTCACGCGAAAGGGGACGAACTTTATGGGCATATTCGACCCCTGTTTTATCTTTCTTCAATGTACGAAATGGGGCAGATTTTTCAGGCTGTTTTTGAAAATCGACACCATGGCATTGTTATCACCGACAGCGATACCCGAATTCTGGCTTGCAACCCTTACTTTATCGATCGCTCTGGATACGAACTGAGTGAACTGCTGGGTAGAAAGACGAATCTGTTTAATGCAGGAAAACACAGTGATACATTTTTTGAGGAAATCTGGCGACAGGTTCATCGGGAAGGGCACTGGAGTGGCACCATACTTCTAAGCGAGCGAATGGAGACACCGAGCCGCAAGATCTGACCATTCAAAAAATCGAAATGGCAAACGGGAAGACTTATTTTGTCGGCTTTACCGTGGACCTGTCTAATCACTTATACCGGATTGCAGATACGGAATACGGCGGGATAGAGTTACTTACTCAGTTGCCCAACGAGAACGAGTTTGGGATAAAACTTGCAAGTCTGGTTCGTCATTATTCATCTTCTCACACCATTATTGTACTGGCTGTCGCTCCGGACTTTGATGAAGCGTCCACCCTCGATCAACGTGTTGCCTTTTCTAATGCTGTTGCACAGGTCGATGACCACTACCTTTGCGGATACAAGGGTGACAATCTTTTTGTCTGCGCACTTAAGTGCCCGAATTCTGGTAATCGAGTTCGAGCCATTCACACCGAAATTCGCCGCTTTATGGCGGCTATTCGCCAGTTCGGTAATGAACACCTGTTCCAGCTTGTCGCCAGAGGCAAAGTAGGGGTATCAGTACTGGGCTACGATACGTCAAATCCCAAAATGCTGGTCACCCACGCAACACAAGCCATGTTGGAGCAGCACTCCAGCAAGAAAGGCAACAATATCAGTTTCTTTGATCGCACCATGCATGAAGAAACGGTCAGGCGTAAGAAACTGGAAGAAATTCTGACCAACTTCATTAAAGACGAAAACATCGATGTCCACTTTCAGCCAATTGTTTCCACCGAGACATGGCAGGTCGTGAAGTTTGAAGCTTTGTGCCGCTTTCCCAGTTCCGAAGGGCTTCGCTACACACCACAGGAAATGATCAATATTGCCGAAGATCTGAATCTGGTGGCTGCGTTAGATAAGATCATAGGTTCTAAGTCATTAAAATATTTAAGTAAAATCCATCAGCATTTTGGTAAACATGTTGGTATCACCATCAATCGTTCTCTGAACACCAGAATGAGCGCTCAGCAGGTTTTAACGAATGCACTGAATATGGTTGAAGAGTCAGGCGTGAATCCCAAACTGGTGACGATAGAGCTGACTGAGAGTGCTTATTTCGACAGCGAAGACAGCCAGATTGAAGCATTAAAAGCGTTGCGCCAGAAAGGGGTACAGGTTGCGATTGATGACTTTGGTACGGGATATTCTTCGTTTACCTACTTGAGTAATGGACACTTTGATTACCTGAAAATCGACCGAGAGTTTATTTTTAATATTGAAATCGGTAGCCACAAATATTTTATTGTGAAGATGCTGGTGGATCTGTCTCATACACTCGGGGTAACTGTGATTGCAGAGGGCGTCGAGACAATTCAGGAAATCGAAGTGCTAACCGGGTTAGGGGTCGATTACATTCAGGGGTATTACTTCTCTAAACCTGTCCCGATTACTGAGATTGAGCGTGCACGTCACTATTTGAATAAGAGAAATGAGCTCAGGGCTTACACGTTACCCAAGCAAGGGGCGGGGATACTCAGTCTGCATGAACAGATGTCACCGTTTCTGGAACCCAGTACAGCGATGAAGGAAGTCCACGAGATTTTCATGAGAACCGATCTGGATGTTCTGGTTGTGACAGACAGCCAGCACTGTGTCGGAATTGTTGACCGAGAGGTGTACAACCTGCATATGACCCCAACATTCGGCACTAAGCTGGAAACTCAACGAGATTCCCAAATTCTGAAACGCAAGCTGAGTCAGGTTATGAAGACGCAATTTACCGTTCTGAGCCATGCCACGTTGCTAAAAGATGTTCCCGGTCTGGTCAATAAAGGTGTGCCGCTTCCATGGGTAATCGCCGGAGATAAAGGGGAATGCCTGGGTGTGGTTTCTAAAGCCAAAGTTCTTAAGTTCTTGGCTAAATAACCTTAGTTCTGAATACTTGAAAAGTATTCCCTGTTAGAAAACGGCGATCTAGCGATTTGAATCTGCTATTATCCGTGCCACAAAAATAGAACAGAATCACTGAAGAAATGTTGGATTACCTTCTTGCTCAACTGCTCCCAATGACTCTTGGAGCACAACTTGTTATCACCCTTGTTTTGCAGAAAGGGGATATATGCCCCGGTCAAAGAGGCCGTTTACATAAGCTTCTTCCCGCTTTTATCGCCTTATGGATCGCCACCTCGACGTTAAGCCTGTTAGGTCTGGTTACAGCTGGATTGCTGGTTGCCTTCTATTCAAAAGTTCAGACGGGTAAAACGCGTAATACAGGGTCATTTCTGGTGCTGAATGTTGCTGGAATCGCAGGTTTGGGAGCACTTGTACATCTCATCATGAAAAGCTTCACCGTGTGGGGAGGCGTTAGCGTTGCAATCTCCGGTATTTTACTTGGAGCAGCTTTTGCACAACTTCTGCTAGTGGTTTCTCGTTCAAGGTTGCAGGCTTTCCATCGCATTCTACCTGTCGTTGGTGTAACAAGTGGAATGCTGTTTGCCTTAGTGTCGTTGCTGCAGGCTTATCAGTTATCACCTGAAGCCATAGAGCATTTTACGACTCATATTTTAGCGGGCTTTGCCATGCTGATAACTGCGATACTGGTGTGGTGCTGGCATATCATCTTTGCTCAGTCTCCGACTAAGGTGCAGTTGGGCGTCACTATCTGCTGCTTGATTGCGTCACAATATGGATTCCAGTCTTTGATTTAAGACAGTTTCCTGTCAATTACAATCCGCTCCTAATGGCACATTTCTCACTAAGCGCTAATCTTAATTACGGGAAAGCGAAATGGAGAAAGTGCCATGGACTTAAGTAACATTACCAATTTAGATAGCATCATTTTGCTGGGTATTGTGAACGAAAAGCTCCGCTTGGAGTGCGACTCGTTTGAAGAGCTAGTCACAACTTACGAAATGGACGTAGAAAGTTTGATTGGCAAGCTGGATGTAGAGGGTTACCAATACGATCCTCTTACCAATCAGTTTAAGTCTTACGAAAGGTAAATAGGGTTTAAACCCCTGCGTTTACGCCAGCTTAATTCCCTCAAGATGGCTTCTGCATTGCTGACGGGCGGTGTTGAAGAAAGCTTGTAGGTATCTTTTTTTGCTTTCATTGCTGCGGGTTGCCGCAAACAGCCGACGCCAAAGCCCATTCGAAAGAGGCTTACTGGTAATCAACCCCTGACGAGAGAATTCAATTACTGCCCAGTTGGGCAATGCCGCAACGCCCAGCCCGGCAGAGACCATTTGCACCAGCATTAACGTGTTGTCGCACTGCTTCCATTTGGCGGGTTCCACACCAGCGGGTTGCAGGAAGTGCTTAACAATATCCAGCCTTTGCTTTTGTACCGGATAAGTGATGATGGTTTGATCCTCTAAGTGGTGAGGCTCAATACTTTCTAGCTCGGCTAAGGGGTGGGTGGTCGAAGTAACTAATCTCATCTCAAAATCAAACAGAGGTTCGTAATGGACTTCAGACTTAGGTTGAATGTCTGAGGTGATGACCAAATCAAGTTCGCCACTCAGCAGAGCAGGTAAAGGTTCAAAACCGAAGCCGGACGAAAAATCTAAAGTCACGCTTGGCCATGCCAGTTGATATTCTTTTAGTGCTGGCATTAGCCATTGGAAGCATGAATGGCATTCGATTGCCATGTGCAATCTTCCATTCACA
Organism: Vibrio nigripulchritudo ATCC 27043; assembly: GCF_000222685.1. Classification (GTDB taxonomy): domain Bacteria; phylum Pseudomonadota; class Gammaproteobacteria; order Enterobacterales; family Vibrionaceae; genus Vibrio; species Vibrio nigripulchritudo. The sequence goes on along the minus strand of NZ_AFWJ01000135.1, from coordinate 52,493 downwards.
TCTTCTTTTAAACTGGCCAGTTCACTTTCCGCCATTGCCAGCCTTGGCAATATTTCGTCTGCCACTTTCAACAGAATCTCGCCTTCCGAAGTGAATTTCACTGGACGGGTTTTGCGTAAGAAAAGCTGACCACCAATGCGGGATTCCAGATCTTTTATCTGATGTGATAAAGCCGATTGAGTCAGGTGGAGCGCGGTCGCAGTTGCGGTCAAAGAACCTGTATCTCGCAACGACGTTAATGTTCTTAAATGTTTGAGTTCTATCATGAGCTTTTCTCACCAATCCATGTTCGCTATGACATTTACTCATAAAAATACGAGTTTTTCTGAGTTATGTAAACGTCTAGACGTCTAAATCTGATTCAAACATGAAAAAAAATAATAAACAAGTTGAATAAATGGAATTTGCTCAACTAAGTGTTTCGAGAGATATTTTAGCCATCCAGACTTCTTAAAGTTTATGTATAAGGAATAACAACTATGGCGATTACAAAGACTCATATCCTCGGCTACCCACGTGTTGGTAAAAAACGAGAACTAAAATTTGCACAGGAAAAGTACTGGCGAGGTGAGATTTCTCAGGAAGTACTGAAAGAAGTCGGTAGTGAATTAAGACAACGTCATTGGAACGATCAGTCAAACAGTGGGCTAAGCTATGTAACAGCGGGTGACTTTGCTTGGTATGATCATGTGTTAACCACTAGCCTGCTATTGGGTCATGTACCAGAACGTCACAACAAAGGCTTTCCTGATCTGGATACGTTATTCCGTGTAGGTCGTGGTCAGTCTCAGTCGAGTTGTGGATGCGGTGCAGCGGCATCAGACATGACAAAGTGGTTCAATACAAACTACCACTACATTGTGCCTGAATTCAGCAGTAACGATTCCTTTGAATTGAGCTGGCCTCAGCTTTTCGAGGAAGTGAACGAAGCGCTTCAAGCGGGGCACGATGTGAAACCTGTGCTCCTTGGCCCAGTTAGTTACCTATACCTTGGTAAAGAAGTGGAAGAAGGGTTCGACCGTCTTACTCTTCTCCCACGTCTTCTTACCGCTTATCAGGCAATTTTAGCGAAGCTGTCTAAACTTGGTGTCGAATGGGTGCAGATAGACGAACCTATTCTTGGTCTGGAGCTGGACAAAGCCTGGTTGGACTCCTTCAAACTGGCTTATCAGGTCATTCAAAGCGATGTAAAACTGCTTCTGACAACCTACTTCGACTCGGTAGGCGAGCACTTAGACTATGTCACTACACTGCCTGTTAATGGTCTTCATGTGGATCTTTCTGCGGCTCCAGAACAGTTGGAAACGGCTGTGAACAAACTGCCTGAAGGTTGGGTTTTGTCGGCGGGTGTCGTCAATGGTCGCAACGTCTGGCGTGCTGATGTAAATGCATGGCTAGAGAAACTAAAACCAGTGAAAGAGAAACTGGGTGAAAACCTCTGGATTGGTTCGTCCTGTTCACTGCTTCATAGCCCGATCGATTTGGAATTAGAAACCGAGCTTTCAGAAGAAGTGAAGAGCTGGTTTGCTTTTGCAAAACAAAAGCTGGATGAAGTCAGCCTTCTGGGTGCAGCGCTAAATGGAGACAACGAAGCGATTTCTGAGTGCAAAGAGTACAGCAAACCTATTGTGGCACGTAAAACAGCGACACACGTGAACAAGCCTGCGGTCAAAGCGCGAGTAAACTCAATTACAGCTTCGCTTACAGAGCGCAGTGCGCCGTACGAAGAGCGGGCTCACCATCAAGACGAAGTATTGGGCTTACCTTTGTTGCCAACAACAACCATTGGTTCTTTCCCGCAAACCAGCGAAATTCGCACAATTCGTAGTGCCTATCGTACAGGTAAGCTATCGGAGTCGGATTACAACGAAGCACTAAAAGGTCATATCCAAGATGCCGTAGATCGTCAGGAAGCGTTGGATCTGGACGTGTTGGTGCACGGTGAAGCAGAGCGTAACGACATGGTTGAATACTTTGCGGAACATTTGGCAGGTTTCCAAACGACCAAATTTGGCTGGGTTCAAAGCTACGGTTCTCGTTGTGTGAAACCTGCTGTTGTGGTTGCCGATATTGAGCGTGAAGAACCTATGACAGTAGGTTGGTCAACGTACGCGCAGTCTCTGACTTCAAAGCAGATGAAAGGCATGCTAACGGGACCTGTGACTATTCTTTGCTGGACATTCCCGCGTGAAGACATCACTCGTAAGGAAATTGCACAGCAGTTGGCATTTGCGCTTCGGGATGAAGTGAGTGATCTCCAAGACGCAGGTATCAACATCATTCAAATCGATGAGCCAGCGATTCGTGAAGGTCTGCCGCTTAAGAAACGCGATCATGAAGAGTACCTAAACTGGGCGGTTGATGCGTTTAAAATCTCAGCGGCAAGTGCGAAACCAGAGACTCAGATTCACACTCACATGTGTTATAGCGAGTTTAATGAAATCATTGAATCTGTCGCAGCGTTGGATGCCGACGTAATCACCATCGAAACATCTCGTTCGAATATGGAGTTACTGAGAGCGTTTGAAGAATTTAACTACCCGAATGAAATTGGTCCAGGTGTTTACGACATTCACTCGCCAAACATTCCGTCGGAAGAGTGGATTGTCAGTTTGCTAGAGAAAGCCGCCGCTAAGATCCCAGCTAAACGTTTGTGGGTAAACCCAGACTGTGGACTGAAAACCCGAAACTGGGCAGAAACCGAAGCATCTTTGAAGAACATGGTATCTGCAGCCAAAACACTGCGCGCACAATGGCAGTAATATTTGAATACAGCGTGTAATTTAAAAGCCCCGACTTTTTGAGTCGGGACTTTAATGGTATTGGGCCTTCGATATTACTAAGGAATCAGTTTACCCAATCACGAAGTTTGAAGGTCACCTGGTGATCATTACCTTCTAAAACAAGTGTGTCTTTGGTTAGCGTAATGTCACTCCAGTCGTTCAATGTGCTAGAGATCACTTGCTCCGTATTCATCATATCGTCCGGGCACATCATCATGGTCATTCCCATATCCACAACACGGAACTTCCCGTCTTTTAATTCACCTTGACCAAAGTAACCGTTACAGCCAGCAAAGCCATTTACTGTCATGTTTTCACCCACTTCAATGCTTGGGTGTTTGCCGTGTTCAGGTTTCACGTATTCCTTTCCATCGACCTGAGCCAGAATCCAGTGATGATGTTGTAAATCTTCATTGGTAACCACTGTTGCATCTCCATTGCTGGTACAAGCTGCCAAAAGAACAGGTAAAGCGATAAGAGCGAGTTGCATTTTCATTCTAAGCTCCAAGAAATGTTTGTTTAACCGATGCAGTATAAACAACAAGTGAGCTAACTTGTCAGTACGAAGTCATAAAATCTGAATAAAACGAATGAGATAATCAGCATTAATAGAACAGTCGAATAGGTTCATATTCTCAATCTGGTTAAGCAGTCAGAAATAGTCGATTCTGGCTAAGTATGCTGTATTGTTAGTAAAGTGTTATGCTTAATCTATAACCGCTTTAACGCATCTAATAGGAGGGAGAATGGAACAGCTCGAATTTTTTTCCGTGCCCAGTCCTTGTGTGCGGGTGTGTACCACAGATGAACGTGGGTATTGCCACGGGTGCATGCGCAACCGTCAAGAGCGCTTTGAATGGTTAACCATGACGCCAGCTCAGCAACTTCATGTTATTAAACTATGCCGACAACGTTATCGCCGGAAAATGTCAAAGCAAAGGAAGGAAGAGCTTCAGTCAGAAGCAGAAGAAAATAGCCCACAGCAAGATCTGTTTTAATTGCTTTTCCCTTTATATAGTTGACCTCACGCCACTTTTTTACAGTACGATAAGCCCTCAAATAAGCACTTTTCTACCGATTTTAATCCAGAAAAAAAGCAATCCTAGTTGCTAGGAACATACGTTTTCTAGCAGTCACTCGCAAATACTTCATAAATAACATTTACCTGTAGAAAATTGTTCTTCTTAGCACAGTAATACTAGTTGCATTAACTATAGTTTCTGCGATTGGATTTCTCAGAACAGTTTTATCTGCTGGGTTGCAGGTTGTTCTGGTGATCTTGTCACTTGATTCTGTTTCTTGCTGGTTGGAGCGAGAACAGATGTTTTTACAGATGCGAGATTTAAGTATCTGATTTACAAGAACAAGGAATTGATGAAATGTTGAAGAGAACACTTATATCAACGTTAATTGGCTGCACAATGGCAACCAGTGCGTTTGCTATGAATGTACAACCAGATCCTCAGAATCCAAACGGGTACATTGTGTCCAGAGCGGATTTGCAGGCTGCGGAGCAAGCTAAAACAGCGGATCCTATGTACGCAATCTGGGCAAAGGCATTGGAAACTCGACCAAATACTGTGGTTGAAGCTATTGACGAAGGGTTAGCAAGCAACCCTGCCAACGTTAAACGTGTGGAAAAAGTTTTCCCAAGAGCTGAGTGGGATTTCCTCACTCAAATGGCGGCACCAGAATACAGCTACACCAAATTCTTGCGTGCAATCGGTAAGTTCCCAGCGTTCTGTGGCGATTACACGGATGGTCGTGATGCAGATGCGATCTGTAAAAAATCCATTATCACAGCCTTTGCACACTTCGCTCAGGAAACGGGCGGACATATCGCAAAAGACAATATTTGGGATAACCCGCTAGCTCTTGAAGAGTGGCAACAAGCTCTAGTTCACGTGCGTGAAATGGGTTGGTCTGAAGGACAACCTGGATACACGACAGGTTGTGGCCAGAACGACTGGCAAAACCGTCGCTGGCCTTGTGCGCCTAACCAGGGGTACTTCGGTCGTGGTGCTAAACAATTGTCTTACCACTTCAACTATGGTCCATTCTCTGAAGTGATGTACGACGGCGACGCTACCGTACTTTTGAACAACCCAGCATTGGTTGCAGATACCTGGTTGAACCTAGCATCTGCAATTTGGTTCTACCTAACACCACAAGCACCTAAGCCAGCAATGCTGCATGTTATTGACCGTACCTGGAAGCCTTCTCAACGCGAAATTGACGCGGGGATTGGCTATGGATTCGGTACCACAATCAACATCATCAATGGCGGTATTGAGTGTGGCGAACAGAACAAAAATAAAGGTCAGCCAGTTAACCGAATCAAATACTGGGAAGGGCTTGCTGCTCACTACAACATCCCTGTTGAAGCGGACGAGAAAAATACTTGTTGGCAGCAAACACCGTACGGCAGTCTGAACCTGAATGGTGCAACTGATGTACTTTACACTAACTGGGAAGCGGATTTCTCTTACCACGCTGACCGCCCAGAAGGCGTATCTTACGAGTGTAAGCTAGTAGGCTACCAAACGGCTTACTCTGCATTGGTTCCAGGTGATTACGAGAAATGTGTGACTAACTTCTACCTGTCTCATCAAACTTGGCCTGAGGTGAGAGTAGTAGACAAATTAGATCCGGTTCCTACACCTGATCCAGGTCCTGGTCCAGGTCCAAACCCAGATCCAAACGGCTTCATCGTTTGGGAAGCAGGTAAAACAGACGTCGGTGCTGGCGCGAAAGTGACTCACAACGGCAAATGCTTTGTTGCGAAAAATGACCCAGGCGTTTGGGAAACACCAACTCAAACTAACTGGTTCTGGGAAGAAGTTGCTTGCCCGGCAAAATAAGATAAACCTATAAAAAGGTGAAACCCCAGTTGTTGGTAGCAACTGGGGTTTCTAATTTTTAGAGCTTTCGGTTGGTAAGTCCGAGAGTCTTATATATGCAAAAGGTAGGATCTATCCGATTAATTCCCTGGTAAGGAATTAGATGCGGATGAAGTCCATGTGCTCAACTTTTGGCTTGAACGCGTGACGTTGTACGTCTTGTGGCTTAACCTTAACTTCTGCACCGTCAATCACTAGAGTGATTGTCTCGTAGAACTCAGGCTTGTCCATTTGGTTGATAACATCGTCGTGGTTTAGAGCGATAGAAACAGGTGCTGCTTCACCACCGTAAACGATTGCTGGGAATTGACCAGCGTGACGTAGGCGGCGGCTCGCACCCTTACCTTGTTCAGTACGTACTACTGCTTCGAATTTCATATTATTTACTCTCAAATAGTAAAATTAAAACTTCACCATCAACATAGCGACCTAGTTGATGATGCTTTGCTCAGTTGTCAAAACAATGACAACGAACAGCGAGCGCGGATACTAACATTCTCCCCATTCTTGAGCAAGATAATTCATTCATAAACAAAGCACTTCAGAGAATCATTGAATTCACGTTTACAGAACAATGAACCGAATGTGAACTTTACTATCACAAATAGTTAATGACAGCCTTGTTAATTTCACTCTGCAATCTAAAAGACAGAGGGAAATCTTATGAAACCAATCAGCGTTATTGTCATTACATTGAATGAAGAAAAACGAATTTCAAACTTACTAAAAGATCTAAGTGCACAAACTTATCGCAATTTTGAAGTAGTGGTCGTTGACTCAAACAGTGACGACGCGACTTTGGAAATCGCCGAGACATTCAAAGACTCTTTGCCGGCTCTGAAGACCCACAATATGGGGGAGCGTGGCGTCAGTTTGGGACGAAATACCGGAGCATCGCTGGCAACTCACAATCGCTTGTTGTTTTTAGATGCTGATGTTCGCCTGAGACCTTCATTCCTGCAAAATGCGATGGAGAAACTGGAAGAGACCAAGCTTGAAGTCGCAGGTGTCTACATGGGCTCCAAAGGTTTACCAGTGGCACACAAAGCAGGATACGCATTATTTAATGCTGGATTATTCACCACACAGTTTTTCTTTCCAACCGCAGTCGGTGCTTGCATCTTCTCCACCAAGCGCGCCCACGACGATCTGAAAGGCTTCGACGAGGAGATCACCTTATGCGAAGACTGTGACTACGTAAAACGCGCTAGCCAGACCTGGCGTTTTCGATTCTTACCAATGACATTCGAATTCGATCCCCGCCGACTGGATCAAGATGGCTTTGTTTCGACAGGGGCGCTGTATCTGAAAGCGAATCTTCGCCGTTTCTTCTTCGGAGAGATGCGAAATCAGGAAATGGAATACAAATTCGGACATTACACTAGCTAATGGATATTTTAATGCTGTTCGGTGGCGCATTCTTGGATGCGCTGATCGGACCAAACCTAATTGTCATGGGGGAGCCCTTTCTTCTCGCCGCTGGCTATTTGTTACAGCAGGGCACTACATTAGGGGTTATAGCTGTAATTGCAGGCGCAATCGTTGGTGATCATCTTAGCTTTGGATTGGGAAGGTATTGGGGGAACCCTATTCAGAAAAAACTTATCAGAAAATTCCCTAAATTACGGAGGGTGTTCGCCCGTGCCCGGATTCTTATGAGAAATAGGGGAGTGTGGGTTATCACTCTTGCCCGTTTACTAGGACCAATATCTTGGGTCGTTCCTTTTATCGCAGGCAGCCACGGTTACAAGTGGAGAAAGTTCGCCATCTACGATTCAATTGGCATCTTACTTGGCGTTGGTCAATTTGTTGCTTGGGGCTATCTGATTGCAGCAGGGCTAGAGACATTCAACTGGCTGAACGATGCTAAAGTATTTGTGGCTGAACATAAGGTATTACTTGGGTTCTTATTCGCTTCCGTTGTGCTTGGGATATATTGGCTTAAAAACGCAGGATTGAAGAAAACCACAATTCGTATGGCTTTCGTTGGCGTGATAGGCATGTTGTCGATTAACTATCATCATTTCTTCATTCAAAACTTGCCAGCGAAGTCTGCTCAGGTATCGAAATATGATCAAAAAAACTGGTTGGGTAAGCATTTTCAGGCATTTCCTGGGCTGTCCAAAGTCTACAGTGCTCAGGCAGTGAACTTAATTTACGTTGGCGAATCCCCCAATGAACTCATGAAAGAACTTGGATGGATTGAAAATCAAACATTCAGCCGAGACAAATTCCGCCTAACAGAATATGTTGATTTGTTGAAGAATCAAACACCTCCCATATCCGATTTGTATTGGAATAATGAACCTCAATGGTTTGCGTACCAACAAAAAGGAGATTTGCTCAATCGAAGCCATGTCCGTTGGTGGTATGCAGGGCATTCATCACAGGCAGGACAACCAGTTTGGGTAGGAGCAATAAGCTATGACGCAGGTCTAAAAGTCTCTCACTACAAAGGCATCGTAACCGTACTTCATAAAGTAGATCCCAATGTTGATGAAGAGCGAGATCGGCTTGGTGATGCTATCGCAACCAGCCAGCAGTGGGAATCTACGCCATTAAAAGTCGCTGATCCAAGTATTCTCAATGACCAGCAAGATTATTACTCAGACGGTTATGCTCTGGTCATTCAGCCAAGAGCCATGCAATTTAATACCGCCAGCCTCATAACCCGTTAAAGTAAAAAGCCCTTGGAAATGTCCAAGGGCTTTCAGATCATACTTATTGTTACGCACCAAATCTGCTCGTTGTAAACTGCTTGGGTGACGCGTGCCTATGAACTAACGTTTACTCTGGCTATTACATAGATTAATAATCAGCTTGGCTTTGGTACCACCTGAAGAGCTATCTTCAAGAACAAGTCCCCCTCGGTAGCTGTGTGCCATTTCTTTCACAATATTAAGACCAAGACCTGAACCCGGTGTTTCTTCATCCAGCCTTACTCCACGCTTTAAAACGTGCTCTTTCATTTCGTTAGGAATACCGGGACCATCATCTTCAACTACCAAAGCGACTTGTTTGTCAGAGACGGTTTCGCTATAGACTCGGATTTGGGAGTTTGCCCACTTGTAGCCATTTTCTAGCAGATTGCCAAGCATTTCGTCCATGTCTGTCGATTCAACCGCGACTTTTAGGTCAGCCTCAAGTTCATTGATAAGCAGGATATCTCTGTCTGCAAATACTTTATCAAACGCGATCGATATCGCATCGACTTGTTCGCTTGGTTGACAGCTAACTGCGAGAATGTGCATAGATCCTGCCATGCGAGCCCGACCTAAGTGGTAATCGATTTGTTGTTGCAGGTTTTGTACCGACGGTTCCAGCTTGGCTCGTGTTTCCGGATCAAGCAGTGTCGCTTCATTTTTAAGAACGGAAATTGGGGTTTTCAGCGCATGGGAAAGGTTTCCTGCGTGGTTTCTCGCTCGCTGCAATAGCTCTTGATAATGGAAGAGCAGGGCGTTCAGATCTGACGTGAGGGGTTGGATTTCCTTAGGGTAATGGTTTTCAAGAGCGCTTTGCTCACCAGAACGGAGCTTATGGAGCTCCTTCTGCATTTTCCCAAGAGGTCTGAGCGACCACGAAACCTGCAGTCCAATTAACACCAGAATACCAACAAACAGCATAGTAAGTACCAACCATACCTGACCCATCAATGCGTGTAACGTGTCTTCAAGTGGCTGTTCGTCTAGTCCGACGGTGATAGTGATTGGAGAAGAAAAATCAGGAAGATATATGTTTCTCTGAATATAAATAAGCTTTTCGCCGTTGGCGCCTCTCGCCCCTTTAAAGCGCTTAAATGTAATAAGCTGATCCCAAAGAGAGCGTGAGCGCATGACTTGATTCTCAGTCGCCGCCATCCAATACAACCCACTGTAGGGGCGGTTGAACCTTGGGTCTGACAATCGAAATGGCATCACCATTCTGCCATGAACATCCACATCAATGTTTGCGGTGAGCTCATCCAAAGACAAACTCAATTGTTGGCGAATGTCTTCTTTAAGGTAATCTTTGATTAAGTTTGGGATCAAAAGACCAGCGGCGAATATCATCAGCCCTAGCCAGATTACCGCAGCGGATAGTAAGCGGTTTCTCAGGCTTAGGCTACGAATAAAGGAAGGTTTAATTAGCATTCAGTTGATATCCAAGACCTCGAACAGTCTTGATGACGTCAGGAGCGATTTTTTTGCGAATACGTCCGATAAAGACTTCGATGGTGTTTGAATCTCGATCAAAATCTTGTTTGTAGATATGCTCAACGAGCTCAGTACGCGAGATGACCTTGTCGGCATTGTGCATGAAATACGCGACGACTTTGTATTCAAGAGCAGTCAGGCTGACGACTTGCCCTTGCCACAAGACCTTCGATGTTCTCGTATCTAAGCTAAGGTCGCCGACCTGCATAACAGGAGAGGCATTGCCGGAGGCTCGACGCAATTGAGCACGAATTCGGGCAATGAGCTCAACCATCTCGAATGGTTTCGTGAGATAGTCGTCTGCTCCGGCGTTTAACCCTTCTACACGTTGAGACAGAGTATCTCGGGCACTCAGAATAATCACGGGAGTATTAATGTTCTCGTCGCGAATGCCTTTTAACACTGTCAAACCGTCAATTTTGGGTAAGCCAAGATCCAGAACGATCATGTCCCATTCTTCAGAAGTGGCGCGATAAAGAGCATCAATGCCTTCTACCGAAAGTTCAGGAACCCATCCAGCCTGTTCTAAAGTTTCAATGATTTGCTCGCCCAGGCGAGGCTCATCTTCCACAACTAATACTTTCATGTGTTCTTCTTATTGTGCGTGTTTCTTAATAACTTGATTTAGGTTTCTGCCTTTAATTTGCATCAATTCAAGCGTGCTCGCATCGTATTCTACTTTGATGACATTTTCGTCATGAACCAACCTTAGCTCATAAATCCATTGGTCGTCATCTTCATCAAGTTCTACGCGAATTACGCGACCATTAAGCTGCTCTGCTACTGCTTTGTAGAGTGCAGAAAAAGGCTGAATTCGTCCTTCCTGAACGGCCTCATAGACATCGTCCTGATCTTCATCGATTTCGATACGAGTTCCCTTGTGGGGCACATCAATCACGACAGATTGAGGAGAGACATCTTGAAAAGCATACACATAACCTATCCCAGCAGCGAGAAAGGTTGCGGTAAAGACAGCGATAGGATGTCGAAACATAGACTTACCTTAAAAGCATTAACTTCCATCGAGTATAAACATGTCAAAATGAATGGAAAGTGAACTTGTTCTTAAGGTCTCTGAAATGCGAATTTCAGCAGGGGAATTGAGGAAAAGTGGGAAGCAGTAGCAAAAAAGTCACTACTGCTAGGTTATTATGAAGAAACAACGCGTTTGCGTTTATAAGCAATCACAGCCAGTACGATAAAAGCATTCAAGGCGAGCATTTCCTGCTCCTCAGGTATTTTTCCGTAAACATAGGCAAATGCTATTGCAATAGCAGCGATACTCGAGAGTTTTCTGAATAGCTGGAAGAATGTGCTCAAGGTATCCTCTAGGTTAGAAACCATCATCAATAAAAAAAGCCCGCAAGTTATGCGGGCAAAAAAGATACTTCAATCATAATCGCAGGACGCCTATGAAAAAGCGAACCTGCGGTAAGTTTGCATAGTATTTCGTTGCCGTTCAATCAAACCAGTTAAACAAGAAAGGCAATCAATTCAGAATGCTGAAACTGGTTAGAAGAAAGGCGCACATTCTACATACGCAATATGAATCCGTCCTTACGGATTAGCTCAATTGTTTATAAAATTAACTGTTTATTACAAAATTATGCTTGAGTGTAGCAATGGGTTTGCATCAATGGGTGTGGTTCAGCTGTGCGGTAACAACATCAATTGCCATGGATACAGATAAAGGTACAGAGGTTTGAAAAGGATGTAATGCGAACACCGGACTGGATTTCAATGTATAGCCTTCCATGACCGGAATTAAATCTGTGCGGCTTTTCATTATTACGTCTGGAACCAGACCAACTCCCATTCCACTTGCAATTAAAGAAGCTGTCTGATGTAGGTTATTTGTATGATGTGATGCGATGAATGCCAATTTGATTTTTTCACCATCAGAGTCACTGGTTAGTATGTGTGATATGTTCTTACCCTGCCAGTGATTCGCCACATAAGGGGCATTTTTTAGCGAAACGTTTTTGACCAATCCCTTGCAAAGCACGTCACGAATTTCCCCAATCTTTTTTTGTCGATAACTACTGTCCCGAGACTGCCCAACACGTATTGCCAAATCGATGTTGTGGGTCATTAAATCGAGTTGTTCATCGCTACCTATCAAGTTGAGCGATACTGCGGGATAGCCACTGAACGCGTTTGAGAGTGCAGGTATCACAATGCTATCCATTAAGGCATGAGGTGCGGTAATCGTTATTTTCCCACTCGGTTCGGTTTGCTGCTTATGTACTTCTTCCCAAGCTAGGTTGGCGATGGTATCCATCTGGCAACAGTGCTGATAGAAACTTTCTCCCGCCTGAGTGAGTGATTGTTTCCTAGTAGTTCGCTTCAATAAAATTGTTTTGAGTTCGGACTCAAGTTGTTTGAGGTGCTGGCTCAGAACAGATTTAGATAGATCAAGCCTTTCTGCAGCTTTGGTTATTGATCCGGATTCGACGATAGTCTTGAAAAGGGTCATTTGACGAAATCTATCCATAATTGTTCCATTTAATTAAACAGTGATTTATTAATAGTTTGTTTTTCTTTGTTAATCATATCGGTAAATTTCTTGTTATTCACTCATTCGAATAAATGGAATAGAAATATGTCTCAAAATGTACTTGAAGCGTGTAAAGCAGGTATAGCGGCCTGGCAGCAGGCGTTTAATGATGGCAATGCGAAAGGTTGTGCTGCTCAGTATGCAGAGGGAACAGAGATGGTTGCAAAACCATTTGGTACTTTCAAAGGAATCCAAGAGATAGAAGCGTTTTGGACGAACCTGATTCAACAAGGGTTCTCTAAGGTAGAGTATTCAGACGTAAGGTGGCAATCGGAGGGAGAGGATGGTTACATTCTGACTTCCAAATGGCAGATGAACAAGGCATATGGGCTGGTTCATCGCGAGCATTGGAAAATCCAAAGCGATGGCAACGCTCGCCTAGTTTACGATGAGTTTGAAGTACTCGGTGAGCGGTAAGTGCTCGTTTGAAAAGAGTTAACGATTATTGAGTCAGCTCGTCGGCAAAGATCTTATCTCGCATTTTCCAGAATCGCCCAGATTTACGAGCAATCACAAACTGAGGAAGGCGAAATCGATGCTGGTGGTTGACCACCTTTGTGGGAGAGCTTTCTTCGAACGGGCGATGCTTATCGGCAAGGTGCGGTCGGACAAAGGCTTTGTGGAACGTTTCTTTCTGCTTTTTCGTTGTTAATGACCAAAACTGATGAACTTGCGCATTGTTGTCGCCGAAATAGGTTACCTTTAGTTGTGACTTGCCTTTGTCATCCTTGTGCACAGATAACTGCATATCCGTGCATTCGAAGACTAAAGCATCTTTAAGGTTCAGCGCCTCTTTTAGCTTTTTATCTGGATCAACGAGTGTGGCGTCGCACTCATGGCAAATGCGTGCTGCAATGTCATTGTCTGCACCGCATTCAGGGCAGTATTTTGCGCGAAAACGGTAATCGCAATGTTCGCGAGTTCCGTCTTCTTCCTCAAAGTAGCCCTGACACTTTCTGCCGTAATGTTCAATAAGGAAACCTGCAGAGTCGAGTTTGCCCCAAAAGCTATTATTGAAGCCGCATGAAGGGCAGGGAATAGTGATAATCTCACTTTCTGAATCTGGTTTAGGGTTACCAATTTCTGGCTGATAGAGATCGTAACTGTTCCCTGCGTAATCCAATACCAGACACTCAGTCTTGCCCTCGGATAGGCGAAGCCCTCGACCGACAATTTGCTGATAAAGGCTGACGGATTCAGTTGGGCGCAAAATTGCAATTAAATCGACGTGAGGTGCATCAAAACCCGTCGTCAGAACTGATACATTAACCAGAAACTTGATGTCACGATTTTTAAATGCCTGAATGATGCTGTCGCGCTCTTTGGTTTCAGTATCGCCAATCACAATCGAAGACTGGTCTTCTGGGAGTAAGCTTAAAATCTCCTGAGCGTGCCGAACGGTAGCGGCAAATATCATCACTCCATGTCGCTGCTCGGCGTGATGAATGATTTGCTGAACAATTTGAGGAGTGGCTCGTTTGGATTGCTCAATCACCATGTCCATTTCGGACTCTTTGTAGCGCCCGGTGGATGCAGGTTTTAACTGCGAGAAGTCGTAGCTTAGAACCGGAGCATCAACCATTTTGGCTGGGGTGAGAAAGCCTTCATCTAACAAGTAACGAATAGGGAGTTCGAATATACAGTCACGGAAAAATCGGGGCTCCTCACTTCGGACTAAGCCGCGAGTGTGGTATTGGTAAATCCAGCCCATACCCAAGCGATATGGTGTTGCGGTAAGCCCAAGTACCTTGATCCCCGGATTGATGGACTGAACATGGCTGATCACTTTGCGGTAACTGCTGTTTGTGTTATCTGGTACGCGGTGGCATTCGTCAATCACAAGAAGAGAAAACTGATTGGCAAAAGCATCCAGATTACGAACGACGGACTGAACAGAAGCAAACACCACCTGTTGGTCAGTTTCTTTTCGCCCTAGACCCGCCGAGTAAACCGAGCCTTGCAAACCGTATCCTTCATATTTGGCGTGGTTTTGCTCTACCAGCTCTTTTACATGCGCAAGTACCAGTACTCGCCCCTTCGCAAGCCTGGCGAGTTCGGCGATAACCAAACTTTTACCAGCACCTGTGGGCAGCACGATAACGGCTGGGGAGCTGTTTTTGCGAAAGTAATGAACGACCGCTTTTACGGAATCTGCTTGATAGGGGCGAAGGGTGTACATGTAATAATGAAAATCGTCACTTATTTTTGTTTGCTGGGTATAATACCCGACTTAGTAAAATTGAGGTATCCATGCGTTTAGACAAATTTCTCTGTGATGCTCTGGGAGCAACACGTAAAGAAGCCACCAAAATCATCAAAAGCGGTGATGTAACCGTTAACGGTGTAATGCAAAAGAGTGGTGCATTTAAAGTGACCAAAGAGTGCGATGTAGAATGGCAGGATCGTCCCATTGCGATGCAAGGTCCACGCTACATTATGCTTTTTAAGCCTGATGGTTTTGTTTGCTCACATGAGGACGGTTTTAACCACACTGCCTTTGTTCTGCTAGACGAAGTAAAAATGGAAAACCTTCATTTCGCTGGTCGCCTGGATGTAGACACTACAGGATTGGTTTTGATAACCGACGATGGAAAGTGGTCTCATCGCATTACATCTCCTAAACACAAGTGTGAGAAAACCTACCGTGTCTGGCTTGCTGATCCAGTTAAACAGGAGTATGTTGAGCAGTTCAAACAGGGTATTGAACTGAGGAATGAAAAAGAACCCACACTTCCTGCTCACCTTGAGATTATTGACGACAATGAAGTGTTGTTAACCATTCATGAAGGTAAATACCATCAGGTGAAACGTATGTTTGCCGCACTGGGAAACAAAGTGGAAGCCTTACATCGTGAGCGCATCGGTGACATTTATCTGGATGAAGATCTGGAGCCCGGTGAATACCGCTATCTGACTCAAGAAGAAATAGATTCCGTTTGGTAGAAAAGCAGTCTTTATGCATCGCTGCCTCTGAGTACTGACGCGTGCAGCTTTGGGCTGATAAAACTGTTTTTAGCCTATTCTACTTTCTCTAATTAGGAGAGTTATGCCGTCTCAAACGACACCGCAACTCGGATTGTTGCTGTTTATTATTTTAGGCGCTATTGGTGCACTGACACCTCTAGCCATTGATATGTATTTGCCAGCAATGCCTACGATCGCAAAAGATCTAGGAGTGACTGCTGGCGAAGTACAAATGACTTTAACTGCCTATACCCTTGGCTTTGCCTCAGGTCAATTGTTACATGGTCCATTAGCCGACAGTTATGGTCGCAGACCAGTTTTATTAATTGGTGTGACTCTGTTTGGTCTTGCTGCCATTGTATCGGCTTCGACCAACGGAATTGATGCGCTAATGACAGTGCGGGTAGCTCAAGGTTTTGCAGGGGCGGGAGCCGCAGTTGTCATTCAGGCAGTGGTTCGTGACATGTTTGACCGTGAAGATTTTGCGCGCACCATGTCGTTTATCACCCTGGTTGTCACCTTGGCTCCTCTGGTTGCTCCAATGATTGGCGGGCACTTAGCCGTGTGGTTTGGTTGGCGCTCCATTTTCTGGACACTGGCTATATTTTCGGCGATTGTCATTGCGGCTGTACTTTGGAAAATCCCTGAGACTCTGGCACCTGAAAACAGGCAACCTTTGAACTTCAGAACGAGCCTGCGAAATTACGCCAAGCTATTTAAGAACCCGGTTGCGCTTGGGCTTAATTTTTCTAGCGCTTTTTCTTTTTCTGGCATGTTTGTTTTTTTAACAGCAGGCTCTTTCGTTTACATCGACCTTTATCATGTATCGCCTGATCAATTTGGTTACTTATTTGGTCTGAACATCATCTGTATGATAGCTATGACCGCACTAAATGGTCGGATTGTCAGGAAAATGGGCTCTCACTGGATGCTTAAGTTTGGGCTAGCCATTCAGCTTATAGCGGGTATTGGTTTGTTTGTCGGCTGGCTATTTGATTTGGGGCTTTGGGGCATCGTGCCTTTTGTCATGCTGTTTGTTGGCACCATTTCCACCATTGGTAGCAATAGCATGGCGTTATTACTCAGTGGTTACCCCACTATGGCTGGGACTGCTTCTTCATTGGCAGGTACGCTAAGGTTTGGTATTGCTTCCATTATGGGTGCTGCTGTTGCAATGATGCCATCCGACAGTGAAATCCCAATGATTATGATGATGTTCTTGTGTGCGGTATTATCCGCGCTGTTCTATTGGACGTTAGGAAGAAAAGCGTAATGTCTGCGTATCATATTGAAATTCAAAAACTGGTAAATGCTGCACTTGATGAAATGGGTCAGGAGCATGTAAATGGGCGATTAACCAATGCGCCTGTCAGCAACACTAACTTTTTATTGCGCTGGATAACCAAATCCATCAAAGGGCAAAGATTTCACCGCTTGGCGAGTGGTGATCTTATAAAGTGGCAAAAATCGGGAAGAAGCAAAGGGACTCAATTAGATCTGCCTACTTTGTTTCGTCAGATATCGACGCTTTACAGTGAACTCGCACCTGTTGACCAAGAGCCAAAAGCCATTCTAGATAGTGAAATCGAAGCATTCATCGATTTTATGGAAGAAAAAGGCTGGGCGGTGTGCACAGAATACGATGCACGCGAAAAGATTCAGGTGTTTACCGAAGGTGACAGTTCATTCCTGCTTTGTTCGTATCAATGTGATGACTGCTTTGATGGAGAAAACCTCGTCAAGCCTATGAGCTGGTATGTTCGTGGAAATCACGCCGAGTTTGTTAAGCTGGCGACAGAGAAAGGTTTTTTGGTCCACAAGGTGACGGATTACAAATCCAAAGTGAAATACCACGGTGAGTACCTGATTTTCCCAAATAACCACGGACCGCAGCTGGCGGAAATACCAATTGGTTATGCGGTGGATAGTTAAATCTATCAAAACTGGAAAGAGAGCCAAGCGGCTCTCTTTTAGTTTGAGTTCTTTTCAGCCAGTTTTGCAATGGCTTTCACCATCCCTTTGAATACAAAAAGATGGGCGGGCATCATGGCAAACCAGTAGAGTAATCCCAAGAAGCCTTTTGGATGCCACCAGGCTTTTACTTCAAGTTCTCTGTGCTCTCCATGATCTCTCAAAGTGAATTCCAATCGCCCAAGCCCGGGACCTTTCATTCCAAACAGTAGAGAAACAAATTCATTTTCCCGATGCTTAATAACTTTCCAGGAATCAATGAAATCGCCTTCCTTCAATGTGCCGTCACTTGGATGTTGTCTGACTGGCAGACCGCCGCCAAAAAGTACATCCAGCCACTCTCTTAATCGCCACAAACCTGTTGCGAAAAAATAGCCATGCTCAGCACTTCCAATTTGTTTTACATATGTCCATATTTCATTTGCCTGAGCATTTGATCGGATTTTAGCGCCTGTCTGCTTAGGGTAGTAACCAAAACCGGGCTGCCACCGCTTTAGGGCGGCGGGGTCAAAACCCCAGACATTACTTCGTAAGTATTTCCCTTCGCTGGCGATGGCATTTGCTACTGCATCTTCAAAAGAAATTAACGACTGAGGGATCTGGCTTCGTATCTCGTGATTGTCAGCAATAAAATCGTGGGTGAGCCCTGCCAATAACGCCCGACCAACGCTGGAAGGCACTGAAGTGACTAACCCTAGCCAATATCCGGCAATGGCAGGTGTGAGCAGAGCAGTAGAGTAGATCTGGCGCTTTTCCCCGGTAATTGCGCTGATGATTTCGAATTGCTGGCGGTAACTGACGATATCAGGACCGCCAGCTTCGTACATTTGATGCTGCGTAGGAGAGGTCTTTGCGAGTTCCAGTAAGTAGTGATTTAAGTTCTCCAGAGCGATAGGGTTTGCTTTGGAGTCTATCCACTTAGGGGCAATAATGACGGGTAAGTTGTAGATGAAATCACGCATTATTTCGAAAGCTGCGCTTCCGGCACCTATGATAACGCCAGCTCGCAATTCTGTTACGGGAACCTTCGAAAGCCTCAGCGTTTCTCCTGTTTCTCTTCTGGCTTTTAAATGTCTGGAATCTCCTGTTTGCGGTTGCAGCGAACTCAGGTAAATCACATGCTTTATATCGCTGTTATCCAAAGCTTCACGAAAATTAATCGCCAGAGACAGTTCATAGTCCAGGAAGTCGTAACCTTGAGCCATTCCGTGTACTAAGAAAAACGCTATATCGACATTTTTTACGGCGTTCAGCGTCGTTTGCTTATCCGATAGATCGAGAAATTCTATGGTCAGGTCGGGATGAGGTGCGACTCTCTGCCTCAGATAGTCGATCTGACGCGCGACCGCAATGACTTCATATTCTTGCTCTAAAAGCTGTGGAATAAGCTGTGATCCGACATACCCAGAAGCACCTAGCACTAACACACGAGTTTTTTCCATATAATCCATATACTTATTAATGTTATTCATATAGATTGACAGTTCGGATGAAATTATCGCCATTTATCCGCTCTCACCCCATATTTCTTACCGGATGCTCAGAGGGACGTATGACATCAACCGCACATCTTGCATTTCAGCATACTCGAGGAGACTTTGTTCGCAAACTGTTCGCGATTGCCTTACCGATCACATTGCAAAGCATGATGTTTTCTAGCCGGGGCATGGTGGATGTTTTGATGTTGGGACAACTCGGTGAAGCTGAAATTGCCGCAGTTGGAATCGCCTCTCGTGCCATGTTCGTCACTACCATCATGCTAGTGGGCATCACTACTGGTGGTGCCATGCTTATCGCCCAATATTGGGGAGCGGCTAATCATCAGGGTGTAAAAGAAAGTACTGCATTAACCTGGATGATTTCGATGCTGGTGGCAGCGTTAACGGTGTTTGGGTTTGTCTTCTTTCCATCCGAGATAATGGCAATTGCGACCGATTCCCCAGAGGTCGTTGATCTTGGAAAAGACTACATCATTCTTACCGCATTCAGCATGTTTGGTGTTGCCTGCGTTGCCAGTATGGCGGTGGGATTAAGATCGATTCAAAAGCCCGGGCTAAGTACATTCTTTAGCGGTATCGGAATTCTCTCGAATGTCTTTTTTAACTGGGTTTTGATTTTCGGTAACCTCGGCGCTCCGGCGCTCGGAATCAAAGGTGCTGCAATTGCAACGCTTATCAGTAGCTGTATTGAAGTCACCTGCCTGTTTGGTTACCTGTATTGGAAAAAACACCTTTTGTCGTTTGGTTTTAAAGAGATGGCAAAGGTTTGGAATATGGATACCGTTACCCGGTTTTTAAAACTGTCATTGCCAACGACCTTTAACTTTCTTGCATGGGCGGGAGGTTTATTTGCTTACCATGCAATATTAGGGCAAGCCGGAGTACAGGGGTTGGCGGCGTTGTCCGTTATGACACCAGTAGAATCTATGTCACTCTGCTTGTTGATTGGAGTATCAAATGCATCCGCAGTGCTCATTGGCAACCAATTGGGTGCCAAAGATTACGAGTCGGTTTACTACCGGGCGATTGGTTTGGTAGCCATCAATATTGTTCTCGGCATAATCACTGCGACGGTGCTTTTTGTCGCTCAAATGTATATCTTGGATGCATTTACCGCGTTAACCGAAGAAACTCGGGCGTTAAGCGAGAAATTCATCTTGATTTTATGCGTGGGCATTGTCTTGCGATCTTTCCCAATGATGGCCATTGTCGGTATCTTGCGGGCGGGTGGGGATGTGAACTTTTGCCTTTATCAGGATCTGATAGCTCAATGGGTCATAGGTATTCCGGTAACGGCATTTTGTGCGATCGTATTGGGCTGGAAACCCGAGTTCATATTCGCTTTGTTTTTGCTTGAAGAGCTCATCAAATGGTTCGGATCTTCATACCGTATAAAAAGCAAGAAGTGGATACGTAATTTGGTCGGAAATTGAACGAATATCGCTCTGATAATGTAACGAAGTGCATATAGTGTGATCCCTGCGTCAAAATGCTTCCTAGTCACAGGGTTTTAGTGTAGATTCTCTTACCTAATTTCTAACTAAGCCTGTTGAGTAAGTGAATGTTAAATCTTTCAGACCTATGTAAAGGGTACGTAGATGGTGGTGAATTTCATCCCGTACTGCAAGGGGCTGAATTAACGTTGGAGCAAGGTGAACAGCTAGCCCTAATGGGGGAAAGCGGCTCCGGAAAAAGCACTTTACTCAATCTCATTGCAGGTATCGATCAGGTCGACTCTGGCGAGATTTGGTTCGCCAAATTTGGTATGCACACTCAGCCAGAATATAAGCGCACAGCGTATCGTAGAAATAACATCGGACACATCTTTCAGCAGTTCAACTTACTTCCTACCCTGAATGTCGCAGACAATATCCGCTTTTGTCGTCAGCTCAAAGGTCTTCCTGAAGACAGAGGACTATGGCGTCAGATTTTGTCGGCTCTTGACCTAATGCCTTTATTGGGTCGCTACCCTGAAGAAGTATCCGGTGGACAGCAGCAACGTGCCGCCATTGCACGCGCTTTGTATATGGAGCCGAAACTGCTCCTCGCGGATGAACCAACGGGCAGTCTGGACGAACGTAATGCCGAAGCCGTGATGCGATTGCTTACCACCCTGACCAAACAGCTGGATTGCACCTTGCTGCTGGTAACCCACAGTGAAAAAGTGGCGCAGCATATGGAAGGCTGCATTCGTCTTCAGGGAGGACAACTGCATGTTATGGCCCGTAGTTAAAGCACTACTCGGTCATTACAAGCGTCACCCGCTTCAGATTATTTTAGTCTGGCTTGGTCTGACTCTCGGGGTTTCTCTTCTGGTTGGCGTTCTAGCCATTAACCACCATGCTAAACAGAGCTACAGCGCAGGCGAAAAACTGTTTTCAAACCCTTTACCTTATCGTATTCGACCTGTCCAAACCGCCAGCAAGATCCCTCAGGGTTTTTATGTTCAACTGCGGCGTGAAGGGTTTCACCAATGCATGCCGTTCGATGCTTATCGAATTTCCACCCAAACTGGTTTAGAACTGACTATTACCGGTTTGGACCCTGTCGCCATGCTGGAACTGCAGCAAGGCGCATCTCTTCGCGATATCAATACCCTTAAGCTGAAAGAGCCGCCATATCCGATCATGGTCAGCTCCGATCTGGCATCTCATCTGAATTGGAAAGATGGCGATTACATTCCTTTGGAAGACGGAAGTCTGCTGGGACCACTTTTGGTTGATGAGCAAAACTTGCTTTCTGGTACCCGAGTTGTCGCAGATATCGCTTTGATTCGAATGCTCAGTCGCCGTACAGGGTTTGATCTTATCGCGTGCGGAAAAATGCCACCAGAAAAAGTGGAGAAGCTCAAAGAGCTGCTTCCTAATGGTATGAAGTTCTCACAGAATACCCGAGCCGAACTGGATTCACTGACACTTGCGTTCCATACCAATTTAACTGCGTTGGGAATGCTTTCCTTCTTTGTAGGGTTGTTCATTTTCTATCAGGCAATGACGCTTTCTTTTGTTCAGCGTCAGCCCCTTGTCGGCGTATTGCGCCAAACCGGGGTTTCGATGTGGCAACTTACCTTGGCTTTGGTATACGAGCTGATTTTCTGGATCTTGATAGCGTGGCTTTGTGGGAACGTGTTTGGCTTGTTCCTGGCTAACCAACTAATGCCAACGGTTTCCGCAAGTTTAGAAGACCTTTACAACGCCAATGTGGGGCTAGATATTCAGTGGAGCTGGGAATGGAGCAAGAAGAGCCTTCTTGTCGCCATTATGGGGACTCTTCTGGCCTGTAGTTTCCCATTATTCCGCCTTCTTCGCACTCAACCTGCACGTCTGAGTGCCAAATTGTCGATTGTTCGCTTTGCAGGCAAAGAGTTTACGTTTCAGGCGATGCTTGCGTGCGTGTTTTTGATTGCAGCAGTTGCCGTTCATCAGGCTAACCAAACTCAGGAATCGGGCTTTGCCTTGATTGCATTGCTTCTGATCAGTGTTGGCTTATTCATGCCATGGGTGGTGTGGAAAATCTTTAATATTCTATCTTTCTCACTGACCTGGGTGAAAGCTCGCTGGTTCTTTGCTGATTGCGCTGCCAGTATGAGTTACCGAGGCGTTGCGGCAATGGCATTTATGCTGGCGCTCGCCACCAATATCGGTGTGGAAACCATGGTTGGGAGTTTTCGAGAAACAACCGACAAATGGTTAACCCAACGCTTGGCTGCCGACGTTTATGTGATGCCAACTAACAGCATTGCTAAGCGAATGAGTTCTTGGCTGGATGACCAAGATGAGGTCAAAGAGGTCTGGTGGCGCTGGGAGAAAGACATCAATAACATTGATGGGACACTTCAAGCCGTCAGTACCGGAAACTCTACAGGTGAGAAAGGCGCTTTGACGATCAAAGTAGCTATTCCAGATTACTGGTTCCATCTTCACCACTCCCAAGGTGTGATGGTCAGTGAATCGATGGCGATTAAACTGGGCATTCGCGCAGGTGATTACATTCAGCTTCCTGCACCTCTGGAAAGCAACTGGCAGGTAGTGGGCGTCTATTATGATTATGGGAACCCATACAATCAGGTAATGTTGTCGCATCGAAACTGGCTGACTCATTTTGTCAATCAGGGTGAAGTGGGGTTGGGCATCATCATGGAAGACGGGGCTGAAACCAGTATCTTACTCAGAAAGTTGAATCAAGAATTCAAGCTTTCTCCTGAACGAGTTTACGACAACAATAAGGTGCACGATCAGGCTCTGAAAGTGTTTGACCGTACCTTTGGTATCGCTGGGACACTGGGCAATATCACTTTAGTCATCGCTGTGTTTGGGCTGTTCTTCGCAACCCTTGCGGGTGAGATATCACGACAACGTCACTTTGCGCTTCTCCGATGCTTTGGGTTGTCGGCGAAAGAGCTGGTGCTTTTAGGTGGCTTACAGCTGCTTGTGTTGGGGGCTTTTTCTGCGCTAATCGCTATTCCTCTCGGGTTGGTTTTGGCAGATCTGATGATTGACGTTGTTCTGAAGCAATCTTTTGGCTGGACGATGCAGCTGGAGGTTATTCCTTGGGAATACGGGGCAACATTCGCTTGGTCGTTCAGTGCGCTGATGATTGCCGGAGCTTGGCCTGTATTTAATATGGTTCGCAAAACACCGATGAAATCTCTAAGGGACGCTCTGTAGAATGGCACGCCCCACCAAACTTAAAATATTTCCTATTCTGTTTTCTATCATTGCCCTGAGCGGTATTGGCTGGATCTTCTATGACTCATTTTACGGTGGCGTAACTGGGGAACATCACAACGAAGTGAATGCGGTACTGATAGGGAGCAAAGACGCAGTATTTGAACCAGTCTTGCCTGATGATCCTGTTGCTATTCCCGAGGATTTTAAAGAACACCCAGAGTTTCAACACGAATGGTGGCACTTTTTCGCCAACGTACAAGACGAGCAAGGTGAGCACTACGGGATACAGTGGAGCTTTTTCCGAATCGCCAATGATGAACGTGAAATGAGTGGTTGGCAAAGCCCTCAGATGTACCTGTCTCACGCTGTTATCACCTCGAATCAAACCAGTATTAAAGAACAGCGCGTTGCTCGTGGTGGTATAGGGCAGGCGGGTGTTCAGGAGCTGCCTTTTGGTATGTGGATAGACAATTGGCGTTGGAAAACCACAGGTAGCTCACCATTTCCGGGTAGCTTACATATCTCGACGGATGAGTTTGAACTGAATCTGGATAGCACAGCCATCGGTCCCTATGTGGTCAACGGCGAGCTGGGCTACCAGATCAAACACGATTTATTGCCCGTTGCATCTTATAGCATTGGTGCACCTTTTATCAGGACGAAAGGTGAACTAACTCTTGGGGGCAAGACCTATCGGGTACAAGGCGAAGCCTGGTTCAACAAAGAGTGGGGCAGTGGTCTGCTGGCGGAAGGTCAGCAAGGCTGGGATCAATTTGCGTTGCGTCTGGAAGACGGAAGAACGTTGATGGTTAACCAATATCGCCATATTCGTCAGCCGTCCTATACTTTTGGTACATTAGCAAACCGCAAAGGTGATGTTGTGGTGTTGCAAGGTGATGAATTAGAAATTATCCCAATAAGTAATTCTACCCTTCGCAACGGTCGTACTTTACCCCTTCAGTGGATTATTAATGTACCGGAGCACAATATCAATCTGACGACACGAGTGATGAAAGCAGAGCAGTGGCTACCCTTTGCGATTCCATACTGGGAAGGACCAATAGTGGCAACGGGAAGCCATGATGCCATTGGTCTGATGCAGTTAACCGGCTATTGAATGGATAGGATTTACAGTTCCTAACGATTCAAAATAAGCATTCACTCTCATAATTCGATTCAGAAAAAACCGTGTTCTTGTAGCGCGGTTTTTTTGTAGCTATAAATAGCGAATAAGTTGCAACGATTAGCCTTATAAACTGTGAAGAGGTTTACACTTAGGTAAGACGTAACAGGCAGCTTAAGAATAACAGTAAGGAATACTCTGGTTAAAACATGGTTATCTTCGGAAATACCGATGTTTTGACTCTGAACAAGCGATTTTTCTAAGACCAAGTCACATTATAAACTTTGGCGTATTGTTTGTTAGCATTCTATTAACAAAAGTAGATAAAAAAAGGGCGATATCATGAATGATGTCATAAAACACTTTTTTAAGATGGAATCAGCGGGTGGCATAATCTTGGTAATTGCAGCAGCAATTGCAATGTTTGTAGCAAACTCTCCACTTAATGAAATGTACCAAGCTGGTCTTCATACCTACATCTTGGGCATGTCCGTCTCTCACTGGATCAATGACGGCTTAATGGCTGTGTTCTTCCTTCTCATTGGTCTAGAAGTAAAACGCGAACTTCTCGAAGGTGCTTTAAAATCGAAAGAAACAGCCATCTTTCCAGCCATTGCCGCTGTCGGCGGTATGCTAGCACCAGCACTTGTTTACATTGCTTTCAATAGCGGTGACCCAACAGCAATGCAAGGTTGGGCAATTCCTGCGGCAACCGATATTGCGTTTGCACTGGGTATCATGGCGCTGCTTGGTAAACGTGTACCAGTTAGCCTGAAGGTTTTCCTGCTTGCGCTGGCTATCATCGACGACTTGGGTGTTGTTGTTATCATCGCTCTGTTCTACACAGGTGAGCTATCAACAACCGCGCTGCTGATAGGCTTTGTCGCCACCGCTGTACTGTTCTTTATGAACAGTAGGCACATCACCAAACTTCGTTGGTATCTGATTGTCGGATTTATCTTGTGGGTAGCGGTACTTAAATCTGGTGTTCACGCAACACTTGCAGGTGTGGTGATTGGCTTCGCTATCCCACTCAAAGGCAACGAAGGTGAGAGATCTCCACTGAAACATCTGGAGCATTCATTACACTCTTACGTAGCGTTCCTGATTCTGCCTATCTTTGCGTTTGCGAATGCGGGCATCTCGCTGGAAGGTGTTTCACTTTCAGGTCTGACGGACATGCTTCCGCTAGGTATTGCGCTAGGTCTGTTGGTTGGTAAACCTCTGGGGATCTTCAGCTTTAGCTGGGCAGCAGTAAAACTTGGTGTAGCAAGGCTACCAGAGGGAATCAACATGGTGCACATCTTTGCGGTGTCGGTTCTGTGTGGTATCGGCTTTACGATGTCGATATTCATCTCCGGGTTAGCGTTTGTCGATGTAAGTGCTGAGTTCGATACTTATTCAAGGCTGGGTATTTTGATGGGGTCGACAACCTCTGCGATTCTCGGATACCTGCTGCTTCATTTCTCACTGCCTAAAGAGCCAGTGGTTGTAGAAGAAGTACAACACTAAGCGTTAGAAAAAACAAAACCCCGCTAGAGATAGCGGGGTTTTTTCGTTGTAGAGAATGATTACTTAAATACAGACCAGATAGGTGCGTGATCAGATGGCTTTTCAATCCCACGCAGTTCGTAGTCGATATCCGCTTCAATACATTTGCTTGCGAGAGTAGGTGTTGCCAAAACTACGTCAATACGAAGTCCACGGTTGTCATCAAATCCTCTTGAGCGGTAATCGAACCACGAGAACTTGTCATCCACCTCTGGATGGAGATTGCGGAACGTGTCTTCGAATCCCCAATCTAAAAGCGTTTGCAACCATTCACGTTCAATAGGCTGGAATGAACATTTGCCCGTTTTCAACCAACGCTTGCGGTTTGGTTCACCAATGCCAATATCAAGATCGACTGGGCTAATGTTGATATCACCCATCACAATGATTTGCTCATCGTTGGTGTGATGATCGTTAAGGTAGGTCATTAAGTCTTTGTAGAACTGCTCTTTGTATGGAAACTTTGTTTCATGGGCGATATTGTCACCCTGAGGGAAGTAACCATTTAATACCGTGACTTTCTCACCATTGGCGTCTTCGAAAGTCGCCATAATCATGCGCTTTTGATGATCTTCGTTATCGGTTGGGAAGCCTTTTTTAACTTCAATTGGCTCTTGTTTACATAACATGGCCACGCCGTAGTGGGCTTTCTGTCCATGGAAGTAAACTTTGTAGCCCATTGCTTCCACATCTTCTAACGGGAAAGCATCGTCGTGAACTTTGATTTCCTGCAAACCAATCACATCTGGCTGGTGCTTATCAATAAGAGCTTGAAGTTGATGAAGGCGAGCACGCAAACCATTGATATTGAAACTTATTACTTTCATTTTATTAATATCCTCTGATGAGACCTTGCAATCCTTTGCAGTTCTAGGTTTCTGTTTGTAAAGGTATTCATTGGAGTGACTACCTATCTCTACGCCAATTTAAACACTTTTGAATGGGAACGGCTATACCGCCAGGTTACAGGAATAGAAATATTGTTGTCTGTAGTCTTGATGTATCGACAGCGCAGTTTAGCGTTGAGGAACTTGATGCTCACTTATCAGTGTCTGAAATGTTTTTATTTCGAACCATAAGGTAAATAACGGATATATTTTCAACAAGTTAGTTATTGGTTACAAATGAATGTCAATGTTGGAATTCTGTAAATTTGATAGTGTACGGTATTTTGATTTTTTATGGGATGATCGACTGTACATGGGGTTGAGTATCACTTTTTTGTCTACTAGTATTCGCCCTGAAAATGCCTTATCCGTCCGATGGATGGTATATGCAACCTTAATTTGTGGTACTTAGCACATCCTCACCTACGTTGCGGTACGTAGGTGATCTTTTTTTACCTCATCTATCCTGAAATACGAAAGTAAGGTCATCTTCCTCTTATTCTCATCATTCCTTTATTTAGTATGTTATAGACGCGACCAATTGCAGGTTATACTCAAGTGTTAAATGGCAAATCATTTTAATTGTTGGTCAGGTTTATTAGCGAATTAGTTTGCAGTTACACCAAGTGATGGTTTATAGGTGAACTGACCGAGACTATGGAAAGGGGGAGGGAAACATGGAAATTAAGCTAGTAGGCAAAGCTGAATGTTCTGAACTTGTTCCAATATTTGCCGAGCTGGAACGCTACTACTTTTCAGATAATGCTGCGTCTTGCGATGAGCTTGAAAACTATCTTGTTAATCAGGTGTTTTCAGATTTCTCGGGTGTAAGAGTCGTTGCCGCTTATGAAGGCTCGCAAGTTCTGGGTTTTGCCACTTTTACCGTGATGTACCCAGCACCGACTTTGGCAGGTCAGATGTACATGAAAGATCTGTTCGTTTCTTCCCAGTCAAGAGGAAGCGGTGTTGGTCTTAGCATTATGAAGTATTTAGCGAAAATCGCTTCTGACAATGGGTGTGTTCGTCTGGACTGGACCGCCGAAACCACCAACCCTTCTGCCGGAAAGTACTATCGCTCTATCGGCGCCTCTCTGATAAAAGAAAAAGAATATTATCGATTTGAAGGCGACGAACTGCATCGTTTTGCCACATCCTAAATCATCGGGGTAACGTGCTTCTAGATGGATTAGTGCTTTATCCTACCTGTCTCAATTCCTATCACATTTATCCAAAACTGCGACTATGTTTCGGGCTGACCTGCCGCAATTCGAATGTGTTCACAAGCAAGCAACAGTGCAAAAAATATCGGTAGAAAACTGTATATATATACAGTATATTTTAAAGGCTGATATGAATTGATATGCAAAAGGAGAGGCACGATAACTTTCGCGGGGGGCGAAAAGTGCCTTGAATATGCTGTGGCTGGGCAGGGAATGCTGGACATGAGATGTTCAGGTTGTGTTTATGGCAAAGAGTCTGAGTGAAGGTCAGGTAGCGACGCTAGTTAAATGGCGAGCTCGCTGTAAGCGTGCGCAGTTGGCGCATAGCTATACAGCGATTTCTTATGGTCGCTATCACTTATTGTTAGGGGTTGTGCTGATCTTGCTGACTACGGCATCTTCGGTATTGATTTTTGCCAGTCATGTTCAACCAGTCTGGCTATCACCCGTTATTGGGACTTCTGCGGCTCTATTCGCTTATCTTCAGACATTTCTGCGTCTGTCAGAAAAAGCAGATACCCATCGACAGGTCGCGCGCCGATACGGTGCGCTTAAAAAACGAATTGAATATGTTGTCGATTTTCGATCACCGATAAAAGATCTGGGTACGCAAATTGATGCGATTCGACAAAAAGAAGATGAGATAGCATCGGATGCTCCGCACGCGCTGAGTCACAGATGGAGTAAAGCAAAAAAAGAAACACACACAGAAAATGAAGCAGCGCGACTTCTGACCCGTTTATAGAATTTCACGACAGCGTTTGAGCTCATGATGCTCTGAAGAAAGGGAGCTAAATAGCAACGTATCAAAAGTGGTATTCCACAGACTGAGCTAAAAATACTATTGACAATTATATTTCTAAAAATGTTATGTTATAACGTATCTTTTTTTGGTTTTATGGATTTCATATGAAGGGATTTCCTACGTCAATAGTTTCCGCGCAGCAGCTTTGTTCGAACAGTTCACAAGGCTGGAGAGCTGTCACTGATGCGACGTTTTCTGTAGCTCAGGGCGAATGTGTGGCTGTGATCGGTCCAAATGGAAGCGGTAAATCCAGTTTGCTCAAAGCCATTACTGGAGAATTTAAAACAGTGAATGGCAGGCTGTTAATTAATGGGACAGATGCCAATCAGCTGGATCCAAACCAAAAGGCGAAAATGGTTGCGGTTGTGGCGCAACATGAACACGCGGATCCTCGTTTAACCGTTCGTGAATATGTGTGGCTGGGACGTGTTCCCCATACTTTCTGTTGTAGCCATAAAGAACACGAGCGAGCGGTTGAACAAGCTTTGGAAGACGTAGGCTTATCAATGAAAGGCAACCGACTGATTGGTTCGCTTTCAGGAGGCGAACAACAACGGGCAAATATTGCGCGAGCATTCGCTCAAGAACCCAAACTGTTGCTGCTCGATGAGCCCACTAATCATTTAGACCCACTTGCTCGCCTTGAACTGCTAGAGCTCATCAAACTGAAAGGCGTTGCCTCCATCGCTGTGTTACATGACTTGCCTTTAGTCGCCCCTTTTGCCGACAAAGTCCTTTTAATGTCAGAACAAAAAATGGTGGCTTACGCCTCGCCAGAGCAAGTGATGCAAAACGAATACATCACCCCCGTTTTTGGGCTGCGCGTTGTCACGCTTAGTCATCCTCAAATCGCAGGTGCGGTGCATCATTTTGAAGCCGCATCGTCAAATTACAATATTCCATCAATAGGAGCCGCCTAATGAAGTGGTCTGCAATACTGACTCTTTTATTCCCTTTTGCCGTTGCCAATGCCGCAGATACTCAATACCCCGTAACTGTCGATAACTGTGGTAGCCCGCTTACCATTGATAAACGCCCTACACGTGCCGTGTTTCATGACATCAACATGACTGAAATGGCGTTTGCACTCGATCTTCAGGAAAGCATGATTGGCGTAACAGGTATTACCGGGTGGTACAAGATGTCACCATCGTTCAAAAAGACCTTAGGTGAAACGCCCGAGCTTGCGCCTAAATATCCCTCGCTAGAAACACTGATTTCAGCAAAACCCGATTTCTTCTTTGCTGGTTGGAACTACGGCATGAAAGTGGGCGGTGAAGTGACGCCTCAAAGCTTAAAGCCTTATGGGGTAGATACGTTAGTACTGTCTGAAAGCTGTATTCACACGCATAAACTTAAAGACGGTGCCAGCATGGAACTGCTTTATGGAGACGTTAAAAAACTGGGTGTGATATTTGACCGACAGGACAAGGCTAATGCTCTGGTTAAAGAGTGGAAGGCAAGAGTCAAAGCGGTTGCAGAAAAGAAAAATCGCTCGGGTCAGCCCGCGCCAAAAGTTTTCCTGTTTGACTCCGGCGAGGACAAACCTTTCACTGCTGGCAAATTTGCCATGCCGAATGCAATGATCCATGAGGCGGGTGGGCACAACATTACCGAAAACATGGAAACGAGCTGGGCAAGAACATCGTGGGAAAATGTGGCGAGAGAAAACCCAGATGTCATCATCCTACTTGACTACCAGACTGCCAACGGTGCCGATGCTCTAAAGGACTTTCTGGAGCAACATCCTCTAATGAAGCATACCAACGCTGTTAAATCTGAGCGCTATGTGAAGCTACGATATGAGCAACTCACTCCTGGTCCTGCCAACATTGAAGCGATAGAAAAGCTCTCTAATGCGTTCTTTCCTCAATAAGTGAAGGCAAAGTAACGCTTAATGAAATTGTCTAAATACCAGATGGCATGGTGGCTTGGAGGAAGCGCCATGCTTGTTTCGTTTGTGTTCAGCTTAAAATTCGGTTCGGTGTCACTGTCACTTGATGAAGTACTGGCAGGGCTACGAGCTTTCAATGAAGAAGAGATGAGCATGACCAGCCGGATCCTCATAGACTTGCGTCTTCCAAGAGTTCTTCTCGCCATCATTGCCGGTGCAGGGCTCGCAATGGTCGGTGCTCTGCTTCAGACAACGACGCGAAATGATCTGGCCGATCCGTTCTTGTTTGGTTTGTCTTCCGGAGCGTCTGCTGGTGCTGTACTGGTCATAACTAAACTAGGCGATGCGCTAGGGTTGTGGTCGCTTCCTTTGGCAGCTTTTGCCGGGGGGATTGTGTCTGCCTCTGCAGTGCTGATCTTATTCTCGATGCAGAAAAAGCGAGGCAATAACAACCTGGTGTTGTGTGGTCTGGCGATCTCGTTTCTGTTTGGAGCAGTGACCAGTTTTCTCATCTATTCGGGTGATCAGCGCGCCGCCAGTTCCATTTTGTTCTGGACCATGGGAGGGCTGGGACTGGCTCGTTGGGAGAATCTGATTTTTGCAGCGATCGGCGTATTGTGCGTCGTGGTGCTGATCTTATTCCGCTATCGCGAGCTTGATACTTTACTGGTGAGTGAGCAAACCACGCATTCTCTTGGTGTTAATGTGCATCGACTTCGAAGTGAAGTCTTCTTATGTTGTGCGTTTTGCACCGCATCCATTGTTGCCTTGACTGGAGTGGTTGGTTTTATCGGGTTGATGGTTCCTCATCTCGTACGCCCATTTTCAGGAATGACTCACAAGCTTGCGCTGCCACTGGTAGCCTTGTGGGGAGCCGTGATGCTGACGCTGGGTGATATTGTTAGCCGAACCATTCTTTCGCCACAGGAACTCCCGGTGGGTATCGTAACTGCGGCGTTAGGTGGTGTGTTTGTTTTGTACTTAGTCTGGAAAAAGCCTGCAAGCTGACAGCTTGCGGGCTATCTAATGAAAAGAGATTGGGTCACAGACAATCGAGCAGAGAATTTGGGTCATCTCCGATCACGGATTTCATATAAGTATCAAAAATCGTCTGGTGGTCACCATTGGTTTTTAACTTCACTAAAGACGCATTGATCTTCGTAACCAGTTCTTTAGCACGAGGAGACTGGCGCGAGATCATCAGATAAAAATCGACAGGCTTTTCAATCAGGCGCTGGCATCTGATGTCTTTGGGAAGTGACAGTTTTCCTGTTGAGATACTGCCTGCCACTATGGATACCTGAGTTTCCAAAATCTGGCATCGCTCTTGTTGCAGCATCTTCATTACGCTTGTCAGCCCACCATGAACGGTGGTGATAATGTTCTCCTGAGGAATACCATATTTACTGGTGTAAATCTCATAGTTCCAGCCTGCCATCCCACAAATCTCAAAGTGTTTTAGCTCTTTCACTTTGGTCACTGCTTTCTTGGTTTCAGGGTTGATCACTCCGTTTGGAAATGCTCTTCGCGAGTAGAAGATAGCAATAGGTGCCGAATAAATCGGACCGACGAAGTGATATTTCTCACCACGACTGGCGTTATAGGTGGCGTCTGTGGCAACTTCATGTTTTCTGAGTGAACTGAACTTTTCTGTGTTATGAAGGCAACGCTTCCATGGAATCACTTCAGACAAGAAATCCAGATCAGTGTCTTGGTTGATGGCGTTAAACAGCTCGATATTTATCCCTTGAACTTTGGGGCGTTCACCAACAGAGGGATTAGGGTCTAGATAAAAGTAAGGCGCCCAAGGTTTGCCGCAAACCCGAATAGGCATTTCGGTATTACTGGCATGAACGGAAAGAACCACGAACAAGTTTACTAGTAGCGTAAACAAGGAAAACAAAACGAAATGATGCATGTTATCACCATAATTTTTGTGTGGTCTTATGTTTCCTAGGATAGTTTAGATTAAAGTCTCATGGTTGAGGAATGCACAATATTCTCGAAGAAGAGATTACGGACCTCCTATTAGCGTAAAGAGTTGCATATATGAGGGTCATGACTCTTCTTCGTCGGCGCAACATTCATCTAAAAGAAAGCTAATCACATACTGCAGTTTTTCGTATTCAGCAACGCAAAACAGCGTGCGTCCTTCTCTCCGCTGTGTCAGCAGGCCGGCTGAAACCAACCCAGAAATATGGTGCGAGAGCGTTGACCCGGGAATGTTCAGTTTTTCTTGTAAGCCACCTACAGCAATACCTTTAAATCCTGCTTTGACCACAGATTTGTAAATAGTCAGCCGCGTGGGGTGCCCAAGTTCTTTTAGTGATTTTGCAACAATATCAATGTCCATTTCAGACCCCGTAAAAAATTTATTTCGATAATACTAGAAATATCTTGATCGATACAATGGATGATCTTATATTTCGAATATTCTAGAAATATAGATGTGAGTAAAATAATGACTATTGATTCTCTTGCCTTACAAGAAACGCTGAATATGTTTGCCTTCTTAGCAGTCGAGCTGACGTTGCTGTTTTTGCTTATTAGCTATCTGGTTGGCGTAGTACAAATGTACATCCCACCTTCGAAAATCCAGCGAATTTTGAGCAGCAAAAATGGCAGTGGTTACATCATCGCTGCGTTTTTGGGGGCAATTACGCCATTTTGCTCTTGTTCAACCATTCCATTCTTAAAAAGGTCTGCTAAGAGCAAAGGCAGGGTTTGGGACCATGATGGTCTTTTTATTCGCAAGCCCGCTGCTTAACCCGATTATTATCGGGCTGTTTGCGGTTACCTTTGGGCTAAAAGTGACGATGCTCTATTTCACTGTGGCAATGAGCGTATCGATTGTTGCAGGGTATCTGCTTGAGAAGCTAGGGTTTGAGAAATACATTAAACCAGAAGTGTATGAGGTTCCGGCATCCTCTGGCTGCCCGGCATCTTCTTGTGGTGCGAAATCCAAACCCGAGAATAAGTGGCTAAAAGTCTGGAACAGTACCTGGAGTGACTTTAAAAAGGTGTTGCCTTACCTCATAGGGGGGATTGCATTAGGGTCAGTGATCTACGGGTTTATGCCTACCGAGTTCATCGCTTCTGTTGCGAGTGAAGATAATCCGTTGGCGATACCTGTCGCGGCTGTAATTGGCATCCCGCTCTACATTCGGGCTGAAGCGGTCATTCCTCTCAGCGCAGCACTGGCAGCAAAAGGCATGGGGTTAGGTGCAGTCATGGCACTCATTATCGGGAGTGCTGGTGCCAGCCTGACAGAGGTTATCCTGCTTAAATCCATGTTCAAAAACACCATGATAGTGTCATTTGTCGCGGTCATTCTGACCATGGCAATAAGTGCGGGTATTCTCTATAACTTAGTGTTTTTATAAAATAGTGTGAACAGTGTTAGGAGGCGGTGTGCGAAATTGGATGTAGTGCGCCGCTTTTGTTATGGTTTGTTCAGAAAACCATGTGAGTCAAAGGATTGAAAAGTCATGGATGCAGCGTACGCCAACGTTATTGTTGGTTTATATTATATTGCCGTCATTGTTTTAGTTGAGAAGCTGGGATTGCTCCGATGCAATGGCAGTAAGTGGCTGGCAATTTCCACCTTTTTGTTGGCTCCTGCCATAATCTTCGTGAGTGCAACAGCTCTTATTCTGTACTTTCAGTCTATTGGTGCGGATTATTTTGCAAGGGTGATGACCAACACCATCATGATTGCTGGTCCCCTCGCCACACTTTATTGGGCGCGTCTGGCATATCACTATCGCGTTTCTCTTGCTGAGGCTCGCGCTTCTGCTCAAAAAGAAAGCCTATGAGTTCACTTCAATTCAGAGCATCTTCACCTGACTCTTCAGATTTTCAGGTGCTTATCAGTCAGCTCAACCGTTCTCTTACTCAGATAACTCAGGATAGCGGGGAAAGCTCGTTTCAGGCTGAGGAATTTTCTCCGCAGCGGGATGGGGCATTGGTCGGGTATGACCAAGATGAGGCTGTTGCTTGTGGAAGTTTTCGTTTCCATCAGCAAGGCATTTGCGAAGTAAAGCGAATGTTCTCTGCTAAGCCGGGCAGCGGAAGCGCGTTGCTAGTTGCTCTGGAAGATTTTGCCCGAAGAAAAGGGTATCAACGCGCCATACTTTCTACTCGGCGCGTCAATACTCAGGCGGTCAATTTTTATCTGAAAAACGGATACGTGGAAATCCCACCCTATGGGAAATACGTTGGCAGAGAAATCTCCATCTGCTTAGGAAAATCGCTCTGATTTACTGCGCCGTCCAGCCTAAATCTATCGATAAGCTTGTGCCAGTAATGGAACGACCGGCATCGCTGATCAGATAGTTCACCATGGCACCAATTTCTTCAGGTTCGATCATCTTCTTGATTGCCGCTTTTTTTAGCATGATTTCCTTAATCACCTGATCGCGATCGATGTTGTGATTGCTCGCCTGATCAGCAATCTGTTTTTCAACCAGAGGTGTTTTAACGTAAGCAGGGCAAATGGTATTAGCGGTAATGCCGAACTCTCCCCCTTCTAAAGCAGAAGACTTGGTCAATCCCATTAGCCCATGCTTTGCCGTGACATAAGCGGATTTATAAGGAGAGGCAATTTTTCCATGAATGGAAGCAATATTGATGACTCTGCCCCAATTGTTTTTCTTCATATACGGCCAGCAGTATTTGGTGAGAAGAAAAGGGGAAGTGAGCATAACCGAAAGCATGGTATTGAACGTGTTTTCTGGAAAGGACTCGATGGGGGATATGTATTGAAAGCCAGCGTTGTTTACCAGAATATCGATATGTCCAAAGTGATTGGCGACCGCTTTGACAAGTGAAAGATTGTTTTCCTGAACCGATAAGTCGCACTGAAAAAACTCAGCGTTTAGCTGCTGTGCAGCGGCTTCACCATCCTCTTGATTGAGATCGGCTATCGCGACCTGTATTCCGTTATCTCGCAGTGATTTCGCAATGGCGAACCCAATACCACTGGCACCACCTGTGACCAACGCAACTTTTTCCATGTTTACTCTCCTTTATGGTTATATTTTACTCTAGTGCAAAAGGCATAAGCAGACGTTGTTCTGTGTCTCAGGCTAAGAAATAGACACCTAAAAGTAATGATAGTCAAAGGGATACCTTGCCAGATAGCAAAATGGCTGGCTGGAATACACATCGCAGAAAGCTTAGCGAAAACACCATGTTTCTAATTCGTCCCGTATGATGATGTTTATTTTATAAAATAAAGGAGAGGGAAATGATAAGGCATTTATTACTGGTTCAGTTTAAAGCGTCAGCACAGGAATCCGACATTCAGACTTTGCTGGGGCTGTTTGTGGAAATACCTCAAAAAGTGGACGGAGTGTCTGCGGTTGAATGGGGAGAAAATGACAGCCCGGAAGGAAAGAACAAACAATATACGCATTGTATTTTTATGACCTTCGCTGATGAAGCGGGTCGTCAAAACTATCTGGAACATCCTGAGCATGAGGATCTAAAAGCCAAGTTCCATCCGATCCTTGAAGACATTGTGGTGCTAGATTACCAGCCTCAAAGTTAACTTTATGGCCGTATTGATAGCGCGAAACACCATCGCGCTTTTAAAATCACCTCGCTCAATAGTTCCTTAAATCCCAGCATTTCTTTTGTCTTAAGGTTAAGTTTGGAACCGAACTGACAAGAAACTCAAAAAACATTGATAAAAAAATGGTTATTTATAAAATGAATGACCTGAGTTGTACTAATAAACAAAACATTAATGAACCGAATTCTTTTAGGCACATCTTTGCTTGCTGCCACCATCTCAATTATTTCAACCGCCCAAGCTAATTCTATTCTTTACGATTCATGTGAGCGTAATTCTCATGCGTCGACCAGTGTGAACTGCGAAGACGAATCCAAAGTTAATAATGACTTTGAATATGAAGGCTCCATATGGGAAAGCGATGATTCCGATGAACCCCTTATTACTTTTGTTGACCGGGGTCGAAATCCAGACGATAACGAGTGGGAAATCATGAACATTGAAGACAAGGTTCAAAACGAAAAGCGAAATGAATGCGCGAAACGAAGTTACGGTGAATGCATTATTTACGAAAACGATTAGAATACTCGTCACCAATTTCCAACGTGATGTAACGGATGACGACTCACCGCGCAACTGTTCGTTGGCAAAAGCTGCCTGAACAACCTTTTACCGACAGCCAGTTCAGTCGGGTACATACCTGGGAATTTGATGGGGGAGTTTCTATTCCTGCTTCTCCATCACCCGAGATCCTGCCTCCTCCTCTATCTGATGAATCCGCGGTAGATCCTGAAGAAGCCTACATAGCAACGCTTTCGAGCTGTCATATGATGGCGTTTCTGGCAATAGCCGCGAAGCGAAAGTACATCGTCGAGCAATATCGGGACACAGCGCAAGGTGTTCTCAGCAAAAACGAAAATGGAAAACTCTGGGTAAGCAAAGTCTGCCTTTGTCCAGACGTTCAGTTTTCGGGTGACAAGATCCCTTCATCAGAACAAGTTCAAAAACTGCACAAGCTAGCCCATAAAAATTGCTTTATCGCAAACTCTGTTAAAACCGCAATAGAAATCTCAAGCGATTCATAGCAATATGCACTCGGGTTGTTATTCTTCCTGCAAAGGCTAACCTGGAATTCGATATAGAGTTCTCTGTCCGCAGAGGGAAGTGATCTTCCTGAAATAATTTAGAACCGACAGAACCAACGGGTACTTGCATACGTAAAAGCGTGCAAAATCAAAAGAATTATTGAGGATCCGATATGCGAATGTTAACTGCGCTGCTTGCTTCAATTGTGTTGTCAGGTTGTCTGGGTATGCCAGATCAGGTTAAGCCAGTACAAGGGTTTGAAGGTGAAAGATACCTTGGGAAATGGTACGAAATAGCGCGGCTGGACCACTCGTTTGAGCGAGGTTTAGAGCAGGTAACGGCTGAATATTCCTGGCGAGATGATGGTGGCATACGAGTCATCAACCGTGGTTACTCCATTGAGGAACAGGAGTGGGATCAAGCCGAAGGTAAAGCGTATTTTGTTGAAGGCGATAATCAGGGTTATCTGAAGGTGTCTTTCTTTGGTCCTTTCTATGGTTCTTACGTGGTGTTTGAACTGGAACAAAATAACTACGACTATGCGTTTGTTTCCGGACCGGACAATTCCTATCTATGGCTACTTTCCCGTACTCCAGAGGTAGACCAGTCCATCAAGGACAAGTTCGTTGCTATGTCTAAAGAACGTGGTTTCAACACCGACGAGCTGATCTTCGTGAATCAAACTTCCTCGCAATAATTCTCTAAGTACTCCAACTGGTAATGTTTTACGGCTCGGACTTTCTGTTCGAGCCAACTGAAAAACCAGCAAAATCAAAACATAAGTCAAGTTCTGCTTATTCCATATATGTCATATTACGCCCTGTTGTTAAAACGAACAGGTGCATAAATGGCTAAGGTATGGATGTGTGTATTGGCTCTGATCTTTGTTGTTGGTTGTACAGATTCAAGCAAAGTCAGCCAATGCATTGGTTTTAGTAAAGATGACACTGTCTTTGTTATCAATGCTGATGATATAGGTATGCATCCCGACATGGATAATGCGGTGTTCGATATGTATGAAAAAGAAATAGTCCAGACCTTCTCACTTATGGTGCCTACACCAAATTTTAACTTTTCTGCGCGCTATGCGATCAACAACAAAGTGCCTGTCGGGCTGCATCTCACCCTCACCAACGAATGGCAGGAAGCCAATAGCTGGACACCTCTACTAAGTAAGGAAGAAGTTCCTTCCTTGTACAACGAAAAAGGTTATATGTGGCCAACTGGAGAGGAGCTTGCCGAGTATGCTGATATTAAAGAGGTGCGCAAAGAGCTCGAAGCGCAGATAGATAAAGCTCTAGAGATGGGGCTTGAGGTTACGCATCTGGATTTTCACATGCTTTACTGGGCGTATCGAGAAGATTTCTGGGACGTCACCTTAAGCATCGCGAAACATTACAAAATGCCGATTGTGATTCAGCATCACTGGATGACTCAAAGAGAACAGCGTAGCCGAACGTCCACGCTCCAATGGAAAGACTTTTTCACTGCTGACGTATTCTGGATGTATTACAACCCAACAGACAGATTGATGGATGAAAACTTAAGTCGTTCGCAATATCAGAACATGTTCAAAGACGCAAAACCTGCATTGCACCATGTCGCCATTCACCCTGCTTACCGAACGGAGAGTGCAAAACAGCAGTTCAGAGATGCGGAGTTCCGCTTTGATGAATTTCGAGTCTGGACCGATGGTTCGCTTAATGATGCCATCAAAGAAAGCGGCATAAATTTCACCAATTATCGAGAGCTAAAGCGCCTGATGACTTCTGGCAGCGATTGCCTGAAATAACGGTGAACACTAATAAAGCGAACCCCTACGGTTCAAACAGCATCCGTAGGGGAACGTGTGGCAGGTTACAGCACGGTTAACTTACTACTGGCACTTCCAGCACTTGCCTGAAGACTTATTGTCATACCAATCCATTTTATCGACACCGCCAGATTCCGCCCAAGATCGGATGTCTGGATAAGCTTCGGTAACGTCAACCGTTTCGTGTGGGTGAGACCACTGCGACTGAACATCTAACGCCCATGGAAGCCCTGTCGAAGTCTGGTAATACCGAGATGCGCTAATATCCGAATCATCAGAATCGGTGCCAAACAAGCTGGTGTCTGCCAAATCGGTATTTGGGTAATTGACCAGATGGACTTCTTTGTTCCGGTTGTAGGTGTTGTAAATGAATGGGTTAAGAGTCTGACTGGTAAAGCTTACCAATGGCGTGTTTAGTACTACCGAAACGCGGTAATCTTTAGCGTCTCTGTCGTCACCTGCATTGGTGTTATAGAAGGAATAGGTGCCATTCGCTGGTAGCGTATCGCTCAGATTACTGAAGACCACAAAAACCAGTTCACCTGAATGCCCACTTTCCGCGCTGATAAGAGAATCCGACCCTTCGTACGTTTTGGTGATCGACGATGCGTGACCGGGTTCCACACCATTGAGTGAAATGCCAAATGCGTTTGCTCGGGTTGCGCCTCTCGCCACCGCCTGACCGATGAAATCAAAGCGTGTCATTTCGTTATCCGCATTCGTGTAGATCTCATAGGCATAGCGTGTCACAAAGTCATTTAAGTCATAATCACCTTCGGCTGGCCAACGATCCTCAAACGCCAGAGTGTACCAACCGCTGGTGGGTGTTCGGCTATAAAAGGCGATGTTAGGATCATTTGGGGCGTAGTCTGAAGCGTCACCCACTCCGTCTCCATCTGCATCTCCTATTTCTGGCCAGCTGATCTCTGCGATCTCACTGATCAAGCCATTGGAATCGGTGGCGAAAACCTGAACTTTCCATCGTTCTCCAATGGCTGTTTGACTGGATGGTACGGTTGCACCCGTTGTATTGGATTTGCTGGCGAACTCATCATCCACATAGAAGCCTTGCCCGACATCCACAAACCATCGGTAGCTGTAGGTAACAGAATCGCCATCTGGATCAGCGGGAGATGGTCCGGTAATCGTAACGACCAAATCGTCTCCTTCGGCAATACCTGAACTCCGGCTAAGTGTCGGTGTGTAAGGAGGGTCGTTGGGTATGATGATGTAGGTAACAGTCATCTGGCTGTAGCTTACTGTGGTAAGCCAAGACAGGTTTGCCATGTCAATATCTAAGTCTACGTCCACGACCCCGTCATCTAGGGATGAAAGAGGTAAATCAAACTCTGTATTTGACCATGTGCCATTAGTGCCCTGAAGAAAACCGGGGTTGAGCTGAGCGCCGTCGACAGATACTCCGTCATATTCGCCATTTGCCCCATGAAATGGCTCTGAGTCGACGTCGTATGCGCGGATCATCAGAGTCGCTGAAGTGACCTGAGCGCCTGCTGGAAGCGTAATACTGTGTTGCCAGGAAAAGTCGCTATTTTTACCACTGTAAAGATTAAAACCATAACCGTTTGGCGCGACATAGTGTGGCGATGTACTAGAGGCATCTATTTTCTGAGTAAATGTAGTAGAGCCATCTCCATTGTCGACAGACTGCTCTTCTGTTGGAGCCGCTAATGCGTGAAAGCTAAGTATGAAATACAGAGCAAGTGGCAGCTTTATCATCTTTGATAGTAAGTTCATCTTGCTCTCCTTAGTCGGAACCAATTGTAACGTCGCACCCAATTAGCATTTCGGACGTCATGGTGCTGATAGAAGCTTGTTGGGTGCAGGTAGTGCCATCGACAGAAGCCACAATTTTTATCTGTTCCCAATTAGAAGAAAGCTGGAGTTCTCTGGTCAGCTTTCCTGTCTGATCTGTACGACCTGTGTAGAAGGGTTGGCTGTCTACTCCTGAGGACGAGACGCTGTACATTTTGAGAATATGGCGTCCGTTTACATTTACGCCCACACCGTTTTGCGTAGAAAAGTTACTGACAACGCGAAAGGTAATTTCTTTGCTTTCGCTGCTCTTCCAGGTGAATCCACTCGGGATCGTAATGTCTTTAAACGTGTATGAGGACCCTGAATCAGAAGAAGGGGAGGATGAAGGACTATCACTACTGCCACCACCACATGCGAGTAGGGAAAATGGAACAAATGAGTACAGAAAGTATCGGAATATTGGTTTCATTATAATGACTCTATCCAGTGAGATCTGAATTCACTAAGCAAACAATATGCCGTTTTTAAACTATTGAAAAATAAGAGGTATAAAATATTAGTATTGGCTAATTTTCTTTTTGAAAGTCATATTAGAGAGTTTTTGAAGGGTTTGGCTCTCAAATTAAGAAGTTTGAAGAGATTCGGGAAGGGAAATAGCCCGATATTTGTTGTGTAATTCCGGAAACGCCTGCCAATAAAATTCTACGTTTCCGGACTTAGTTTGTTATCTGTCGATTAGTGGCTTCACTGTGTGGCTGCCTTGGCAAAGTTACCCAGTGCTTGTTTCACTTTTCCGATGACTTTAGCGCAGCCTTCTAAACCGTGTCGCTCATTGAGATAATCCGGGCTGTTGTAAGAAAGCCAGTTTTCACCAAAGGCGTCCTGCCAAATCAGCATTTTTTGTGGTAGGTCGATAGCAGTGGTCTGACTGCACTTCATTAGTGGTGTACCTACCTTGGGGTTCCCGAAAATAACAAGTCGGGTAGGGCGCAATTCCATTCCGACTTTTTTCGCTCCTTCGTCGTGTTTGATCTGAGTGAAAACAGTCATGCCTTTGCTTTCAAGTACATTGATTAATTTCTCAGCAGTTTGCTCGACACTGTGAAGACTTTTTACTGTGATAAGACCATTGTCAGCGGCAAAAGCTGAATAAGAGAGCAGGCATGAAATCACGCCCGTTGCGATGGTTTTTTTCATTGGGTTGTTCCTCTGTTATGGGTTGATTGACGGTTCCTCCAATTCCCCACTCAGAGCGAACAATCATGAATCAGAATACGGCAGGGCAAATACCCCGCCAAGCTTCAACTTATTGAATACGTTTGATTCTTACTTTGGCGACAGCTCCCTGCCAGTCGTAAGCAGACTGAGCAAGATCGCCTTCACCATGTATTCCCGGGCTAGGGTAAACGTAGCCTTCATCCGTTGCAGCATCTGCCGAGAAAGGCTGACCGCCACAAAGCGGACCAGGGATATTGGCGCACAATTCATCATTGGCTTCCGTACCTGCATCGTAGGCGTGCATTTGGTAGGTTACTGATGTGCCAATGTATCTTGGCAGGCGTTTTCCTCGCAGTGAAACCATGGTGTCGTTGGTCGGCAACAGCATAGAAATCAAACTGATACGGCTATGCGGGCGCTGAGACGTGATTTCAAAAGTGACACTTTGCCCGTTAGTCAGTAAGCCTTCGGATGCCGCCGTAGCTGAGTATTGGCTTGATGCATCAAGCTCTGCTCTCAGAGGTCCAATATCACCCCCTTCGGCGACACGTTCTACGTTGTCTGTGACAGGTTCTCCCAAGCGGAAAAGTTGGTTTCTGGGTAAATGGGTAGCACCAAGAAC
The DNA here is from genome assembly GCF_000222685.1 of Vibrio nigripulchritudo ATCC 27043. Classification (GTDB taxonomy): domain Bacteria; phylum Pseudomonadota; class Gammaproteobacteria; order Enterobacterales; family Vibrionaceae; genus Vibrio; species Vibrio nigripulchritudo. The sequence continues at coordinate 9,446 of NZ_AFWJ01000135.1, read as the reverse complement.
AGGAGTAAAGGCGATACCTTTGGTCAGGTTGGTCACCGTTACTTCATACACGCGTTCATGATAGTAATAAGAGCTTGCCAGCAGCGAAGGAGACAGGCTTAACAAGGCGAAAGAAATGAGCGTTTTAGTTGCGTTTTTCATACGAAAACCTCGCAGGTCGTTATTGATTGCAATTCGCGAGTGGAACAGGTTAGTACGACTATACGCAGGTGTATGAAGAGAATGGCTCACAGAAAACTCACAAAAGCATCACAATTGATGCTTTTGCTAGCATTTCTTTTGTCCTGAGGGGAATTAACCCAAAGTCAGGTTATTTGGATTTTTTGCTTTCCCAATGGGTGATGAAAGCGACGGAAGCAATGATGATAGCGGCACCCAGCCACAATCTGCCCGGAGGTACCCAACCAAATACCATCCAACCCGCCAGAACGTTTAACGGCAGTTTAGCGTGATCAAAAGGCTGAACAAATGAGGCATCAGCCACCGCATATGCCTTTACGATTGCCCATTGTGCAAGTGCTGTAAACAGACCCGCAGCAAACAACACACCCCAGATATTGAAGCTTTCAGGCATGGTGAAATCAGGCAGTGCCAACAGAATATTAAAAGGGGTAATCAGAACCAGCAGATAAACCACCATGGTAGACGGTGGATCGTTTACTGATAATTTTTTGACCATAAGTGAATAACATGCCCAAAAGAAGGCCGCGCCCACAGGCAGTAAGGTTGCCCAACTGAAATCATCTGCCCACGGTTCAAGAATGATCATCGCACCTGCAAAGCCAGTGAGAGTGGCAAACCAACGGGCGACGCCGACTTTTTCTTTCAGGAATAAACCTGAACCGACAGTGGCAAACAGCGGTGAGGTCATCAGCAGTGCAATGCCCTGCCAAATTGGCACGGGGTAGGCTAACGCCCAAAGCCAGAGTTGAATGCCGATAACAGACAGAAAAACACGGGTGGCATGCCAGCCAAAATGCTCAGTTCTGAGTGACTGGCGAATACCTAGTGTTCGCAGGTAAGGCAATATCACAATCAATGCGATGCCGTACTGAATCAGAGCGACAGTAGTCGAAGGTACGCCAAAATTGATACTGGCGACTTGAGCAAGGCTGTTCACAATAGCGAAAGCCAAGCCCGCAGTGAGCATCCAGGACGCTCCCTGCAGTGGGTTGTGGTGTTGAGCGTTCATAAAAGTGGTGAATAAAAATTGTGTTTGCAAATCATACGTTTTATTCACTATGAAGCCAACGCTATTATTTCTGGGGTTTTGATACATTACGGAGCCGCTTCTGCCTGATGTCTCTCTATCTGATTATTCAGCGCTTCCTGATACCTTGCCTTTGTCCAACCTTGATCTAACGCTTCTTGAAGAAGTTGTTTCATGGTTTGCGGGGCAAGTTCTCCAATCGGCGAATCTGTATCAAGGTTTGTCGGAAATGAATATCCATCAGCGGATGCCGTGAGTATTGCGTCCTTTTCCTCTTTGGTCAGAGAGTTACCTGACCAATGCTGTGCTAAGTATTCGAAGAGTGTGGTTGAGATTTTTGCTAGATCGACGGTTTCCATCGGCTTTCCAAACGCTGAAGAGATCTGAAGTAGATTTGCGCTTCTGTGCACATCATCAGTGTCGTTTTGCCCTGCGGCATGAATGATGGCTGGGTTAAAAAATACAGCATCTCCTTTTTGCAAAGGTAACTGAACGTAATTGTCTTCAAAGTACCGCTGAAACTTCTCTTCGCGGCAGGAAACGTATCCGAGCGGATAGTGCTGGGAATAGGGTAACAGCTTAGTTGGTCCCGATTCCAGTGGCATGTCTGAATGAGCCACAGCACCTTGCAAAGTCAGCATGGCAGACATCTTCTGCGCGTGAACGGGATAGTCCTTGAGCGTATCAGCATGCTGAAAACCCAGATGATAGTCTCGGTGCGATTGCTGCGCGCGACCACCCGGTCGCACTATGTTGACCTGAGCCGTTACCTGATAATTCGACCCTAGCCAGGCTTCGGAGACCAATTTGAGTAGCGGGTTTTTGTAGTAGTCGATGAAGCTTTGAGGATCGAGAACCGCACTTTTCTGAAACGCATTCCAAATTCGACCATTTGACATAGCGCCCGCTTGGGCGAAATGATCCCCTTCACCAAACCCAAGCTCTGAGTCGAGAATGTCGTCGAAAATGCGGTTCATTCGGTCAATGATGTCTGTCTTGGCGAAAAAATTCTTAATCACAACAATGCCGCTGCCGTTCAAAAAAATATCGGCAAATTCGCTTCTAAGTATGTGCCATTTCTCAGGTGTTATTGTTTTCGCATCATAAATCATAATGCCTTTGTAGCACTGCTTGGCGTTGGGGTAATTTTGATTACCTTTGGGTTTGCAACTGTGAATAAACGAGTCGATATTCAATTGTTCTTTGCCAGCAAACGTTGGGATTGGTCTGTCCATAGAAATCTCCTTAATTGGTGACAAAAATGTTAATCATTTGTAATCTTTTGGGTGAGGCAAATGTCCATCAAAAGTCCATCATGAAGCGGAGAACTCCCTGATGAGCAAATTCACAGTGAAGCAGATAGCGGCTCAGGCTGGGTTCAGTACCGCGACGGTGGACAGAGCGTTACATGGAAGAAATGGCGTGCATGACCAGACACGGCAACGCGTGGAGCAAGCCATCTCTGAGCTTCGAGAACAATATAAGCTAGACGCCCTGCAAGGTCGGACTTTTTACATCGACGTCATCATGTACACGCCTGCGCGGTTCAGTCATCTTGTCCGTGAAAGCCTGAACCGCATCTCTGTGCAAATGGCTCCGTTTCGAATTCGGCTGCGGTATTTTCTTTATCAGGATATCGATATTGAATCCCTGTCTGAGGTGATTCACGAAGCGGAAGATCGTGGCAGCCATGGGGTATTGCTAAAAGCCCCTGATCACCCCGAGATCAATGAGGCTGTGAATCGGCTACACCATAATGGCATTCCTACTGTCACATTGGTGACGGATTTACCTGGTTCCAAAAGGTTGAATTACATAGGGATTGATAATATTTCGGCTGGAGAAACCGCCGCTTTCCTGATGACTCAATGGTTGGGTTCCAATCCAAACGGCATTCTTCTCGTTCAGAGCAGTCACTTGTTTCATGGCGAAGAAGCACGCGCAGAAGGCTTTTCTCAATTTCTTAGTCATCATCCTCACATAGAAGTCACTACGGTTAGTGAAGGGCATGGGTTAAATCTCAGTACTAAAAAGCAGGTGAAAGATGTACTCGGCAAGAAAGAGAACATTAGCGCGGTATACAGCATTGGTGGGGGAAACCGAGCCATTCTGGATGCTTTTCAGGAAATGAACCGACCTATTCAAGCCTTTATTGGTCACGATCTGGATGATGACAATCGGCATTTACTGCGATCCAGACAGCTGCACGCGGTTATCGATCACAATCTCGATGACGACGCTAGAGTGGCATTTTCAAACCTGCTGTCACCCTATGGTCTTATGCCGACTTTCTCGTACACCACCAGTCGCATTAATATCGTGACGCCTTTTAACTTACCTTAAGTTTTGTTAGGAGCACCTGACTGTGAGTTGATGCTTTTCTAGCCAGTCATCACACTTTTTAATTTTGCTTTTTGAATTAACTGTTTCATTATAATTTTATGTGAAATCTTCATTTCTATTGGTTAAACATCTAAAGATCGTGTGGGGCAGAAAATGTTGGATTTGCTGTCAAAAATGCAACCTAGAGACGAATCGAAACGGACTCAGCACATTACACCTGAATCCGCAGGCTGGACTTATATTGGGTTTGATGTGGTCAAGCTGAAAGAAGGCGAAGATCTAGAATGGATTGCAGACAACGGGCAAGAACTATGTATTGTTCTGGTTTTAGGAAAAGCATCGCTAGACCTAAATGGAAGCTTGCAGGGTGAAATTGGGCAAAGGATGTCGCCTTTTGAGAAGACAAAACCTTACGCTGTCTACCTAACGCTGAATGATAAGTGCTCTTTAACCGCGACAACGGAAGTTGAGCTGGCGGTATGCCGGGCGCCGGGAAAAGGGAGTTATCCATCTCGATTGATCACACCACAAGAGATAGGGGCAGAGCATCGCGGAAAAGGCAGAAACCAGAGACAGGTACATAATATTCTGCCGGACGATGAGCCCGCCGACAGTCTGCTGGTGGTAGAAGTGTATACCGATGAGGGATGTACCAGCTCCTATCCAAGCCACAAGCACGATCAGAATGATCCACCCAATGAAACCCAACTGGAAGAGACCTACTACCATCGACTGAATCCGCCCCAAGGTTTCTGTTTTCAAAGGGTATATACCGATGACAGAACATTAGATGAATCCATGGCCGTGTATGACGGTGATGTAGTTCAGGTACCCAGAGGATATCACCCAGTGGCAACGGTTGCTGGTTATAACAGCTATTACTTAAATGTGATGGCTGGACCAGTACGGAAGTGGTTGTTTAGCTGGGAAGAAGATCACCAATGGGTAAATACCGAATCTTATCGTTAGCGATTCTAAAGGGAATAAGAACATGTTTAATATCGCTTTATTTGGCGCTGGTCGTATCGGTCAGGTTCACGCCGCAAATATAGCTGCTAATCCAAAAACGCAACTCGCTGCTGTGGTTGACCCCTATCTGGAGGGGGCGAAAATGTTAGCAGAAAAATATGGCGGCGAAGTCATGTCGATTGAAGAAGCCATGAACAACCCGGGGATTCACGGTGTATGCATTGGCTCTGCTACCGATACCCACGCCAACTTGATTGAGCTGGCTGCAAAAGCCAACAAAGCCATATTCTGTGAAAAGCCGATTGACCTGAGTTTGGAGCGTGTAAGAGAGTGTCTGGCGACCGTCGCTGAACATCAGGTTCCGTTTCTTGTCGGATTCAACCGACGTTACGATCCCAATTTCTCCGCAGTACAGCAGCGATACGCCATGGGGTCGATAGGCAAAGCAGAAACCTTGGTGATCACCTCACGTGACCCAGCGCCACCGCCTGTGGAATACGTGAAAGTATCCGGAGGAATGTTCCGCGATATGACCATTCATGATTTCGATATGGCGCGTTTTATTCTGGGGGAAGATCCGGTTTCCGTTATGGCGCACGGTCATTGTCTGGTCGACGAAAATATAGGTAAAGCGGGCGACATCGACACCGCCGTTACCGTATTAACTTTTCCGTCTGGCACTACGGCAACCATCATTAATAGCCGACGTTCAGGCTACAGCTACGACCAACGCGTCGAGCTGCATGGCAGCGAAGGTGTTTTGACGGCAGAAAATGTTCGGGAAAATCAGGTTCAGCAGTGGGATGAATCGGGTTTTCAGGCAGCCAAACCACAGCTCTTTTTCCTTGAAAGGTACGAAAAAGCTTATCAGGTTGAATGGCAACACTTTGTTGACGTACTCGAAAGAAAATCCGCTCCATTATGCGGTGGGTACGATGGTGAAATGGCGCTGGTTATCGCTGAAGCCGCAACGGAATCTCTAAGAACGGGTCAGCCAGTTAAAATTAGCTAATGCACATTCTAAAGACTTGAAATGCTGACATATTTGTCAGCATTTTTTGTTTTATTAGCATGAGAAATAAATAGTTCTGCGTCGCATTGTTCTGCCGATTCACTGAGATTTTCTTCTATGAAGATTATCCTCTTACGCAATCTATTGACCGCAGTAAGTAGGAGTTTAAGTGTCTCTTTTATGGGTGATTTTAGGATCCATATTTCAGTTTGGGTTGGCTCCATTCTCTATTATGTTTTTTATTTTTGGTACTGGTGCAGGACACCCCAAAGTGCTCACATTGGCAATGTACATAACGCCTTTAACATGCCTTGTAAGCGCATTGATCGTGATCTTTGGATACCTAAAAGGATGGTCTGGGTTTACCTATTGGTGGTACGGCTTCCCACTGATCGTGACTGTTATTTTCTTTTTTGTCGCAGGATATATGAATGAATCAGATTACGGATGACACAATGACCCTATTTTAGCTTTGAAGTGAAGCTTAGTATCAACTCTAAATTGTCACTCACTGGCCAGTGAAACGGCGAGGGTCTGAGCCAGACAAAGCGAAGCAGACTGCCCTCTAAACCCGCCAACGTTGGCTTCGTTGACCACAAAATTTACGTCAGACAGCTCCGCAATGGGGCTAACCTGGCTGTCGGTCAGGGTTACCTGCTTTGCTCCTTTATCTCTCGCCGCTTTCACCCAGTTATGAGTTTCTTCCGCATAAGGAGAGAAGCTAATGGAAACAACGGCATCTTTGCCTGTTACCATCGAAAGCTGTTCATCATACATTCCGCCCAAACCGTCGATCAGTACCACTCGCTTACCCAAATGGCGCAACGCATACACCATGTACGATGCAATACTAAAAGATCGGCGGAGACCAATCACATACAGACATTCAGCGTTTTTAAGCAGGGTGATAGCATTATTCAGGTCGCTCTCTTCAATCTTATTTGCCAGTTGCTCAAGCGCGTGTGCGTTGGCGTTGGCGAAATTGTGGAGCTGAGAAATCGGCGTGCTGGCTTGTGAGTCATCAGGAGACATGGCTTTAAACAGCTTAACTCGCTCTGAATAGTTGCTCGTTTCTTCAACCATGTTCTGACGATACAGCTGTTTCATGTCGTTGAAGCCATTAAAGCCTAACGCATTAGCGAAACGAATCAGGGTAGAAGGGGGAACATCAGCATTACTGGCAATAACCGCAACCGTATCAAATGCCACATTTTCAGGGTTATCTAACAGGTACTGACCCACCTGCTGAAGCCGCTTACTCAGGTTGCCGTATTCTTTTCGAATGTCTTCTTGAAGCTCAGAAAGTGTCGTTGCTGGTTTCATGCTTATCCCATAAATAAAGAGGCTCATCTCCCAATTGTTTCGAGGTTACTTTATTTGGAATAAACATTTCAAATGTTGCGTAGTTTTTCGTGAGCCAAATATTCACTAATGAACTCGATAACTATTCCATATCTCGATCATGTCTTTTAAAAATTAATATGCAATACGTTGCAATGATAATAATTCTCATTTACCTTTATAAGGCCTTGTAAGAAAGGTGACTGAAAGGCGCTTTAAGTCTTTGGTGTACAGTCTTTCAAAAATCGAGAGTGTTTATCTTGCTGCGCACTCTTTAATCTAAATACGACGAAAAAAGGAATAAAAAAGATGGCTGAAAATCATCAACATATTGCGGGTATCGTAAGTGCAAACGGTGAGAAAGTATCAGGTGAAGGCTTTACAGTAACTCAAGACAACACCGGTGAGTATATTGTCACATTTAAGCATCCGTTTGCCGAACAGCCAGCAGTCGTCGCAACGCTACACAACGAACACAAGGACCTGTCTGTTCACGCTGTAATTACGTACGATATCACATCGAATGTAGCGAAGATTTTGACAGGTGATGCTGATGAAGGAACTGGTGGAACACCAAAAGACAGTGCATTTAGCTTTATCGCTTTTGGTGACCGAGCCTAGTAACGGTTATTTGCCTAAAGTGTCCTGCAAATAGAATTGCGAGATGCGTATCAGGGAGGGCTGAACTTGATTTGGTCTTCCCTGATTGTGAACGAGAATTTGGTTATCCACCAGAAAGCAAGGTATTGAGTAGTTCCAGCGTTAAGGTATCTGTGTTTTTCAGAGTGTTAAAGTCTTGGTAGTCGTTACCAATAACATCAAACTGCATCAGTTGTGTGGCCTCAGCATCGTACTCTGGATGCGTAGAACACAAAACGTATCTACCGTCGCCAAATTCACCCTTAACTATCCCTGCAGGTTTATCTGGCAGTTCTGAAAAACGAGCGACGACTTCATAGTTGCCTTTGGTTTCATTGTTCGCTTCAAAAAAGCAGCCTCCAAGATACATAGACTCAAATACCTGATTCTCGGTTTCGAGCTGAACAATTCGAGCTTCGGTGGCATTGTAATTGTCCGCCAGTGCGAATTGTTCGATAGGACCTTTGGCAGTTCCGCTGAAAAAAGCCAGTTGATTGGGGGTAATGATTTCAAATGGCGTGCCTTTTGCCCATTCTGTGTACTCACAAGCCAGATAGGCACCGCCGCAAATCCCTAAATATTTGCCTCCATTTGCAACATATTCAGAAATGCGTTGGTAGCCTTCGCCATTGAGTTTGTCAGATTTGTAGCGGCTGGCTCCACCTGGCATCACGAATAGATCAACGTTTTGGCCGAGAGCTCCAGCCAGTATTTCATTGGCATTAACAAAAAACACGTTACTTTTGCCGCGCAATCTTCCCAACGCATAATAAAGGATATGGTTGTTAGAAACGTTGTCGCTATAAATTAGAGTTGTCACAGTCGTTTTGATCCCGCGGCAAAAAGTAAATTATCTCGAATTCAGATTAACTAGGCTGCACGGGACAGCAAGCTTGCTGGTCTGGCTTTCGCAATCGCTGAGGTAATCAACCCCGTGACTACTGCCTTGGCGATATCGCCAGGAATGAAGGCAGTGACCAGAGCACTTGCTTCAAGCAATGTCTTGTTTAGTACGATAGACATTCCAACGATTCCAAAAATATACATCACGATAATACCACCGACGATGGCTGCTACTGTCGCAACCAAAGTCAGGTTTGCGCTGCGCCATTTTTCTACAATAAGACCGGTAACAAAGGCAGCGACTGGCCAGCCAATAAGGAACCCACCTGTAGCACCTACAAATAGCGCAATTCCGCCGCGTCCACCAGACAATACAGGGAGCCCGATAGCAACCAGCAGAAGCAACAACAGCACCGCCAGAGTGCCTCGCTTAGCGCCTAAAATCGTGCCACAAAGCATAATGCCAAGGCTCTGCGCCGTGATTGGCACGCCGAAACCTAAAGTAAAAGGAGGGATGATGCCAAGTCCGACAATCAGTGCTGCAAACAAGGCAATGTATGCAATGTTCTTTTCCATTTATTTTTTCTCCAAAATGTGTGTACTGCCGCGCGCTTTTAGCGCCTCGGCTACGTGGTCAGCATCGTCCAGTGCAATAACAGTAAAAGGGATAATAATTCGCCAGCCAGCACGTTTTGTTGTTCGTGCTCGCCATGCGAGAGAAAGTGTTTGTCCTTTAGACATTAAAACGGGTGTCATTCTAATCACCAAAGCGATTGAAAGCTCCAGCGCTCTGCTACTTAGCCCAAATCGTCTTAGAGGTTGTGCCACAAAATGGGCGACATCCATCATATCGGCGAGGCGAGTGGTCATAGTAACAAGGTTGGCAAGGGCAACGGCGGATATCATTCGAATTGTGACCATTGCCCCCAATTGATACTCTTGTGTGAAGCCATGCCAAATAGCCATGATCAACACCACTGGCCACAAGATTTTGAGGTGTTTCATTCCCTGAATGAAGAATGCTTTCCCAGGGAGTGCATACAAAATCAAAACACTGATAAGGAAAGCGAGGTGTAAAAGAAGATGCTC
>NZ_AFWJ01000136.1 GCF_000222685.1 Vibrio nigripulchritudo ATCC 27043 | reverse complement strand
ATGCAGACAAAACAGTGACCTTGCGAATAGCTTTTCTTGGTTTTTTTGCCACAGGAGCTGCAAAAGATGTTGCCCGTATGAGTCAAGGTGATCGGCTGACCTATAAAGGTGTTTAGACCCACACGCTCGTGACCAATTGGCAGGAAGTAGTCGACACCTTCTGAGAGCTCGGATGCAAGCTTTCTCAGAGTGCCTGTAGTTTTTATAGACATGACATTACTCGTTTTCTACGCACTTATGGCGTATTCGTTGTTTTTATTGCGTCAAGCGGTGTAAAGAGCTCTTGCTGGCTCAATTTTATCGCTTGGAAATCAGTGTAATTGATATTTTAGCAAATTTTACGCACCGGCATAGTTGAGCTATTTGGTAAACATTTCTTCTTTGTGACTGATTTATAAAGCCCGTCATCTTTTTTTACGTATTTTCTCTTGAATGAACATACAAATAGTGTGCGAAATGGCTTGGTTATGGTATGTTACACATATGCACGATAGTGTGATTTTAGTTCCATTTTGCTAGTTTCTACGTTTGTAGATTGAGGTATAGCATGAGTAGAAAACATCAATTGAGCTTGATACAAAAGGTTTTCTTGGTGTTGTTGTTTGGTACATTGACGGTAATAACGCTTTATTACCAATTTGGGGATACACAGCGCCTTGTTATTTCGCCACAGCAGTTTGAGTTTATACCCGCAGATGACAGGCAGTCTGGCGGAAAAACAGATACAAACCTGTCGGTTGAAGGCTCTCGCGCGTCTCTTCAATGTAATTTAAAGCAAAGTGAGTACGCATGGCCGTACTGCTCTGTTTCAATTCAGCTTTCTGATGATATTTCGAAGGGAATCAATTTATCTAACTATCATACAGTTAGGCTTAACATTGATTACCATACCGACGACCCAGAAGGCAGATTAAGAGTTTATCTTCGCAACTTTAATCCAGCGTATTCTAACTCTGACAATGAGTACTCGATAAAGTACAACGGGCTTGAGTATGCGCCCGGCATTGGTCAGGGTGAAATTGTGATCCCGATGAAAAACTTCCAGGTAATGACCTGGTGGCTGGCAGATCTGGATATCGATATCCCTCATGCCGCTCCAGAGTTCAGTAACGTTGTCCTGTTTGAGATAGCGACTGGGTCACGTTCTTCATTGGGTACGCGTGACATTGTCATTAATAGCATCGAATTTGAAGGTCGTTTTGTTGACGGCGAATTGTTGATGCTGACATTGGTTCTGATCTGGGCGATGTTGGGTGGGGTTTACTTTGTGTTTGACCACAACCGCAGTCGTCACGTAATTAGCCAGGCCAACTCAAGGCACTTGCACCTGAAAGCGGTGAACGACCGTTTGCGTCAACAAAACAGTCGCTTTGCAGAAATGGCACAGGTAGATGCACTTACCGGTGCGAGAAACCGCCATTCTGTTCGAAATTGGCTGGATGACGCTGCCAAGCAAGCAGAAGATGGTCTTGATTCTTTGTCGATGATTTACTTAGATATCGACCACTTTAAGAAAATCAACGACACCTATGGGCATCAGATTGGTGACGACATACTCAAAGAATTCGTTCTGGTGGTAAGCTCTATGATTCGCCCAGGAGACCATTTGGTTCGCTGGGGTGGGGAAGAGTTCATCGTGTTTTGTCGTGATACTTCGCTTGAACAAGCACAGGAAATTGCCGAGCGTATCCGGGTCAGTGTTAAAGAGCACACTTGGCTGCATGGGGAAGAACTGACATGCAGTGCTGGAGTAGCAGAAATGCGAGATGAGCGCATGACGGAAACCATGGCAAGAGCAGATGAAGCGCTTTATCAGGCGAAACATTTAGGCAGAGACAGGGTTGAAGTGCATTGTCGCTGACAGATAGGTTAACTTAATAAATGAGCCAGCAATGCTGGCTCATTCTGTATCTGTATCTGTAGATGTTGCACCTGATATGCTTTCACTGGGTTTCTGTGGACCTTCAATGTTCTCGATAGGCACCTTAGGTCCAAGGAATTTAGGCTGCTTATCAATGATGTAAAGATCGACCAGTGCGTTGGCTCTTGCAAGTACTTCTCGTAGGCGAACAAACCAGCCCGATGTTCCTTCAGGACCGGGAACCGCAAGACAAACGGCATTGATATCGTGGTAATCAGCGATATAGAGTGCCCGTTCACAATGGAAAGCCTGAGTGATAATGATGAAGTCATCCGCTTCAAAAATTTCTTTGGCTCTCACCACTGAATCCAATGTGCGAAAGCCCGCATAATCCAGATAGATAGCATCTTCTGGTACACCCGCTTTGAGCAAATCTCGCTTCATTGTCCAGGGTTCATTATAAGAGCGATGTGCATTGTCTCCGCTCAGAAGGTAGGAGGTGACTTTGTTATCCTTAAACAACTGAATGGCAGTTGAAATGCGATTGGTATAGAAGTCATTCAGTTTTTTGCCGATGTATTTGCTGGTGCCAAGTACCATGGCTACATCATGATTAGGAAGGGATTCGGCTTCGTAATATATTTTGTCCTGAGTCTGCCAGCTGACCCAGCGATCCACCAGAATCAACGCGACCGATAGAGTGAATGCAGACACGAAAGCAATCAAAAAAGCTTTTTTTAACCAAAGCCAGACTTTGGGAAAAGATGACAATTTCAGCATACTACTTCCAACATTAAACCTGCCGATTTCGTTGAGCCCAGATGCCTACCAAAGTAAACCACAGGAGCAAACCCAGTACCAGCCAACTGCGGTCAATCTGCTTCAACCAGTCAGAGAGCATAGGGGAGACTTTTACAATGAACAGACCGAAACCAAAGGCATTGATTAGAATGAATGCAAAGGTCCTAACGATGAAATGATGCCCGGCGAGAACACGTCTTAATGTACGGTTGATGTCTGAACCAAATACCACCAGACCACAGGCAACAACGGCTGTGGAAATTTCTGGCAGGTAGGGAACAAGCTTGGTTCCAAGTGGTGTAAGTATCTCTAACATAACCACTAATCTTACGGTTTCATCCTAAAAAGAAAAGCCCATTTAGGGCTTTTCTGAATGAAACGTGCATTTGTACCGAATGTTTGTGCAAAGCGCGCACAAACTGATCAGATAGTCCTGCTTTAGAATGCAGTTCGCTTGTATCGACGGTAAACTGGCTGCCAGAAATGCTGGTCAATGGCTTTCTCTAGCGTCTCGTCTGTAATCTCCAGTGCCACACCTTGTTCGATTGCCTTTTTACCAACCGCAAAGGCGATGCGTTTAGAAACACGATGAATTTCTTCCAGTGGTGGTAACAGAGCACCAGTACCTTGCTGAGCAAGTGGTGAACATTCTGCAAGCGCACGGCTGGATTCCATCAGCATTTCGTCTGTAACGCGTGAAGCGGAAACAGCCAGCACGCCCAGACCAATGCCTGGGAAGATGTAGCTGTTATTACACTGAGCAATTTCGAACGTTTTGCCATCATGGATAACTGGGTCAAACGGGCTTCCCGTTGCTACCAGCGCAGCGCCATCTGTCCAGCGAATGATGTCGTTTGGTGTCGCTTCTACACGGCTGGTTGGGTTAGAAAGAGGGAACACAATTGGGCGCTCGCAGTTGGTGTGCATTGCCTGAATTACTTCTTTGCTAAACAGCCCCGGTGCACCAGACACGCCAATAAGTACAGTTGGCTTAGCATTCTTAACCACTTCCAACAGTGAGAAACCAGCATCATCCGATTCCCAACCTTTGGTGTTCTCGTGCTTCTGCACCAGCTTCTTCTGGAAGTCGAGTAAGTTCTGCATGCCTTCCTGCAACAGACCCCATCGATCAACCATGTATACCTGAGAACGCGCCTGTTCGTCTGAAAGCCCTTCAGATACCATCTGTGCAATAATGGCTTCGGCAATACCGCAACCCGCTGAACCAGCACCTAAGAAAGTGATGCGCTGTTCGGAAAGCTTGCTGCCCGCTGCATGACACGCAGCAATCAAAGAACCTACAGTGACCGCAGCCGTGCCCTGAATATCATCATTAAAGCAGCAAACGCGATCTTTATAACGCTCGAGTAGCGGCATTGCGTTCTTCTGTGCAAAATCTTCAAACTGGATAAGTGCATCCGGCCAGCGGCGCTGAACCGCCTGCATGAATTCTTCAACAAAAGCGTTGTATTCCGCACCAGTAATACGAGGGTGTCGCCAACCCATGTACATTGGGTCTGCAAGGCGTTGTGGGTTGTTGGTGCCTACATCCAGAACGATTGGAAGAGTATAAGCCGGGCTGATACCACCACACGCGGTGTAAAGAGCCAGCTTACCGATAGGAATCCCCATGCCTCCGATGCCCTGATCGCCCAAACCAAGAATTCGCTCACCATCGGTTACTACGATGACTTTAACATTGTGGTTGGTGGCGTTGTTAATCAGGTCGTCAATTCGGTCTCTGTTTGGGTAAGAAATAAAGATCCCGCGACCACGACGGTAAATGTTTGAGAAGTTTTCACATGCCGCGCCAACAGTTGGAGTATAGATGATAGGCATCATCTCGCTGATGTGGTTCTGAACCAGACGGTAGAATAGGGTTTCGTTGGTGTCCTGGATATTGCGCAGATATATGTGCTTATCCATATCACTTTCGAAATTCTTATACTGCTGGTAAGCACGGTCTACCTGCTCCTGAATGGTTTCTGTTGATTCTGGCAACAAACCTTCAAGGTTGAACGAGCTTCTTTCTTCTGCGGTAAAGGCACTGCCTTTGTTTAAAAGTGGTGTACTGAGTAGGGCTGGTCCCGCTAACGGGATATATAAAGGGCGTTTATCGTTATTCATTAATGACTCGGTAAGACAAGTGTCGGGCATAGACTGAAATGATAGCGGTTAGGTTACATTGTTGTAAACCGAACTTCTTTAAAACGCTAAGAAATTCCCCATACTTTGAACATTGTACTGCTTCAGGACCTTTTTAAGGACGAAAGTGAGCTTTGTGACAAGTTTGTGAATGGTTTGTTTAAAACGAATGAGTGCAGATTTGCATAAGCCATTGACTTGGTTGGTTTGGGAATAAAG
>NZ_AFWJ01000137.1 GCF_000222685.1 Vibrio nigripulchritudo ATCC 27043 | reverse complement strand
GGGTAGGAATTCCTGCCCAACTTTATAAGTGATCTGTATGAGTAAGCCTGTCCTGTTTGTACTAATTTCAGCTGTTTTGTTTCTAGGGTTGCTTTATGGCAAAGACATCTTCTTTGCCGAAGAGCCTGTCCCCGTAAAGCCTGAGCCTATCATTGAGACTGTTAAAGTACTTCGGTTGGTGAAACCTGTTAATAAAGGAAGCTTTTACAGCGAATTGGCTACAGAAACTGTGGAAATTTCAGAAGTTCAGGCAAGAAATAACGGGCTGATAACAGAAGAACAGAGAATCCCAGATGGCGCTTTGTACAGGGAGCCTCTTAGTGAAAATACTTATTTAAAACGTGACCTTATAGCTTATCCGAGTGACAAGGATTATGTGAACTTCACTCTGTCTGAAGATCACGTACCTTATTATTACACAACAAATGGTAAAAGCGCGGTAGATGCAATTGGGTTGTCCACTGGGGATACAGTAAGTTTTATTTCCACTACGAGCCAGTATTCTAATATTAACAACTCAGGATACAAAGACATAAGTAATATTATTACTGAAGTGCTTGTACATAAAGCACGTATCGTTCGAGTTATAGACGTAAATGAAGAGAGTCAACAAGACGGCGTATCAATAAATAAAAAGCAGATCGTTGTTGAACTAAAAATAAACGATGTAATGAAATTGGATATTGCCACAAGAATCTCAAAAATAACTGTCGTTCCGGCGAATATGGTAAACCAATATCTGTCTGTCCGTAGTGTCGATATATTAGAGAAACAACACGGAGTCCGTGAACTTAGAGCAGGAGCAAAGTAATGAGAATTCTGAGTTTAGTGACTTTTTTATTTACAATAAGTTCTCCAATTATTGTGATGGGCTCCGAGCTTGTTTCCATTGATCAAGGTGCTGCAAAAACAGTTAAAACTAACCGCACAATAGATACTGTTTTCGTATCTGACCAGAAAGTGGCGGATTATAAAGTTATTGATGAAACCAAAATTGTCATTCACGGTGTGAGTGTTGGTACTGCAAGCCTCATTATTTTTGATAGAGGTGGAAATGAAATCTATAACTCTGAAATTGTGGTGAACAAAAGCCTTCGTCAGGTGAAACAAATGCTAGTTGCCCATTTCCCTGATGAGGAAGTCAACATCACTAATGTTGGTTCCCAAGTCGTGCTGGACGGCACAGTGCAGAGCGAAGAAGTCAAAAACAAGATCTATCGTCTGGTGGGTGAAATGCTACAAAAAACACCCAGTCGCAGTGTATTGAACCCGAGCTCATTGGAGAAAGGATTGAGTAGCGAACTTGCATACACGGAGAAGTTCGTATTCAAAGGCATCATCAACAACCTTAAAGTTCTTTCTACCGAACAAATAAACGTAAAGCTCACTGTTGCAGAGGTTTCAAGTAATTTCCTTTCTGAATTGGGTGTGTCATACAGCAATGTGGGTCAACCAGGTCGCTATGTAAAACAGATCCTCGAATTTTCTGCAGAAGATATTGTCGCTGTTATTGCGGCAAGCAAAGACGACTCTATTGGTCAGGTATTGGCAGAGCCCAACTTATCTGTCATCTCCGGTGAAACAGCCAGCTTCCTCGTTGGTGGTGAATTGCCCCTAGTTGCGCGCGATGGAGAAGGGGTGAGTGTTTCTTACAAGGAATATGGCATCAAGTTGTCGATGGTCGGCAAGGTAACGGATTCGGAAAACATTCGCCTTACTTTGATGCCAGAGGTGAGTTCGATAGACGCATCCAATAGCCAGAGCAACGCATTCTATAACATGCCTTCTCTTCGTACGCGAAAGGCGCAGACCACCGTGCAGCTCAAAGATGGACAAAGCTTTGTTCTTGCGGGCTTATTAACCACTGAAGAGCGCGAAACACTAAGCCGAATTCCCCTCTTAGGAGATATCCCGATTCTGGGCGCCTTATTTAGTCACACCAAGTCAGACCGAACCAAAACTGAGTTGATTATTGTTGCCACGGTTAACCTGGTGGATCCGGTACAAGCGAAGGACATTAAATTGCCAAAATTCAAAGCCAGCAGCGATTTAGAGCGACTGTTCCGAATCAATTTATCTGACCCTGAAGTAGAACAAACCATAAAAGCGGGAGGATTCTAATGTTATTGCGACTAGCGATTTTTGTCGTCCCGTTTCTCGTTGGGTGCAGTTCTCCTGTTCCCTCGAACCTAACGCAGGTGGACGAGTTAGAGCAAGTCTATGAATTCAATGTGGTAGACAAGCGCATTTCACTCAAGCGAAGCCTGAGTTTTATCGAAGACGTGAATAAGTCACACCAGAAATCTCAGTTTGAAGTCTATTACGACCCCAAAGAAAGTGAATTTGTCGCTGAATTGATCGAGAACGCTCGTCAAAAAGGCATTCATCGCCACCGTATCAATGCAACGGTTAAAGGAGAAGATTCGGCACGACCTGATTCTCAACCCTTGTCAGAAAAGTCTATTTCTATTGTTACCAAATACACACTAGTTAACGACAAGCATTGCCAGACGTTGCACATGGGTAATGCCAGTACGTTCCAGTTTGGTTGTGCTGTCGAATACAACCGAATCAAAAGCCTCGTGAAACCGTTAAAAGGTACAGAATAAAAGATGGATCTAAACAACTTATTTAAGACATCGACCGCCACCAAAAAGCCATCGTCTGAATTTGTTGACCTTCTGGTATCGGACGACGCTGAGTTTATTCAGTCTGTCAAAGACCTGTATGCCATTGAAGGTTTTCCAGCTCCGCTTGAAGTACCCGATATCGATTCAGGCAAAATGCCTGAAAATCAAAAGATTAAACACGTGATTCTGGACTTTCGAAACTCAGAGAATCTGAATCATGAAATAAGCGACATCACTACCAAACTGGATGTCGGCATTCGCATCATCGCAGTGAGCGATTCAGACTCTATTCGGCTGAAAAATCAAGTTCAGGCGTTAGGTGCAGAATATGTATTGTGGGATGAACACCTCCAAGACTTGCTGAATACCATAAGTGTCAGCGCACCTAATACGGCTGTCGCCAATAACACTCGGGTTGCGAAACGAGTACTGCTTCTCTCTTGTAAAGGGGGAATTGGACTTTCGACGATTTCTTCTCTGTTGAGTTATGGGCTATCTGAGCAGGCGCACTTAAAAACCTTACTGGTCGATCATGATTCTAATGCATTTGCGTCCGATATTTTTCTGGGGATGAAAAGCGTCAAGCCACGTCACAACAGTATTGAGTTAAACCAACAGGATATCGACAGCGCGATAGCTCAGACTTATGTATCCTCAGCCAGCGAAAAGCTCGACTATCTGATTCTCGAAAAAACCACCGCCTGTGTCGGAGACCATGCTTCAACGCTTCACAATCTGTCGTATCAGTTAATCGGCAATTACAACTTCATCGTGGATTCGGTTCCTCTTACTTCGTTCGAAGAGATTCACGATCAAGATTTGAGTGAAAAGTATCACCGAATATATGTTGTGTGTGACCCTTCAGTCGCGTCACTTAGGGCTTACAACATCATTCGAAAAAAAATGGGTAAAGCGGAACACCAGGTGTTGTTCAGTCAAAACCGCCCGGCAAAAGATTACATGGTTTCTTTGGAGAACGCGAAGGAGCGGGTAAAGCAAAAAGAAGCACTGACATTTAGCTATGAATCTGGGTTAGAAAAGCAGCTTATCCAGACCGGGATGAAAACAGTCATTAAGAATAAAGTCGCCCAGCCTGTCGTCCAGATGATTCAGGATCTGACGGGGAAAAGCATTGGCTCTAAATCTAAGTTCTCACTGTTTAAGAAGTAGGTGAGAGCAATGAGTCAATTTAAAGAAATTTATATCAAGCTGCGAGACGAGATATTTGACGCACTAGATGCCTCCACTCTGGTTGAAATCAGCAATGAAGAGTTAGAAGCCCAACTAAAAGAAACGGTAAATCTGCTGATTGACCGCGGCGGACTGCAGGTCTCTAACTCCCAGCGAACTGAATTGGTGAAAGCACTTTTAGCGGAATTAAAAGGATTGGGTCCGCTACAAACCTTGCTGGATAACGATGATATATCGGACATTATGATCAATGGTCCGCATGATATTTTCATTGAAATTGGCGGCAAGGTGCAAAAATCACCCATTGAGTTTGTCAACGAAAAGCAGCTCAATACCATCGCAAAGCGCATTGCATCTAACGTAGGGCGCCGAATCGACGAATCCAAACCTCTCTGTGATGCCCGCCTTGAAGACGGAAGCCGTGTAAACATCGTGATCCCCCCATTGGCGATTGACGGCACCTCGATCTCCATCCGTAAATTCAAGCAGCACAAAATCAAACTGGAAAACCTTGTCGAATTCGGCGCTCTCTCCATTGAAATGGCGAAACTGCTTTCTATCGCAAGTCACTGTAAATGCAACATTTTGATCTCTGGTGGTACAGGTTCGGGTAAAACCACCTTGCTGAATGCCCTTTCAGGCTACATAGGGGAATCGGAGCGCATTGTTACCATTGAAGACGCGGCCGAACTGCAGTTACAACAACCACATATCGTTCGTCTGGAAACCCGTCAGGCGAGTGTAGAAGGGACTGGTGAAATAACGGCTCGTGACTTGGTTATCAACTCACTTCGTATGCGACCCGATCGCATCATTGTGGGGGAATGTCGTGGTGGCGAAGCTTTTGAAATGCTTCAGGCGATGAACACAGGTCACGATGGTTCCATGTCAACTCTGCACGCCAACACGCCACGAGATGCCATCGCTCGTACAGAAAGCATGGTGATGATGGCGACAGCCAGCCTTCCTATTCAAGCCATCCGCCGCACCATTGTCAGCGCGGTAGACCTGATCGTTCAGGTAAAGCGCCTTCACGATGGTAGCCGTAAAGTCCTTTATATATCTGAAGTGGTAGGGCTTGAAGGTGACAGCGTTGTAATGGAAGACATCTTCCGGTTTGAGAACAAAGGAACGCTCGAAGACGGGAAAATCGATGGTGAATTTCGCACCCCAGGTCTTT
>NZ_AFWJ01000138.1 GCF_000222685.1 Vibrio nigripulchritudo ATCC 27043 | reverse complement strand
AACCAGCTCCTATACTTACGTAAAAAACAAAGAACCCGGAACACACGTTATGTTGGTTATTAGACCCTTATTTATCGCTTTATTTTCGCATGCTCGTTTTTTTCTGTTGGTGCTCATGCCAGAACCGTAAAAATGGTGACGGTAGACTGGGCACCTTTCTACGGCTCTGAGCTCAAAAGAAATGGCGTTGTGACTGCAATAGTGCAGGAAGCATTCCTGCGTTCTCACTATTCGAGCAGCATAAGATTCACTCCGTGGAAACGGGCTCTCGCAGTGGTAGAAAAAGGAGAATACGATGTCGCAATGGGCGGTTATTACTCCGAAGAGCGTGCAGAAAAATATTTCTACAGCGACCCGATTTTCAATGTAGATGTTGGATTAGTCGCACTAAATAAATTAGGTGTGAAGCGCTACGAATCGCTAGAGGATTTGAAGCCTTATCGAATCGGAGTCAGCTTAGGCTGGGCAAACGGGAAAGAGTTTGACAGTGCGGATTACCTCACCAAAGAAGAGGCTTCAAATCAGATTCTGAATGTGAGGAAGCTGTTTCGCGAACGCGTCGATATGATTGCAGTTTCCTTCGCCGTCTTCCGTTATGAAGCCAGAGCCCTGAGCCACAGCAAACTGGATGATGTGGTTTACATTCAGCCGCCACTCAGCCGCTCCCCCCTTTACCTGCTCGTGTCCAAAAACATTCCAGACGGACAGGAAGTGGTACACGCTTTTAACAAAGGATTGAGTGAATTGAGAGCAGATGGCACTTATGATGCCCTGCTCAAAGAGTTTAATGTTTATGAATATTAAAGCGTTAAGCTAAGGAAGCCTGACACTGTGGCGATCTAATATCGCTTCATAAGTGCCGTCTTCTTTCATCATATCTAATGCTGCCTGCCATTTCTCTACAATGCTGTCGGGAATGTCTAGCGAGGCAGCGACATACATCTCAATGGGCAGATCATCATAGGCGACTTTGAACGGCGCACCCTCTTTCCCCATGTGAGACTGAATCATCAGCCGTGTGGAGTACCAGCCGTCAATGCGTTTCGCCTGTAGCATTTTCACGTTGGCGGATTCACTTCGGGCTTCGTTTAAGTTTTCAAAACCCATCTTCTTCAGCCTGCCCGCCGTTGGCGCACCGCGATTCACTCCGATGGTTTTTGCTTTGAAGTCATCCGAACTTAGGTAAGTTGCTTCATCCGATTCCAGTGTCGCAAAGGAAAAACTGTCTTGCAGGATAGGACCTATCCATTTGTATTTACCCTCACGTGGCGGAATTCGGGCAAATGGGAAAGACAGTCTCCCAGACACCGATTTGGTGACGGTCCGTTTCCAAGGCTCCGTTCGAATTGGCTTCTCATGACCTACCCGACGCATGATTTCGCGAACGATATCTGTCGCTACGCCTTCTAATCTTTCGTCTTTTACATAGGCATAAGGGGGAAGGTTACCTGTAACGACCTGAATTGATGCCGAAGATGCGCTGGTCGCCATTGCATGAGAATGAACAAGTACAGCCAGCATTATTCCGAGAAAACGTAAAACCATAACGACCCTTACCTAAACGACAACAAATAAAAAAGTGATGACGAGAATTCATCATCACTTTGAGCATAGCAGAGGGTGTTAAAACTCGTGGCTGACCAGTGTTTACGTGACGGATGCTTACGCAGTTAGCTTTTACCTGAGTGCTTTTGGTATACGGCATCGGTGGATTGCTTCAGTGCGTCTAGCGCACGAAAAAGATCGCGATACTGAGAGCCCGTTAAACCATCAAGTATTTCGGACTCCCACTGCAATGCACGAGGAATGATTCTTTCATACAACGCCTGACCTTTCTCAGTCAGTTGAATGTGCGTCGCACGTTGATCGTTCTCTGTTTTCTCACGGGTGATGAGTTCTTTTTCTTCCAGCCTGGCTAAGGTTCTGGACACTTTGACTTTGTCCAGATTAGTGACATCCGAGAGGTCACGGGCAATCACATCTTCACGAGCACCTAAGTTGGCAATAATGCGCCATTCCGGTCGGGTTATGCCAAACTCTTTTTGATAGAGTTCTGCCAGGCTATCCGCGACCTGCTCTGCGGTTCTGACGAGCTTGTAGGGTAAGAACTCGTCAAGTGAAAATGTAAACTGCCCCATAAGATGTATACCTCAATCAACCACTGTACAACCAATTCGGCAGAGCCAGAGACAACGCTGGGATCAGTGCAATCAGCACCAGACGCAGCATGTCGGCAGTCCAGAATGGGACTATTCCGCGAAATATAGTTTTGGTTTTAATGTCTTTCATTACGCCAGACAATACAAACACATTCATCCCAACGGGTGGCGTGATCAGGCTGATTTCTGTGACTACGACCACCAGAATACCGAACCAGACCAAGTCAAAGCCCAAACTTTGTACAAGTGGGAAGAAAATGGGCACGGTCAGCAGCAACATCGACATGCTCTCGAAAATGCACCCCAGCAATATGTATATCAGCAGAATCACTGCCATGACCATGAAGGGGGTCATATCCATACTGGTCACAAATTCCAGCAGCGCATCGGTAAAGCCTGCACGGTTGATGAAGTTGGAGAAGATCAGCGCTGAAATCACCACACTGAACAATACCGCTGTGGTTTTCGCAGAATCCAGTAACACTTCATGCAGAACCTTCCGGTTAAGCTGACCTTTTAGCCCTGCGATGACTAGCGCGCCTGCCGCCCCAATACCCGCCGCTTCGGTTGGGGTAAAGATACCTGCGTATATTCCCCCCATCACCAGCACAAAAAGAGCAACCGTTGAGAAGACGCCTTTCAGTGCCAGCCAGCGCTCGCGCCACGGCAGTTTTTCCATTGGAGGCGCAGAATTCGGATTTCTGAATACCGCCCATCTCACCGCCGCCAGATAAAGCCCGACACCTAACAGACCGGGGATCAGCCCTGCGGCAAACAGCTCTCGAATACTGGTTTCTGTCAACAAGCCGTACACCACCAGCATGACACTAGGCGGAATCAATATCCCCAAGGTGCCACCCGCGGCAATGGAAGCGGCTGCAAGGCTGTCCTGATAGCCGTATTTGCGCATCGGCGGCATGGCTACTTTGGACATGGTAGCTGCTGTTGCCAGACTGGAGCCACAAATGGCAGAGAATCCGCCACACGCCAGAATGGTCGCCATCGACAACCCACCTTTCCGGTGACCAACAAACGCATTACTGGCGGCGTACAATTCCTGAGAGAGACCAGCTCGATTAACAAGATTACCCATCAGAACGAAGAGTGGGATCACCGACAGGCTATAATCCTGTCCCGTATCGATGATGCGCCTTGCTGCCATCGAAAGTGTGGCTGTCCAGTTGTAGTCAACCAGAACGCCGAACCCGACAAACCCAACGATGCCCATCGCGTAGGCAAGAGGAATACGGAGCAGCACCAGCGCGAGAAGAACAGCAAAACCAATTAATGTCACTGTCATGGTTGCTCTCCTTCTGCCGATTGCGCCGACATTGGTCCTTTCTTCGCCAAATACAGCACCGCAAGCAGTAGCGTCATTACCATCGATAGCCATCCGGTTATCGAGATAAAATACATCACGTAGCCCAGTGGAATAGCCAGAATATCTGTCTCTTCCTCATAAGAAAGAGAGCGAGAGCCTAACCCCCACACTTTCCATGCCACCAGACCAAGAGCAAACGCACACCCCAGACTGATGACAAACTGGCGCAAATCGATCATCGCACGAGGAAACCAGTCATCCAGTAAATCCACGCAGATGTGTTCTTCATTCCAGGTAATCAGAGGAAAAGCAGCAAACACCACCAATGCCAGTAAAATTTCTACCAACTCTACTCCGCCGGGTAAGGGAGCATTGAAAAAGTAACGCCCGACCACATCAATCACTGTCACCACCAGCATCATTAGCAATGCGAGTGACGCCAGTACCTCCAGACACCGACGTATTCCTCCTGCAAGATTCAGTACAGGGCTCATTATTCAGCTCCCAGAGATTTAACCTGTTCACGATAGTAGGTCAGAGCACCTTCTGGATCGGAAATACGGCGTTTTTTGGCTTTTTTCAGCCAGGCTTTTTCCAAGCCTTCTGCATAGGTTTTCGCCTGTGCAATCATTTCCGGTGTTGCTTCCTGAATGTTGCCCTGTTTTGCCAGTGTGTCTTTTACCCCGGCTTCATCTGCCTGATCCATCATTTGTCCAAACAGACGAGACAGCTTCTCACCAGATACAGACAATACTGCTTTGCGATCTTCTGCAGACAGTCCGTCCAGCGTATCCGGGTTCATCAAAATACTGAAGCTGCCGCGATATAAGCCCCCCGGAAAGGTCACGACATTAGGTGCCACTTCATTTAGGCGGAAGCTTTTGAGGGTTTCGAGTGTAAAGAATGCGCCGTCCACCACGCCTTGCGACAGAGCTTCGTAAACTTTAGTTGGGGGCAGCGCCACTGGGGCAACACCCATGTTCTTACCTATGATCGACATGACATCGCCCGCAATGCGCATTTTCTTGCCTTTTAAATCATCGAACGTCGACACTTTCTCGCGGGTAATGATCGAACCGGGTCCGTGTACACCAACACCTAACACGACCAGTCCACGGTGTTCTTTCCCCTTTTTCAGGTATTTATCGAACACTCGCCAGTAGGCAATGGAAGCGTCTTCTGAAGACAGGGTGTTATCGAAAGTAGGAATTTCGGGCAACTTAGTCAGTTCAAACCGACCGGGCTTAAATCCGTGGAAAAACCAGGTCACATCACCAATACCATCAGCAATCATATCGGCTTGGGCTGGGGGTGGACCCATGTTGTATTCCACTTTGACTTTCACTCGCCCGTCGGTGGCATCGCTTACCCACTGCCCCCACGTTGGCCACACGATCTTGTTAATCCCGTGATTCGGGGATGCCCAAGAACTAATAAGAAGGGTTTTATCCGCAGCAATTGAAGGGAATGATGCAGTGCAT
>NZ_AFWJ01000139.1 GCF_000222685.1 Vibrio nigripulchritudo ATCC 27043 | reverse complement strand
CAAAATGATCGACGCTGCGACCCCGCTCCTAGGGCTATCGCTGCGTATCCGTTCACTGGCTCAGTGCGACAACATCGAATCCATTTACAAGCAGGCTCAAGAAGAGATCAAAGCCATTGAAATGGAACTGGTTCAGGTGGATGTAGAACACGCGATGATCATGGCGTACCGCTACGTGTTGTGTGCAGTACTGGATGAAGCGGTGATGAGCACGCCTTGGGGAGCAGACAGCACATGGGCAGAACATTCATTGCTGACCCGCTTTCACAACGAAACCTGGGGCGGCGAAAAAGTCTTCACCATTTTGAACCGCTTGCTGAGCGATCCACCTCGCTATCGTCCGTTGCTGGAGTTCATTTACCTCTGCCTGATGCTCGGGTTTGAGGGTAAATACAAGGTGGTGGAAGGCGGAAAAGAAGAGCGTGAACGCGTCGCCATCAAGCTTTACGAAACGCTTTCAAGGTTGGATGACAAAGAGCCAGAAGAGCTGACCAGCGCCACAGATCACGTGGTTGCCACCAAATATCGCCTGAGTCGTCAGATGCCGATTTGGCTGATTTTTGCAGGCTTTGCGGGTTTGTGGGCAGTGGTGTTTTTTGTGTACCGCTACATGCTTCACAGCAAGTCGCTCGATGTACTCAATCAGCTGAATCAGATTCTTTAAAAACACACTCTATATAACTCAAAGATATCAATAGATTTTATTTTCATTTTTCAATGTCAAAGGTTGCGCCGTGATTCGAATCGAACTTCCTACATTAATCAGTAAACTGAACGACCAAAGCAAACTGGCTCTGGAGCAAGCTGCTTCATTGTGCCTTGAACACGAACACTCTGAAGTCACGTTCGAGCACTATTTGCATGTGTTACTGGACAATCCACTCAGTGATGTGCGCGAAATTCTGCGCAGTGGCAATACTGACCATCACGAAGTTCAGGATTTGGTGCACGGCTCGTTTCCGCGTGAAACGGGGCATGATACCTACCCGGTTTTCTCGCCATTGCTGATTGAATTGCTGCAAGATGCCTGGTTGTTGGCATCGACGGAAATGAATCTGGACCACCTCCGCTCCGGCGTGATTTTCTTGACCGCCATCATGCGCCCGGATCGCTATCTGCCACTGCCTTTGGCGAACAAATTCCAGTCTTTGAATCGCGAAACCCTTCGCCGTGAGTTCTTCAACATTTTGAAAGACTCTTCTGAAACTCCGGTTGAAGAAAGTACAGGTAAGAAAAGCAAAGCACCTATCGGCAACGACGGCCAGCGTGCGCTCGACAAATACTGCGCAAACGTCACTGCGCAAGCGCGCAATCAGGAACTTGACCCTGTGTTGTGCCGCGATGAAGAGATCAATCTGATGATCGACATCCTCTGCCGTCGCCGCAAGAACAACCCGATTGTAGTGGGTGATGCCGGTGTCGGTAAAAGTGCAGTGGTTGAAGGTTTGGCGAATCGCATCGTGGACGAAAAGGTGCCCGATAAGCTGAAAAACATCGAACTGATGAGCTTAGATTTGGGCTTGCTGCAAGCAGGGGCTGCGGTAAAAGGCGAGTTTGAAAAGCGCCTCAAATCCATTATTGATGAAGTGAAATCGTCGCCAACGCCGATCATTCTGTTCATCGATGAAGCCCACACGCTGATTGGAGCGGGCAACCAAGAAGGGGGAGGCGATGCCGCCAACCTGTTGAAGCCTGCTCTGGCACGTGGCGAATTGTGCGCCGTGGCTGCTACTACATGGAAAGAATACAAGAAATACTTCGAAAAAGATCCTGCTCTGAGTCGTCGTTTCCAACTGGTGAAGCTGGATGAACCGTCTGCGGATCAAACCGTCGATATCCTTCGCGGCTTGTGCGAAGTGTATGAGAAGAATCATCAGGTTCTGATTTCAGACAGCGCATTAAAAGCCGCGTCGCACCTTTCTGCTCGTTACGTTTCGGGCAGACAACTGCCGGACAAAGCGATTGACGTACTTGATACCGCGTGTGCGCGTATCTCCATCAACCTCAGTACGCCACCATCTCGGATGTCGGAGCTGGAAACCCTACAGCATCAATACGAGTTAGAGCGTCGCATGCTAGAGCGTCAGGTTCAGATTGGTCAGAAGATAGATGAAGAGCGACTTGCCACCCTGATCACCAAAGATGAGGAGTGCAAAGCTGAATATCAGGAAACGGAGCAAGCCTGGCAGAAACAGCGCGATTTGATCAATGAGATGATCGAACTGCGAACAACATTGCTCAGTGACGACCAGTCGGAAGACGACCTCGCCGATACCAAACAAGCATTAGAAACTCTATACGAACAGCTTGATCAAACGCCTTTTAAGGATCGTCTGATTCACCCTGAAGTCGACGAACAACAGGTTGCGGAAGTGATTGCAGACTGGACTGGGGTGCCAATTGATCAAATGAATACCGATGAGCTGACCAAGCTGACGCACCTTCCAGAGATTCTGGAAAACGCCATCAAAGGTCAGGATGTCGCCATCAATCGAATTCACAAACACCTGCTGACCGCTCGTGCCGATTTAAGACGCCCGGGAAGACCAAAGGGCGCATTCCTATTAGTCGGACCAAGTGGTGTGGGTAAAACCGAAACCGTGGTGCAACTGGCAGAAGAGCTGTACGGCGGTAAACGCTTCCTGACCACCATCAATATGTCGGAGTACCAAGAGAAACACACAGTCTCCAGACTGATTGGTTCGCCTCCGGGCTACGTAGGCTTTGGTGAAGGCGGTGTGCTGACTGAAGCGATTCGCAAGATGCCGTATTCAGTCGTGTTGCTGGATGAAGTGGAGAAAGCTCATCCAGAAGTGCTGAACCTGTTCTATCAGGCGTTCGACAAGGGTGAACTGGCGGATGGAGAAGGTCGTTTGATTGACTGTCAGAACATCGTGTTCTTTCTGACGTCTAACCTTGGCTTCCAGACCATTGTCGATTACGCCGAGCGCACCGACGAAATGGACGACGCGCTCTACCCAGAGCTGGCGGCATTCTTTAAACCAGCGTTGCTCGCTCGTATGGAAACGGTGCCGTATCTGCCGCTAGGTGAAGAGGTGATGGAGAAGATTGTTCGCGGCAAGCTGAGCAGGCTCGAAACCACCTTAACCGAGCGCTACAAAGCGACGGTCGATATTGCTTCCAGCGTGATCGAAGAAATCCTTTCCCGAACGACGCGTTCAGAAAACGGCGCCCGCATGCTTGAAGCCATCATCGAAGGGCAGATGTTGCCACCCATTTCTCTGGCGTTACTTGAGAAACTGGCGAACCAAGAGACTGTTACTCACATAGCCATTTCTGCCGAAGACGGCGATTTCATCGGGAAGGTGGAATAGCATGAGTGATTGGCTAAAAGTCGCAGACAAACTGGTGAACGCCAGAGAAGCCTCCGGCTTGGTTCAGGTCATGCTGGATACCTTGCAACACGACCTGCATGTAGACAAGAGCTTCTTTGTTGCCGTGACACCAGACGGTCGCCAACTGATTACCTTAAACCGCGTGCCGGATCTCTGCTGGAACGTCACCGATTTTGAGTGCCCGTTTGCCCATGTACTGCAAAACGGCGGGCAAAAAATCATTAATCACGAACATCTGGTCTATTGGGAAGGGGACACCAACTTTATCTCCCTGATCGACGGGTGCAGACCGGATCAGAAAATCGTGATTACCCCACTTCACAGCCGTTCAGGCGCGATTTTGGCTTTGTCGGTCAACTTGGTGAATGTGGCGATGTGGATAAACGAAGTGGGGCAGTCCAATTACCTGCGTTTCCTCAACCTGTTCACTCGTCATTGGGAGTGGCTTGGTGATTTGAATGCCGCTTCTGCATCAAAAAGCCAGTTGAAAGAATCGCTCTCCTATGTGGAGCAAACTCAGACCATTCTGAAACAGTCGGACTCGATCCGCAGCAAGCTGGTGGGCGACAGTACGCCGATGAAAGCGCTGCGCGAGCAAATTGCGACGGCATCACAGTCGGATATGACGGTGTTGATTCAGGGTGAAACGGGTGTGGGTAAAGATGTGGTGGCGTCTGCCATTCATGAACTTTCCTCACGCCGGGACAAATCGCTGGTGGCGATCAACTGTGCTGCGATTCCGGAAAACTTGCTGGAAAGCGAGCTGTTTGGTTACACCAAGGGTGCGTTTTCAGGTGCAACCTCAAATAAGCCGGGGCTGATTGCGCTGGCAGATGGCGGCACTCTGTTTCTTGACGAAATCGGCGATATGCCCCCGATGCTGCAAGCGAAGCTTTTACGTGTATTGGAAACCCGAACTTTCCGACCTTTGGGGGCAGAAAAAGAGCAGAGCTCCGACTTTCGCTTAGTGGCTGCCACGCACGTGGAACTGCGCCAGAAAATAGAAGAGAAAACCTTCCGTCAGGACCTGTTCTACCGCCTGTACCAGTTCCCGCTGAACGTACCGAGTTTGAAAGAGCGGATGGAAGACGTCGAGGTGCTTGCCAAGCATTTTATCGACCAGTTTAACCAAGCCAATGGCACACGCGTGCGCGGTATTCACTTCAAAGCGCTCGATATGCTGATGCAATACACCTTCCCAGGGAACGTACGTGAACTGCGTCATCTTATTGAGTTTGGCTGTGCGCACCTGCACAACGGGCACGAGCTGATGGCGGATGAGTTAGGGCGTTACATTCAGGATACCGGAGGGATGGCTGCCAACGAAGACAACGTTCAGGACGTGCCGGATGAAGAACAAACGCTGCTGTCGATTTCTGATCTCCGTTCAGCGGTGAAAAGTTACGAATCCAAGATCATTGCGATGCGTTTGCGTCAGTACAAAGGCGATCGCTCCCGCGCGGCAGAAAGCTTGGGAATTCCAAAGCGCACTTTGGCGGATAAATGTTCCAAACTGGAGATCAATATCTGATGATTCGACGCACTTTACTTACGGCAAGTCTTCTTATTGGCGCTTCATCTTCGGCATTTGCA
>NZ_AFWJ01000140.1 GCF_000222685.1 Vibrio nigripulchritudo ATCC 27043 | reverse complement strand
TCGATCCCCTGTAATGTATATAACCTGAACTAGAGATAACATCTTACTTTCTAATGGCTATTTTACTTAATACTGCGTTGAACCCACTCCCAATAACTCGTTATTGGTTCGTGGATTCGCCTTGTCTTATGTAAAAATTTCTCATTAGAAAACGTCCGTTAAACATTTGAACGAAATTTAAGGTACTCGCTAACCTCTTATCCCGAGTTCAGGTTAATTAAACATATATTTTTATTATGAAACTCACACTACAAAAATATTTTAAGGATTCAACTTTTTATGCAGTGCAAAACTAGTTTTCGTGACGTGTTTTATGTTTCAGACGGTACCGCCATCACCTCGGAGACCATGGGACACGCGGTTTTAGGGCAATTTTCAATCGAAACCAGACAGACAACTCTGCCATTTGTCGAGAATGTAGAGCGCGCAAATGACGTTAAAGCACTGATAGATAAAGCATATGAAGAAACTGGCAACAAGCCATTGGTGTTTTTTTCCATCGTAGTGCCTGAAGTCAAGCAGGTTATTGAACAATCGAGCGCTCAGCTGTACGACGTGCTTAATGCACTGGTTGAACCGCTAAGTAAAGACCTGGGGCTGCAACCTAAGCCCAAACTGCAACGCTCTCATAGCATCAAAAAAGACGTGCACAGCTACATGGACAGGATCGCTGCAATTGAGTACACACTGGCACATGATGACGGTATTTCATTGAATAATCTGGATCAGGCAGACATCATTTTGCTGGGTGTTTCACGTTGCGGAAAGACCCCAACCAGCCTGTATCTGGCCATGCAATTCGGAATTCGCGCCGTGAATTATCCCTTCATTGAAGAAGACATGGGAAGATTAAAACTGCCGAGCGCCATCGAGCCATTTCGCTACAAAACTTTCGGGCTGACCATTGAACCAGAACGTTTACACGCCATCCGTGAAGGAAGAATGGCAAACAGTGAATACGCCAGTCAGGATCAGTGCCAGAAAGAGCTCAATACCGTAGAAGCCCTATTCCGCCGTGAAGCGATTCCTTATCTGAATACCACTTCTCTATCAGTCGAAGAAATCGCAACCCGCCTACTGGATATGAGCGGATTGCAAAGGCAAATGTGTTAACGCAATAAAAATAGCGTTAGTACCGATTCATCAGATCCTGATTCGGTGACACCGACATTTCCATAAACTCACAGAACGCAGCCACCGCAGTGCTGCGTTCTCTTTTTCTAGACCACACTAGCCCGACTTCCATATCTGGCACGTGATCAGCCAGCGGTCGCACTTCTACCCTTCTTCCTTCTAAAGACCAAGGGCGATAGACCATGTCGGAAAGAATCGTGACACCATAGTCATTGGCCACCAGACTGCGCACCGATTCCACTGAGGACGTGCGAAAAATGGTGTTTGGCTGGTAGGGAGTCTGGTTCCAGTAGCGTTGAGCAGTATTACTCGCCTCATCGACGGTGAGCATGATGTAAGGGTATTGAGCGACATCGTGAAAAGTCGCCAGTTTATTTTCCAGTAACGGATGGCTGGAACTGACCCACAAACGGCGGGGCGAACTTAACAACGTCTGAAAGCTGATGTCTTCCTGATTGATAAGGTTCGAGGTCAGCATAAAAGCAAGATCATAATCGCCAGAGACTACCCCTTCTTCAATTTCACTCCGTGTCGCCTCCACCAGCTTGACGTCCACTTTGGGGTAGCTGCGCTGAAAGCGGGTTAAGTAAGGCGGCACAAAATACCCGGCCACCGTATAAGACATGGCAAGGCGAATCACACCCTGTACCTGATTAGAACTGCGATGAGAGAGCAGCATCGCCTCTTCAATCTCTTTCACGATATGGGTCGCGTGCTGATAGAACTGGTTGCCTTCATACGTCAGCATCATTCCGTGCGGCTGTCGCACAAACAGATTCACATTTAACATCTCTTCCAGCGATTTGATGGCAGTGGTAATGGCGGACTGAGAAACGTGCATTGCATTGGCTGCCTGAGACACCTGACCGGAATCAGCGGTCGCAATAAAGTAGCGGATCTGTTTCATGGTTGGCTGCATTTCTGTTTTCCTTAACTCTTGCATTAATAAAACTGATATCTATAGCGAACGGCTTAACCTTCCCTACCCCTGCCCAGACGTTTTAATCATTAAATCTCATACAGATAACATAATTTCATGTAAGCAAATCACATCTCTCTGCGTTATCTGTTTTTCTAATAACACTAGACTGAATTCCATATTTTACATATCGGCGCTGCAATTTTAACCTGTTATTAACAATTCAAACAATACCCAACTCAAACAACAGCCAACATGGATATGTTTCGGCTGGTGGTCGTTGACAACACGTTCGAACAACAGGGAGAAGAACGATGAAACGAAACACCTCTCACGCGGCATGGCTTACGCTGACAGCGATTTTTGCTGTCGCCAGTAGCCCAACCTCTCATGCGAAAGACTGGTCATACACGGTAGACGTATGGACAACCCCTTTCGATATGTCTAGCGACAGAAAAGTGATGGATTACAAACCCGTCACCAAAGCTCAAAAACCTTGGGATATCTGTGTTTCTTTCCCTCATTTAAAAGATGCCTACTGGACAGCCGTTAACTATGGTGTGGTCGCCGAAGCCAAGCGAACTGGTGTCGGAATGCAGCTTGTTGAAGCTGGCGGCTACACCAACCTTAATAACCAGATTTCACAAATTGAAGACTGTGTTGCCTCGGGTGCAGATGCCGTCATCATTGGTGCCATCTCTTATGAAGGGCTAAACAATCTGGTTAAGAACATCGCCAAGTCGGGTATTCCGGTAATTGATATTGTCAACGGCATGTCTTCTCCTGATCTTTCAGCTAAGTCGCTAGTGTCCTTTGGCGAAATGGGCTCGAAAATCGGCAAGTACCTTGCCGATATTCACAAGCACGACAATAAGAAGGTCAAAGTGGGCTGGTTCCCCGGGCCTCCGGGCGCGGGCTGGGTAGAAGCAGGCAACAAAGGTTTTCAGTCGGCTATTGAAGGCTCCAACATCGAAGTGGTCGAAACCAAATACGGCGATACTGGTAAAGAAGTTCAGCTCAAACTGGTGGAAGACACCTTAGAAGCGCATCCGGATCTGGAATACATAGTCGGAACGGCGGTTACCGCAGAAGCCGCCACCAGCCTGTTAAGAGCCCGCGGACTAACGAATCAAATCAAGGTGCTTTCTTACTACTTCACACCCGGCGTTTATCAGGGCATCAAAAGGAAGCTTATCCTCGCAGCACCAACTGATTCTGCGGTGATTCAGGGAAGGGTTGCCATTGATCAGGCGGTTCGAATTCTGGAAGGCAAACCTTACACCAAGCACGTGGGTCCTCAGTTGTATGTCATCGATGCCTCCATCATCGACCACTTCGACCGCGACAGCTCATTAGCACCAGCAAACTTTAAACCTACGTTTTCGGTGAAACCACAATGATGATGAGTTCAACCTCACCCATCCTCTCTTTACACGGGATACACAAACAGTATCCCGGTGTAAAAGCGCTGGACGATGTGGATTTCACCCTGGAAGCAGGTGAAGTACACGTGTTGTTTGGTGAAAACGGGGCAGGAAAATCAACGCTGATTTCCATTATCTCCGGTGCAAATCGCGCCACAGACGGAGAGATACGGTTTCGCAATCAGCCAGTGAACTTTAAGAGTGTATTCGACGCAAGAAGCAACGGCATCAGTGCGGTTTTTCAGGAGTTTTCGCTCGTCGATACCTTATCCATCGCTCAGAACCTTTTTCTGGGGGAAGAGCCTTTGAAATCCGGTTTTCTGGATACCAGCTCTTTACAACAGAAAGCGAAAAGCCTTCTGGAACGAATGGGATTTGACCTTGATCCCGATGTGTTAGTGGGTGAACTTTCCCGCGCTGAAAAGCAGATGGTGGAAATTGCTAAAGCGTTGCGCGGCGAGCTTTCTGTATTGATTCTGGATGAGCCGACCGCCTCATTAACTAACAAAGAAACCGAGCAGCTGTTTGACCTGATTGCCCAAATCAAACAACAGGGTGTGGGCATTATTTACATTTCCCATCGCATGGCTGAAATTCGCCAGATTGCAGACAGAATTACCGTGTTGCGTGATGGTCGCTATATCGGCACCAAAGCGTGTGAAGAGGTTGAAGAACAAGAGCTCATCACCATGATGACGGGGCGCGTGGTGGATCAAATCTATCCAGACATTCCCTTCTCACCCAAAGAAACCGTGCTTGAAGTTCGGGAGATGAGCACCCGAGACGGCTATCTGGACACCCTTTCGTTCCATGCACGGGCAGGTGAAGTCGTCGGGTTTGCAGGGTTGGTCGGTTGTGGCAAATCGGAAGCGCTGCGCGCCTGTTTTGGTCTGGAACCTGTCTCTTCAGGTTTTGTGGTTTTTCAGGGCGAAAACGTCACCAATCTGAGTACTCGTGCCATGTTAGATCGCGGTTTCTTCTATAACTCCAGAGATCGCAAAGCTGAAGGTTTGGTGATGATTCGTAGCTGCCGTGAAAACATGAGTCTGGCTGCGATCCGAACTCCGCAATACTCCAGCAGTACGGGCGCACTATCTATTGCCCATGAGCAAGCACAGACCGAACACCTAGCCACCAAGCTCAAACTGTACCCAAACAAAACCGAGCGCGATGTCGGGCAGTTCAGCGGAGGGAACCAGCAAAAAGTTCTGCTTGCAAAATGCCTGACCCGAGACGTATCTCTGTATGTATTCGATGAGCCTACGGTTGGAGTGGACGTTGGTACGCGTGCTGAAATCTACCGCTTTATTGCCAGCCTTTGCGAACAAGGCGCGGCG
>NZ_AFWJ01000141.1 GCF_000222685.1 Vibrio nigripulchritudo ATCC 27043 | reverse complement strand
TCCCATTAAAATCTTCCTTTAAAATTTAGCAAAATCATACTGTTAGTTTTTAGGTTTTTATAGAGTGATTTATCTTTACCGTTGTAAAAACGTGCGGCAAGTTCAGTTTCAAAGCGGGACGAACCATCGTCGTACCATTCAAAACTCAATCTTGGTGTTGAGATCACACCACCATCCTCGGGCGCTATCATCAAATCCACCGTAGGCGTTAGCTTTTCAAACCAACCCGGAGCAGCAGTCCAGTGCTGTCCCTGCCAGTTTTGAGTATCTAATGTCCAGTGAAACATGACGTTGTGTTTAGTTAAGTTGGCATTTGTGAGTCCCAGTCCGTAGGAATCGGCAAGACGATCCTGACCATAAGTTTCTCTGAGCGAGGTCGCTGAAACCTGTGCATCTTCCCATTCTTCTTTCCCCCATGCTCGGCTGTCATACCAGTATTCTGCAATGACGCTGTGTCCGGAAAAGCTGCTCCAGGTTATACCTGTCATGACTTGTTGCGCAGCCCCTTGCATTTCGAGCGCAACGGGTGCCAAAAGCTGACTTGGCTGTTGGTAAGCAAGGTGTTTTCTTTGAATCACTGCCGATGAATGCCATTCCCATTCGCTACCGAAAACAGTTACCCAACTCGCCCCAACCAGCCCTTTTCTTACGTCATCAAAATAGCCGATAACCTGAAATTCACTGTCACCCCGCAGACCGTAGTATCGAACACCTACCCCATGTTGTTGCGCGGCTTTTTGAATCTCTGTGGTTTCTTGCTGAGTCAGCGAAGACGTTGTAGCAATCGCTGTCCATTCCCCTTCGGCTCCAAAGTGGGACAGGCTGACTACGCCTACCCCCTCTTCAACCTGAATACCTACTGGGTTTCGACGATAAGGATTGAATACGTCCAGCGGACGATAACCATACCCCACCCCATAATCCTGACGAATTTTGCCGACGGTTGCATCCAAAGTCGTACCAGCGATATCTACACTTCCCTGCCAGAACAGCTCTCTGATGATCAAGTCTGATTCTGAATCTACCGAGCTGTCTGAGTGATAGATGCCATTGCCTAGCAAAGCCAGAGACGCGTTGAACGATTGATAACCCAGCTCCACTTCTAAAAACGCATCGACGCTCTGGATACTTTCTTCATCTGAAGTAAACACACCATTGGTTGCTTGGTGCTGAGTCGTGTCTGCACTTATCATCCAGTCCCAGTTCGATGACAACTCCGAAGAAAATGCCATCGGTGAAACAAGCACAGACAGGATTAAAGGTTTTGCTATCTTCACGTTACAGCTCCGACACGTTACTTCTGACTAAAAATGAAGGGTTGTAATACTTGTCTTCCAGCTCATAAGACGAGATCTCCTGATATTCAATGGTCGTCTTTTTACTAGGCTGAATTTTATCTAACAAGGTCATGCTGACTACGGCATCCTCATTATTACGCTCACCTTTGGTAAACCAAGCCACCTTCGCCAGTTTGCCCGATTTCATTATCAGATTTGCCTTTACAGGAAAGTCCGACTCCTGCTCTAACCAAAGCTCGATAGAATGGTAACTTGCGCCTTTTGTCTTGGCAGTCAGTAGCAGTTTATTGGTTTGGATCTCGCTACCCGATAACGTAGTCAGGGTTTCTTGTCCTTCAAATGCCCCCTGATAATCGTCGCTCCAGGTCAGTGTTGAAATATCACCTACAGACGCTTCACCTAGCAATTTCTGCATGGGTGTAATTCGAATTGGTCGACGGCTTTTGGGCATAACCAGCCAGTAGTTATCTTCCAGCATCAGCATCTTCTGCCCTGCTTCCACTCTGGATTTAAACACCACCAGCGACTGCCTTTGAGGGCGAGTATAAACGTGGTACTGATGTGTTTTTCCTTCTCACCGTTTTTGAAAACGTGCACAACAGAAACAACTTTTGAGGATTCTTCTTCCATACGGAAGTTATCGGCATTTTTCAGCATGGATGTCACGTCGTTTGCGGCAACTTGACCACTAAGCAGTGCTGCTGTTGCCAAGACAAGATTCAATACCTGACGAATAGAACAATTAAACATATGCAAGTGCCTCGGTGATGGGTTTGTTTGCTCCCTTTCTGGCAGAGAAGTAAGCCGCAAATACGCAAATAGCGACGACTCCCAATGTAGAATAGGCAGCCAGTTCTGGAGAGAAGTTGATTTGTAGCGGGTAACCTTCTGTGTGACCTGGAGGAGGTGGCATTTTAATTTCCACAACCAGCAGTGCGACCGAAGCGATCAAGCTAGCAAGTACACCAATCAGGCTGCCGATAAGTGCAAGCAACCCTGCCTCTTTAATGAATGAGGAAATGATCTCGTTAGAGTAAGTACCAAGTGCAGAAAGTGTCCCGATTTCTCTTGTTCGTTCGGTGACGGACATGGTCATGGTATTGAAAAGCGCAACGAATACCACCAGCGCCATAATCAGTCCCATAATGCCGAATATTCGGTCATACAGGTCTTTCACTTTCTTGTAGAAAAACGCTCTGTCTTGCCAAGGCGTAATCTGTATATCCTGATCCAGTACAGAAGAATCCAGCAACTGTTGGGTTTGGTTCTGAATTGGGTTGGTTTGCTCGGTATCGAACAAGAATACCGACAAGGTGCTGATTTTTTCTGTTACCAATAGCTCCTGCGCGGAATTAACATGAAGGTATAACTGGCGCTTATCCAGTTCAGGAATACCTGTGCTGTAGATACCATGCACTTTAAAGTCCAGCGCGTTTAACGCCCCTTCACTGGTGGTAGCTAACAGTGTTACCCAGTCTCCGATGCTAACCTTGAGGTTTCTGGCGAGTTCATAAGCAAGCATTATTTGAGGCTCGTCAGCGTTGTAGCGGCTGGAGTTCATGCTGGTCAGGGTTCTGCCTTCTTTGACATTCAAGAAAGGGCCTTTCATGTCGAATTCTTTTTCGTTAACGCCATTACCAACAAAAATGGTCGACTTGTTGCCGTTTGAAATTAAGCCAGTGAAATAAACTCTGGGTTGTACTGAACGCACTTTGTCCATCGCCATGATCTTGTTGACCAGCTCTTTGGTTCCGGAAAGCCCGTTAGATAAAGGCATGTCTTCATCCTGCTCGAAATACCCGACTTGACTTAGTGTCAGGTGCCCAGTATCACGAGCCGTCGACTCCTTCAAAGATTGATAAGTAAATAGCCCAAACCCGCCAGCACTTACCATGGCGAAAACAGCAATGGCAATGATTAAGATAGAAAGTACACTGCGGCGAGAATTACGCTTCAGGTTTAAAAACGCATACCTGAGGTTCTCAAAATACTCTGAGAAAAATGAAACTCGATTTAGCTGACCCATTTCAGAGCCTCCTCTTGAATAACGCCATCAAACAGGGCGATACTGCGATCGCACCGTTCTGCCATTCGGTGATCGTGAGTGGCAATCACAAAGGTGGTGCCGAACTCATGCCCCAGCGACTTCATTATGTCGATAACAAGCGTGGCACTTTCGCTATCCAGACTGGCTGTTGGTTCGTCGGCGATGATCAGTTTGGGTTTGTTGACTAGCGCACGGGCTATGGCCACTCGCTGTTGTTGACCTCCAGAAAGGTTGTCTGGTCTGTGATGGACGTATTCACCCAGCCCCACTTTGTCCAGCATTGAAAACGCGATCTCTCGCTGCTGATCTCGGCTGTGACCGTTGAGTTTCAAGGGGTACATTACGTTTTCCAGTGCGGTCATCACCGGAACCAGATTGAACTTCTGAAAAATGAATCCCATCTGGTAGCGCCTGATTTCCGCAGCCTTTTTGGGTGTTTTTGGCAGCGGTTTGCCCTCGAAATGAATATGTCCAGAATAGTCAGTATCAAGAAGACCAAGCACGTTTAGCAGAGTACTCTTCCCGGAACCGGAAGGACCACAAAGTGCGACCATCTCCCCTCTTTCTATTGTCCCAGTTGCGCTTTTCAGAGCGGGAACGTCAATCGTCCCCAACTGATAGCTCTTATTGATTTGATTAAATTCAATCATATTGCCCCCTAAGCCTCATTGACCAGGGCTTGAGCTTTTTGGGTCTCGGGGTGTGATGCGTCTTTCTTTAGCATCACTGCCAGCCACTCTTGCGCGCGCTGTTGATCTTCAGCCCGAATGGCAGTCTCAATCGCAAATGAATAAACCCATGAAGTCGCAGCAAAAGGTGCCTGCTCAAATTCTGGCTCGGCAAGCAAATCGATATAAAGATCGTATCCACGATCGAAGTGATTAAACATATCCGGCAACTGGCTGAAAGTTGCCGCAGACAATGCTCTGGCAAGGTATGTGTCCGGCAATCCCTGAATCACAGGTTGAGATTCGACAGGAACCGCTTGAGAGGCGATAAGGTTAAGCCCCTTATCAATCGTTGCCAGACCCTGTTCTACGTATTGCATTTTGTTCCAGGGCATCCAGGCATCACGACCCTGCATCGTTTGTGTGCTGCCAAGGTAAACCAGACTCAGTGGCTTAGCCCCTTCTTTCTGAATCAATTGATTGAGTTGTTCGAAAACCAGCTCTACTTTGTCACTGTCGCCTGCCGCCGCCAGGTTGTACTGCTGAATAAGTTCATTGGATGGATTGGCAACAGCTTGCGAAAGTCCCGCCAGTAGCAGTGAAGGAATAATAAATGTGCGTTTGATGAGTTTCATAACCGATATCCATTCTGTTGTTTGGTGAAGCTACATTAGCAACGCCAGATTCCAGAATCAGAAGAATGCGATAAACGGTCGTTATAAGGAGTGAATGGTAATCTATACTTTTTAGGCACTTATTTTGCAGTTCT
>NZ_AFWJ01000142.1 GCF_000222685.1 Vibrio nigripulchritudo ATCC 27043 | reverse complement strand
CATTCTGGCTGCGGTAAATCCACCGTATTGAATTTGGTCGCCGGGTTATACGACCCAACAGATGGCGGTGTGATATTGGATGGACGCGAAGTGGATGGACCGGGACCAGAGCGGGCAGTGGTGTTTCAAAACCACTCTTTGCTGCCCTGGCTGTCGGTCTATCAGAACGTCGAACTGGCGATCAAACAGATAGCAACCGGAAAAAGCAAAACCTGGGTGAGAGAACAGGTATCGCACTATCTCGATTTGGTGCAGATGACCCACGCGAGCGATAAAAAGCCGAGTGAGATATCTGGTGGTATGAAGCAACGTGTCGGTATAGCACGTGCGTTGGCACTCAAACCCAAAGTGCTGCTGATGGATGAACCCTTTGGCGCTTTGGATGCTCTGACACGGGCACACCTTCAGGATGCGCTGATGGCGATTCATGCAGATTTGAATACCACGGTGATCATGATTACGCACGATGTGGATGAAGCCGTATTGCTGTCGGATCGAATTGTGATGATGACCAACGGTCCGGCGGCCACCATCGGAGAAGTATTGAGCGTGGAACTAGACAGACCAAGGAACCGAGTCGAATTAGCCGACGATACGCGTTATCAGAAATACCGTCAGTCGGTGCTGCGTTTCCTCTATGAGAAACAAGCCAAACCTCAGACCGTTAAAACATCCGCCACACCCATTGAAGAGTCGCCCGTTCAAGCGACCAAAAGCGCCTAGGGAGGAAGCACTATGGAACATTTGGTCATTGTTGGAAATGGCATGGTGGGACACCAACTGGTGGTCTCTCTGGTGGAAAAGCACGCACACCTGAATTACCGGATTACGGTGATTGGTGAAGAACGTTTCATTGCGTACGACAGGGTTCAGCTGTCTTCGTTGTTTTCAGGGCGATCTCATGAAGATCTGATGCTGGGTAGTGAAGAGTGGTATCAAAAACACGGGATTGAACTGATATTAGGCAGTCAGGTCACGTCAATTCAAACTGAACAAAGACGCATCACCATGGATGACGAGGTGGTCTTAGGATACGACCAACTGGTGTTGGCGACTGGCTCATACCCTTTTGTGCCACCTATTCCGGGGCACGATCGACCCAATAGCTTTGTCTATCGGACTCTGGATGATTTATCTGAAATTCGCACCGCATGTGAAGGGGCGAAAACGGGTGCGGTGATTGGTGGTGGGCTGCTGGGCTTGGAAGCAGCGAATGCATTGCGATTACTGGGCTTAGAAACCCATGTTATCGAATTTGCGCCGCGGTTAATGCCTGTTCAGCTCGACGCTGGTGCAGGCAATGTTCTGCAAAAGAAAATTGAAGCCTTGGGCTTAAAAGTTCACACATCTACCGCCACCGAAAACATCATTGACGGGGAAAACGCTTATCATCGAATGGTACTGAAAGATCAAGCGCCACTGGAAGTGGATGTGATCGTTTTCTCTGCCGGTATCCGACCGCAGGATGCCTTAGCAAGGCAAGCGGGACTGGATATTGGTGAACGAGGCGGGATTGTGGTCGATGACGCATGCCGCACCAGCGATCCCAATATTTTTGCGATTGGCGAATGCGCCCTGTGGCAAAACAAAATCTTTGGGCTGGTTGCGCCGGGTTACCAAATGGCGCGTGCTGTAGCTGACCAGCTTACAGGCACAGACAGTACCTTCACTGGTGCAGACATGAGCACCAAACTCAAGCTGCTGGGTGTGGACGTTGCCTCCATTGGGGATGCACAAATGCAGACCGAAGGGGCTCAGGAAATGGTGCTTCAGGATGCCAATACCGGGATCTACAAAAAGCTCATCACCGACGCGTCTGGCACACAGTTGCTTGGGGCAATCTTGGTGGGAGACAACACCGACTACGATGCTCTGCTTCAATGCTATCTCAATCAAACCCCGTTGCCAGAGTACCCCGCCGAGCTTCTGTTCGATGCGTCGCCTCTTTCTGGGGAAATCGGAGATAACACCTTAATCTGCTCTTGTCATAACGTGACAAAAAGCGATTTGGTGGTCGCGATTCAGGCAGGGGCGCACGATTTGAATACCCTGAAAGCCGAAACCAAGGCGGGTACCGGGTGTGGGGGGTGTACCAATATGGTGAAAACCGTGCTGGACGCCGAACTTGCGGCTATGGGGATGGAAGTGAACAATCACATCTGTGAGCACTTCGCGTATTCACGGCAGGAGTTATTTCACCTGTGTCAGGTCGAAAATATTCGAGACTTCGATGAATTGCTCGCTAAGCACGGCAAAGGCATGGGGTGTGATTTGTGCAAACCGACCGCTGCATCGATTTTTGCCTCCTTGTGGAATGAGCACATTCTTGAACCCAAACATCAGCCACTTCAAGATTCCAACGATGCCTTTATGGCGAATCTGCAAAAAGACGGTTCCTATTCCGTGGTTCCGCGGGTGCCCGGTGGAGAGATTACCCCAGACAAACTGATTCGCTTAGGCGAAGTCGCCAAGCAGTACGATCTGTACACCAAGATCACCGGTGGTCAGAGAGTCGATTTGTTTGGAGCCAAAATGGAACAGCTTCCGGACATATGGGAACAACTGATTCAGGCAGGGTTTGAAACCGGTCATGCGTATGGCAAATCGCTGCGAACCGTTAAGTCATGCGTGGGTTCTACCTGGTGCCGATACGGAGTCGATGATTCAGTCGGGCTGGCGATAGAGCTGGAGAATCGCTACAAGGGATTGCGGTCGCCACACAAACTGAAAATGGCGGTATCTGGCTGCACCCGTGAATGCGCTGAAGCGCAAAGCAAAGACATTGGTGTTATTGCTACCGAAAATGGCTGGAATTTGTACGTTTGTGGAAATGGTGGAATGCGCCCTCGACATGCCGACCTGATTGCGTCCGATCTTTCCAAAGATGCGCTGATCACTTTGATCGACCGAGTGTTGATGTTTTACGTCCGAACCGCCGACAAACTCCAGCGCACTTCAGTCTGGATGGAAAACCTTGAAGGCGGGTTGGATTACCTGAAAAGCGTGGTTCTGGACGACTCTCTGGGGCTTAACGAGCAACTCGAATCTCAGATGCAACACATAGTGGAAACCTATCAGTGCGAGTGGAAATCGACCGTTGATTCGAAAGAGAAACGCGCACGATTCCGGCCTTTCATCAATCAGGAAGGCGACAGTGTGCCATTGCCGTATCAACGTGTTCGCGGGCAGCGGATTCCGAGTACCTTTGTCAGTGATGTTCAGGAGATGAAGTGATGTGGAAGAAAGTCTGCGACATCAACCAGCTTGCGCCTTATCAAGGCGTGGGGTGTGTTTTTGACGAGCAACAGGTGGCGCTATTTCTGGTTCCCGGTAAAGAAGCCAGAGTATTCGCTGTGGGTAACTGGGACCCGATTAGCAAAGCTTATGTGATGAGCCGCGGGATTGTTGGCACCCAAGGGGATACCGTGTGCGTTGCTTCTCCCATGTACAAACAACATTTCAGCTTGGAAACAGGCGAGTGCCTGGAGGAGCCGGAGCAGCGCTTAAAAACCTGGTCGGTAGAACTGAAAGGGCAAGAGGTTTGGCTGCAGAGTGCGGTAAATGAATAGCGATAAGATAAGGAGCAGATAAGAATAATGACTTCCAGCCTGGCTTGCCATTCCTGACGTTTAGGACTCAGGAAGTTCCAATTACAGAGGCAGTGGAACAGACTGATTTGGCAAGTCTTTTTGGTGGGGTACGCCCGTACCCCACCGTTTTTCTTTTATTTTTGCTCGAATTGCTTAGCCAGTTGATAAAGTTTGTCTACCCCTTGCTTTAGCACCTGACTATTGCGTTCAACCAGATCGGTTTCAGCTAAGTTATTTTCAGATGTCTGGGCGATGGAGTGTATTCGATTACTTACTTGCTGAGAAAGCTGGGTCTGCTCGTTTGCAGAATTAGAAACCTGATCAATCAGACCGTGTATATCGGTCATCATTTGCTCTATCTGTTGCAAACACTGCGCGCCTTCCTGAGCGATGGTGACACAGTCTCCCGTCTGATCGCGGCTGCTTTCGATGTCTTTCTGCCATGTTGTAATGGTGCTGAGCATCTGACTTAAGCTCGCCTGAATGGTTTCCGTTGCATTCTGAGTACGTGAAGAAAGCGCGCGTACTTCATCCGCTACCACGGCAAACCCA
The DNA here is from genome assembly GCF_000222685.1 of Vibrio nigripulchritudo ATCC 27043. GTDB lineage: Bacteria > Pseudomonadota > Gammaproteobacteria > Enterobacterales > Vibrionaceae > Vibrio > Vibrio nigripulchritudo. Next base: position 603 of record NZ_AFWJ01000142.1, on the reverse strand, counting down.
CGTCCCTGCTCTCCCGCACGCGCCGCTTCTATCGCAGCGTTCAGTGCCAGCAGGTTAGTCTGTTCTGCAATGCCACTGATTTCGGACATTACGGAACTGACTTTTTGGGCCTGCTCGCTCAGCTGGTATGTAGTTTGTGTCGCCTGTTCAGCCTGAGACGCCAGTTCATTTAACTGATTCTCCGTCGCATCAATTTTAGAGCGAGTCACCTTACATTGGTCTTGAGTGTCGTTGATCAGTAACTGAGTTTGTGAAGCGTGCTCAAAGACCTGACCCGCAGAGTCCGCCATATCGTTTACGGCACTGGCGACATGGTGAATGTCTGTGTTCTGTTGGCGAATCGCACTCATTGCGCGAATGGCTGTATCGCTTAAGTCGTCCGAAAGCTGGTGTAGTGGCGCAGCAGAATCGGTCATTCGACCAAGAACTGTACGAATACGGGCTTGCAGCAATTTGATGTGGAAATCTGCCGCAGACACCAACTGATTCCCTGAATACACAAGGCGACTGACGCTGTCGTATTCCGACTGCAGCTTTTTCATGTACTGAGGTGTGTTGATCAGCTCCTGTCGGAAGAACACGGCCAGTGTTGCCGCAGGAAGG
>NZ_AFWJ01000143.1 GCF_000222685.1 Vibrio nigripulchritudo ATCC 27043 | reverse complement strand
GAACGGGCAATCTCCATGCCATATATAGCCGTTAAGGTTGAGCGATAATGTGTTTCCCTCTAGCCGACCAAACCATCCGGCAGTGAGTGTTGAGTAGGCAAACAACTGAGCGTTCAATCCAGCACTCTGGCTTGCATCGACCCATTTGGGGTGCATGGGATCTTGCTGGTTAATCCACACATCAGCGCCAGCTTTACAATGCTTCAGCAGTTTGAGTTTGGCATTGAGGTAGTCTTCGAGGGTGGGGTGGTAGTCCAGATGATCGTGCGTTAAGTTGGTAAAGGCAGCACAGTCGAACTCGAAATGTTGGTATTGCCCAATTTCTATCAGGCGACTAAAACACTCCATCAGACAGACATCCACCTGATTTTGTTCGGTGAGATCTAGAATGAATTCGTGAACCCGTTGGCTGGAATTGCAATACCAGGGGACTTCTTCAAACTCCCCATCCAACCCCACCCCTAATGTGCCCCAACTGGCTGCATGAATACCAAGCTTGGAAAGCAACTGTCTTGCCAACTCTACGCTGGTGGTTTTGCCATTAGTTCCGGTAACCGCTGCCCATTTCATTATCGAATCCTTTCGAATCAGTTGATTTGAGTGACTGGATATTTACGTTACGCGGATAAGGGGGATTCACCATCCCCAGTTTTAGGGGGACTTGGTTGCAGAGTGGATAGAAATGGCAGTAGACTGAGTTTTTATAAAATAGTAAACGGTATGCAATCGAGCGAAAGGACATCGCTGAACAGACCTGAAAGCGCATCTCGGGAAGTATTGGTGCGCTTGGCGATCATTGTTTTGGTGCCTGTTGTGGCAATTTACGCACTGGTATCGCTGCTACGGTATGGCGATCTCGTTTCTTTACCGTCAGTGCAGTCAGGCGTGCTGGTTCTTAAAGACAATGAAACCACCAAGCTGATAGATGTCGCTCTACCTCATAATTACAGCCAGCACCTCAACTTTTCTTATGGCGAGTATCGGATCTCACTTCCCAGAGTCGATAAAGATTCGAATGCGACCACAGCTATTTTTTTGCCGCCTTTTCGTGACACTGCCGAGTTTTACTTGGGCGAGCAGTTGATCTGGCAGACGGCACCGATTGCTCATTCCCGCGATTCTATGATGCCAAGGTTTCGCTATCGCCCTTCCTATCACGAGCTACCTAATTCGCTATTTGAAGCGGCGGAATTGCCGCTCACTGTAAAAATAGCGTCCAGTGGCGGGCTGCAAATGCCCGAGATTTTTTACGGCACACCAGAGCAGGTGAAGCCTTACTATCAGTTTCAGTACTGGTCGCAGATTGGGCTGCACATTGTGATGCAGTGGCTGACTCCGCTGATTACATTGTTTTACCTGCTGCTGTGGTGGTTTCGACGCAACAACACTGAGTACCTTTTCTTTGCGCTAGGCTTTGCTTGCTGGGCAATGAGCAATATGACATTTACGGTGTCATCGCTGCCTATTTCCCAACAAACTTACTGGATGACAACGGTTACGGTTCAGCCTTTCCTGACCTTGTTTATGATGCTGTTTTTGCATCGCTGGTATCAGCTTAAACGCCCGTCTGTCGAGTTAATCGTAAGTGTGGCGACATTGGTTCTGGCGGCATCGTCTTTCGTGCTTTATGAATATGAACCGACCAAGCTCTGGTGGCGGTTTAACGAAAGCGCCTTACGTGGGTATGTTGCGTTGAGCTCGGTGTATATCGGCTATGTATTGGTGACTCAGGCATTATTCAATCGCAGCAAAAGTGCCTTGTTACTTGCTACGGCAGGAATGATTGGTGTGGTATCTGGGATATTAGATTCGCTGGATGGGATGCAGCTTCTGGAGATGCATTTCCCGCTAAGCGCCCATGCAAACTTACTTATCTTTCTGACATTGTGTGTGCTTCTTATCTACCGATATGCCAGTGCACTAAACCGCAGTGAAGAGTTGCAAAGAACCTTAGAGCAGAAAGTAGTGGAAGCGGTCGCGTTGTATAAAAAAGAGCAGGCAGTGGCGCACGATCTGGAAAAGAAACAGGCATTAATGGATGAGCGTCAGAGCCTGCTTTCTGACATGCACGATGGGTTAGGCAGCCAACTCGTTGAGCTGATTACGTTACTAAGAGTGCCGAACACCAACCAAACCGATATTCAGCTCAAAGCAACCCAATGCCTGAACGATTTACGCCTGATTCTTGATTCACGTAACCCGCTCTTCGATGCGCAATTCAGTGTGTTACTCGGGCAATGGCGAGCCCGAATTGAACCCGTACTTCAAGCTGCCAATATAGAACTGGAATGGTTTGTGGAGTGTGAAGACAGCGCCGTGACTCTTACACTACAGTCCAAACTGGACTTGTTACGCATTCTGCAAGAACTGATTACCAACGTCATCAAGCACGCTGAACAAGCCACAAAAGTGAGCTTTCAGTGCATTCAAAACAACTCCGAGCTCATCATTCAGGTTCAGGACAATGGAAAAAATTCCAAAGACTCTGTTGATAAGAAATCTGATGGATATGGTTTGTCCTCGATTCAAAATCGAGCAAAAAAGATGAATGGTCAGTTTGATTTTGAGCTGAAAAAAGAAGGGGGAATTGCGAAAGTGACAGTACCTTTGTAGAAACTTCAAAGGGTTAGGTGACAGGTCTTACTTCCATCTGTTTTGACTTAGATGAAAGCCTCACGTCTTTACTGAACAACAAGCTGCAAGAGGGGACATTGCATTCATAACATTAGTCACAAATCTGATAATCATATAAAAAATCATGAGATTTATGACCCTGCTGGGCAATGTGCAATTCGGTTTTCTTCTATATACATTTCCACTGTGCAGTCACTCGAAAAGTATCACTGCTAAGTAAATACTCATTTGAGTGCGTCGCCAACTCTACGCAACATGTAAGTTGATCCAATAAAGCGGCTTCGAGCAAAAAATGGAGCTGATAACGTTGAACATCTTACATCTGAGGTGCGAGAAAATTTAATGACTATTTTCAAGAAGAATAAACTCATTTTTGCCGTTTCTTTAGCCGTTGGCACAATCAGCCCAGTTAGCGCATTAGCCGCTGATGCGTGTGCCAACATCAATGAATACCCGAACTGGACTCACAATGATTGGGCGGGTAACCCGAACCACGCAAAAACTGGTGCTCAGATGCAATACCAGGGTAAAGCGTACACCGCTAACTGGCACACTACGTCTATTCCGGGTTCCGATGGTTCTTGGACGTTTGCTTTTGACTGTGCGGGTACGGATCCTGGTCCGGGTCCGGTTCTTGGTGATGCCACTCTGCTTATCCGTAAAGACCCAGTGAACTTAGAAGTGGCGGGCTGGCCAAGTAAGCTGGCTATCGGTACGTTCACAGATAACTCAGCGACGCTAAATGGTGCGCTGGCAAGCTCTAAAGTCGATTCTGTATTCAGCGTCGTGACTAATGCGGCGGATGTGCTTGCAACACTTAAGCAGTCAAGAGAAGTAGAAAAAGTGAATGGCGGTGAAGCCATCGTACCCGTAGCGGCTGTTTCTACCGCATCTGGTCTGGGTGATGCCGACATTCTGACTTACACGAATCTGGTTGCGCATTATCAAAACCTTATCCAGATTGCCGCTCAGGTTCAGGTATTTAAAGACAGTGCTCACGCATCTCCGGGTTCTATCGTTCTAAACGAAGATTTATTGGCAACGTGGCAGGCGAACCAAGACACAATTTTCGCGACCACATTTGGTGTTGATGGCGCATTTACGGAAGTACAGGTTAAGCGTGCACTGCGTGAAGCGATCACTAATGCGGGTACACTAACAGTAACGAACGCGGCAGGAACGTCGCAAAGTATTTCAAGCCTGTACAACCTGTCGGCTATCGATACGGCAGTGACAAAACTGGAAGACAACATTAAGGGTTGGGTTGCGTCTCAAAACTTTGTGATTGAGCAGTTTGCCAAAGACGCGTCTTACGGTTGGTCACTAAGCGTTTCTAACCCGGGTACAACAAACTGGGTTCACAAAGACTACGCTGGTTTGCGCTCAACATGGAATGCGGCATCTCAGTCTGTGGTTTCATTTGTGAACTGGACAGGCGCTTACGCAGATGCGGCAGCGAAGCCTGACTTCCTGGTATTCAAGCAAAGCAGCAACAATGGTCTTTCCAATGCAGGTCGTGCAGAGCACGCATTTGGTCCTGTCGCATGGGATAACTACCTTGTTTATGTTAAGCAGGTGACCGATTCCATCAATGTACCAGCAATGTTGTACAAACTGCCGGGCGCACATCTGGCTACCAATTCACAATCTGGTAACTATGACGTGGCAACTCAGGCTGGTACTGCAGCCAGCTTCTTCATGGGTGATAAGTCTCTGGGTAAAACATCGGCTAACCTTCGCAGCGATGTTGCATCGATTGCTCTAGACAGTGCTACCTACGGTGTTTCTTCTGTTGCTTCTTTGGTTGAGCAGGAATCTCATGACTGGGGCGTAAGCCAACTTCGTCGCGCGGCTTACAGCAACGTATTCTCTATTCTTTGGGGAAGTGACACATCGACGCCTGTTGTTTCTGCCACAACAAACACCGACTGGCTGAAAGGCAAAGTGGCGGCATATCAAGCC
>NZ_AFWJ01000144.1 GCF_000222685.1 Vibrio nigripulchritudo ATCC 27043 | reverse complement strand
AACCAGACCCGCGATAAGTTAGTGGTGAACGAGAAACTGGCCGCACTCGGTGAGCTGACCGCCGGTATCGCTCACGAAATCAACAACCCAACGGCTGTAATACTAGGGAACGTAGAATTACTGAAATTCGAACTGGGTGACAAAGCAGATTCGATTGAAGAAGAAATTGATACCATTTTGAATCAGATTGATCGCATTCGAAACATTACCCGAAGCCTGCTCCAGTATAGCCGTCAGGGTGGTGTACAAGATGAAATTACCTGGCAGCACGTTAACCCAATCGTCGAAGAAAGTCTGACCTTGGTTAAAACTGGCGCTAAAAAACGCGACGTTCAGTTTGTTACCGAGCTGAATGCCAAATCGGTTGTCGAAGTCAACCGACATCACCTGCTGCAAATTCTGGTAAACTTGGAAATGAATGCCATCCATGCCATGAATGGAGAAGGGGTATTAACCATTCGCACCGAAGACTGGCAGGAAGAAGACGAAACCAAAGGCGCAGTCGTTCATGTGATTGACCAGGGTTGCGGTATTCCAGAAGAACAGCTCAAGCGAGTGTTTGATCCTTTCTATACAACTAAACGAGACGGAACCGGGCTTGGTCTTTCCGTTTCGCAAAGCATTCTCAGCCAGACGGGTGGAGAAATTAAAGTCACTTCCAAAGTTGGTTTAGGGAGCCAGTTCTCGGTGTATCTGCCACAGAAGGCTAACGCCGTTGAACTAGTGATGACGGAATAAAATAAGGAAAGAAAACTCAGTAATGACAACGATCATTTTAGTACCCGGATACACAAACGCAGGTCCACAGCATTGGCAAACTTACATAGAAAGAAAATATCAAAATGTTGTTCGGGTTCAACAAGAAAATTGGGACATGCCTGAGCGCGATAAATGGGTCAATGTTCTTGAAAAAACAATTGCTTCTATTGACTCTAAGGTAGTTCTGGTTGGACACAGTTGTGGTGCTGTAACCATTACTCAGTGGTCATCAATGTTCAGTTCCGACAAGGTAATTGGTGCTTTATTGGTTGCGCCAGCCGATGTCGATTCATCCAGTGCAATCCCTGAGATCCATACTCTACGTCCTCTGACATTTAAACCTCTGCAATTCCCCAGTATTCTTGTTACAAGCGATAATGACGAGCATCTCTCACTGGAAAGAGCTCATTTGTTTGCGAAATCATGGGGAAGTGAAATTGTAGAGATTCCCGGAGCGGGTCATATCCACACCAATGCGGGGTATGGCGAGTGGATTGCAGGTGAAAAGCTAATAGAGAAGTTACTAGGCAATAAACTTTTGAAGAAATCTCAAGACCAAAGCCAGTCCCTTCTGGTCTGAAACCCAATAAACACTTGCATCAAAACGCGTTGCCAAGTACCGTGGCAGCGCTTTTTACTATCTAAGGGGTTCGGTTTTGATTTCTACCGCGAATATCACACAACAATTTGGCGCGAAGCCACTATTTGAAAACATTTCAGTTAAGTTTGGCGAAGGCAACCGTTACGGTTTAATCGGCGCAAATGGGTGTGGTAAATCCACTTTCATGAAGATTTTGAGCGGAGAACTCGACCCGACTTCTGGCAACGTCAGCTACGACCCAAATGAGCGCGTTGCGAAACTGAATCAGGATCAGTTTGCTTACGAAGAATTCACCGTTGTCGACACGGTTATCATGGGTCACAAAGAGCTGTGGGAAGTTAAGCAGGAACGTGACCGTATCTACTCTTTGCCTGAAATGAGCGAAGAAGACGGCATGAAGGTTGCCGATCTGGAAACCCAGTTTGCTGAAATGGATGGCTACATGGCTGAAGCCAAAGCGGGCGAGTTGTTGCTTGCGGTAGGTATTCCACTGGAACAACACTTCGGTTTGATGAGCGAAGTGGCTCCTGGCTGGAAACTGCGTGTTCTTCTGGCTCAAATCCTGTTTGCAGACCCAGACATCATGTTGCTCGACGAACCAACCAACAACCTGGACATCGACACCATCCGCTGGTTGGAAGAAACGTTGAACGAACGTAACTGCACCATGATCATCATCTCGCACGACCGTCACTTCCTGAACAGTGTCTGTACTCACATGGCAGACCTTGATTACGGTGAACTTCGTGTTTACCCAGGTAACTACGATGAGTACATGACGGCGGCATCTCAGGCTCGTGATCGTCTGTTAGCAGACAACGCCAAGAAGAAAGCGCAAATCGCTGAACTTCAAACGTTCGTGGCGCGTTTCTCTGCCAACGCTTCAAAAGCCAAGCAGGCAACATCCCGTGCTAAGCAGATCGATAAAATTAAGCTTGATGAAGTAAAAGCATCAAGCCGTCAAAACCCATTCATTCGCTTTGAACAGTCTAAAGAGCTATTCCGTAACGCACTGATTGTAGAAAACCTAAGTCAGGGTTATGAAAACGACCTGTTCTCAGACTTCAACGCCATTTTTGAAGTGGGTGAGCGCGTTGCGATTATCGGTGAAAACGGCGTAGGTAAAACGACACTTCTGAACACACTAGCAGGCGTTCATGAGCCGCGCTCAGGTGAATTCAAGTGGTCTGAAAACTCCAACATCGGTTACTACGCGCAAGACCATGCGGAAGACTTTGAAGCCGATATGGATTTGATGACCTGGATGGGGCAATGGCGTCAGGAAGGCGACGACGAGCAAATCATTCGTAGCTTCCTGGGCAGAATGTTGTTCTCGCAAGACGACATTAAAAAGTCAGTAAAAGTGCTGTCTGGTGGTGAGCAAGGCCGTATGTTGCTTGGCAAACTGATGATGCACAAGCCAAACATGTTGTTGATGGACGAACCAACCAACCACATGGACATGGAATCCATCGAATCTTTGAATACTGCTCTTGAACAATACAAAGGCACGCTGTTCTTCGTTTCGCACGATCGTGTGTTTGTTGACTCTCTGGCGACCCGAATCATCGAGATCAAAGACAACAAGATCACCGATTTCAAAGGAACCTATTCTGAGTTCCTAAAATCTCGCGGTGTAGAAGAATAATCGCTCAAATTATTCGATAAACCCCAAAAAAGGCGCTCATTAATTGAGCGCCTTTTTGTTATCAAATTTTTATTCGCCAGTCTCACAAATAATACTTTTAGCGCAGAAAAAGATCATTAAAAGACTAAAAAGTACTTTTCTGCACTCAATAATTTCTCTTTTGACTATTTTTGAATTGTGATTGTTGCGGGGATGTTAATAAGCAACATGCCTCAAAATAAACTAATAACAGTCGAGGGAATGAACATGAAACTCAGGACATTACTTTCTGCCTCTGTACTTGCTGCCATTTCAAGTGCGCCCGCTATTGCGGCTACCGAGCTAACCATCGCGACGGTAAATAACGGTCATATGATTGAAATGCAGAAGCTTAGCAAAGCATATGAAGAGGCGAATCCAGGGGTGAAACTCAATTGGGTGACTCTGGAAGAAGGGGTGTTGCGCCAGCGTGTGACCACAGATATCGCGACCAAAGGTGGTCAGTTCGATATCATGACGATTGGTATGTATGAAGCACCAATCTGGGGTAAGAAAGGCTGGCTCGAAGAAATCAAAGACGATGCCAGCTACAACGCTGACGATATTTTACCAGCGATTCGTTCTGGCTTGTCTGTCGACGGCAAGATGTACGCGGTCCCATTCTACGGCGAAAGCTCGATGGTGATGTACCGTAAAGATCTGGTCGATAAAGCAGGCATGGCAATTCCGGATAACGCTTCGTGGGGTCACATCCGTGACGTTGCGGCATCCATCCATGATCCAGACAATGGGGTTTATGGCATCTGCTTGCGTGGTAAGCCAGGGTGGGGTGACAACGCCGCGTTCATTACTACAATGGCAAACTCATTTGGTGCCCGCTGGTTTGACGAAGAATGGAAACCTCAGCTCACCACTCCTCAGTGGAACCACGCTGTATCTTTCTATGTTGACCTTCTAACCACTTACGGTCCTCCGGGTTCAACCTCCAACAGCTTCAACGAAATCCTCGCGCTGTTCAATGAAGGTAAATGTGGCATGTGGATTGACGCCACCATCGCAGCTTCTTTCATCTCCGATCCTAAGCAAAGTAAAGTTGCTGATAAGGTCGCATTTGCGCAAGCACCAATTGCGGTAACCAATCGCGGCGCTAACTGGCTTTGGGCATGGGCACTTGGTGTTCCAGCTGGCAGTAAAAACCAGGCTGAAGCTGAAAAGTTCGTGAAATGGGCAACCTCTCAGGACTACATCAAGCTTGTAGCGCAAGAGAATGGCTGGGCGAACGTACCAACAGGTACTCGTCAGTCAACTTACGACACGCAAGCATTCAAAGATGCCGCGGTCTTTGCTGAAGCAGAACTGAAAGCGATTCAATCTGCTGATCCTCAAAACAGTACTTTGCTGCCATCTCCTTACGTGGGCGTTCAGTTCGCCGCAATTCCTGAGTTCCAGGCGATTGGTATTGCTGCAGGACAGCAGTTTACTAACGCCTTAGCAGGAAACGTTTCGGTAGAGCAGGCGCTGAAAAACGCGAACAAGTCTGCCGACCGTGAGATGCGTAAGTCTGGTTACTACAAGTAACCGAGCGAGGCTAGATTAG
>NZ_AFWJ01000145.1 GCF_000222685.1 Vibrio nigripulchritudo ATCC 27043 | reverse complement strand
GACAGAGGACAAATTCTTGATTTTACACCGGGATATGGAGCTGTTGCCTTTGCGATTGTCGTCATATTGACTATGCTGGCAACTGAAAGCTTAGATCCCCGGTTTAATATGGGACCATAAAGAAGTCCCGGAACGGAAAGCGACGTTAAATGAGTAGTTTAGACAACAATCAAAGCGCCCATACACCACGTGTAAAACGGGATATTGGCATTTCCCCTCTCTGGCTTTTGCCGATCATAACCATCTGTCTCGCAGGCTGGCTGGTCGTTAAAGCCGTCAACGAAGCGGGTCAGCGAATTCAGATCTATTTCTCAGACGCTCAGGGGCTTATCGCGGGCAGAACCACCATTCGCTACCAGGGTCTGGAAGTGGGCATGGTGCGTGATATCAAACTCTCCCCTGAACTGGATAACATTTTCGTTGAAGCCGATATCTACCCGGAAGCTACCAAACTACTGAGCGGTCAGACACGATTCTGGTTGGTTAAACCAACAGCCAGCTTATCCGGCATATCTGGTCTGGATGCTTTAGTATCCGGTAACTACATCGCCATTCACCCAGGCGCGAGTGATGACGAAGATGACGACTTCGATACCGTCTACACCGCGTTGGAAAACAGCCCAACAGACCTGCTAGCAAATCAGGGGCTGAACATTGTGCTCCACTCTTCCGATCTGGGTTCGATTTCAGTCGGCTCCCAGATCGTCTACAAGAAAATCCCAATTGGTGAAGTATACGGTTATCAGCTAGACCCTGACGGTAACTCAGTCAGTATCAGAGCTTTCATAGAAGACGAATACCGTCATCTGGTTTCCAGTGAAAGCCGTTTCTGGAACGTAAGCGGAATAGGTGCAAACGTTGGGTTTGACGGCGTAGACGTTAAGGTAGAAAGCCTGAGTGCTATGCTGGGCGGTGCAATTGCTGTGGACTCGCCCGACGAAGGACAGCCTATTACTGAAGGGGCGGAGTTTAAACTCTATCCCGATCTAAAAACCGCAGGTCGCGGTATCCCTATTCAGATAGAGTTACCGAACGATAACAAGGTCAGTACCAATGGCGCACCGATTGTTTATCGTGGTATTGAAATTGGTCAGATCACGGATATTCAGCTTTCTCTCGATAGAACAAAAATCATCGCCTATGCGTCCATTCAACCAAGCTTCGCCGACACACTGAATACAGGTACACGGTTCTTATTGGAAGAAGCAGAAGTTTCTCTAACCGGGATTGAAAACATCGGAAACCTTGTGACAGGTAACTTCCTGACACTGGTGCCCGGTCAGGGAGAGAAATCACGCGAGTTTACCGCCATCAGAAAGTCCGTATTTGCACTGGAAAAGCCCGGTTCTTTGGAAGTCACCTTCACGTCGAAGGATTCTTTTGGGCTGGAATACGGAACTCATGTACTCTATCGCGGTATTCAGGTCGGGAGCATCATCGACATTGAACTGGACAATGATCAGGTTCAGATGAAGGCACTGATTGACGCGCAATACGCCCACTTAATCAAAAGCCGCAACCGCTTCTTTGTTGATGGAAGCGCGAAAGCCGAACTGACTGACTCTGGGATTAGCGTATCGGTTCCGCCAGCCAAACGCTTACTTTCAGGTTCGATCAGCTTTATCTCTTCTGGTAGTAAGAAACCTAAGACTAACTATCCATTATTTGCCAGTCAGTCGCTCGCTGAACTCGCTGAATTTAACAAGTCTGGCTCATACGACCTCACCCTGTTTAGTCAAAACTTACCTTCGGTTTCCAAAGGTGCGCCACTTCTCTACCGCAATCTACAGGTAGGTAAAGTATCCGATTTCAAACTGACCAATGGAGGCGTACTGCTCCACTTAAAAATGGATAACCAGTACAAACATTTGCTAAGCAAAAACACCGTTTTCTGGAATCGTTCTGGTATTGAAGTCAACGCCGACCTCAACGGAGTCAACATAAAAGCAGCGCCAGTCAAAACCTTGATTCAAGGCGGTATTGCTTTTGATTCACTACCTGGCGTGGAAAACAAGCTAAAACAGTACTGGAAACTGTATGACAACTACGATGAAGCGAGAAAGTACGGACGTTTGATTACTCTGACCAGTGACAGTGCTCTTGGTGTCGCTTCGGGTATGGAAATTCGATATCAAGGAGTTCCAGTTGGCGAAGTCACTTTGGTTACGCCAAACTTCACTGCAGAGAAAGTCGAAATTAAAGCTCGGATTCTTCCAGAATTTGTTAAAAACATCGCTTTGGACAAATCGCACTTCTGGCTTGTTCAGCCGGAAGTAGGTTTGCGTGGCGTGAAAAACATCGAAACCTTGCTGTCGAAATACATTGATGTGGAGCCGGCTGGTAAGAAAAGCGCTTTCGCCTTCAAACTTCATATGCAAAGTAGCCAGTTACAGGGCAAAGAGTTTCAGCTTCAGAGCGAACGAAGAAACTCTATTTCCGTTGGTACACCTCTTTTATACCGTGACATGGAAGTCGGTCGTGTAATCGACGTAAATCTGGGGGCGTTTGCCGATCGCATCATCACCACCATTCAGGTTGATCATCAATTTGAACACTTAGTACGTGAGAATACAGTATTTTGGAACGTTTCCGGTGTCGATGTGTCGATAGGCATTACCGGCGCCAAAATCAAAGCAGGTACGGTTGACAGCTTAATCCGCGGAGGCATTGCATTTGCTACTCCGGATACACGCCCTCTTCCTCCTGAAGCGAAAGAAAAGTCAGCGTTCTTCCTGTATGCAGTGTCACAACCAGAGTGGCTTGAATGGCGTACACCGATCCCTAGGTAATTTAAGCCGCCGTAAACTATTAGTGCAGCCTTACTTTAGGCTGCATTTTTTTTATATTCCGTTAGAATTGGCAGCAAATTTTTCTTCAGAGATACCACTTTGCACTCTAACATCAAACTCCCAGACGCATTCATCAGTCAAATTCAAGACATTATGCCTTCTCATCTGGATATGGATGAATTCATCGCGGCATGTAAACGTCCACTGCGTCGAAGTATTCGTGTGAATACTCTGAAAATTTCAGTTGAGGACTTTTTAGTTCGAGCAGAAGCAAAAGGCTGGACTTTGACGCCTGTACCTTGGTGCGATACGGGCTTCTGGATTGAAAGAGAAGAAACTGACACCGTTCCTCTTGGAAACACAGCGGAACATATGGCAGGGCTTTTCTATATACAAGAAGCCAGCTCAATGATGCCAGTGACGGCATTACTTGCAGACAATGACGTTGATGCTCTGAATACTGTATTAGACGTTGCAGCAGCACCAGGTTCAAAAACAACGCAAATTGCAGCAGCGCTCGATAACCGTGGTGCCCTCGTTGCTAACGAGTTTTCTGCCAGCCGAATTAAGGGGGCTGTACTCAAATATCCAACGTTGTGGTGTGCGAAACGTTGCATTAACCAACTTTGATGGACGCGTATTTGGTGGATGGTTACCAGAACAGTTTGATGCCATTTTGCTAGATGCACCTTGTTCTGGTGAGGGCACCATTCGTAAAGACCCAGATGCGATGAATAACTGGAGCAAAGAATCGGTTCTTGATATCGCTCACACCCAGAAAGATTTAATTGAAAGTGCTTTCTACGCATTGAAGCCCGGCGGCGTATTAGTTTACTCGACCTGTACACTGAATCTGGAAGAAAACCAGCAGGTATGTCACCACTTGAAAGAAAAATTTGGCGACGCCGTTGATTTTGAACCACTAGACGATTTATTCGAAAACGCTGAAAACGCGATTACCGAAGATGGTTTCCTTCATATTTACCCACAGATTTTTGATAGCGAAGGCTTCTTTGTTGCTCGCCTTCGTAAACATCATTCAGTTGAATCTCCTGAAGTGAAAAAGCGTCTGGGTAAGTTCCCTTTTGACAAAGCATCGAAAAAAATCAGTCAGGATGTGGAGAAACACCTAACCGAAACGCTAGGAATTTCGCTGCCAGACCAAACTCAGCTATGGCTTCGAGACAAAGAAGTATGGCTGTTCCCTACCGCACTAGAATCAATGATCGGCGAGATTCGCTTTGATCGCATGGGCATTAAGCTGGCAGAAGCGCATAAGAAAGGTTACCGCTGGCAACATGAAGCCATCATGGCACTCTCAACAGGTGAAGAAACTCAAAGCATATCTTTGAATATCGAAGATGCCAGAGAATGGTTTATGGGAAGAGATGTCCGCCCTGAGAACCTCTCCGGCAAAGGTGAAGTCATCGTAAAATTTGGCGAAGATGTCATCGGAATTGGAAAATGGGTAGGAAACCGAATAAAAAATGGTCTTCCAAGAGAACTAGTTAGGGACGGAAACCTGTTCTAGGCACTATATATGGTGGTATTTGAGCCTGTGTGTACTATG
>NZ_AFWJ01000146.1 GCF_000222685.1 Vibrio nigripulchritudo ATCC 27043 | reverse complement strand
GACCCATGTAGTCAATGAGATTTGAGTAGTTATTCTCTGCCGCTGACCGAGGTGCGCTACCGGAATTCAGATATTTACCAGTTTCTGCTACTGCAACTTGGTTAAAGCTCTCAAGAGTTTTAGTAACACTTGCATCAAAACAAGACGTTGGTACTTCATTAATGCCAAAGTTTCCAGCCTTACGGAAGTCACCGATGATATCTGCAAGTTTTTTGTGTGCAAAACTACCATCTGCATTTTTAACCTCACAATAATGATCTGGAGTCGACATAATCTCCAAGAGCTTGTCACGAACCATATCTACAGTTGCAGGTGTACCGTAATAAGGTCCCACAGCCCAATGCCACGGATGAGTGTTCGGGAAATCAGCATTGACAAACGATCTGATGAATATTTGGTGATCTTTATTAGTATCTCCCATAGAACGTTCGAAGTTGTGGGTGGAGTTTCTCCAATCCATGAACAAGTTTAGCCTTCTAAACAGATAGTTCGTTTGCGAGTATTCACTAAATGAGTCACGCATACCTCTGATTGTCGTGCGATAATAGCGCTCATCATATTTTCTGAATCGGTCTTTCATTATCTCAGCACGGTTTGCACCAGCGTCGAAACGGTTACAATCATCATTCAGTGAAACATGACCATCTGTACAGTACTTGTACACTCTAATCTTGCTTTCATCATGTGGAAGTTTTAGTTCAGGTTCACGACCGAGAACGCGTATAACACCGAATTCTGAAACGTCAGAGCGACCACCTAGAGGATCTAATGTTTCTTCTAGAAGCTTTTTGTCAAGAGTTTCAACACTTACAAAGTTGCTTTCAACGTTATACTTTTTGCTAAGACTATCAAGTTCAGGTTGAGTAGCTTGTACTTCAACTTGACGCTTATAACCAAAGCGAAGAGCCGCTAAGTCATATGGACCAAACACAGGTTCATCGTAGAAGGAGCCATTGTAATCCATGATGGAAGTGTAACCAGGTACAGTCCTTAGTTTGTGTTCAGCCAAATTGTCTTTAGCAAAAAAATTGCTAATGTCATTGCTTCCTTTGAAGTTATGGCGCAACCCTAAGTTATGCCCTAGTTCATGAACAAGAACTTGTGCATAGCTAACACCAGCAATAAATAGGCTTAATCGCTCCTGCTGTTCAGCAGTCAGTTCAGTCCAAACTTTCAGATAACCGGCTTTACCTGCATTTTGCGAGCCACCATTCCACCATTCTGGCGCTAGATAGTCGAAAGTGATACCACCGATCGCTTTAGGCAAGTTTGATACATGTATAATACCATGTGCCAAACTTTCTACTGGATACATGTTATTCTCAGCCCAAAGTCTCTTCTCTAGCGCATGAATTGACTCAGTTTGCTCGAACGTGTTGCCTTCATGAGAAATACGCGCCATTTCCTGTGTAACTATTTCTGCTACCTGTTCAATGCTCTCATACTCCTGAATTTCTGGAGTTCTAGCAGCATTGATAACATTCGCGTCGTCAGCATAGTAATCAACTACAGTAGATGACGAAAGCGGTATGCTACCTGAATTACTCGCAGATTGGACTTTCTCATCTTTAGGAGCCGTATCCACGCGCCCTTTGTTGAAGTCAGTCGCAATGCTATCCCAACGCCAAGAAGAACCAGCACGTATTACACCAGAATATTGGTTTACGTGACCGCTTATTATTTCACCTGTCAAAGGGTTAACCGCTGTTGGACCCAGTCCAGCCAAGCCGTTATCAAGTGGCTCATCAATCAAGTGAATAACGTTATAGCGTAAGTCACCTGCCTGCTTACCAGACGGCTCATGCAACTTGATTTGAGGAACTCCTACCTTGGTTATTTGAGAGTTCATTCTCTCAATCGTTTCTTGAGTTACTCTTTTAAAGAATTTGGATTCTTCGTTAACATTAAAGCTATCTGTTAAGTGGTAGTTGATAACTTCTTTGTTTGGGTTAAATCTGTGAAGATATTCGAATTCATTGTCCCACTCATTTCTAGAATAAGAGACATCGGGACGACCAACTTTATTGAAAAAATAACCAAAGCGGTCACTATCGTATCTCTGATAGACAACTGGCTCATAATCATCAGACTTCGATCGCACTAAATCTAATGGGACTAGAGAATAGAACTGAGAAACCGTGAATGAAAGGTTATCTAAATCTAGATCTTGCTGAACGTATTCACGGAGGAAACAGAAACCATCTTTTACTTTGAAGTCTTGTTCAACTTCGAAATTGATAACTCCATCAGCCGTAACTTCATATCCTTTCCAACCAGACTCCGGATTAGTCGCAAGTCTAGCTTTTCCAGAAGTTGAATAACAGTTATCTAAGCGTGTAGGTGCTAGAAAGTTAAATTGATGAACCTTTACATCCGCAAATTTTGGAAGGAAGTAATTTCTTAAATTCCAAGGTACTTCATTATTGTCTACTTTTTCTTCTTTGTTAGTACAATCACCATAGCTATCTTCTTTACACTGGTAATCAACAAAATCACCAGGAATTGTCAAGATTGGTTGAGCATTACTTTGCTCATCTAGCCATCGACCCAATTCATTACTATCTATTTCATTTTGGCTTATCAAATCTGGATTTAGTAACCTAGCCTTAAGTCCACCTGAAGTATCGTTATCAAAAGAACCTTCAAAAGATAAAGTCACCAGCTTCTCTTGACCTGGGTAAAAAGGCATCATACTCACAGCATATTTTGGCGCCTTAGCTAGAGACGGCATAAAGAGATAGACTTGATCAGTTTTAATGTTGCTTTTAGCAAACTGCTGTTCTGGTTTAGATACCGTATCATATGCTTGGTCATCAGCCCCACAGCCCACTAGCGCTGCTCCTACTGCTGTCACCAAGCTAAGTTTCTTAAAATTCATAAGTAACTACCTGTTGTTGTTTTTATTTCCTAAAAAGAGAATGTTGCAGTTGCAACATAGGTGGCACTCTCACTGTCAAACAGATCGATATTGCCTAATGTGCCTCGCTCAGCATCGGTGTATACACCACTAGAAGAAGCACTTAATGAAAGAGATAAGTAATCGGTGGCTTTGTAGCTGCCAGATAAGCTACCCGCATAGGTAAAACTGCTTCGTCTGGTGCCTTGATAACTTATAGAGTTACCGCCAAGCACTGAGGCACTGATTGAGAAGTCTCCCATTGAATAGCTCCCCCCAGCAGAGATGGAGTAGATCCACTCACTCAGAGAACTTCCGCCAGCTGTTTTGTAAGAATGGAAATTCTTTCTTAGCCTAGGGCTCACTGATAGGCTGACATCAGATACTTTTAAACTGATAGGTAGTGCCAGCCTTAAAGCGGTATTCAGATTCTGCTTTCTGGACGTTTCTGATGTCGGTACTGTAAGCTGACCGCTAATACCAACATTACCCGTCTCTCCAAATTTGCCGATACTCGAATATGAAAGTCCTATTGCTGTATCGGTAAAAAAGTCTCCAGTTCTGTCCTCAAGTGCTCGATAAGCACCTGTAGTGATAAACGTGGTTAACTTTCCTTCTGTAGCAGAGAACCTTGCATTCCAATTAAGTGCGCGCGAAGACCGATAATCGTCTGGGTGGTAGATGTTGGTTTGATAACCAAGCGACAAACTACCTCCGTATTTCGTTTCAACGACTTCTTCCTTAGCGACACTTTTCGCACCGTCGTCCTGCTCTGAGTTAACTGCTTCTTCAGCCATCGCATTAAACGAGGCTAGAGCTCCAGTCATCAGAACAAGTCCGGGCAACGAGGTTATTTTTGTGTGCTGCATAAACGTTTCCGTTTCGTTCCTGTTAAATTTCCTAAAATTTGAAGTGCAAGAGCCCTACCCTTAATTAACTAAAGGGTACAAAGGGTTATCCGAAAATATTCAGCCCTTAATCTTCAAAATATCAACAACATACTCAGAACGTAAAAGACCGCTTATTACTAAAATTCTAGCAATAAGGGTTAAGTACTTTGTATGTTTAAATAAATATTCAAATAAATTAAATAATTAAAGAAAAGTAATTACATCCTAAAAACATAACAACTTGTTACTTATTTTCATTATTTTAAATATTTAAATAGATCTATGATTCGATTTGATTATTTTTCATAAGCTATCCTGTAATTCCTTTTACATGTATCAAACTACTGGTGTAGTTGGTTAGCCTAGCCAAGACTTATATTTATTAGATGTGTAAAATAAGATAAAGCAGATTCCATACGCTTTATTTATTCTTTATATTGAAGGTAATTTCTAGTCTTTAATATCTCTTAATTACTTTCAAATTTCACTCTGTATATTGTTTCTAAGTATTAATATTCGAGTTAGTTCATCTTTTAAATGTAAATATTTTCAACCATCGATTAAAGAACGCTCGTTTTCTTCTTTTATTTTTTCTTTAGTATTCTTATGTTCTCTATATTTTGGATGAGTAATGGGTATTGCTGATAGAAGTTTCTTTGTGTAGTCCGCTTGAGGGTTATCGTAGATTTCTTTTACTCCACCCATTTCTACAATTTTTCCAAAATACATTACGGCAACTTTGTCCGAAATATGGCGAACGACAGAAAGATCATGAGAAATAAAAATCATCGCCAAATTCATCTCTTTCTGAAGACGAAGTAACAAGTTCAAAATCTGAGCCTGAACAGACACATCCAATGCAGAAACAGATTCGTCGCATATCAGAAGCTTGGGCTTAAGTGCGATAGCTCTCGCAATGCCAATTCGCTGTCTTTGCCCCCCAGAAAACTCATGAGGGTATCGCTCTGTTGAACTCGCTGGAAGACCGACTTTTTCTAGCAAGTCCAGTACCCATTGTTTTCTCTCTTTTGGTGTGCCGACACCGTGTATGATATAAGGCTCTTCCAAGATCATTCCGATGGTGTGTCTCTGGTTAAGTGACTCCATTGGGTCTTGAAAAACAATCTGCATGTCTTTACGAAGCAAGCGCATTTGTCTTGGTGAAAACTGAGTAATGTCCTCACCTTCAAAGAAAATTCGCCCTTCCGTCGGTTCAAATAACTTGAGTATGGTACGGCCGAGCGTACTTTTTCCGCATCCCGATTCCCCGACTAGGCCGAGTGTTTGCCCTCTCTCGACTGAAAATGAAACACCATCAACGGCTTTCACTGTGTAGCCTTTTTTAAACACACCTTTGCCAGAAACAAAGTGCTGTTTTAAATCAACAATTTTAAGTACTTCTTCCATTGCTGTGCTTACCCTTTGAACTCTGGAAACGCGGTAATATCGATAGGTTTAATCTCGATAGGCTGCTTGGGCTCGTTATCTAGGTTAGGCATAAGCCCCATCAATCGCTCGGTATATGGATGTTGAGGATTATCAAAAAGATCAAAGACATCAGCGAATTCGACCACTTTGCCGCCATACATCACCGCCACGTCATCACAAATCTCTGCAACCACACCTAAGTCATGAGTGATGAATATCATCGCCATTCCTGTTTCTTCCTGCAGTTCTCGCATAAGTTCAAGAATGGATGCCTGGACGGTTACGTCCAATGCCGTTGTAGGTTCATCACAAATCAAGATGTCTGGCTTACAAGCCAGTGCCATGGCAATCATGACTCGCTGGCGCATCCCGCCAGATAAGTTATGAGGATATTCATTCATCCTCTTCTCTGGCATTGGAATACGCACTTTTTTCAGCATTTCTAGCGAATAAGCGTTTCGCTCAGATTTTGATAAGTCTGGTCGGTGCAACTCCAACACTTCGTTAAGCTGTCGCCCTACGGTGTGAACAGGGTTTAACGCTGTCATCGGATCCTGAAAGATGATGGAGATATTATCTCCACGCATCTTATACATTTCCTCGGCTGGCAACGTCACCAAGTCGATCCCGCGATACAATATTTCGCCATTAGTCACCCGACCGTAAGGCTTGGGAAGCAGCCCCATGATCGACATGGAGGTAACACTCTTTCCACAACCCGACTCTCCAACTAAACCAAGTGTACGCCCCGCTTTCACATCGAAGTTAACACCATGAAGAATCTTCACCACACCATCATCGGTGGTGAATTCGGTTTCCAGATTTCTTACGCTTAATATTGTTTCCGCAGACATACGACTTCTCCTGACTGACTCATTTACAGCTTGTAGCGGGTGTCCATAACCGTAACCGGCTCGAACGTCTTTCCACTTTTCACTGCTTTTTTGGTTTCTTTCTTCATTTCAGAATCAATCCAGAATGTATGCAAACCTAAAACCCTGTTTGTTGGGAACATTGCCTCTGTCATTCGTGTCATCGCATTTTTCGGAAACTTAATGTAACGCCAGTGAGCTTCACGTGAATATGGCACCATGTAACCCGGCACGATGACATGGGCTTCTGTAATCTTCTGTTGAATTTGATGAGATAGGCTATGTCTCTTTTCTACATCAAATTCCTTTCTATATTGCTCGATAAGCTTGTCTAATTCTGGAGAACTAAAGTTGGTGTGGCTGTTAGTTTGAGCTTTATTTGCATTGGCTGAATGGAAGTATTCCCAGTAAGCTGGTACTTCTTTCCCGCCCATATTTAGGAATGCAAGTTCATGCTTTTTCTCTAAAACGAACTTAAATGCTGATGAGCCATCAACTAGATTAAGGTTAAACTCAATTCCGGCTTTCTTACCTTGCTCTTTCAAAAATGCAATTCTGGGTGTCCAAGAGTTGTAGCCATAAGTAATTGCAAAACTTAGGCGATCACCATTCGCGTTAACACGAATACCATCAGCTCCGATTTTGTCGAATCCAGCTTTGTTAAAGAATTCCCCAGCTAGCTCTGGATCAAATTTAGGAGGTACTGGATTAGGCTTGTCGTATTTCCCATGTCCAAATCCCATTGCATGCGGTTTGCGCGAGTAATCACCTCGAGTGATTTTCTCGATCATGCCGTCATAATCAGTTGCATGCATAATGCCCTGACGCAAATTGATGTCTCCAAGGTGCGTTTTTGACGTATTGATCCATAGACCACCAGCTCCCTGAGGTCTCTCATTGAACCCCCAGAAACGGTGTATGTAACCCTTCTGGTAAGGCTCAGAGTTGGTTTTTTCATGCCATACGCTTGGAAGAATAGTTGGGAATGCGTCTAGGTCACCCTTCTCAAAATGTTTACGTGCGATATCGTTATCGCGTATTACTTTGATTCGGATCTTATCCACATTGAAGCGATTCTTGTAATAAGGATTGCTGTATCCCCACCAGTCATCGCCAACGTGTTTGAATGTTAGGCTCTTACCTTTCTTTACTTTATCTAGGTAATAGGCGTAAGTCGTTGGTTCACCTTTGAAATTGTATTTACGGACAAAGTTATCATCAACTCCATCCCCATTTTCATCCTTTGAAGGCTTATAAAAGTGTTCTGGACGAGGGCGCAGAGAACCTAGAGCGTAAAGCAGGTCGTCCGGGTTCTTTTCCACACCCGAAACAGCTGCGATAGTATGCTCATCAATCTTGATTATTTCGTCGATCTGTTCTGAGTAGTAGGTGTTATACCAAGGTTCTACAATGTCTTTCGAGCGGTAGAAATTAAGCATAAAGACAAAGTCATCTGCGGTAACTTTCTCGCCGTCGGACCATTCTGCTTTTGGATTAAGTTTGAAATAGATGGTCTTATTATCACCTGCATAAGCCCATTCATTGGCTAGGTCAGGAATCCATTCAAGTGTGTCTGGATGCTTTCCAACCAGGGAAGGCACTTTATCTAAAAAGTAGTGGCGCAAGCCAGAGTTTGAATCCGGACCGACACTTCTTAGTGTCTGAGGAAAGCTAAGGATAAATGTTCGATAAGTTCCACCGCGTTCGGCTTCTTCCGAACCTATATTCGGTTCATCCCAATTGGTGTTCCAGGTCAACCCTTCAGGTAGTGTCGTTGCTTGTGCTGTAAACCCGACAGCAGAAAGCAGCGTAACCATTGCTAATTTTTTCATAAACATTCCCTATTTAATTATTCTAGTTATACGTAACGTGTAAATTTCTTAGGATCGAAGGCTGCACGTATCGCTTCGCCGATAAATGTCACCATAACCAATACAAAGACCAACGCAGTCACAACTGACGTAACAATCCACGGCGAATCCAAGTTTGACTTACCTTGCTGGAGCAATTCTCCCCAGCTTGGCGTTGGAGGACGAAGACCGAGTCCCAAGTAATCCAGCGCAGTCAGAGCAGCAATATTTCCTGCAATTGTGAAAGGTGCCAGAGTCACTATCATTACCATGGTATTAGGCAAAATGTGCCTGAATATGATTCTGAAGGTACTCGCCCCCAATGCACGCGCCGCCATTACGTACTCACGAGCAGATTCTTTGTAAGTCATGGTTCGCATATACCAGGTAATACCGATCCATCCGAACAATACGTTTATAGCAACGAAGAGAGTAAAAGTTGGCTGAGTGACCGAAACCAGAATCATGATCACATATAGGAATGGGACCAAAGACCAAACTTCTATCAGTCGTTGAGTGATCAAATCAAATTTGCCACCAAAGAAACCCATAGCACACCCCACAGCAGTCCCTATCGCGTAAGAGAATGCCATGGTAATCAGCGCAAACCCAATTGCTGTACGAAATCCGTATACCAGTCTCGCAAGAATGTCGCGACCGATAACGTCTGTCCCCAGATAATGCTTAGTTTCTGCGTCTGGTGCAGTAGGTGGGAAATCACCGCTAAAGTCCTGCTCATAAGGGTTCCAAGGGACTAACGGCATAACCACAAAGTTCTCTGAGTTTTGATCTTCAAAGGTCTGAGCCAGAAGCCTGTAATCCGCTTCCCCTGAATGCGTCTGACCAAAGCGTTCAGCTAAATGCACATCGCTCACGACCGGGAAGTACCAATCGCCTTCGTACTTAACGACTAAGGCTTTGCTGTTCACAAAAAATTCTGCAAGCAACGAGAGTAGGATCAATGCAGACAAAGTCAGAAATGACCAGTACCCGCGTTTAATCTCTTTGAAGCGTTTGATCTTTTTTCTTGTTAATGGAGTTAAGTTCAACATCTTTATTCTCCAAACTTCACACGAGGATCAACCAGTGCCACACAGATATCCGACACAATGTTTCCAATAAGTAATAAGACGGCATTGATAGCCACAATGCCCATAACCACTGGGTAGTCCCGTTCGATAATTGATTCGTAACCCAATAAACCAATGCCATCGATGTTAAAAATAACTTCGATAAGGAAAGAGCCCGTCATAAAGAATAAGAGAGAATTACCAAAGTGACTTGCAATCGGTATTAAGCTATTTCTAAGCGCGTGCTTTTTAACTGCTTGACGAAATGGTAGACCTTTTGCGATAGCGGTACGGATGTAATCTGAAGAAAGATTTTCCATCAGGTTATTTTTCATCGTCATGGTCAGTGTTGCGAAATCACCGATGAGATAACAAATTAGAGGCAATACCGCATGCCACATGATGTCTTGTGCGCGCTCGAAGAAAGTTTCGTAGTCGTCATAATCATCCCCTACGAATCCCCCCATAGGGAACCACTCTAGGTTATAACTAAACCAGGTAATGAGAAGCACACCGATAACGTAACCAGGCAATGCGTAGCCTAGGAAAATAAGAATGGATGAAGCGGAATCAAAAACACTGCCGTGTTTAAGCGCTTTAAAATAGCCGAGAGGAATAGAGATAAAGTAGCTAATAAAGAAAGTCATACCGCCGTAAAACAGAGATACGGGCAGCCTTTCTGCAATCATGTCACTGACTGGCTCGTAGTAGCGGGTTGACTCACCAAAGTCTAAAACTGCCAGCTTACTCAACCATTCAATATAAGCTTCAAAGACTGGCTTATCTAAGCCATAAAAAGCGTTGAGCTCCGCCATTTGCTCTTCAGAGAGTGCGGAGTTGTCTCCCGCTACTGATGAAGATTGTGCAGCATCACCCTGAGGCTGCATGTTGGCAAGCATACGCTCGACTGGACCACCAGGGACAAATCGAGTAATGGCAAATATTAAAATTGTTACTCCCAAAAACGTTGGAATAACAAGCGCTAAACGGCGTAAAAAATAAGATAACACGTACCGACCTTCTCCGAGTCTTATGTCCGCTTCGTCATAAAAGTGTCATCCTTTCAGGTTAAGTTAGGATTCGTACACTTCTAAGGAAGCCTAGTTGAACATCAATGTCCCAGTACCTTTTCGAATTCATCACATGAACTTTTTCGAGTTCAATTGGTCAGACAAAATCGAGACTACCTTATTCCATTATATTTATACGTCTTATGGATGATACTTGGTATCACTTTTGAAATTATGCCAAACGTTTACGCTAAATTCGCATCCATATCAGTCCTTATATCTACAAAATGATGACTATAAAGACTTATTGACCAACTAATAGATAAAATAAAAGTCAATTTTACTGACTAACAAATCAATATCAGCTTTCTTATCTTTATAAGGATCCGTTCACATAAACTGTCATATTACTTCATACCTCTGTCTGAATGTTAATAGACAGTCAATAAAGCCTGAGTAAGCATTCCGTATAGAATAATTCTCCACAAATAAACACTTAAACAGCCTCTGAGTTTAAGGTTCACTAAGTGGTTCACTTATTAATACCCTATTGACATATTAAACATAAATAGGTAAATAGTCAGAAAAGTCTATTTTTCACACAATTTCTGTGTCACGCCTAAATCATCAAAATATTCCGGCTTTGTTATTCTCTTTTGGTTGTTAGAAATATCCGTTTTCTTTTTATTTAGTTTTATAGAATTAAAAAAGGCTCGCATATGCGAGCCTTTATCAAACTAACTGAAATTTATACTTCCTGACACAAAGCGAGCAATTCTTCCTTTTGCTGCTCTTGAATCAGTTTCCAATGGCAACCTTTCACAGCACCAGCAAACTTCCAAAGTAAGCGAATATCAACTTCACCACCGTAAGTCTGCTTCACGCGTCTAAACACATCAACAGGACCTAAACGCATGAAAGTACTGACATCATCAATACCAGACTTCTTAACCATACGTTCCAGAGTCAACTGCATATTTGGAAGATCACGCAGTCTCCTGCTGTCTTTAGACTTTTGAAAAGCCCTTTGCTGCTTTGAAAAGTTGATAGATGCACGGACGATGCTTTCAAGCTCTTCATGCTGTGAATCGAACAAATCAGTAATATCGTAATAATTAACGATAGCTGTTGTTTGCTTCTTCACATGCTTATATTTTTCGCATCCGAGATCTGTCAATTTTTTGTCTAGGTTACCACCGCCACGAATAAAGATTGTTTCATTAGTCAGTAGTGCGTACATCGCTCCTTCATTGAATAAGCCAATTCCACCAAACATTGATCGCTTTTGATAACTGCCAAACTGATCAACAAAATCATAGAACATAGATTCCTTCATGTTCCGTAACCTCCAACTTATGTGTTAACCCCCCGATCAATACACAAGCGCCGATCATGAAATATCGACTTCAGAGACGTAACCAATAATCGGTTACAAAAATATTTCCATACCGGAAAATATACGATGAAGTTTATGACGAATAAGATCTTTATGAAACCGCATACTTAGCCCAATGAAATAAGTTAAGATGTTGCTCACAGTAAGCCCTCTGATCCGACCCAAAAAACGCATCAAAATCACAACTTAATGCAACAAGAAGTTAACCAATCAACAAAAATGATGTGAACGCTCTGTAATTTTGGGGTTTATTCACTGAATTACTGGACTTTTTTTCTAATGCGTTTTGTTGCGCGACCTTGCCATAGCACGTTAAACTGACCCTCAGAACAGATTGATCAAAGTACCCAAAATGAACCACTTATCATTTTACTGGTTACCTCATAACAACCAGTTACTTCTACAAGGACTTGAGTCCGAATTTGCTCAACTCGTTGAGCAATCCATAAACACTGGCAAGATCAGTCTTCCGCCTATTCCAGATGCTGTGCTTAAAATTCAGCAACTCTGTACGTCAGATACAACAGGGATTCCGGATATTGCAGAATGTCTGATGGAAGATCCTAGTCTCACTGCGGTGGTGATCCGTGTTGCTAACTCTGTTGTGTTCAACCGCAGAAACATCACCTGCACAGATCTCCAGACCGCAGTTTCGCGCTTAGGGATCTTAAGAGTGCGAGACATCGTGACAGCTCAGGCAATCGAGCAGCTTAAAAATTCGGTCAACCTGAATAAAGAATGCAACCATGTACTGACACACAGTGCGTCAGTTTCCCGACGCTTAGCGGCGACCATGGTGCTAGTCACACGCTCTTTCCTTGCAACTGAATCAGGTGAGAAATACGAATATTTGGAAGAAGAAAAAGCGCTTCTCAGTGGTTTACTTGCGGATATTGGTATTTTCTGTCTGGTCAACGAATACCACATGTATCTCGATAGAGGTAACTATCTGGACTATGACATTGCACTTCAGATTTTCCAGTCTCGCTGTGCGGTCACCAGCCAGTTAGTGCTAAACAGTTGGGGATTCGATCAAGATTTCTTAGAAGTTGCCACAAACAAACGAACTGAAACTCAGGAAGTTCCTGTCAGTTATTTGGATGTTGCCAGAATCGCAAACCACTTGCTGATGTTCAGAGACGACGACGATGCGATAGAAGAGCACGAAGTTGAGTTCGATGTGGATGGTGCTGAAGTGCTTTACGAATTGAGTAATCTATCTGATGCTGATTTCGAAAGCGAAATCAAAAAGATTATGAATTCTACTGGTTTTTAACCCTAAGTACTTTAGACAGGAAGCTATATACTCCGAGTCGCTTTCTTCAAAGATTCCATACGCCTTTGGTTTTCCTTTTTTAAAAACCAAAGGTGATTGTTTCAATCTTTCCATTTCTCACCTTTTCTTATTTGCTTCCAAATCGAACATAGAAAATCTCAAGCGTACCGAATAGCACTCGGAAATTCCTGTTCTACTGATTTTTTGGGTATCTGTTTCGGGTGTGTAAGCTATATCTCTCAAAGAGTTAGAGCTATGACGTTTACCAAAGTTTAACCAACGATTAATATAGGGTTATTCGGGTATAGAAAAATCAACACAATTCACCCGACATAAATAACCAAAGGAACATGTGATGAAACGTCTTGCTTTAGCCCTAATACTTGCCAGCTCGTCCACTACTGCGTTGGCAGATCAGACTTTATGCCTGGAAAAAAAATACGATTCTTATGTAGATGCTTCACTTAACTGGTATGAAGATCTTGTTGGAATTACTACTCAGCTTAACCCAGAGCTTACCGATGTAGGTCAATGGTTCTTAAAAGGCAGAACCAATCACTTCGAATTAAATCGCGAAGCAGTTCATTACTATTTATCTAACGATCCGAGTAAAGTCGCGACTGAGCAACCCGTTGAAGCCTGGCTAAAGCTGGAACAAAAAGAAATTAAAGTGCTGGCATCCAGAAGCGACAAATTAGGGCAGTTAGCGAAAAGAACGTTTGAAGATCGTCAGTCTAAACCTCATAACCAAAACTACGAGCTGAGAACGGCGTTTGCCGAATTGCTGAGCCATCCTAAAAAAATCGACAGCGCCCTGAACAAATACAACCAGTCTGTTACTAAACTGGAAGAACAGCGTTGCAATTAGCAGATTGCCACACTGCTCAAAAGTTCAACAAACATGCGGTTACCAAACAATAATAACGGGACTTTGCGCCCGTTTTCGTTTAGATTGACCCGCTCGCGAACGTAGAAATATAAGTAAATAAGGTTATGGTATCTGAGAATAAAACAGCAGATGTAAGCTTTGAAAGTTTGCTGAAAATCTTTACTGTGCCAGAAGCGCCAGATTCCACATTAGGTCATATCGAAAACAAACTCTCGCAAAACCTGAACCAGTTTTTGCGTGAACATATTGTTGCTGAAGAAAAACCGCTGGCCGATATTGAACAGCAGTTTTCAAACCCTTATTTGCCCGAACAACCTCAGTTTGTATCTGAACATACGCAGAACTTGCTCGATAACCTCGTTTCGCAGTCCGTTCATACCTCGGCACCCAGTTTCATCGGTCATATGACTTCAGCCCTGCCCTACTTTTTGATGCCACTATCAAAAATTATGATCGCGCTGAACCAAAACTTGGTGAAGATCGAAACCTCAAAAGCTTTCACCCCATTGGAAAGACAAGTTCTTGGTATGCTTCATGGTCTTATCTACCATGAAAAGCCAGAGTTTTATCAGCAATGGATGCACAGCGCCAATCATTCACTAGGCGCATTCTGCTCTGGTGGCACCATTGCGAATATCACTGCTCTCTGGGTTGCAAGGAACAACACGCTAAAAGCAGATGGAGAATTCAAAGGGGTAGAAAAAGAAGGCTTATTCAAAGCCATGAAGCATTATGGCTACGAGGGTTTAGCTATTTTAGTTTCAGAACGCGGGCACTACTCTTTGAAAAAAGCAGCAGATGTTTTGGGATTAGGTCAGGAATGCCTCGTTTCAGTCAAAACAAACAGCAAAAACAAACTGTGCCCTGACGACCTTGAACAAAAAATCGCCTTGCTTAAAAGCCAGAACATCAAACCATTTGCTATCGTCGGTGTCGCAGGTACTACCGAAACAGGAAACATTGATCCGCTAGAACGTATCGCGATGATCAGTCAGAAGCACGGCTGTCATTTCCATGTGGATGCCGCCTGGGGTGGCGCAACCCTGATGTCGAACAACTATCGCCATTTACTTAAAGGGATTGAGCTGGCAGATTCGGTCACCATTGATGCCCACAAGCAACTATACATACCAATGGGTGCTGGCATGGTTCTGTTTAAAGATCCAAGCGCTATGACCGCCATTGAGCATCACGCACAGTACATCCTCCGTAAAGGGTCGAAGGACTTAGGCAGTCATACACTGGAAGGCTCCCGTTCGGGAATGGCGATGCTGGTTTATTCGAGCATGCACATCATAAGTCGCCCAGGTTATGAACTCTTAATTGATCAGAGTATAGAAAAGGCAAAATACTTCGCCTCGCTGGTTTCTGAACAAGATGATTTTGAGCTGGTGACGGAACCAGAGCTTTGTCTTCTTACGTATCGCTATGTTCCAGAAGTAGCGAAAAAAGCGTTAGTTAATGCGAATGAAGACGAGAAAAATACCCTTCACGAAGCTTTGAACAATTTGACAAAGCAAATTCAAAAGAAGCAAAGGGAAACAGGTAAAACCTTTGTATCAAGAACCCGATTGAAC
The DNA here is from genome assembly GCF_000222685.1 of Vibrio nigripulchritudo ATCC 27043. Classification (GTDB taxonomy): domain Bacteria; phylum Pseudomonadota; class Gammaproteobacteria; order Enterobacterales; family Vibrionaceae; genus Vibrio; species Vibrio nigripulchritudo. Next base: position 42,219 of record NZ_AFWJ01000146.1, on the reverse strand, counting down.
CCAGTACAGTGGCAGCACAGAAATACCATTGTTTTCCGTGTAGTTCTGGCTAACCCACTTACTACACATGAAATATTGCAATCGGTATTATGTGAGCAAAGGGAAATTGCTGCCGGTTTTCCTAATCTGATGGCTCAAGTATCTGAGCTTTCTATGGAAATTTTGAATAAGAAGGCAAGCTAAGTTTTATAGCGCAACCCATCTCATATCTTTAGGTGGGTTACAGAAGTGAAATTTTCTTCCTAACATTGAAATTTGATCACACCAAATCGAGCGCAAATTTAGCGAATTGAGCGAAATCTCGATCAATAAGATTTCGGAACTGAAATTAAGTTTGAGGCTTGTCATATTATAGACATTTAATTCTCGTTTTGCGGGTCTTTTAGTCACTCAACGGACCTCGTTCGTTTATACTCGTTTGTATAAAAGCCACTGATCATACGAGATTATTCAGACTCGCTCTTTGCGAATCTCATCTTGTAAAAGATGACCAGATCCGGTCAGTGAAATGTTCTCTATGCCCTTGTGAACGTTATGAATACATTAGAAAAAATACAGAAAAATTTGGAGAACTTCAGTAAATCTGAGCGTAAAGTTGCTGAAGTAATTATGGCTTCTCCTCAAACTGCCATACACTCCAGCATTGCCACGCTTGCTAAGATGGCTGATGTCAGTGAGCCAACGGTTAACCGTTTCTGCCGTAGGTTAGACACCAAAGGATTTCCAGACTTCAAACTCCACTTAGCTCAGAGTTTGGCTAACGGTACACCTTATGTGAACCGTAATGTGGAAGAAGATGACGGTCCAGACGCTTACACACATAAGATTTTCGAATCGACTATGGCGTGTTTAGACGTTGCCAAAAACAGTATTGATGCAATGCAGGTTAACCGAGCGGTCGATTTGCTAACACAAGCCAAGCGTATCTCGTTTTTTGGCTTGGGCGCTTCGTCTGCCGTTGCCAAAGATGCACAAAACAAGTTCATTCGCTTCAATATACCTATCAGCTGCTTTGAAGATATCGTCATGCAGCGTATGAGCTGTATAAACTGTACCGACAATGATGTGATCGTTCTTATCTCTCACACAGGTCGTACTAAAAGCTTGGTAGAGATTGCCAATCTGGCGCGTGAGAATGGCGCAACGGTTATTGCCGTAACAGCCAAAGATTCACCACTGGATAGAGCGTCTTCACTCTCGATTTCTCTGGATGTTCCAGAAGACACCGATGTGTACATGCCAATGGCAAGTCGAGTTGTTCAGATGACAGTTATTGATGTTCTGGCAACAGGGTTTACATTGCGACGTGGAACAGGCTTCAGGGAAAACCTGAAACGAGTCAAAGACGCACTAAAAGACTCGCGATACGACAAAATCGCACAGTATTAAAAAACGGAGCCTTCAGGCTCCGTTTTTATTTTGTTGGTTCATTCTTCTGTTTCCAGATCATCATTAACGGATGTATGCGTTTTCCTGCGTTTCTTTAAGTAATGCTCAGAAAGGTTTGATATTGGGTGCGGAACAGAACCAGTCGTACAAGGACAAACCTGAGCCAAAATATAGATAAGGCGGTCGTAGTTCAGTGGAATTGGATTACCCTTAATAGCGACAGATCGCATGGCGTCTTCGGCAACTTGTTCAAATGAAGTGCTGCATACACCAAAGCTTTTTAGTTTCGGTAGCTTCAACTTATCTAGCATCGCTTTTACCCAAACAACACTGTCTTCTATATGGGCGTCTTCCTGTTTGAGTAGTATTGACGCTATTTTCTGGTAGCGTTCAAGAATGTCTTCCCTACCCAGTTGCTTTGCTGCATGAATGTTTTCCGACATCACATAAGGTGCCAATTGAGCTGCGATCACGCTATGAGGCGCATCCAGTTTTCCACCAAGTGCAGATGCCAAACCATGCGCTGCTCCAAGTTTGGCATTGGTGATTGCCATTCCGCCTAGCATGGCGGCAAAGGAAAGATCGCCGCGAGCCTCATGGTTGTCTTCTAAACACGCAGGAATAATCGCCCCAGAAAGCCGGCGTAAGCCCTCTTCGCAGATCATGTCTGTTAATGGATTGGGATCGCTACTTACGTACGCTTCCATCAAATGCGTAAATGCATCCATTGCTCCACGACCAGACGTGTATGCGTCGGTTCCATAAGTCAGCTCCGGATCGACAATAGCAATATCTGCCAACATATCTGGACTTCTTAGACTGACTTTGACCTGATCCTGCCCAGAGCGTAAGACGGCATTTCGCGTCACTTCTGCCCCTGTACTTGCTGTTGTTGGGATAGCAATGAAAGGCAAAGGTTTGGATTTTAGCGGGACATCACGTCCGACGACTTCGACATAGTCATAGAGATCGCCTTGATTCGGAATAATGGCGGCAAGTGCTTTGGCGGTATCGAGAACACTTCCTCCCCCAAAACCTATCACCATATCAGGTTGGAATTTACGGCCTTGAGAAGCGATCTCTTCCACCATGGCAATAAATGGCTCACTGGAGATGGCGACTTGCTGAAAACGTATCGCCTGCGCGTTGAGGTATTCAATAACAGGCTGTGCGCGGCTGATATCCTCACCTGTCACAAGTAGCGCACTGTAGCCATATTGCGAAATCGTAGACAAAGAAGACGCCAGCGCACCTTCACCGAATACAATTTTTGCGGATGTCATAAACTGGAACATGTTAACTCCTTTCAGCCCAGGTTAAGCTTTAAATCAATGAGTTAAGTTCTAAACAAAACAAATAAAATCGCGTTAATTTACACCGAAACAAAGTCCATTTTGCAGTATGGACACTATATGTTTTACGTTCAAATGCGTCTTCAGTCTATGTCTCAGAACAAAATCTGTCGCATCACGCTAAGAAGCAGATCGCAAATGTAGGTGCAACTTTACTCTTATAAAAAGACCGCTCCAACTGAGCCAAAATCTCAACGAATTTGACAAGAATTAACCAGACAAAGTTTGATAGGCAAAACCTATTGAAGCAAATGGTTTTTCGAGCTTTATTTCCCACGTTTGATCAGGCATAGTGGCACCATTAGAACAAAGGAGAAGAATATGTTTGTAGTGATTTTTGGTCGTCCTGGTTGCCCTTTCTGTGTGCGTGCGAAAGACCTTGCTGATAAATTGAAAGATGAACGTGACGATTTCAACTATCGCTACGTTGATATTCATGCTGAAGGCATCAGCAAAGCCGATTTGGAAAAGACGGTAGGTAAGCCTGTAGAAACCGTTCCTCAAATTTTTGTCGACCAAGACCACGTTGGTGGTTTCACAGAATTTGAAGCTTACGCGAAGGAAAACCTAGGTCTTTACGACTAATATCAAGTCGCTGATTTTATTAAAATACAGCCCGCATTTGCGGGCTGTATTTTTTTATCTGAACAACGCGTAAAAATTTAGTCAAAAAAGCTAATAAATCACTTATTACAGCAGTAACTTTCGGTTACACTTCACCTTCCTTTTCCATTCCTTCACAGCGATTCCGAGTTAGAGAGCAGTGAACATCGATATCGTTATCTTACTTGAGCAAAACCCAATTTTGCTCATCTTCGTCGTCCTGGCCATGGGGTTGGGTATCGGCAAAATTCAATTTGGTCGAATGCAGCTAGGCAGTGCCATTGGTGTGCTTATTAGCGCCATATTTATGGGAAATTTGGGTTTCTCATTTAATGCCGATGCGTTAACCATTGGCTTTATGTTATTCATCTTTTGCGTCGGCATCGAAGCCGGACCGAACTTCTTTGGTATTTTCTTCAGAGACGGCAAGCACTATTTTATTCTCAGCCTGACCGTGCTTTCCTCTGCCTTGGGGTTAACCTACTTTATCAGCAGTTATTTGGAACTAGACTTTGGTTTCTCTGCTGGAATGATGGCAGGTTCGCTTACCTCTACCCCGATATTGGTTGGTGCTCAGGATGCTTTAAAAACCGGTCTTGCTTCTGTTCCTGCAGACATCACCATGGATAAGGTAAGAGAGAACTTGTCGGTAGGTTATGCGATTGCTTATTTGGTAGGTTTAACCAGCATGATCCTGCTTGCCAAGCTTTTACCAAAGCTACAAAAGCAAAACCTGCACGACTCAGCAACTCAAATTGCTCAAGAACGTGGGCTAGATACCTCCGCTCAGAGAAAAGTCTATCTGCCTATCATTCGTGCCTATCGCGTTGGTATTGAACTGGTCGACTGGACAGATGGTAAAAACCTCCGTGAGCTGGGCATTTACCGTCAAACAGGTTGTTATATAGAGCGTATTCGTCGAAACGGTATTCTTGCCCACCCTGATGGTGATGCCATTCTTCAGGAAGGCGACGAAATCGCCTTGGTTGGTTACCCCGACAGCCATGCCCGACTCGACCCTAGCTTTAGGAACGGCAAGGAGGTTTTCGACCGTAACCTGCTCGACCTCCGAATTGTTGAAGAAGAAATCGTTGTAAAAAGTGACAGCATCGCAGGCAAAAAGCTTTCTGATTTGAACCTCTCTGAATACGGTTGTTTCCTAAACCGAGTCGTAAGAGCGCAAATTGAAATGCCGATGGATCTTAATATCGTGCTCGCGAAAGGCGACATTCTTCAGGTCAGTGGTGAGAAAAGCCGAGTGATGGGGCTAGCAGAACGAATCGGTTTCATCTCGATTCATAGCCAAATGGCCGACTTATTGGCGTTCTGTAGCTTCTTCATTCTAGGTATTTTATTTGGCTTGATTACCATGACCTTTGGTCAGGTTACCTTTGGATTGGGTAATGCCGTGGGGCTTTTACTTTCAGGAATCACACTTGGATTTTTGAGAGCCAACCACCCTACCTTCGGTTACGTCCCTCAGGGTGCATTGAATATGGTCAAAGACCTGGGATTAATGTTCTTTATGGTGGGTATTGGATTAAGTGCCGGTGACAGCATAGTGTCTTACATGACAAAAGTCGGCCCTCAGATATTAGGGGTAAGTTTACTGGTGAGTATAATTCCGGTGATGATTGCTTACCTGGTTGGTGCTTATGTTCTTAAGATGAACCGAGCACTTCTGATTGGTGCGATAGTGGGGGCACGAACCTGTGGTCCGGCAATGGACGTGGTTAACGAACAAGCTAAATCGACCATTCCAGCACTGGGTTACGCAGGTACTTACGCTATCGCTAATATCCTGATGACTTTGGCAGGTACGTTCTTGATCATCATTACCTAGAATCCGTTAATTTACGCAGTCACAAAAAAGGCGCTCACTGAGCGCCTTTCATATATCAAAGGTAATCGTTAGATGTCCTGAACATCAAACTCTACAGCAGGGTTAACATCTGCTTCGTAGTCAACACCTTCACAACCAAAGCCAAACAGCTTCAAGAACTCTTCTTTGTATTCAACGTAGTCCGTCAGCTCTTTCAAGTTTTCGCTGGTAATCTGAGGCCATAGATCACGACAGTACTGCTGAATGTCATCACGCAGTTCCCAGTCATCCAAGCGTAGACGGTTCTTCTCGTCTACTTCAGGTACTGAACCATCTTCTTTGTATAAGCGCTGGCTGAACATACGGAAGATCTGTTCCATACAACCTTCGTGTACACCTTCTTCACGCATTTTCTTGAAGACCATTGCGATGTAAAGAGGCATGACTGGAATCGCAGAACTCGCCTGAGTGACAACCGACTTCAGTACCGCAACATTTGCGCTACCGCCAGTCGCTGCAAGCTTGTCGTTAAGTGCAGAAGCCGCACGATCCAGATCCATCTTCGCCTGACCTAGAGCACCATCCCAGTAGATTGGCCAAGTCAGCTCGGTACCGATGTAGCTGTACGCTACTGTCTTACAACCTTCTGTCAGAACACCTGCTTCAGACAGGGCTTGAATCCACAATTCCCAGTCTTCGCCACCCATCACGGTAACCGTGTCTTTGATTTCCTGTTCTGTCGCTGGTTCAACACTCGCTTCGATGATCACATCTTTGTTAGTGTCTACCGCAGTTGAAGTGTACGTGTCACCGATAGGCTTAAGAGACGAACGGATTAGCTCACCCGTTTCAGGAAGCTTACGCACTGGAGAAGCCAGAGAGTAAACTACCATATCAATCTGACCCAAGTCTTCTTTGATCAAATCGATGGTCTTTTGTTTCGCTTCGTTTGAGAATGCGTCGCCGTTTAAGCTTTTAGAGTACAAGCCTTCTTCTTTTGCCAACTTGTCAAAAGCCGCTGAGTTGTACCAACCCGCTGTGCCAGGCTTTTTCTCTGTACCAGCTTTTTCGAAAAACACACCAATGGTTGATGCACCACCACCGAATGCAGCGGCAATACGAGAAGACAAGCCGTAACCGCTTGAAGAACCAACAACTAATACGCGCTTAGGAGCATTTTTGATAGGACCTTGCGCTTTGGTGTATTCGATTTGTTCTTTTACGTTTGCTTCACAGCCAACTGGGTGTGTCGTCGTACAAATGAAGCCACGAATTCTTGGTTTGATGATCATATTCATTTCCCTTAAAAAAACTTTGCTAGGATAAAAGTTTACAAAGCGTTTCGCACCTAATTTCTTGTGAAATGAGAAAGTGGTTGGAGCTGTTTGTACAAAAAAGCGCTGCATTGCTGCAGCGCTTTTGAAGTGTATGCTTTGTCAGCGTTTACGCGACGCTGTTCAGCGATACCGAGTTGGTTTTATGAGTCCGGGTTTCAACCATATCATGGCTGAAATGATCCACTTGAATCGCCTGATAACGCAGCTTGTCTGCACTCAAGATTTCGTCCACTTCAACTTTGTTCAAAATCTTGTGTTCCAATGCTTGCTCAAGCCTTTCTTGAAGAGGCGCTTTCTTATCAATCTTGCCGTCTTTGATACCCTGAATCACTTTCCGCTCATGACCACGCACTTTGTACATTGCCATGAATGCGTTTTCCATCAAGCCAACTGGGTCATCGTTGTCTTTTCCAACGTAACACAGGTGAGTCAGACGATCGCGATGCGCCCCCGGGGTCATCAAACTATTGGCGATAGAAACCGCGTTATCATCGGTCGACTTGTTAAAATGATTACCCAACGGGAAAACCAGGAAGTTCAGGAATTTGCCTGCCGCCTTGGATGGGAAGTTCGCATACGCCTCCTGCAACGACTTCGCGGCGTTATGCAGACAATGGTTCATTGCGTAGTGCACATAGTCGAGATCCGATTGCTGCCTGCCATCATCTTCATACTTTTTGAGCACTGCAGAGCCCATAAACAAGTAGCTAAGACCGTCGCCTAAGCGCGCCGAAATCATTTCTTTACGCTTCAATTCACCACCGAGAGTCAGCATTGCGACATCAGAGCTTATTGCTAAAGCACGGCTCAAACGCGTCATGTGTTGGTAGTAAACTTTGGTTTCGCCGCTCATAGATGCAGAAACAAACTTTGAACCCGTAAGCGCCGCGCCAAATGCACCGAATGCATTCTTGGTGGCGTGCCCAATGTGCTTAAACAACAGCTCATCAAACTCTTTCGCACCTTCTTTACTGTCTGGGTTGGCTGCCGCTTCCATCTCTTTCAAGACATATGGATGGCAACGAGTCGCTCCCTGACCAAAAATCATCAAGTTTCGTGTCAGGATATTCGCCCCCTCCACTGTAATCGCGACAGGGATCCCTGAGTAATGGTGCGCCAGGTAATTCATTGGTCCTGTCTGAATCGCACGCCCGGCATGAATGTCCATTGAATCGTTCAAAACAGTACGTGCGATTTCCGTCATATGGTACTTAGCGATAGCGGTAACGATTCCCGGTTTCTCTTTCATATCCAAAGACGTGGTTGTGAGTGTTCGGGTCGCTTCGAGCAGGTAAGTCAGACCACCGATGCGCCCCATTGCTTCTGCCACACCCTCAAATTTACCAATCGACATGCCGAACTGCTTACGCACATAGGCATACGCCCCAGTTGTACGTGAAGTGAGGTGTCCAATTGATGTACCTAAAGCGGGCAGTGAAATACCACGCCCCGCAGACAAACATTCCACCAGCATGCGCCAGCCTTTACCCGCGTAATCTGCTCCACCGATTAGCCATTCCATAGGAATAAACACGTCGTTACCACGCGTAGGACCATTCATAAACGCTAACCCGAGTGGGTCGTGTCTTTCTCCCAGTTCCACCCCTTTGTGGTCGGCTGGAATCAAAGCACAAGTAATGCCTAAATCAGGATTGTCACCTAATAAACCGTCTGGATCTTTTAGCTTGAATGCCAGACCAAGTACGGTCGCAACAGGAGCTAACGTGATGTAGCGCTTGTTCCAGCTTAGACGAATACCCAGAACTTCTTCGCCCTCGTATTCCCCCATGCATACAACACCCTGATCAGGAATGCCTCCAGCATCAGAACCCGCTTCTGGACCGGTTAATGCGAAACAAGGAATATCACGACCATCAGCCAGACGCGGCAACCAGTAGTCTTTTTGTTCCTGTGTTCCATAGTGTGATAACAACTCACCAGGACCAAGAGAGTTTGGAACCATCACGCAAACCGCAGCACTGATACTCTTAGTAGCGATTTTGGTAACAATGGTTGAGTTTGCCAGCGCAGAAAATTCACGTCCGCCGTACTCTTTGGAAATGATGAGTGAGAAGAAGCGTTCTTTTTTCAGGTAATCCCATACTTCTTCTGGTAAATCGCGATCGTGCCTTACGATCTGGTCATCATTGAGCATACCCAGCAAGGTTTCGAGTTCGTTATCGACAAAGCTTTGCTCCTCGTCCGTCAGCTCTGGTTTCGGGTATTGATGAAGCATATGCCAGTTCGGAGAACCGCTGAACAGTTCACCATCCCACCATACGCTGCCGGCTTCCATTGCTTCGCGCTCTGTATCAGAGAGTGGTGGCAATACCTTCTTAAAGAATTTGAAGGCAGGGTCACTGACCCATTTCCTTCTTAGGTTTTGTAGAGAGCTCATGTTTCAGTCCTTTTGTTTCTTTATATAACTGATCTTTATTTTTGTTATGGTTGGTCATTGACCGATTATTTTGCTGCGACGCCAGCCGCTAAATAGGGAATCAGTTGATCGATGATGGCTTCTGAGTCCACCTGTTTATCAAAGTCATTAAAGGCAATTTCTGCCAAAGCCTGGCTCGATGCCATTGTGAAGACACAGGTTCCTAACGTGAAGTGTAGTCGCCAGAATAGAGTTTCAGGTGTCAGTGCTGGGTTCGCCTTACTCACAGATCCCGTGAATTGCCCCAGAACTTCTTCGTATCGAGTGGTGATAAACCAGCGAAGGTGACCTTGTACATCGGTATAACCTCTGCCAATCAAAGACATAAAACGGCTCGCCCCGTTCGGACGTAAAGAGTTAAGCGATAGCAAAGGCTGTTTAAGTGAGAGGAATACCTCTTCCATGGAGAACTCTGATTTTTTGTTCAGTTCAGTCAGCGCTTCACCAAGTGCTGGCATAAAGGCTTCCAGATAGCGATTGAGAACTGCGCGTACCAAAGTCTTTTTGTCTCCAAAGTGATAATTCACAGAAGCCAGGTTGACGTTTGCTTTACTTGTTATGGTTCTTAGAGAAGTATCGTTAAAACCATGCTCTGCAAAGAGCGCCTCAGCCACATCCAAAATTTTGTCTTTCGTTTTATTCTTCGCACTCATTTTAATCACTCGTATTAAACGCTTGTTTGAAAATATACCGCCACACAGTTTATTTAACAAGGTGATAACATCACAATTCCATAACCTTGTGGCTAAACGCTTTATGAATAAGAAAAAAAATTTGAAAAAATTTTGAACTAACCGAATTTGGTCCGGTCATAAAATATGTAGCAAGCAGGGCATTCCGAGTCTGCGGTCGTATTGGACTGATTTATTTACTGCAACTTGTTACAAACGCTGCTTTTTTCTTATTAACTCCTATTTGTATCCGCCCAAACCCAAGTGGTTTGGGCTTTTTTTATCTCGCACCAATAGCCAACATGAGGCATAAGCTCATTATTTATTTAAAAGCTCAATAATGTATAAATATTAACTACCAAAAATCGAGCCAACCTCTCAACCTCCCCCCTACACCTCTGTTTAAAAACAATTTTAAATAACATTATTTTTAATGATGATTTCCTAAATAAGCGTTCTATATTTTTATTGTATGGCTTACCAAAGGGAGACATTACAATGAAAAAAGCCCTCTACAGCAGCTTAGCTGCTTTGATCATGGTATTAGGCGTCAGTGGCTGTGACAGCAGTAGTTCAGCCGCTCAGTCCCAAGCAACACCAACGTCTCAGTTGGTTCTTCCAGAACAGTTGGAGGTTGTGACCAATGAAAATAACTAAATCTCTGCTCGCATCGAGCATTTTTATTGCGACTTCAAGTCTCGCTGCCTTTGATGACACTGGAACTGACTATTCAAACGCCACTCAACGTTCTCATGTCTGGATAGAAGCGCTAGAGCCCATTGAGCTGGTTAACAGCATTTTGTGTTTTACCGCTCAATTCAAAGCAACAGACTTTGCAAACCAGGGACCTTATCTGGTCCTCGCAGATGAAGCGGCTTGTTTCGATAATGAAGACGACGGTTCAACCGGTCAGTCTTCAGGGGCAGCCAATACCCCTTCCTATTTAAAAGCGGTTGCTAACGTGACACGTGAATCAGACAGTGACCCTTTAGTTATTAGCGTCTGGATTCCAGAAATGTCTGGCGGAGATGGCGATCAGGCCATTAAGTTCAAAGCGGAGGTCACGTCGGGTGCCGGCGAGAGTAACCCTTTTGGAGCGTTCACATTCAACTTCGAAATGTTTGACCAGTTAGAAGGCACACAGAATGGCGCTGGCGAAATTGTTGCTTCTGATTCCGTCGCTAACTCCATTGGTTTTACACTCTACGAAACCAGTAACCGAGGCGCCGATACGTATGTCCAAAGCGCCAGTGTCGTGATGAGCGCTGATCGAGCTTCTGGTAACGCCATCACTTCTGCTGACAGAGGCAGCAATTCCGGAAACGCCTACGCATTAGCGTTCAACGCAAACAATGTACTTATCCAGTCCGCAAGTGATGTTGCCAGCCTGCCTTTCAAAACTGGTAGTAATTCAGGTCAATGTCTTGATAGAACCCAATTCACAGATTCTGCTCATCGATACGACCTTTACAACGCATCCACTGGAGCCGCGGTTTCTTTGAATAGTGGTTTCTCTTTCCGTTACGATAGCGACAGCGATAACCAAGTCGATGCTTACGGACATGTAGGCTATTGGGGGGTCTGGACGGAAGGTGATTCCAGCTTGGCAAACGGCACCACTTTGGTTAGAGAAGACCAGGGTTCTACCGAGAATTACACGCTGCTTACTGCCCCAGGTCGACTGATAAAGAATGAAGTGAAAACACTCGCACTCAGCAACGTAAGAGGTGTATCGTTCTCCTATTGGGATTCCAACGTGTACAGCTCGGGTTACAATCAGTGGGTAGTGAAATACCTGACTGTTAATGACGACTCAGTGGGAACCGACGGCTTTTACATTACAGCAGGTCTGAACTGGGGAGACAGCGGTCAGCAGATTACTGATGTAACCGACCAGCTCATTTCACTTAATGCTGGTGAGTCTTTGTATATGTGGTCTGAACAACTCGGTGGGGAAGTGAAATATCTTTATGGCTCTTCCAGCCTGACCTACTATGAACAGACCTTCTTAAATGGTAGCGAGACTGGCACTGGCGAGCTACTGGAAAATGGTTCTGTCACCTTGAAGTGCTTCGACCGATGCCCTATTGGTACATTTGATCTCACCGATCTCGCTAACTTTGAAGGAAGTGGCAGCCCATTCTCGACTCGGGCGTCTAACGTGGCGTCAGCCATAGACTTTTCCTTCTCTAACTCAGGAAGCAATGCCCTGACTCTGGTCAGAGACAGCAATAGCGAACCTGTTAGATACAATTCCTCCATAACCAAGCAGCAACTTAACAGCTCACCTCACAGCTGGGGAGTTCGCTCAGGCCCTATGGTAACAAGTACTGTGGCGTCGAGCATGACAAACGTCTGGGATATTTACGACCCAAGTGTCGTGACTACTTACTACGTTTGGGAGACGGGAATCAGCAGTTGGAATCAGTTATCTGCCGTTCGTAATAGCCAGAACAACATTGTGACCTTTGATAAACCAATACAGTTCAGTTATTCGCACAGTAATGCAAATGACCGCTCTGGTAATGCAGGGAATTACGATGGTCAAACCTTCCTGCTCAATTACGGGGGAAATGGGGATCTGTGGGGTATTCCTTATGAGAAGCAAGGTAATCAATACAGACCTAAATTCTCAATAGCAGATGGCACCTTAATGGGGTCCAGCAACCAATACGTGATTAAAGCAAAAGAGATAGAACAGCAGATGCAAAACGCAACAGGACAATGCACCGCACTCACTCTTCAGGATCCAGCAGTCGCTGTGCCAACATCGATTACAGGCAATGCCAATATCGGTGTCATGCCAACGGTCACGGGTGAGCCTTCTGTCATTGCAGGAGAAATCGTCTCTAATAATTAGGGTATTATATCGATACAAAAAAGCTCAATGGTTTTCGCCATTGAGCTTTTCTTTTTTTAAAGGTATTAAGAAAGCGGTCTTAAGTACGCTAGGAATTTCTTCTCTGCGACTTTGAAACATCCCAGAATGATAAAAGTCAGCGCCATATAAAATAGACCTGCAGTGAGGAAGGACTCGAAAGGCGCGTAATATCGGGAGTTTACTAACCTTGCTGCACCGGTTAAATCAATAATGGTCACGATACCGGCCACTGCCGAACCGTGAAGCATAAAGATCACTTCATTACTGTATGCCGGAAGCGCCCTTCTTAATGCGCTAGGCAAAATGATGCGACGGTAAGTCTTCCACGTACTCATGCCGTATGCTTTTGCCGCTTCCACTTCACCTTTAGGCAACCCATTGATCGCACCTCGGATAATTTCGGCGGTATATGCTGACGTATTCAACACAAAAGCCACCAAAGCACAGAACCACGCATGTTCCCATAGGGTATCTTTCACGGGGAAAAACTGGTCCATACCATAATAGATAAGGTACAACTGCACCAATAATGGTGTGCCTCGGAAGAAATAAATGAATGCCCAAGAAGGCATACTGATCAGATAATTCGCGCTATTTCTTGCCACTCCTAATGGAATCGCAACCATCAAACCGATAACAAGCGCTAACCCAACTAACCAGACCGTGGTCCACAGCCCTTCAAGATAAACAGGAAAGCTTTCTACAATTAAAGAAAAGTCCATGGTTTACCTCGCGTGAATACTGAATTTGCGCTCAACAAGCTTGAGTAAACCCGTTGATACACTGGTAAAGAAAAGGAAGATTACGGCAACCGTCATGTAGAAAGTAAACGGCATTTTTGTCGAACCAGCGGCCAGTGAACTCACACGTACCATATCCTCAAGACCGATAATTGACACCAGTGCAGTGGTTTTTAGTAAGACCAACCAGTTGTTGCCAAAACCCGGTAATGCGTGTCGAATCATTTGTGGAAGCAGAATACGGCGGAAAGATAAGAAACTGCTCATCCCATATGCCTTCGCTGCTTCTAACTCTCCTTTATCCACAGCCATAATGGCGCCACGGAAAGTTTCTGCCATATAAGCACCAAAGATAAAGCCTATCGTCAGTACCCCAGCAATGAACGGGCTGACATCAACATAATCTGGAAGGTAAGAAACCCACTCATGGTCTGGATTACTTGAGGTCATCCATTCATTTAGCCACTCATTCATTGAGTAGAGACTGTTGTTCAGTAGTATTTGTCCGCCGAAGAAAATCAGCATCATCAGCACGAGATCAGGTATACCGCGAATGACCGTGGTATAAAGCGTCGCGATTGCACGTGCCCAGCGGTATGGAGCTAACTTCGCCAGTGCCCCTAACATTCCAAGGAACATGGCAAGAATAAGAGACAGAACAGCCACTTCAATGGTAAGTAGCGCTCCCTTAAAAATTGAGACTTCGTATCCTTGAAGATCCAGCATATTTACATCCAGTAATACAACGAGCTGCAGAAGGCGAAAATTGCTCAGGGCATTAAAGTTACAGAGGCACACATTGCCTCTGCATTTATTATTGTTGCCTTCTGTTTAAGAAGAAAAGTCAGCGATTACTCGCCGTAAACGTCGTACTTAAAGTACTTAGCTGCAATTTCCTGATAGATGCCCTTCTCACGTAGAGCAAGAATTGCCGCATCCAGCTTCTTGGTCAGATCTTTGTCTTGTTTACGAACGGCAATACCGAAACCGTCACCAAACCATTTAGGGTCTGTCAAAGATGGACCAACAAACTCATAAGCGTCGCCGCCATCTTTGTTAAGCACACCCTCTTCAAGTGCAGATGCATCACCTAACACAGAAGCGATTCGACCGTTTGCTAGATCCAGGTAAGCTTCATCAAACGAACCGTAACGCACAATTTCCACTTTCTTGTAGTTATCGGTTAGATATTTGTCATGCGTGGTTGCACGTTGTACACCGATCTTCACACCATCCAGACTGCTAAAGTCAATGTCTGCACCTTTCTTAGCAATGAATTTGTTAGGAATAAGTGCGTACTTGCCTGTGAAATCGACTTTCTTTTTACGCTCTTCAGTAATCGACATTGCTGCGATAATAGCGTCGTATTTGCGTGCCAGAAGTGATGGGATAATGCCATCCCAGTCTTGTGGGACGATCTTACATTTCACTGCCATCTCTTTACAAAGCGCGTTCGCCATGTCGACATCAAAACCTTTAAGCGAACCATCGGCTTCCGTCCAGCTAAATGGAGGGTATGCACCTTCAATTCCAAAGCGTACCGTTTTCCAATCCTTCGCCTGAACAGTACCTGCAACAGCTGTCGCTGCCAAAGTCGCAGCAAGTAACCATTTTTTCATATCCATACTCCTGTGAATGGTTTAAATGTTGTGTTTGTTTTAATTAGTCTTATCAGACTGGTTTTAATAAATAGAAGAGATAAACTGCTGAAGTCTTTCCGACTCAGGGTTTGTAAACAGTTTAGATGGATCTCCCTGTTCTTCCACCAAACCCTGATGCAAAAACATAACGTGGTTAGAAACATCCCGGGCAAATGCCATCTCATGAGTGACCACCAGCATGGTTCTTCCCTCTTCAGCGAGATCACGCATAACACCAAGCACTTCACCAACTAATTCTGGATCAAGCGCCGATGTAGGTTCATCGAAAAGCATAACTTCGGGATCAACCGCCAGTGCTCTAGCTATAGCGGCGCGTTGTTGCTGACCGCCAGACAGGTGCCCTGGGTAATAATCTTTGCGCTCATAGAGACCGACTTTCTTTAGCAGTTCTTCTGCCTTGTCTCTTGCTTCTGCTTTAGGTACACCCAATACGTGAACTGGCGCTTCCATAACATTTTCTAAAACGGTCAAATGAGACCAAAGATTAAACCCCTGAAAAACCATTGCCAGACGAGAACGGATTCGTTGAACTTGTTTTTCGTTAGCGGGTAAAGATTCACCACGACGGTTAGTTTTCATCTGAATCAATTCTCCATTGACCCAAATTTCACCAGCAGTTGGTGTTTCTAAAAGATTGATACATCTAAGAAAGGTACTCTTACCGGAACCGGAAGAGCCGATAATGGAAATGACATCCCCTTTGTGAGCTTCAAGCGAAATGCCTTTTAAAACTTCGTTCTGACCGAACGTTTTGTGCAGTTCTTTTATATCCAGCGCGATTACATCCTTCATGCGCTTAACTCCCTGTGTAATTCCGACTGCAAGGTACTCCGACCTCTAAGTGTGTTACAAGCTAGCATTCAAGAAACCTTCTTGCAACATATTATTAACTTTAAAGTTTTTATTATTCAGACAATATATCTGAATAACTATGCATCCACCAGAGTTTATTTTCAGCTTTTCTGGATATTGATGTAAAAAGAGCCTCAATAATGAGGCTCTTAAAGGTTAATTTTTGTGAACTTGAAAAACCATCAGTTCACAATCTTCATCAGTTAACGCTATTTGATAGCGTGACACTTGTTTTGCCCATTAATGAAATATAGCGCGTCTTTTCAGATGAAGGCTGTATTACCGGACCATTTACGTCGAAGTTGTTGCTCGCCGTGCCTGATGCCAAATTTTGGACATCAATAAAGTTGGACATAAAGTGCTGAGTCATTGCTGAACTTGTCTCACTTAATGATCCCAACCCAATTTCTATTCTGTTGGAAGAAGATGGAGCTAGCGCTGAATACTTGCTCTCCATCAGTACCTGAGTACTACGGGGCATTGAGATAATCGTTTGGTAATAGTTGCTTCCATCCGACGTATTGGAACGGACATGAACACGCTGGATATTGTAATTTGAAGCGGTATACCCTTGGCTTTCTACACAGTGTGTACCACTGCAGTTTGCTGTCGTAACCGATGCGGCAAAATTAGTCAGAGTCGGCGGAGTGATAGTCTTCGCGGTTGAATTAACAGGATACATTCCTTTATACGCCCAAGACCCGTTCGTTGTTGTGCCGTTGATTTTCATCGCCCATGCACTGAATGGACCGTTTCCATCGACAAATGAAAAGTTTGAGCTTGACTGATAGATTGGCTGCCACTGATAAAGATGCCCATTGTGAGACACTTCTACCTCGTTTCCACTGGATAAGGTTAAGTCCGTAAAGCTTAAACCTGGCTGGACTAAATTGGTGTCGGAAAGCGTAACCGTTTTGCTATCGGGGTGAGTGTTCTGATTATGTGCGAAGTCACCGCCAACAAACGCGTAGTTCCGTAAATCTAGCGCCTGAGAACTGGTGTAGGTTTCATACTGTGTGAGTAGGATTTTTTCTGTCGCCGGAATTGGCGCGATAACAGGAATTTTGTTTGGAAAATTTGCCACTGCTCCCGAAGTGCCTTTATCGATATAACTCGATTGCACATATTTCGTCGCAGGTGCATTTACTGTTACACCAGCATTAGCATCAGGGGTGACGCTTGCAGGTAGCCCCTCACCAGTATAATAACAAGAGTAAGCGCCAGGCTTGCGTAAGTTGAAGACCATATTGTTCACAAATGGTTTTTCAACAGAATAAGAATACAGAGCTCTTCCTGAACCAATTAAGCCGTCCACTTCTTCTACAGTGACATATCCATTTGTTGGAATGTCATCATAGTTAATGCTTACTGTGCCATAAGCGTTGGGGGCGAGTTCTTTTACCAGTTTACCAACTGAGTTGTGTATTGAAATCACCACATTTTGTGTCGCACGGTACGCATAGATGCGCTTTGAACTGTCATTCGTGTCTACGGCGTAAACAGCACAATCGGCATTTGCTGAACTAGGCACTTCTGAACGCAGGTTAACAAGCTGCCAATTATAGATTGTTGGTGCAGGCGGCGGAGTCGGCGTCGGTGCAGGTGGTGTGGGTGGTTTACTGTTGCTGCCTGTGCTGCTCTTACTTTCTGAACCGCATCCAGACAAAATAACGGCTGTAGCCAAAGCAACAACACTGAATTTGAATTTTGTCATCTTTTCCCCTCATGAGCGGCAAGCCATTGCCACCACTCTTTCATTTCTCTGTCTGAGAAATGAAAGAGCAAAAACCAAGCCAGAAAAGAGCATCATTGTAAATTAGCTTAAAAACAGTACGTTGCGCTGTTAGATAGCCTCAAACAGCCGAACCAATTTCTGCTCACTTTCTCATCCCTTACATCACGTTAATGATAAAGATCATATTTTTATTTCTCTGGCTGATAGATGCTTCGCATAACTTGTATTTTTTCGAAAATAACCGTAACCAATTTACATAATTTGATGCAGGTACACGCATTATTAGCATCATGTTGTAGTTTTATTTCAACAATAGCCTTTAAGTGATCAAGATCAATCATGCTAAATAGGCCCGTTGATACACTCGGAACGAATACAAAAAACAACAATTTAATCAACAAAAGAGTTTCATATTGTGCAACACTAGCCCACATAGCTCGTGCCACAGTTTAGCGAATGCAACCGCTTATTTGCGGTTGTTTCAATGTTTAAAGAATTACTAACTTTAAGAAAACGAGGAATCTATGTCCGACGCCGTCAAAACAGACAACTCAGACGCTATGGATGAGAAAAGCTATAGCGAGCTGCACAAACCAGCTTCAGAGTTCAAGAGTCGTTCAGATTATCTAGACCATGAACTTCAAATAATGAAGCCTCGCCGCTATGGTCTGAACCTTCCCGGTCGCGACTTCCGCTTTGAATTGGAAGATTTAGTTCCAGCACTTGCTGGCACAATCGGTATCATTGCCATGTATTCAGCGGTAATGATGTCGTGGGCAGATGGTCTGTCCGCCGCTTGGGAACACGTCAATTTAGGTAAAGAATTTGCCATTGAAGTTGCTCGTGTTGAAATGCTAATCCCTGCTCTACTTTTCTGTGTACTCGCATCCGGTTTCATTAACCCTCGTGCTAACCTCGCAGGTAACCACGGACCAATGATCCCGCTCATCGGCACCATTGCTTTAGCCGGTGCTCACCCTCTTGCGCTTGCCATTCTTCTTGGGGTATTTGGTCTTCTTTTAAGTTACTTCAAGGGCGGTTCTAAACTCGTTAACTTAACTTCCCAAGGCACCGCTGGTGGTCTCCTGATATTCCTCGGTTTTACTGGAACCATGAGCCAGATCGGTTCAATTCAAAGTTGGGCAACGGGTCTTGAATCTGCGGAAGTGGCTGCAGGCAGCA
Source organism: Vibrio nigripulchritudo ATCC 27043 (assembly GCF_000222685.1). Lineage (GTDB taxonomy): Bacteria > Pseudomonadota > Gammaproteobacteria > Enterobacterales > Vibrionaceae > Vibrio > Vibrio nigripulchritudo. Next base: position 23,557 of record NZ_AFWJ01000146.1, on the reverse strand, counting down.
TGGGTTATGTCGGGTTGGTTGTACTCGCAATTACCATCGTTATTTATGCATTTCTAGCCAAAATCAACATGCGCTGGCTGGCAATTCCAGTGTGTGCGGCAGTTGGTCTGGTCGTTGCGTTAGCATTGGGCGCAAGCTTTGACCTGAAATTTGAAACTGAAATGGGCTTGCCTAACCTAAACCCTGTTTACTGGTGGGGCAGCACGGAAACGGGCTGGCAGCTTGGCTTGCCAACGCTTCAGCATTTCATTGCATCACTGCCATTTGCGATTCTGGCGGTAGCGATGTGGTCTCCTGACTTCCTTGGTCACCGTATTTTCCAAGAGCTTAACTACCCTAAGCGTACTGAAAAAGTACTTATGGATGTCGATGACACAATGACCATGTGTTCAATTCGTCAGATGGTTGGTACAGCAGTCGGTGGTGGTAACATCACTTCTTCTTGGGGTACGTACATGATCCCAGCTGCTATCGCCAAGCGCCCTATTCCTGGTGGTGCAATCCTGCTTGGCTTGATTGTTATGGCTGTCGCGATTCTTGGTTTCCCAATGGATGTCGCTGTTTGGCCTCCTGTCATGCGTGTTGCTCTTCTGGTTGGTGTATTCCTTCCATTGCTTGAAGCAGGCATGCAGATGGTGAAAGACACGAAAGATTCACAAGCAGCTGGTATCTGTATCTTTGGTAGTGCCGTGGTTAACCCTGTTCTGGCATGGGCTATCACAATGCTTCTGGATAACAACGGCCTAATTGGTGACAAAGAGCGCGCGAAGAAGCTTTCTTTCGTCGACAAAGTTGTGATCCCAGGTGGTGTACTGGTTATCTGTCTGATTGCTATGCTAGCGGTAGGTATGCTTGAAAGCCAATATGGCATCAAAGCCTGGCTTTAAATTCAAATAAATTTGTGGGTGGCAACAATTGCCACCCAATTTTTATCGATTTTTTTTAGGATTTATTGATTTAGTTTAAGGTTTGCAACTTTTTTTTAGACTATCTTGGAACTGAAGAAAAGAGACAGAATCTTAAAACTAGTGACAATATGTATAGCTTTAAGACGAAAAAAGCGAAGCTATTCATATTGTTATTCATAAAGAGTGTACTGCCCTCCCCGTAGGAGGTAGCTGGCTCAACGGCTAAAAACAGTACGTGTTTTTTCTACTAAAAAGGTAGGTATGTCATGGCAGAGCAATTTGCTAAAGCTTGGGAAGGTTTTGCACAAGGCGATTGGCAAAACGAAGTTAACGTTCGTGATTTCATTCAAAAGAACTACACGCCGTATGAAGGTGACGAATCTTTCCTAGTTTCTGAAGGTACTGAAGCAACGAATGCGCTTTGGGCTAAGGTAATGGAAGGTATCAAACAGGAAAACGCTACTCACGCACCTGTTGATTTCGATACTTCAGTTATCTCTACCATCACTTCTCATGATGCTGGCTACATCAACAAAGACCTAGAAACCATTGTTGGTCTTCAGACTGAGGCGCCTCTTAAGCGTGCAATCATGCCTAACGGCGGTGTACGTATGATCGAAGGATCATGCAAAGCGTACGGTCGCACACTAGATCCACAAGTTTCTAAAATCTACTCAGAGTACAGAAAAACACACAACCAAGGTGTTTTCGATGTTTACTCTCCAGATATTCTAAAATGTCGTAAGTCTGGTGTTCTGACTGGTCTTCCTGATGCATACGGTCGTGGTCGTATCATTGGTGACTACCGTCGTGTCGCTCTATACGGCGTAGACTTCCTAATGAAGGACAAGGTCGCTCAGTTCCACTCTACTCAAGAAAAACTTGAAGGTGGTGACGATCTACAAATGACCATGCAATTGCGTGAAGAGCTTCAAGAGCAGCACCGTGCACTAGGTCAATTGAAAGAAATGGCAGCGTCTTACGGCTTCGACATTTCTGGTCCTGCAACTACTGCACAGGAAGCAATCCAGTGGACTTACTTCGGTTACCTGGCTGCGGTTAAATCTCAAAACGGCGCGGCGATGTCTCTGGGCCGTACTTCGACTTTCCTAGACGTATACGTTGAGCGTGATATCGCTGCTGGCATCATCACAGAAGAACAAGCTCAGGAAATGATCGACCACTTCGTAATGAAGCTGCGTATGGTTCGCTTCCTACGTACTCCTGAGTACGATGAGCTATTCTCTGGCGACCCAATCTGGGCAACAGAATCTATGGGTGGTATGGGTGTTGACGGTCGTACTCTTGTTACACGTACAAACTTCCGTTTCCTAAACACGCTATACACTATGGGTCCTTCTCCAGAGCCAAACATCACTGTACTTTGGTCTGAGCAACTACCTGACGGCTTCAAGAAGTTCTGTGCGAAAGTATCTATCGATACTTCTTCTATCCAGTACGAGAACGATGACCTAATGCGTCCTGACTTCGACAACGATGACTACGCTATCGCTTGTTGTGTATCTCCAATGGTTATCGGTAAGCACATGCAGTTCTTCGGCGCTCGTGCAAACCTAGCCAAGACTCTACTTTACGTTATCAACGGCGGTGTAGATGAGAAGCTTAAGATGCAAGTTGGTCCTAAGACTGAACCAATGCTTGATGAAGTTCTGGACTTCGACAAAGTTTGGGCTGGTCTGGACAACTTCATGGACTGGCTGGCGAAGCAATATGTGACTGCGCTAAATGCTATCCACTACTCTCACGACAAGTACAGCTACGAAGCAGCTCTAATGGCACTTCACGATCGTGACGTTCGCCGTACAATGGCGTGTGGTATCGCAGGTCTTTCTGTTGCTGCTGACTCATTGTCTGCGATCAAGTACGGTCAAGTTAAGCCAATCCGTGACGAAGACGGCATTGCTATCGACTTCGACATCTCTGGCGACTACCCTAAATTTGGTAACAACGACGCACGTGTTGATGACATGGCTTGTGAACTTGTTTCTATCTTCATGGGTAAAATCCGTAAGCTTAAGACTTACCGTGATGCAGTTCCTACTCAGTCCATCCTTACTATCACTTCAAACGTGGTATACGGTAAGAAGACTGGTACAACACCAGATGGTCGTAAAGCAGGTGCACCATTTGCACCAGGTGCAAACCCAATGCACGGTCGTGATGAGAAAGGTGCAGTAGCATCTCTGACATCTGTCGGTAAACTGCCATTTGCTGATGCGAAAGACGGTATCTCTTACACATTCTCTATCGTGCCAAATGCACTAGGTAAAGAAGAGAATTCTCAACGTGCGAACCTGGCTGGTCTGATGGATGGTTACTTCCACCACGAGCAGGGTATCGAGGGTGGTCAGCACCTGAACGTAAACGTACTTAACCGTGAAACTCTAGAAGACGCAGTTAAGCACCCAGAGAACTACCCACAGCTGACAATCCGTGTATCTGGTTACGCTGTACGTTTTAACTCTCTGACTGTAGAGCAGCAAAAAGACGTAATCGCGCGTACATTTACTGAGTCTCTATAAGATTCTTAGTTACCAATGACAAAGCCCCGCAAATGCGGGGCTTTTTGTTTTTCTGCAATGATATGTTGATGGCTACACTGAAAACTGGTTGCATTCCTGCATCAAAATGCCAGAGCGTTCATCTACCCGACCACTGGTTTGACGCAATTGAGTGTTGTTGTCCTCAATAGTACTCATTGAACCGGAAATCTGCGACATACTGTCTGCCATAGACTGGCTTGTAGCAGCCAGCTCCCGAATTGCCTGGAAAATACCTTCCGTCTGTTCACTTGCTTCACTAACCTGCTCGGTGATCAAACGTAATGCTTCCATGGCTTCGTGCCCTTTTTCACGTCCTTTTCGCATAGAAACTTCAGACTGCCCGATATACTGAATCACCTCGGCGCTCTCTTTTTTCATTGTCTCGATGGTTCCGGAAATTTCTGCCACCGCATCTACGGTTCTTACGGCCAGGCTTCGAACTTCATCGGCAACCACAGCAAAACCACGCCCTTGCTCCCCTGCTCTGGCAGCTTCAATCGCGGCATTCAACGCCAATAAGTTAGTTTGTTCTGCAATACCATTGATGATTTCCATAACAGAATCGACTTTTGATGACGCGTCTTCCAGTAACTTGATATGGCTTGCCGCGTTGCCAAGAATTTCCCCAATATCTTCAATCGAATCAATGGCGCTGGTGATCACCGAGGCACCTTTTTGTGCAGATTTACTGGATTCTTCGCTCACCTTAACCACAAGTTCCAGACTACCTGAAACATCCTGGGTCGTCGCATTCACTTCTTCGGTTGCCGAAGCAAGCACTTGCGTCTGTACAACAACGTCGTGCTGACTTGCAACCAAATCATCTAGACCGGAATTCAATTCCGTTGCATTAGACGAAAGCGCTGTACTGCTTTGTTGCACTCCCTTAACCAACTCACCAAGATGCTGGCAAGCCAGATTGATGTTAATGGCCAGACGGTTAAATTCATCATTTTTGTTTGAAGAAACGGGCATTCTCTTTGAAAGATCACCTGAAGAAATTCGTTCCAGCATTTCTGTTACTTTCTTTAGAGAGCGAGAAATAGAGAGGTTTTGAGAAACAAAAATGAACAGCGTAAACAGGGCTAGAATCAGGCAGGCAATCAGCGTTGAAAACTGAACGGTTGAGGAAGTTTGCTGCGCCGCCTCACCGAACTGGGCGCTAATGATATTCATCTCTTTTGCCAGGTTAGAGACCGTTTTCTGAACATCTTGTTGACGTATGAATAAGTTTTCTTCGACTGTTTTCAGTTCGACCGACAACTCACTCACCCGAGCAGAATGCTCCTTAAACAATTCAACTTCCTTCTCATAGAGGTCGAGCATGGCATACGAGTTAGACATATTGATAAACATCGCTAACGCACGGTTAAAAAACTTCAAATTCTCTTCGTTAGGTTGAAGTAAGTACGCTTGCTGCGTTTTGACCATATTTTGAAAGTCTGAATTGATGCTCACCATGCCTGTTTCTGCAATTTTTGCTTCAATGGTGTTGGCGAGTTGCTTAAGTTGTCCCAACTTGCCATCATCAACGTTAAATCCCATCTCTTCACGAATGGACAACCACGGAGACATGGCTGCTTTGTAAGCGGACACCGATTCCACAAACTCCACGGCTCCCTGATTTAGCCCAACGTCTGAAAGAATGTATTTCTTTGCTTCCGCTTTTTCAGAAATAGTGCTTAGCAAAGCTTTAATTTCAGGTACTTGGTCAACTGTTAAGTTATTTAGCCTAGCGGCCAGTTCCAGAAGTCCAATCTGAGTTTCGCTAATTTGAGAGACTCCTTCTTGAATGTCACTTTGTTTTTTATATTGTCCAGTAACCGCTCCAATTTTGACTGAAATAAACAAAGACAACCCGACGAAACCTGCCATCAAAGCCGCCAGATATATCCATACCTTTTGCTTTTGTGAGAGCGCAAAGCTTTTCATCACTCCCTCCTTTTCGGATAAAAAAACTTAGAACACAACAAAAGCCAAGCACTTTGGTTGTATTTACATTTTTCTAACATTTGACAATTGACATTTCCATCAATTAATTTTTAACACTTCCTTTTACGTGAGGATGTTCAAAACTGTTACTGGCTGAATTGCATAAAAAATGAAATCAGTTCACATTGCTATTATGAGCTCGATAGCTAAGGAGTAGAATTGCTATGAAAACTGCGTCACTTCTCTTTGTTTCCTTGGCACTTTCGCCTCTTTTTTCTCACGCCAAAACGCTTTGGTCTCTGACCATGGATAACGACTCCATGGTAACCAGCGACAGGGATTACAGCAGCGGCATTACCCTCGGATTTTCCACTGAACTAGAAAGCGAACCCAGCTATCTAAGTTGGTTTGATAAAAGTAGCGATCGTCTCTACTTTGGTATCGATTTCGGGCAAAAGCTCTGGACGCCTGACGATATTGAATCTACCACCCAAAAACCAAATGAACGCCCTTATGCCGGTTTGAGCTACCTGGACTCACATCTGGCTTCAGGAGACAGCAATACCTACCAAAATATTCATGTTCTCATGGGAGTGATGGGACGTAATGCTCAGGCAGACAGTACCCAAACTTTTGTCCATGACATTATCGGCTCCCCTAAACCGCGAGGATGGGAGCATCAGATCGAAGAATCTTTTGTTTACCAATTGGGCTATTCACATCAAAAACTCCTTAGCCGCAGCTCTGGGCTTCTTGGAGAAACAGAAATATCCTGGACGAATCGTCTGGAACTGGGAAACTTCCGCTCTGAATTAGGCAGTGGCGTGCTCTTTCGCTGGGGTGATGCGCTGGGCAATTCCTTTGGCTCCATTGCAATAAAATACGACAATCCCGCTCACAGGCTGAGGCTGGATGATGGACGTTCTGGGTGGTTCTTGTTTTCTGGCTTAGAAGCAAGGTACCGACACAACGACATTACGATTACAGGTCAAAGACCAGATGAGAAATATCCTGTTTCTGTAACTCACTTTCAGTCTACAGCGATTTTAGGAGGATTAGCTCATTATAAAGACGTTGGTGCATCACTGACTTTCTCGCTCAAGACTCCCGATTTCAAAGAAGATCAGTTTGATTTCCACGGTACTGGCTCGCTTTCGCTTTTCTGGCTATTTTGATGTTTTATAAACAGTTATTACTCAGTTCATTTCAAATAAGAATCATTCACTAAGTCAAAATGGAAATTCGAAATTATTTCCTCTCTTGGTGAAAAATAACCTCAGTTTTTCCTAGGGTAAGCGTGCATTTTGTAATAAAATGACAATAAACAAATCCTAAGAGATGAGCTCATGTCTACTACTGGTCGTATTCATTCATTCGAATCTTGTGGCACTGTGGATGGTCCTGGAATCCGCTTCATCGTTTTCCTTCAGGGATGCCTGATGCGATGTAAGTATTGTCACAACCGGGACACATGGGATACCCATGACGGCAAGGAAGTTAGCGTCGAAGAAATCATCAATGAGGCAAAGTCCTACAAACACTTTATGCGTGCTTCTGGTGGTGGTGTTACCTGCTCTGGCGGTGAAGCCATGTTGCAACCAGAGTTTGTTCGAGATTTCTTCAGAGCAGCCAAAGAAGAAGGCATGCACACCTGCCTCGATACCAATGGCTATATAAGAAAACACACCGATGTGGTTGATGAGGTTCTGGAAGCCTCTGATCTGGTGATGCTGGATCTCAAACACATGAAGGATGAAATCCATCAGGATTTTATTGGTGTCTCCAACCGAAGAACTCTGGATTTTGCTCGCTACCTACACAAAATTGGGCAAACCACCTGGATCCGTTATGTTGTTGTCCCCGGCTACACAGATGATGAAGAAGCAGCACATATGCTCGGTGATTTCATCAAAGACATGGACAATATTGAAAAGGTTGAGTTGCTTCCCTACCACAAGCTAGGCGCTCATAAGTGGGAAGCGTTGGGTCATGACTACCCGTTAGAAGGTGTAGAGCCTCCTTCGAAAGAAGTCATGGACTCCATCAAAGGTATTCTTGAGCAATATACCGATAATGTGAAATACTAGTTAGACACTAAGCCAGCATTCTCCATGCTGGCTTTTTCTTTGTTGGGAAGGACAGGATGTCGGTTTTTCAATTTCTTTGTTTTTTAGCGTTAGTCTTCACATGTTATCGGTGCTGGCATGACGTGAAAAGCGTGTTCATCCCCAAGTTCGTACAGGAACGCAGTTTCCAGAACCTCACCATTATTTGTTGCGCAATTCTGTTTTTCCTTTGGCAAACTAAAGCCGGAGTGAAAAGCGGTTTAGATATTCATTTCCTTGGCTTAACGGCTTTCACCATGATGTTTGGCTGGCGAATTGCGTGCGTTTTGTTAATCCCTATTTTTGCTTTGATAGCCGTTTGGGATGGCTGGTTAATCGCCGACTTTTCTGTGCAGGTTTTAATATCCGGTCTAATACCAGTTTTGGTCAGCTATGGCATTTTTTCTCTTAGCTATCATTACCTTCCTAAAAATGTATTTGTTTTTATTTTTGTCGCAGGCTTTTTCAATGCCATGTTTACGGGCAGTGTTCACTTATTGGTCAGAGGCACTTATTACCTTTGGCAAGGCACTTACGATCTCACTACCGTGGTGGATAATTTCTTTGTTCTCATTCCATTGATGGCTTTTCCCGAAGGGCTATTAAATGGCATGACACTGGCCATTCTTTGCGTTTACAAACCCGAGTGGTTACGAGTTTTTTCTGACCGTCACTACCTCTATTCCAACAAGTCTTAAAAACTATTCCAACAAGTCCAGAAAACTATCCATAGAAGCACGAAAAAATCGTTCAAACTCTCAACAAACCTTATTAAACATGTGTTGAGATCATGTTTCTGGTCGGATACTTACTGTTACTCTGGTTCGCAGATTAAGTAATAAATTTTGAGAGACCATGCTATGGAAATGACTAACGCTCAACGCCTGATCCTGTCGAACCAGTATTACCTGATGTCACAAATGGACCCTGACAATTCAGCGAAGTATCAGCGTTTACAAACCATCGTGGAACGCGGTTATGAATTGCAAATGCAGGAACTGAACAAAGAGTACGGCTGCCTGGATGAAACTCAGTGCCGTGAAGTTCTGGAAATCATGGAAATGTATCACGCGATGCAGGAGTCCAATAAGATGCTTGCCGACTTAGATCGAGAGCAAGTGGACCAGCGCCGTTTGAACTTCCTTGGATTTGACATTGCATCCGAAGCGCAACTGGTGAATTACGTTCGCTTTTTGGTTGATTCAGAAGGCTTATACACCCAGTTTGATAAGGCTGACCACCACTTCAATGCTCAAATGCCGATGTTAGAAAAATATCGCCGAATGCTGAAGACTTGGAAGGCATGTCCAAGACAGTATCACTTGTCTGCTGCTGAATTTGCACAAATCTTTAATGCTTAGCACATAAAATTAATGTAAGTCTTTCACATTATTTGAAAATATTTTTAAAGCACCACGTTCATGTGGTGCTTTTCTTTTACCACGTTAGGCAGGACAACGCTTCACAGCGTTTGAAACACATAAATCCCACCAATACAAACCCTTACCGAGCTCATATTTTTTTAGTAAAAAATCGAAATAAATATCGAATTAATAAGCAGAATTCAAAATCTGGGTCTAACCTTAATCAGTGAAGGACGTGACATTTTCGCTGTTAATTAGTCGATTTGACAGGTTTAGAGGGGTATTCGCTATGAGCATTTTTGACCACTACCAGGCTCGCTATGAAGCAGCCAAGGATGAAGAACTATCACTGCAGGACTTTTTATCGTTATGTCGTGACGACAAAAGCGCTTATGCCAACGCTGCTGAGCGCCTCTTGTTAGCGATCGGAGAACCTGAGGTTATCGACACCGCACTCGACCCGAGACTGAGTCGTATTTTCTCCAATAGAGTGATTTCCCGATACAAAACATTCGAAGACTTTTATGGCATGGAAGACGCCATTGAGCAAATCGTGTCTTACCTAAAGCACGCCGCTCAGGGTCTGGAAGAACGCAAACAGATTTTATACCTTCTGGGTCCGGTAGGTGGCGGTAAGTCATCGTTGGCCGAGAAACTGAAAGCACTGATGGAAAAAATGCCAATCTATGTGCTTTCTGCAAACGGGGAGCGCAGCCCTGTTAACGATCACCCATTCTGTTTATTTGACGTGAACGAAGACGGTGATTTGCTGCAAAGCGAATACGGCATCGAGAAGCGCTACCTACGCTCCATCATGTCACCTTGGGCGGCAAAACGCCTGACGGAATTCGGCGGCGACATTTCAAAATTCAAGGTGGTGAAAGTCAGACCATCCATTCTGGCACAAACTGCGATCGCTAAAACCGAGCCAGGCGACGAAAACAACCAAGACATCTCTTCCCTTGTTGGTAAAGTGGACATCCGCCAACTTGAGCATTTCTCTCAGGACGATCCAGATGCATACAGCTACTCCGGTGCATTGTGTCGAGCTAACCAAGGCTTGATGGAATTCGTAGAGATGTTCAAAGCACCAATCAAGGTATTGCACCCACTACTAACTGCAACTCAGGAAGGCAACTACAACGGTACCGAAGGTCTGTCTGCTTTACCATTTGACGGCATGATTCTGGCGCACTCGAATGAGTCTGAGTGGCAAACCTTCCGAAATAACAAGAACAACGAAGCGTTCCTTGACCGTGTGTACATTGTTAAAGTCCCTTACTGCTTGCGCGTGTCGGAAGAAGTCAAAATCTACCAGAAACTGCTTGACCACAGTGAGCTATCCAAAGCACCGTGCTCACCCAGCACCTTGGACATTCTGGCGCAGTTCAGTATCTTGTCTCGTCTGAAAGATCCTGAAAACTCCTCCATATTCTCTAAGATGCGCGTTTACGACGGTGAAACACTCAAAGATACCGATCCAAAAGCGAAGAGTTACCAAGAGTACCGTGATTTTGCAGGCGTTGATGAAGGCATGTCCGGTCTCTCAACCCGTTTTGCGTTCAAGATTCTCTCTCGCGTATTTAACTTCGATCAGTCTGAAGTGGCAGCAAACCCAGTTCACCTGTTCTACGTGATTGAACAACAGGTAGAGCGCGAGCAGTTCCCACAAGATACTGCCGAGCGCTACCTTGAATTCTTGAAAGGCTACTTAGTACCTAAATACGTCGAGTTTATCGGTAAAGAGATTCAGACTGCTTACCTCGAATCCTATTCTGAGTACGGTCAGAACATTTTCGACCGCTACGTGACCTACGCTGATTTCTGGATTCAGGATCAGGAATATCGCGACCCAGAAACAGGGCAACTGTTTGACCGTGCGGCTCTGAACAACGAGCTTGAAAAAATCGAGAAAACAGCTGGTATCAGTAATCCGAAAGACTTCCGAAATGAGATTGTGAACTTTGTATTGCGCGCTCGTGCCAATAACAAAGGTCAGAACCCAGTTTGGACCAGCTACGAAAAACTCAGAACCGTTATCGAGAAGAAAATGTTCTCGAACACAGAAGAGTTACTTCCTGTTATTTCCTTTAATGCGAAAACCTCAACCGACGATCAGAAAAAACACGACGACTTTGTCGCTCGTATGATGGAGAAAGGCTACACCAAGAAACAAGTCAGACTGCTGTCAGAGTGGTACCTACGAGTTCGTAAGTCCTCTTAATACTAAGTGTCTGAAAAATGGGGACTGGCATGCATTGCCAGTCACTCATGGCACACAGTTCGACACTTTGACGTTTCAGAGGGATTAACGTATGGCGCAATTTATCGACAGAAGGCTCAATGGCAAGAACAAAAGCACGGTCAACAGACAGCGCTTTTTGCGTCGCCATAAAGAGCAAATAAAGGAATCGGTAGCCGATGCCGTGAATCGCCGTTCAATCACCAATACCGAAACTGGTGAGGACATCTCGATTCCGCACAAAGACATCAAAGAGCCTATTTTTCATCAGGGACAAGGAGGAGTGAGAGAGCGTGTTCACCCAGGCAATGACCAGTTCATTACCGGTGACAAAATTGAACGCCCAAAAGGTGGCGGTCAAGGCGGAGGCTCTGGTGAAGGTGACGCAAGTGCAGACGGCGAAGGTCAAGACGATTTTGTATTCCAAATCTCCAAAGATGAATATCTCGACATTCTGTTTGAAGATTTAGAACTACCCAACCTGCAAAAAAATCAAATCAACAAAATTACGGAATGGAAAACCCACAGAGCTGGTTTCCAGACAGCCGGTATTCCTGCCAACATCAGTGTTGTGCGCTCTCTCCAGCAATCGCTGGCTCGCAGAACGGCAATGACGGCTGGCAAGAAGCGTCTGCTTAATGAGCTGGAAGAAGAGCTTGAGCGTATAGAGAACAACGAACCTGCTCAGCCTTTGGAAGAAAAGCGTCTTCAACAGGAAATTGAAGAACTTCGTCAGAAAATCAGCAGTGTTCCGTTTATTGATACGTTCGATCTTCGCTTTAAAAATTATGAAAAGCGCCCTATTCCATCCAGCCAAGCAGTCATGTTTTGCTTAATGGATGTGTCCGGCTCAATGGATCAGGCGACCAAAGACATCGCAAAACGTTTTTATGTCCTGCTTTATCTGTTCCTGACTCGCACCTACGAGAATGTGGAAGTGGTCTTCATCCGCCATCACACTCAGGCAAAAGAAGTGGACGAGCACGAGTTTTTCTACTCGCAGGAAACGGGTGGCACCATCGTATCCAGTGCACTGAAGCTAATGGATGAGATAGTGAAAGACAGGTATCCAACCAACGAGTGGAACATTTACGCCGCGCAGGCATCGGATGGCGATAACTGGGCAGACGACTCCCCTCGATGTAAGGAACTGTTGGTCAACAACATATTACCCGACTGCCAATACTACTCCTATATAGAAATTACAAGAAGAACCCACCAAACCTTGTGGCATGAATATCAGAAGCTGGAAGAAGCTTTCGACAACTTTGCCATGAAAAATATTCGTACTGTGGATGATATTTTCCCAGTATTCAGGGAACTGTTTCAGAAAGAAACAGCTTAGGGAGGCGCGCTATGGCTACTAAAACAGCTAAGAAAAAAGCTACCGACAGCAAGCGCTTGCCAGATGGTCCGGACTGGACGTTTGAACTTCTGGAGCGCTACCATACTGAAATTAAACGTGTTGCTGAACACTATCGACTGGACACTTACCCTAACCAAATCGAAGTGATCACAGCAGAGCAAATGATGGATGCTTATTCAAGTATCGGCATGCCCATCAACTACCATCACTGGTCATTCGGTAAAAAGTTCATACAAACCGAACAGAACTACAAGCACGGTCAGATGGGTCTTGCGTATGAAATAGTGATCAATTCAGACCCCTGTATTGCTTACCTGATGGAAGAAAACACGGTAACCATGCAAGCACTGGTTATGGCGCATGCCTGCTACGGTCACAACTCTTTCTTCAAAGGTAATTATCTTTTCCAAACCTGGACAGACGCAAGCTCAATCGTCGACTACCTGCTCTTCGCAAGAAACTACATTACCGAGTGCGAGGAAAAGCACGGTGTAGAAGAGGTCGAACAGCTTCTCGACTCTTGTCACGCACTAATGAACTTTGGTGTAGATCGATACAAACGCCCGGAGAAAATCTCCATTGTCGAAGAAAAGGCGAGGCAAGAAGCCCGCGAGGCGTATTTGCAGTCTCAGGTGAATGAGCTTTGGAAAACCGTTCCAAAAAGTGAAGAGAAAGAAGCGTCTCAGAAAATTCGTTTTCCGAGTGAGCCTCAGGAAAACATCCTGTACTTCATTGAAAAACATGCGCCTTTACTAGAGCCTTGGCAGCGCGAAATCGTACGAATCGTAAGAAAGGTCAGTCAGTATTTCTACCCTCAGAAACAAACTCAGGTAATGAATGAAGGCTGGGCTACCTTTTGGCACTACACCATCTTGAATCATATGTATGATGAGGGTTTGGTGTCTGAGAAGTTTATGTTGGAATTTCTTCACAGCCACACAAATGTCGTCGCGCAGCCTCCTTACAATAGCCCGTACTTTAGTGGTATCAACCCCTATGCTTTGGGCTTTGCAATGTTCCAGGACATTCGCAGAATGTGTGAAGACCCAACCGATGAAGACAAAGAGTGGTTCCCAGATATAGCTGGTGGCGACTGGTTAGAAACAGCGCACTTTGCCATGGAGAACTTTAAAGACGAAAGCTTTATTAGCCAGTATTTGTCTCCCAAAGTCATGCGTGACTTTAAATTGTTTGCCATCAATGACGATGATCGTAAAAACCACATCGAAGTCAGTGCAATACATGATGAAGTTGGTTATCGCCAAATCCGGGAAAAATTGGCAGCACAATACAACCTGAGCAACCTGGAACCGAATATTCAGGTCTGGAATGTGGACGTGCGCGGCGATCGCTCACTGGTTCTTCAATATGTTCCACACGACCGAATTCCATTGGGCAAGAGCTACCCGGAAGTTCTCAAACATCTTTACCGCCTATGGGGTTTTGATGTGATTCTTGAGCAAAGAAACGAATCTGGTCGAAAAGAAATTCTAGGTACATGCCCAGAAAGAGAAGAGTACAACTCTGAGATTTAAACCTTAAATCGTCCTCCTATTTGCCCACGAAGTCTGTGGGCTTTTTTGTGCAGGAAAAAGAAAGCCAGCTTAACAAAGCTGGCTAAAGTCTTACGGGATTTTAAGTTACTTAAACACAAACTCGATTGTTTTGGCTTTTGGTCCCTTGGTTGAAATTGTCATTTCTACATTGTCGATAGTGTACATACCATCCTTAAACAGTGACTCGTCCGTTTTTAATGACAGAGGATTGTTTGGGATGGCAAACGAGTATTTATTAGGAATAATGATTACCGTTTCATCTTCATTGGTTGATACGGTTGCTAATGTAATTCCAGTACCAAATTCTGGTGTCCCAGGTGAGCTTGACTTAAGATCATTAACAAGAGTGGTATTCTCCATCATCCAGTCAAAACGGTCATTTTGCGCGTTGAACCACAACCAAAAGTGACCATTTTTAGTACTTAGATGAATTAACTGTAAAGTATTCTCTTTAGGGTTGAAGCCATTTAACACAAGGGTTTTAGACTCATTGACTGTTGCCACTTTATCTTGGCTGACCATACCTAAGCGATATTGGAAGTATGGTAAAACCTCTTGACCAATCTCACCTTTGCCTCCCATAACACCGTTGTGGACCCCATAGTTGAACGAAAAGAACTTATTAAATTCTTTGTGGAACTTGTGCATTACTTCTTTATTTAGTTTTTCAGTTTTCGTCCAATCACAAGACTGAACAAAGTCGAAAACTTTATCCCCATTAGTGAAATGCTTATAGGAACAAGGAGATATAGAAGCGTGACCTAAACCAAGACCATGAACGTATTCATGTACAAACAAGATCTGATCAGGTGATAGACTTTTCGCTGTAGGGTCGATGCCCAGTTTCGACGGTTTAGACTGGCTGGTTAAATCACTAATGATGATAAATCGGTTTTTTAGGACAGTTCCATCGCTCAATGTCTCGGTCTTATATATATTGCCGTAGCTAGTGAGACCGGTATTGTTTCCTGCAATGTAGACAAGCGCCAATTGGTCATACTTGGATGGTTCCAATTTAGAACCATCGAATTGGGTAAGTGATTGGTTAATGATCTGATTCTTGTAAGGTAATGAAACCTTATTGTCGCCATCAGACTCAATACCACTCACGGCTAACTCAGAAGCAACAGTAAGAGTAACGTTTTTATTCAATGTTGCTTCTAAATGTTTATCCACATTTGAACCTTCACCGAACCTTGCCAACACCTCTTGTCGAATGTTCTTCGACGGTATTGTGTAACCGTCAATAACTACTGGAATTACTGCAATATTAATTTGCGGCTTCGTGACGCGGCAAATCATTCGAAATCGATCGTCATCGCTCTGATACAGTTTGGTAAACAACCTTTTGATTTTAGAACCACACTGAGAAAACTCATGAACCGTGTTTCCTGTAGTAATAGAGGAACACTGTCTTATTTCATCTTTCATTTTTGGAGTTATAGCGCTAGGAGCCTGACTCAATATGGCTTCCAGTGCTTGAGCAGAAGCCATTCCTTGAATGAACTTTTGCGTCTGAGAGTCGAGCTCAGCTTTATCTAAGATTTGTTGCTGAGGCAAGAATTCCATATGCTCTGGCAAATGCCATTCACCACACTCCGGTGCTGAGTTCACCTGCTTTTTGTAAGCATCAGCATCAAATTTAACTTTTGGAGTGGTTGAAGGTGTCGTTGGTAAAGTTGGTTGCGTCGTCGGTGAAGTAGACGGTGGCTTCGTCGGTGATGAAGTGTTGGAATTGTTGTTACAGCCGGATGCCATAACTGCAAGAGTAGCGACCACTGCTATGGTCATTAGGGAACGGTTAAACCTCATAAATTTATACCTAAAGCATTAGATGAAATAATTTTATTAGGCAGTTCTCAGTTCCCTTGATTGGACTGCGAGCAGATAGTAGCAGACTGTATTTCACCCCAATGTAAGGACATGTAAGCACCAAGGTAACTCGCTTACCTGAATCACTCCTTTACCTTGTATAAGTAATTGATATAAAAAGCCAGCAACATTTTGTTACTGGCTTACATAAACTCAAAAGAAGCTCAACTCTAATTAACGCTGTTCCAAGTGCTTATATTGATCGCTGACTTGTCAAAGCTAACAGGCTGCTCGTTCAATCCGTCAATTGCAGTAAGAACCTTCTTCTCATGTTCATTAGTAGCCGTAACAGAGTGCTGTTTTGAACTACCGCCCAAGATATGAAACGAGTTGTTATTTAGGTCAATATTAAAGCTATTCGGATAGATCTCGTTTTCTGGAAGGACTTTACTTAACCCAAATTGACCAATTAAGTTAATGAGTTTCAGGTCATTTGTGCTAACTTTGTGGTTACTGTCATATCGACCAACAACCAAACCTTCACTCAATTTATACCTGTCTATATATACATTTTCATAACTTGGATTTGCAGGTGTAGATGTATTTAGTCTTGCTTCTACTAGATACACGTCCTCCAGTGCATTTTCATTGACAAAACCTGGAATCAACTTCCCTGAAGTTTTGTCGACAACTGTTGTTGATGCGATAAAAGTTCGGTCATAAACATCATCACGTTCAGCGCCATTCACCCCTGGATTGTTGTACTCTCTGCGAGATTCAATTTTAAAAGACTCATTCGCAGTTTCACATTGCTTACAAATAACATTGCTAGAGAATTTAGATGCTGTTTCTGTCTTATTCGTAGGCTCTTCAACTCTGTAACGTCTAAAGATCCCTTCTTCTGGATTCCCATCTGCCGACGTTTGGTAAAATGTGAAGGATTCGTAAGAGACGTTCATCTTATTGTCTTGGTCTTCAGGCATATTATTTTCAAGAATGTAGACCAGTTCGCCACTTGCATTACCAATGTCACCTGAATAAGCAATTATTCCGCTAGGTACGGCTTTCAATGCGTTAGAATTCGCATTTTTCTTTAACTTGGGGTTCCAATCCTCTGGCTTACCGCAGTTTCCAGTATTCATATCAGGCGTATAGATTGTAGAGACCTCAACTTTGGTAAACTGAGTATCAGATCTCTTTCCGTATTTAGAGATCACATCATCAATTCCAGGCCATAAACTGGCGTCTATTCCGTCTGCTCGGCAAAAGGTCATTGATTGCTTTTCAACATCTTTCATCCCTTGAGACTTCAGATAGTTAATAACCATTCCTACTTCAGAGTATGCGTTTGCAAAGCTTTGGCGATCTTCAATTGAATATTGTGGATTCTTAGACGCCGCTTCTAGCTGACTTTGCAATTCAGCTGGTTTTGCCTGGTATCTGTCTTTTTTGGTCAGTTCCATGTAAGTTGCGGCAGAAGAAAAGAAAGACGCTTTTAGCTTTGCTGTGATCATTTCATCCACACTTTCTTCCATATTGGTGTTAACTGAAAAGGCACCAGCATACACATCTGTTAGTACGGTCGAACTTGCCATAGCGACTTGAGTTGTAGTCAGTCCACAAGTGGTCAAAGCACTAACCAGTAGAGCATTTTTTACTTTCATCATGTTATTCCTCTATTAGACCTGATTACTTTTGAGTTTTCTTGACAGAGTTGAACTTGCTTGGGACTGAAATCGACATGCTGGTCTTTCCTACCGGCATATTAATTATTGACTCGATGGCTTTTGATCGGCTTTCTAGGTCTGATGATTGCAACAGCGAAAGTTCTTTTTTCAAAGCTGAGTTCTTTGGAGCGACATTCACAACTTTAGGGGCAGAGTTTTTTGGTGCCGCTGTATTTTTATTTCCTTCACTCTTACTAAAACACCCTGCCAGCAAAAAAGCAGAGATAACTGGAACAAGTGGAATTAAATTTCTTTTCATACTTTTCTCCTCAAGCAACACATGAGCTAATTTCGATAGACGACTTATTCTTTTGAAAACTTAAGAAAAGAGGTTATCTTTGCCGTTGAAATCAAACTAAACGATTGCGTGTGAGATTTGTATATATGAATTTAAACAAAAAACAGAATGCGTTCAGAGACCATGAAAGATGGGGCGTAGAGCTACGTAGGAAATATCTAAACGGCACATCCCTGATGTTAAGCAACCCCAAAAATGAGCTTTAAGTTAAAATCACAAAATTTGGAGGATAGACGTGCATTGGAAGCAAATCTAAATATCACAGGTCCTTTATTTAATACTAAGGTCAAACCTGTATATAATGTCGCGTTATTGTCCTTCATGGTTTAAGTGAAGGTGAAGTCTACATGGGTGATAAAAATATGAGCGCTCCAAACGCCCCTCTTACTGAGAGCAAAAACCTTCGTGATCTGCCAAATATGATCACTTGTTTGTTGCCTGCCTATAACGAAGCTGAGAATCTTCCACAGGTAATTCCAGAAACCTACAACTACCTCAAACAGTTTTGTAATGAGGTGGAGATTCTTATTGTTGATGATGGCAGCCAAGATAACACTGTAGCCGTAGCTCAAGAGCTCTCTCAAAGCTACCCCATTTCTATCGTGAAGTTTTCTAGAAACTTCGGTAAAGAAATTGCGCTAAGTGCAGGTTTAGACAATGCTCGCGGCGATGTGGTCATCATTATGGATTCGGACGGTCAGCACCCTCTCCCAGTCATTGGTGATTTCATCAAGCATTGGCGCGACGGCTACGATATGGTTTACGGGGTTCGTGCTAACCGAGACGACGAATCCTTTGCCAAACGAGCCTTCACGAAAGTGTATTACGGGCTGCTAAAACGCATTTCCGATGTAGAAATTCACCCAGACGCCGGAGACTTCAGACTACTTGGTCGCAACGTTGTAGATGCACTGATTTCGCTTCCTGAACGGACGCGGATGATGAAAGGTCTTTACGCGTGGGTTGGATTTAAGAGCAAAGCGGTTTCATTTGAAGTTGTAGAACGTTTGAGTGGCGCCAGCACCTTTAGATTTCGCGATCTGACTTCTCTGGCGATCACTGGACTCACCTCGTTCAGTAGCATCCCACTCAAAATCTGGATGGTCGTGGGGGCTATTATTTCAGCCATGTCGTTTGGTTATGGCATGCTAATTTTACTTCGTACACTTCTGTTCGGAACCGATGTCCCAGGTTGGCCGACTCTAACCGTCTCCATCTTCTTCTTGGGCGGTATCCAATTGTTGTCTATCGGAATCATGGGTGATTATCTTGCCCGTGTTTTCTCGGAAGTTAAAAAACGCCCGTTGTACATTATTGAAGAGTACCAGCAGAGCGAAGACAAACGCGAATCAGGCAGTGAAGACGAGAAAGCATGAAGCAAGTAATTGTCTGTGCAGATGACTATGGCATGTCGGCAGAAGTCGACGCTGCCATTCTTGAGTTGATTGAAAACTCACGTATTTCCGCCACCAGTTGCATGACATTGATGCCTGACTGGTCGCAATCTGCTACACAGCTAAAACCTTTAGAAGGACAAGCCGCTTTTGGTCTTCATTTTGACTTAGGCGAATTTGCCAGCCTTGGCAAATTAATGCTTGGAGCTGTTACTCGAACCCTTAACACGGAGCAACTTACCAGTACGCTAAAAAAACAGCTGGATCGATTCGAGGACGAAATGAATCGCCGTCCAGACTATCTGGATGGTCATCAGCACGTTCACGCTTTTCCTGTTGTTCGTGACGTCGTTGCCAAAGAATTAAGACTGAGATACGACCAGGACATGCCTTGGGTCCGAAATCCTTGTGTCCCTCTAAGCGGTCACGACTCAGCATTGAAAGCGGTGGTGATTAAAGGAATGAATGCTGGATTTAAAAGTACGATTCAATCCGAAACTAAAGCGGCATTAAACTCGGATTTTGCGGGCTTGTATTCCATCAATGAGAAAGCCGATTTTGCTGGCATGATGGAGGGCTGGCTAGACAAGATATCCGATAATGGGCTTATTATGTGTCACCCTGCGATCCAAGGAGCGACAGTGGAGCATGGGCTGGCAAGAGTCAATGAGTACGATTTCCTAATGAGTGAGCGATATCAGGAATACCTCCAAGCTAACCACATTTTATTAGCTAAATCACCTAAGCAGTAAGGGTGAGTTTCTACAAAAAAGAGCAGCGAATTCGCTGCTCTTTTGCTATCAATTGCGCTTTCTATTGAGCCAGAAGCTTTCTGACTACTTCTAAATCTTCCGGAGTATCTACACCTGCTGCCGGGGTTTCTTTTGCCACCGCCACATGAATTTTCTCACCATACCAAAGCACTCTGAGCTGCTCCAAGCATTCGATTCTTTCAAGGGCACTTGGCTCCCATTCCACATAGGTTTTGATAAAGCCTGCGCGGTAAGCGTAAATGCCGATGTGACGCTGCAAAGGCTGTCGAATGCTTGGCGATTCTTTAGAGAAGTCGTCTCTGTCCCATGGAATAGAAGCTCGGCTAAAGTAAAGTGCATAACCGTTTTGATCGGTAACGACTTTAACCGCATTAGGGTTGAATACTTCACTTTCATCTTCGATCTCTACAGAAAGCGTTGCCATTGGCGCATCACTCATTTTCAGGTTTTCTGCCACTTGAGTGATGATAGATGGCGGAATTAAAGGTTCGTCACCCTGAACATTCACGACCACATGATCGGCAGGTATCTGCATTTTTTCGACCACTTCTGCCAGTCTTTCCGTCCCAGATTCATGCTTGTTTGAAGTCATACAAACCTGCGCACCAAAGCGCTCAGCCGCATTTTTCACCCGCTCATCATCGGTCGCAATAATAACCTGATCAGCTCCAGCCTGAATGGCTTGCTGATACACCCACTCAATCATAGGTTTGCCGGCAATATCTGCCAGTGGTTTACCCGGAAGTCTGGTCGACTGATAGCGGGCTGGAATGACGACAGTAAATGCCATTTATTTTCCCTCGTCCATGGAAATACTACGAGCTTCTGATGCTAAAAGAACGGGAATACCATCTTTAATTGGGTACGCGAGGCGAGCAACCTTGCTAATAAGCTCTTGTCTGTCTTTATCGTAGGTCAATTTGCCTTTACAAACCGGGCACGCAACGATCTCAAGCAGTCGATGATCCATAATCTTTCATTACCTCTTTGATTCTTTGTAATATTCTTTCTGCGTTTTGGTCTGCAAGTTTTGCAGACACAGGCAAATACCACCAATTGTCCTTCGCAAATGACAGACATTTAACCGCATCCTTTTCAGTCATAATAATAGGAGTGTCTGGCATTTCAATCTCAGCGATCTGCCCCTCTGTCATTTTTTGGTGGTCAGCAAAACCGTGTTCAGCTTTCAACGACACGCCTAATCGTTTGAGTGTGTTGAAAAAGCGAGGAGGATGACCGATTCCAGCCATAGCCACCACGCTCTCTAAATCCAAGACATTGAGAGTTTCACCAGTAACCAGGTTCTTGGCGAGAGCAGGCTCTAATGTCATGGCGATTTCCTGTGATTTGGGTTCGCCACCATTGGTTACGATAAAATCGACACTTTCCAATCTTGATACCGGTTCGCGCAGCGGTCCCATCGGAATCAGCTTTTCGTTGCCCATTCTTCTCTTACCATCGACCACTGCAATTTCAATATCACGCTCTAAAGCGTAGTGCTGCAACCCATCGTCGGTCACAACAACATCGACACCTTGCTCAACCAAAGCTTTTACCGCGTTGCTACGAACCGGGTCTACGGCAACAGGCGCATGAGTCCGTCTGTGAATCAACAAAGGCTCATCACCACAATGTTCAGGGTTGGAGTTTTCTGAAACTAGATAAGGGTATTTAGGCGCTTTGGCTCCATAACCACGAGAAACAACCCCTGGGTTCAGCCCCATTTGTTGTAACTGTTCAACCAACCAAACCACCATCGGCGTTTTTCCATTTCCGCCCGCGGTGATATTTCCGACCACCACAACCGGAACTGGAGCGCGATATCTCGGTTTCGTGCCAGCCTCAAAATCTCGTTTTCTGTTTTCACTGATCTTCCGGTACAAACAAGATAGCGGCCAAAGAATCGGCCACAACACAACACCCAACCAGTGATTCTCGAACCAGATTTTTTCTACCATTTAATGCGACTCATCAAACTGAATAGAATAGAGCTGAGCATAAGATCCACCCAGTTCAATCAACGATTCATGGTCACCACGTTCGATCACTTCACCGCTATCAACCACCAGAATTTCATCTGCATTTTCAATCGTAGACAACCTGTGAGCGATCACCAGAACCGTTTTGTCCTTTTGAAGTTCATCCAGCGCAGACTGAATCGCTCTTTCCGATTCGGTATCCAGCGCAGATGTCGCTTCATCCAATATCAACACAGGCGCGTTACGTAGCAAAGCACGTGCGATGGCAAGGCGTTGGCGCTGTCCGCCAGACAAGTTCACACCGTTTTCACCTATTACAGTGTCGTAGCCATTATCGAGCTTCTCGATAAAATCATGAGCATAAGCCAGTTTTGCGGCTTCAACGATCTGCTCTCGGGAGTATTGCTCTTCTGCGGCGTACGCAATGTTGTTGGCGACGGTATCGTTGAACAGATGGACATGCTGAGAAACCAAACCAAAGTGCTGGCGTAGGTTCTCTAGTTCAAAATCTCTTACATCAACACCATCAAGGGAAATCGTACCTTCATCGAGTTCGTAAAAGCGAGTAAACAGGCTAGCGATGGTACTTTTGCCCGAACCAGAGCGACCAACCAATGCAACCGTTTTTCCCTGTGGGATTGAAAAACTCACGTTCTTGAGGGCTGGTGTTTCTTTTGTCGGGTATGTAAAGGTGATATTGCTTACTTCGATATCGCCTTTGACTGCGTCTTTCTTTACCTTGCCTAAATCGGTTTCAGTCGGCATATCTAGCAGACTAAACAAGGTTTGAGACGCTGCCATACCACGTTGGAAATCGGACATCACCGCGGTTAAGCCACGAAGCGGACGAAGCATGCTCAACAGAGAAGAGAAAACCACGGTAAAAGCACCTGCCGTCAGCTCAGCGCGAATTGAATCCATGGATGCCAAGAAAAGAACAGTCACCAGAGCGGATGACCCAATCATCTGAACCACTGGGCTTGATATCTGCTGCACCACGACCATCTTCATGTTTTGCTGACGCATGGCATTGCTGACGTGATTAAAGCGTTGCTCTTCAACTTCCTGACCGCCACAACTGAGTACCACTTTGTGACCATTGAGCATTTGCTCGGAAGACGTGGTCAGGTTACCCATCTCTGTCTGCATGTTTTTGGAGATTTTTCTCAGCCTGCGAGAAACAGTACTGATGGCAACGGCGACAACAGGTCCCACCACCAGAACCACAAGAGAAAGCTGCCAGCTTGTGTAAACCATAAGACCAATAAAGCCCAGTAAGCTTGCGGTTTCACGGACAATATTCACTAAAGCCTGGCTGGTTGCACCAGCGACTTGTTCTGTATCGTAAGTAATACGAGAAAGTAGGCGCCCTGTCGACTCTTTATCGAAGAATGAAACGGGCATCTTCATAAAGTGATTGAATATTTCGCGACGTAGCTTCATCACAACGTGGTTAGATACCCAACTCATAAAGTAAGCAGACAGAAATCCGCTACCGCCACGCACCAGCATCAAGACAAGGATGATGATTGGCATC
>NZ_AFWJ01000147.1 GCF_000222685.1 Vibrio nigripulchritudo ATCC 27043 | reverse complement strand
CGCTAAATCACAGGCTAAAAATCAGTTCTCCTTGTCGACTTTAAACCCTACTATCCATCGTATGAAGCGGCAGCGTCTTTTATGGCGGCTCCGGTTTATGATGGTAACGATAAGCTAGGAGTTCTTGTCTTTCAGATGCCCGTTGATGCGATAAACAGCATCATGACCTACGACGGTAAGTGGGCGGATGCAGGGTTAGGAGCGAGCGGTGAAACGTACCTCGTGGGACCAGATACACTTCTCAGAAGCCAGTCCAGATTCTTGTTAGAAGACAAACCGGGCTATCTGGCAGCACTGACCAGTGCCGGCGTTTCGAATCAAATCGTATCTGCGATTAGCGACAAAGACAGTGCGATTGGTCGTCAGCCCGTCAACACAGTAGGTAGTCAGGCAGCGCTGTCTGGTCAGACAGGTAGTGAGATTATCCTCGATTACCGCGGCGTTCCTGTCCTTTCTGCGTACGGTCCGATCACCGTAGCAGGTCTTAAATGGGCGATTTTGAGTGAAATAGATGAAGCGGAAGCGCTTGCTGATGTAGGCGTACTTAACAGTGCCGTGTTCACCGCTGTAGGTTTAAGTACTGTGATTCTCTTGGTGTTGTCTGCCATTGGCGCTTCCATTGTCGGGGGTGGCATCGCCAGACCAATCAAAGCGGCGGCGGCTCAAATTACTGAGATCAGTGGTTCTAAAGACTTAACGGCAAGACTGGATGAAAAAGGTAAAGATGAAATGTCTGAACTTGCGGTTGCTGTCAATGGGCTCTTCAAGCAGCTTCAAGGCATTATTCGGGAATTCTCAGTGGCAACCAATGAACTGACGGAAAACAGCCAGCATATGTCTACCAGCATGGTTGATACGCGAAATGCCGTGAATGATCAGCACACCAAGTCGGATGCAGTTGCTGCCGCGATTAACGAAATGAGTGCTTCGGTTTCTGAAGTTGCACAGTTTGCCAGTCGAGCCGCTGAGTTTGTGAAGAATGCAAACGATACAGGTAAGCGAAGTGCCATGGTTGGTCGTGAGCTTGGAAACGAGATGGGGCTGCTGACTTCTCAAATGGAAAGCGCTAACGAAGCCATCGAAAGGCTGGTTAAAGAAAGCAACTCCATTGGTGAAGTGCTCGATGTTATTCAGTCAATTGCCGAGCAGACAAACTTACTTGCTTTGAACGCAGCGATAGAAGCGGCTCGGGCAGGTGAGCAAGGTCGAGGGTTTGCTGTGGTGGCAGATGAAGTTCGTTCTCTGGCGAGCCGAACTCAGTCTTCTACTGAAGAGATTCGAGGCAAAATTGAAGCCCTTCAGGGTGAGACTCAGGCTGTGGCATCGGGAATCAATAACGCCAACTCTTCGGTTGAAAAAGGCACAGAAAGTTGTCGTCAGAACACCGAAATGCTGGAGCAGATTACCAACATGCTTACAGAGCTGAACGACATGAACCTGCAGATTGCGACGGCCGCCAATGAGCAATCCACGGTTACAGAGGACATCAGCAACAGCATCACTATGATTGCAGACGCTTCAGTCCGAGTAACAAGCCAGACCAACGAAATAGAAGGTGTGGTCAACGGTCTGTCGGATCAGGCGACGGACTTGAACCGCAAAGTAGGTCAGTTCAGATACTAGACCATAGATTCCAGACTTATAAGTCACTGGAAAATGAAAAACAGCGCGTAAATACGCGCTATTTTTTTATTCTTGGAGTATCTAAGGTCAACAGACCCTAATAGAGAAAGCTCGACTTGGCGTTTAAGTTTCTAAACAGAGTTACGCGGCATCATCAAAGAAGTCGTAGCTATTGCCGCCATTAGATTTTGCCTGATACATGGCAATGTCCGCAGCCTTAAGTATGTCGACCCAGGTGTCCTGATATTCGCTTGCCAGGCAGATACCGATGCTCACGCCAACTTTACAATCCACCGAGCCAACCTTGATAGGTTTAGAGAGAGACTCAATGATTTTCTCAGGCAGAACCTGAGGCTCTTCCTGAGAGTGTTGAATAATGGCAAATTCATCGCCACCCAGACGTGCGATAAAGTCACCTTCACCGCAGGTTTTCAGCAATCGAGCACTGATGCGTTTGAGAAGCCGGTCTCCCACGTCGTGACCATAAGTGTCATTCACCAGTTTAAAACCGTCCAGATCGAGTAAGAGCACAGTAAATTCGGCGCTGTTTTGACGTTTCAGGTCGATAAGTTGGTTTTGAAGTGCGGCTCGATTGGCAAGCCCGGTAAGAGAGTCATGGTAGGCCAGGTGGCTTATTTTACGTCGGTCTTTTAACGTAATGTAAAGCAGAAGGCTGCCACAAATCGCCAGCCCCGCGTAACTGTAACCCATGATGCTGTTCAGGCGAACCAGCTCCAAATCTCTGGAATAATTTTTCTCTGAGACTCGCTGAAACTCCTCGTTTAGCAAAGCATTAATGGTTTCGGAGGTTTGCTGACCGTGAGCGAGGTATTGTGAAAAATGAATTTCGTTAAAAGAATCCAGTGTGGGGTCAAGTTCTTTAAAAGATTCAAAAGTATCGACAATAATTTCAAGTCGTCCCTGTCTTTCCATTAAATTTGCAGACTCGGAACCGACAAGTAATATTTCGAAGGCAGACCAGGTTAAATCATAGCTGGTCAGCAGCTCGTCTACTTCAATTAGCCCTCTGAAATAATTCTCTGCGTCATTCATGTATTCCTGATGCAGCAGCATTAACTGAACAATAGCCCGTCCGGTGGAGTGTTCGTTAACCGCCAGCAGATCCAGGCTTTTAACTATTTGAGTTACACTAACAACGGCACAAAGGGTAAACAGAATCGCTACAGTCAGTAATACAGGGGTCTGAAGACGGCTTGGTAGCGGCATTCTTAGGGTTCCTCACTGAAGACATCAATGGTTACGAGTTGCCAAACCATATAATCATTGAAAATCTGTGCTTCAAGCTCTTTGTGGTGGTCTTTTGGCAGTATTAGCCACAATGGACCTTTACCCCTTACTGTCATCTTTTTTCCATTATCTTCCCAGGCCAAGATGGGTTTGAACTGGCGAATGCGCTCGAAGTCAACCGTCACCTGATATTTGTCCAGCGCTTTTAAGGTCAGCCAGGAACCTTTTGCCTTGGCATCGTTAAGAATATCTTCAAGAGTCGGACCCTTGTAGCTATGCGCTTCATTGGTCCATGGGGTATTAGTGGTAATCAACAATTGTGGGAACGACTGAATTTGTTCCAACGAATATTTTCGGCTTTTTTCCACCTGACCAGAAACGGTCAGTATCGTTCTATCACTTTGTGCTAAAGTAAGTGCCGAAAATATAAGTAAAAAAATAAAAACGAACGCGTTTTTAAAATTTAAGAACATGTCCCCTCCGCGGAAAGCTTTACGAAATTATTGTTGATGTTTTTATTATTTTAGAGCGAAACGCCTTTCAGGTGTATGAATTTTGAGATTTGTCTTGTAAACAAGAATAGCATACGGCTCAACTTGTTATGAACGAATCTAATGTGAAAATTCCACGCGTGTGTTAACAACTCGTCATAATTAAATCTCTTCTCAAGGAAAATATTTTATCTTGTGGCTCAAAGTTCATATTTTTCCATATTAAGTTTAGGAAATAATTAGAAAAAACGAATGCCAAAATGATTTAAATACACAATTTTTATGAAGTTATTTTTATATATATGCACTACATGCAATGTGTGTGTTCACACTATTCATCAGTTAATACTATTTAACTGCATTAAAACTATAAAATTAAATAGTGAGTTTTGAACTCGATCACACATGACTATAAAGTATTAAGGAATTGGAATCGGTATCATCCTTAGGTGAGTTAAAATTTCGGCTTAGCCAAATGTGATACTAAATCCATATCTAAACTCATATTTAATTTGAAGCTCATATTTTAAGAGGATGCTCCCCCCTAGATGTATAAATTTATTCACTTGCTGCGTTGGATAATTCCATTGGTGGTAACGCTGTTTTTGGTGGCTAAAGCTCAGGGAGAGGAAGCGCTAACGGCTGAAGAAAAGCTATTTCTTGAACGTCATCCCGTTTGGAAGGTTCATTCGGAAGATTATTGGCCGCCGTTCAACTATCGTGAATTTGGTGAGCGGAAAGGCTACTCGACCGAGCTTATCCTCTTACTGGCTCAGCAGGTCGGGAGCAAGGTTAAGTTTGTCGACGTAGCAGACTGGACAGAAGCGCTGGAAAAACTGAAAGCGCGGGAGATCGACATCATCTCCAACATGACCCCAACTTCAGAGGGAAAGCAGTTTGCGACCTTTACCGATTCAAAAGTCTTTGCCGTAACCAACGCATTGCTATTTAGTGACTCTGTCACCTCGGTACACAGT
>NZ_AFWJ01000148.1 GCF_000222685.1 Vibrio nigripulchritudo ATCC 27043 | reverse complement strand
TGACCATCGATCTGGATGTATTTCCCGCTGCGACGGCACCTGGCGTCAGCGCGCCCGCAGCAAAAGGAGTAAGCCTTGATACCTTCTCGCCTTACTTCGCCTTAATTCTGAATAACTACAACAAACTCAAAATTGCAGACATTGCAGAGTACAACCCGAACTTCGACATCGACGGTCAAACCGCGAGGCTCGCAGCCCGGCTTTGTTGGGATATAGCAAACGCTATGTCTCGATCTGCGTCATCTGCCCAATAACTGAATTCACAAGGAGTATCCGATGACGGATCCAAGACTCGATACCACTCGCACTATTCGTGCACCACACGGCACAGAGCTTCGTGCCAAATCCTGGCTGACAGAAGCGCCACTGCGTATGCTGATGAACAATCTGGACCCGGATGTAGCTGAACACCCTCATTCGCTGGTTGTGTACGGTGGCATTGGTCGCGCTGCACGCAACTGGGAATGCTACGATAAAATCGTCGAAGTACTGGAAAGACTGGAAGACGATCAAACCCTGCTAGTGCAATCGGGCAAACCTGTAGGCGTGTTCCCAACGCACAAAAACGCACCTCGCGTCCTGATTGCTAACTCAAACCTTGTTCCTCACTGGGCAAACTGGGAGCACTTCAACGAGCTCGATAAAGAGGGCTTGATGATGTACGGGCAGATGACAGCAGGATCTTGGATCTACATCGGCTCTCAAGGCATTGTCCAGGGTACTTACGAAACTTTCGTCGCTGTGGCGAAAAAGCACTTTGATGGTGAAGCAAAAGGTCGTTGGATTCTGACTGGTGGTCTTGGCGGCATGGGCGGTGCTCAGCCTCTCGCGGCAACCATGGCTGGCTTCTCAATGCTAGCCGTAGAGTGTGATGAAACTCGAATCGACTACCGTCTGCGTACCGGTTACGTCGACAAAAAAGCCACCAATCTGGATGAAGCGCTACAAATTATTCAGGACTCAGACACCCCTGTTTCTGTTGGTTTACTTGGCAACGCAGCCGATGTGTTCCCAGAACTGGTTAAGCGCGGCATCACTCCGGATGTAGTGACAGACCAGACTTCTGCACACGATCCATTGAATGGTTACCTGCCTCAAGGCTGGTCGATGGAGGAAGCAAAAACTCGCCGCACCGAAGACGAAGCTGGCGTTGTCAAAGCGGCAAAAGAATCCATGGCGGTTCAGGTGAAGGCCATGTTAGAGCTGCAAACTCGTGGTGCAGCGACACTGGATTATGGTAACAACATTCGTCAGATGGCACTGGAAGAAGGGGTTGAGAATGCCTTCGACTTCCCAGGTTTTGTTCCGGCTTATATCCGTCCATTGTTCTGTGAGGGAATTGGTCCTTTCCGCTGGGCAGCACTATCCGGTGACCCGGAAGACATCTACAAAACTGATCAGAAAGTGAAAGAACTCATTCCAGATAACCCACACTTGCATAACTGGCTGGACATGGCTCGCGAGCGTATTCACTTCCAGGGTTTACCTGCACGTATTTGCTGGGTTGGCCTAAAAGACCGTGAGCGTTTGGGTCAAGCTTTCAACGAAATGGTGAAAAATGGCGAACTGAAAGCGCCGGTTGTGATTGGTCGTGACCACTTAGATTCCGGTTCAGTTGCCAGCCCTAACCGTGAAACCGAAGGTATGATGGATGGCTCTGATGCCGTATCCGACTGGCCGCTTCTAAATGCTTTATTGAATACTGCGGGCGGCGCGACATGGGTATCTCTGCACCACGGTGGTGGCGTAGGCATGGGCTTCTCTCAACATTCAGGTATGGTCATTTGCTGTGACGGATCCGATGACGCTTCTGAGCGCATTGCACGAGTGCTTCATAATGACCCGGCTACGGGGGTGATGCGTCACGCCGATGCGGGCTACGACATTGCCAAAACCTGTGCAAAAGAGCAGAAATTGGATCTGCCAATGCTAAACGAAGAACTAAGCCGTCTGTAATGAGTGAGGGAAACATGATCAATCTAACGCTGAATCCAGGACATATCAGCCTGCACCACCTACGCCAGGTCAGCCGCGCTCCGGTTAACCTGTCACTTGACCCAGAAGCCATTCCAGACATTGAAGCCAGCACAGAAGTGGTGAATCAGGTTATTGCAGAAGATCGCGTGGTGTATGGTATCAACACCGGATTTGGTCTGCTTGCCAATACTCGTATTGCACCAGAAGATCTGGAAGTGTTACAGAAAAGTATCGTTCTTTCTCACGCCGCTGGTATTGGCGAGTTTATGCACGATGAAACCGTCCGTCTGATGATGGTATTAAAAATCAACAGTCTGGCGCGCGGGTACTCGGGCATTCGCCTTGAAGTGATTGAAGCACTGATTAAGTTAGTGAACTCTCAGGTTTACCCATGTGTGCCGCAGAAAGGTTCAGTGGGTGCCTCAGGCGACTTAGCCCCACTTGCTCACATGAGCACAGTACTGCTGGGTGAAGGTCAGGCACGCCACAACGGTAAGATCATCTCTGGTATCGAAGCGCTGAAAATTGCCGGGTTAGAACCCATCACATTGGCACCAAAAGAAGGCTTGGCATTACTGAATGGTACTCAGGCTTCCACAGCATTTGCTTTAGAAGGGCTGTTTGCAGCAGAAGACCTATTCGCCTCTGCTACTGTTTGTGGTGCCATGTCGGTAGAAGCAGCATTAGGCAGTCGCCGACCATTCGACCCACGCATTCATCGCGTTCGTGGTCATCGTGGTCAGATGGACGCAGCGGAAGCGTATCGCTTTCTGCTAGATGGCTCCAGCGAGATCGGAGAATCGCACACCGACTGTGAAAAAGTACAAGACCCATACTCACTGCGTTGTCAGCCACAGGTAATGGGTGCGTGTTTGCAGCAGATTCGAAATGCCGCCGACATTCTGCAAGTGGAAGCTAACTCGGTTTCCGATAACCCGCTGGTCTTTGCTGAAGACGGTGACATCATCTCTGGCGGTAACTTCCATGCAGAACCGGTTGCTATGGCTGCGGATAATCTTGCTCTGGCGATTGCTGAAATTGGCAGCTTGTCTGAGCGTCGAATGGCACTGCTTATCGACAGCGCACTGAGTAAGCTTCCTCCGTTCCTGGTGGACAACGGCGGTGTAAACTCCGGCTTTATGATTGCTCAGGTGACTTCTGCTGCCTTGGCGAGTGAAAACAAAACTCTCGCTCATCCTGCGTCCGTGGACAGCTTGCCAACGTCTGCGAATCAGGAAGACCACGTTTCTATGGCGACATTTGCGGGTCGCCGTCTTCGCGACATGGCGGAAAACACTCGTGGTATTCTGGCTGTCGAATACCTTTCAGCAGCGCAGGGACTGGACTTCCGAGCACCACTTAAATCGTCACCGCGAGTAGAAGAAGCAAAGCACATTCTTCGTGAAAAAGTCTCGTTTTACGATAAGGACCGCTACTTCGCACCAGACATTGAAGAAGCGAATGCCTTGCTGAAACTTGCTGTCCATAACCATCTGGTACCGGAAAAAACACTTTGTTCTGTTTAGCAGCAGATTTTGCAGCAACATAAAGTGCCTTTGCGCACATTAATTAACGCTAACCTCCCTTCAGGGAGGTTATTTTTCACTGGATAGACCATTTACCCATAAATGTCGGATATAATCGCCGCAGTTTTTGTAATTAACCGTGAATTATGTTCCTGACTCCTTACTTTTCAATCGAAGACAACCAATTCCAGTTCACTCGCCAGCAAGCAAGCCACTTTGCTAAGAAAGTTGCGGGCGACTACAACCCAATCCACGATGAAGATAACAAGCGTTTCTGCGTACCTGGCGACCTATTGTTCGCGGTACTTCTCAATCAAGAGGGCGTAAGCCAGAAAATGCGTTTTGACTTCTCTGGAATGGTGTCGGAAGGGATTGCCTTATCAGTAGCGGAAAAAGGTGAAACAGAAAGTGCGCTTGTGGATGCGAATGGCAAAGAATATTTGCACATGCATCATGAAGGTGAAGTGTCGAAAGACGCTAAGTTCATTGAACACCTGACCAAGTCTTATGTGCAATTCTCAGGCATGAACTTCCCTCACATCATGGTTCCTCTGATGGAAGACAAACAGATGATGATCAACTGTCAGCGTCCGTTGGTCATGTACGAGAGCA
>NZ_AFWJ01000149.1 GCF_000222685.1 Vibrio nigripulchritudo ATCC 27043 | reverse complement strand
TTATTAAACATTCTGGGTTTCACGAAGAATCCGAATGGAGAATAGTTGCCCGTAATCCGACAGAAAATATACAGTATAGAGTTTCAAAGTCTCATATTGTGCCATACCTAGTCTTGCCTTTGATTAGAGACTATCCAGAGATAATTAAAGAGATCTATATTGGACCTAACCCAAACCCTCATCGGTGTGAAAAATCTGTTAAGCAGCTTCTTAAAAGCGAAGCAATCGAGCATGTGACGACAAAAATATCTTCGATACCATTCAATAGCTGGTAGATAAAGATAACAAAGCATTTAAGAGTGATTCGCAACGCTTGGCAGTTTCGCTTCGCTCAAGTATAACCAAGCGCTGCTCACACCTTAATGCGGCTACATGGATTCCCCCGGCTGTCAAACATCCGCTAAACTTCAGGCGATGGGTTTTGGACTGCCGCTCTACATTCGGTCTGTTTGTTGGTGATTTATGCTCACCATGACCCTGATGACTTTGCGCGACTGCGGTGCCTTATTCGTTAGATGACATTGGGTATGTCCGCCGCATTAACAGGCTCTCCGCTCGTGGTCTTAACCTATCTCCATCCATTGCGTTTGCTCTGACCCGGTGGGTATTCTCTTTCTACTGCTTGGTTTATTGGGAACTAGGCAGCGTAATTCTCATATTCCGTCTGGTTATGTAACAGTGACCAGATAATTCGAGCGTTCTTAGCCGCCAGTGCGACAATCGCCCGATTCATCCCTCTTCGCTCTAATACGCCACGGTACCATTGGCTGAGCCTGTCTTGCTTATCGCCTAAGTTGGCAATCACGGTTCGTGCTCCATGAACCAGCAAGGTTCTCAGGTACTTGTCGCCATGCTTAGTTATCCTGCTCAGTCGGGCTTTCCCTCCTGTCGAATACTGTTTGGGAACCAACCCTAACCAAGCGGAGAAGTCTCGGCTCTTATCAAACTGAGCCCCATTACCTATGGAAGCGAGGATTGCGGTGGCGGTTTGAGGACCGATGCCTCTGACTTTCATAATGCGCTGAACATTGTCACTGACTTTAGCGAATGCGTGAAAAGCTTGTTCTGTGTCGGCGATACGTTGGTTCAGGTGCTCCAGGTGGTGGTAGGCATCAGCAATAGTGGCTCTTGCCAGTTGTGGCAGCTCGTTTTCCGCCTCTTCAAGGAGGAGTGGGACTTACTTCATTAAAGAGGACTGACCGACGGGCATGATAAGTCCAAACTCAGACAGCAAGGCTCGTATGCGATTCATCAATGCCGTTCGCTCACGAACCCAGTGCTCTCTCATTCGATGTACCGACAATATGGCTTGTTGTTCGGAGGATTTTACAGGTACAAAGCGAGTGGATGTGTGTTGAACGGCTTGGCATATGGCGACCGCATCATTGAGGTCATTCTTTCCTTTCACTCGGTGTGGCACCACATATTTAACCGCCATAATACGAGCATCATGTCCCAATTTATTGAGTGTTCTTGCCCAATAATGCGCGCCGCCACACGCTTCTAATCCTATACGCATAGGTGGCATCTTTGCTATGGTAGTCAGTAGCTTAGGGCGAGTTACAGATTTGTGGAGAATGACTTTCCCATCAGAGTCGACGACGTGGATGCTAAAGTGGTTTTTCGCTAGGTCGATACCGCCAAAATAAGAACAATTAGACATGGTGCCTCCAGTGTTAATCGATACCACCTCAGTGTGGCAGATTCTAGGAAGGGGGAATCCATGTCATTCGTTATGCCTCAGGAGAAAAAATGGAAGATATTCTCACGATTTTAAAGGTTTGTAGTGCAGTGGTAGCAATTATTGCAACTTTGATTGGTGTACTAAAATTCAAGTTTACACGCCGCTCGGCAATGATAGCGGAGTATCAACATGCTAGAGCTTTTCTATCTGAGGTCGACACTTTACATCCTTACGCAAAAGACCTTGGCTTTTACACGATCGCAGGTAGTAGTTACGTAAGTTCTGCGGAAATTGAATATGCTATAAGCCTCGAAAACCCAGTTAAGTCTTTAAAATGTTATGTTAAAGGTAGAAAGTACTTTATTCCGTTTAATGAGCTTAAGTATCCCAAGCTAAAATTTAAGCCAAAATACGAGTCTCAACGAAAAAGAGTGTTCTTAACCTATTTTTATATGGTCATGTATTTCTTAATGGCTTTTGTTGCTATGTCTCCAGCTATTCTTTCCCAGTTTATAGATTATTCGTCTCTTACTGACTACGTTTCGCTATTATTGGTTAGCTTGGTGGCATTCGGATACCTCGCGTACGAAATGCTGCAACGTCATCTAGAAATTTACTTTGCGCAGTTCTTGTTTGACTCACAAGAAGTACACCGAGATCTAAAGGTAGTAAAGGCATAACAAACTGTTTAAGAGTGATTCGCAACGCGTGGCATTTTTACTATGCGTTGGTTTAAGTGATTAAGGTGGTATGCGGTGGCGTCGGTATTGCGTTGCTCACACCTTAACAGGGCGTTAGGCTTCAAGAAGAAATAATGGACAATATTTATCTACAATTAATGGGAGATGAGAACGATCTTTGTATTCCCGTTATGGATGTCGAGTATTTACAAGGGCTTCCTATGTATGCGGCTCAACTTGCTGGTCTTGGTGAAGGCTCTAAAATTCCAAGAATCATTTTAGATCTGGAACAAATACAGGTACTGGACTACACCTCTATATCAACAGTTAGCGCTGAACAAAAGACTGTAATTAATGAGAAGTTAAAAAGAATACCTCCAGCTCCAGATGAGCTAGCTTTCTTAGCTTTAAAATCTCTTTATACTTATGCTTGGTGTGACATTGAGACACAAAAGGAGCTTGAATCAGCAATTGAAACGGAGCAAGCACTAAATTATCTCATAACAAAGCAAGCTATGGAGCTTGCTAGTGATGTTATGTACCAGGATGCCAAGCTGCCCTATTGGATAAGGCTAAGTCAGTTACGAGTGATGTCAAAAATTCCCCAAGACATCATTAGTAGCGGTAAATTAGACAAAGTAGCGTGCTATCCTATCAAAAGTCCGTTTTTCAATGCGAACTCGACAATGTTTAGAGATGGGACTGACCCATTAATAGGTTTTAATTATGCGCTTGAACCTATTCTCAAGATGCTAAATCGTATAATGGTTCACTTCTACTCATCACAGCATTTAGCGGGTGAAATCAGAATACAGAGAGCTTGGAAAGAGCTTTTACCAATTGTTAAGTTTCTTTTAGGAACTACAAGTGCATACGAGGTAACACCAAATGCTATTCTATTTAGTGTCGAGGATGCGCAGTTAGCCCAGAATATTTCTGCTGATCAAGTAGATTTTATAATGCTACATGAACTAGGGCATATTCTAAATGATCACCCTTTTCAATTAGACGAACTGAAAGGAACTGAGGGTGAAGTTGAATCAAGGCATAAACTAGAGCTCGAGGCGGATAGCTTTGCTCATCAAGTTTATAAAAAATGGCTGCTTCTAAACGATGAAAGAAGTTTGGACTTTAAGCTAGGAGAATATGCTAACTTAATAGAAGGTTCCCAATTGCTATTTATTTATATGAACTTTTTGGAGTTTGCAAAAGAAAAAGTCGCATCTTTTAGCAATGTATCAACGAGACCATCACTAAGTGACACACATCCTTCTGCTAGTATTAGGCTTGAGCATCTAAATGCGTTAACAGGCATTAAGTCTAGATCTGATAGAGTTAGCTATGCTACTGAATTATTTCAGCAAATTATTGATTATGTAGCAGGAGCAAGCGAGGAAGAAGTTCTTTCTGATATGTCTTCGCTTAGAAAAGAAGCCTAACAATCTGCTTAAGAGTGATTCGCAACGCTTGGCATTTTTGCTATGCGTTGCGTTTAGTGTTTAAGGTGGTATGCGGGAGCTTCGGTATTGCGTTGCTCACACCTTAATAGGGCATTATGTTTACGAGGAAAATTATGACACAGGGTCAGCATTTAATAGCTGGATGGAACACTAGAAATGATTGGCAAAATTACCTGAGACAGCTTGAGAAAGATAGCTCTCCGGAAGCATGGACTAAAGTGTTTGAAG
>NZ_AFWJ01000150.1 GCF_000222685.1 Vibrio nigripulchritudo ATCC 27043 | reverse complement strand
GCCCGCTTAAGCCGCTGCCAACGCAACACAACGGCTACAGCATTGCGCCTTAAACACAATTATTACTGCAAACCAAAAATGCCACGCGTTGGCGGTCGGCTTGAAGCGTTTGTTAGGGCTGCCTTCCGACTAAGGTGTATGCAACTTTTCTGTTGCCTACTAATAGAGAGACTCCTACTACCAACATCATCAATGATGAGAGTGATGCTGCTGAGTCTCCGCCGTAGTGACTTGAAACTACGATAATTGCTGGTATCACTGACCATGCGCTGTTAATTATTAAATTAAGAGCCATTAATGCTACGCCAACCCTTGCCAGTTCATATGCGCTCATAGATGTTACTTCTTTGGTGTCAACCTCAATTGGCATTAACTTTTTAGCTATGGTGAGCGGAAAATTCCATGCAATTAAAGCTATTACTACGAAAATAACCGGAACAACCAACAGCCCCATATTTTCACGGGCAATATCCTTAGCCGTCATAAACGAAAGAGTCGTGTAAACTGCTTCCAAAATCAAAAAGACTGCAAAAATTCGAATACCGATGGATAGTATTGTTTTAACGTTCATTTATCGTCCTAGTAAAATTAACCGTATAGATTGTGAAAAGCCCTAACGCCAGCTTAAGCAGCAGCCAACCGCCGCATAACTCAAACTGACCAACGTAATCACCACGCTTCAATCAAACCAAAAATGCCACACGTTGGCTGTCGGCTTGAAGCTTTTGTTATACAAATCAGTTGAGGACTTCGACTCTATCAACAAGTGCACGATCTGAGCACTCTAAAACACGAATCTTTATTTTTTATTTGCCATCATTGCTGCTAACAAAATACTTAAAGTTTGATCCTGATGGTTTCCCGCTTTTACAGAAAATACAGTGTTAGAGCCACAACCAGGTCCTGTAAGAGGAGTCATCATTCGCACCATAAAAGCATAAGTTTGATCCGTGGCATTAGGCCAGCTTTCAATGCCAGAGATTGAAATATCACTATAAAACTTTGGCAATGTATCAGCTGCATAGGTATATGACGAAGTCATTAGTATCAAACTTAATAGAATTTTTTTAAACATAGAGGTAAATCCTTTATTCGTGATAACACGGTTGTATAACGACTAATTAAGCGGCCAAAAACGCACCCATGCCATTTATGCAAACCACCGTAAACACGCTACTTAATGCAAACTAAAACTGCCACGCGTTTTTGGTCTGCTTGAATTTCTTGTTATACCCACGCTCCCAACTCAAAGCGGCTTGACCGCCCCACCAAGGCGCCAAAGGCATGCGATGAGCTCAATGATTCTCGATGAACTTTTTGGAAGCACCTCGAAACCTGAAACTACGCGGTAGGTTGAGATTTCGCTACCCAAAGAAGGCGTTGAGCTACCAACAAACACAAGACCAAAAATCTAGAAAAACAATTGGGATATAACGCCCTGTTAAGGTGTGAGCAACGCAATACCGAAGTCCCTGCATACCACCTTAAGCACTAAAACCAACGCATAGTGAAAATGCCACGCGTTGCGAATCACTCTTAAACAGTTTGTTAAGCGTTTTGATCGTCAATCTGATGAAATTTAACAGCCATATCGCAAATGTATAATCTTGCAGCTATTTTATAATTATCAATGTCAGCACTAGATATAGATAGTTTTTCACCGATAGTATACGTAGGGTTGGAATCGACTAATTCTTGAGATGCTTCACTATCATTGTGTTTTATACAATTGTTAATTAACCGTAATTCTTCAATTTTCCTGTTTTCACTTAGACTAGACATGTCGTATGGGCACTGACTAACTACATAATCAATGTAAGATAAACGTCGTTCGTTAACGTCATTTACATACCGCTTAAACAAACTCTTTCTCTTTAACTCAATCAATTTGTATAAAGCGGTCACTATCATTTCATTTAAAGTATCTGCTACAGATTGAGCCTCTGCGTAGTCATCAGCCATGCAGTCTCGATAAGACTCAAAATCATATTCACTTTCAAATTGGTCTTTAGAGAGATTACCATATTCTTCTTGAATATTACTTTTACGCTTATTCAAAGCGGGTGTAACCAACGCCTGAATAGAATCTAACGAGTCGAGCTCTAGCTCTTTTTCGAATTTTCGTGCGAAATTTTTCCAAGAAATACCCATTTTACCTCCGATTTAATTTGTCATAGCTGGACGCTTAACGCCGCCATAAGTTGTGCACTCACTGCACTTATAAAACCCACCAAACTTTAAACCAAAAATGCGCCGTGTAATGCATCAATTTGATGGCTTTGTTAGGCTTGTCCTACGGTTTGCTCACATTTATCCAGTTTAAGCTCCAACTCAGATATT
This sequence comes from Vibrio nigripulchritudo ATCC 27043, assembly GCF_000222685.1. Lineage (GTDB taxonomy): Bacteria > Pseudomonadota > Gammaproteobacteria > Enterobacterales > Vibrionaceae > Vibrio > Vibrio nigripulchritudo. Next base: position 1,677 of record NZ_AFWJ01000150.1, on the reverse strand, counting down.
AGTCTGTCCATTAAATCGACTACTTCTTTGGGCGAAGAAAATATTTTTGCGTTACCAAAAAGGGTGAGTACATAGAGCTCTTCAGATTTGAAAGGATACTCATTTCGGAAAGCCCTTGATAAAACATCCATGCACATTTTAATCAAGGCATCACCGAAATAGTTATGCTCACCATATGCTGGTCTTAGCCCGTACTCAATTCGTTGCTCCTTAGACAGTTCCCAGTAGCGATCTTTGCAGCTAACTACACGATCGAATAACTCTCGTAACCTCAGAGCATAAACGCTACTACTTGATGACTCACGGACTTCATCTAGTGAAGTGACTTGAATATTGGTCATGTTCGCAGCTTCTATTGCACCACTTTGAAAGCCCGATTCTGATAGCAATATACCTCGATCAGCGCCAATATCTGCCACAATTTCACGCAAACCAAGTACATGCAATTTATTAACGGGTTTTTGCCACAACTTACATTCAACCACCCATATCACATCAAAACCATGAAAATGAGACGTTACTAACACGTCCACATCATGAGAGGTTCGCACTCCTTTAACAGTGACATCCGTTTCTGCTTCCAAGCCTATAGACCGAAAATAAGCTGCTGTATCTTCTTGGTACTTCTTCCAAGGTTTCATATTTGTCTCTTTCGATTAAAAGCCTAACGCCCTGTTAAGGTGTGAGCAACGCAATACCGAAGCTACCGCATACCACCTTAAACACTAAACGCAACGCATAGCAAAAATGCCACGCGTTGTGAATCACTCTTAAACAGTTTGTTATGTTAAAAACTTTGGCGTTCGGCTACCTTTGCTAGTAGAACTTTATAATCCACCTGTTCAGTCACATTAACTACTGTGCCATTAACCATCGTAATTCCGAGATCATGGCGGTCAATTGAATTCATTGGCTCGTAATCAGCGTCAAAGTCTGCTTTCCAGAGCCAGTTAACATCAACCCAGTGCTCAATTTCTTCATAGTCACCAAAGTCATGCCCTAGATACGGAGTAACGACAGCACCAATAGCAATAATTCGATTTTGATTGTGATAAAGGCACACCAAGTCACCTTTACTAATTTTATCAATTTCTGGTGCTCGATCATAAAATGCCGCAGCCTTATTCTGACGCAACATATACTTAAAAGCGTTTGGGTTACCATTTTTCTCTTTCGTATTGGTATTTACTAGCCAAGTTTTCATTCGCTTCCTTACCTTTAGTTCGATGAAATTAAATTTTGAACATAACGCCCGCTTAAGCTGCTGCCAACGCAACACAACGGCTACCGCATTGTGCCTTAAACACAATTATTACTGTAAACCAAAAATGCCACGCGTTGGCGGTCGGTTTGAAGCTTTTGTTATGTGTGGGTTTTCAACTCTGAAAAATAAGTTTCATGCTCTTTATCCGTATATAAAGTAACTCCCTCATAAGTTTCGAATATCAAGCACGCACACTGTATACCATTAGATACTTGATACTGAATCAATTCTTGAGAACCAACCAAATGACAACTCTCATTAGTCGATTTGAAACCTCTTTGCTTTAACCAACTCATCACAGTTTCGAACTCAGGCGAATCATACTCCTTCTCACAGACTACAAAACTAACTAAATTGTCACTGTTATCAAACATTTTGTTTTCCATGCATTTCGTCGTTCACCGCTCCACACA
>NZ_AFWJ01000151.1 GCF_000222685.1 Vibrio nigripulchritudo ATCC 27043 | reverse complement strand
CATTGCTGCTCTGCCCGATCGCGAAAGCGAGTTCCGTGAAAGTATCGAGATAGCATTAGGCTACGCACAAGCGCTCAACTGCAAAAAAGTCCACGCCATGGCAGGTATCGTAGAGTCTTGTTTCTCCCGAGAGCAGCACGTATCAACCTTTATTAAGAACATTCGTTTCGTGGCAGATGCATTTGCGACACAGGGTATTGAAGTCATGCTTGAACCTCTCAACAGCCGTGATGTGCATGGGTATTTTATCTCCCAACAACAAGAAGCCATTGAGCTTATCCACCAGATTGACCGCCCAAACGTGAAGCTTCAGTTTGATTTCTATCATGCTCAGATTATGGATGGCGATATCACTCGCTTACTTCGAAAATGTGGCAATTACATTGGGCATGTTCAGGTCGCTTCTGTCCCCGACAGACACGAACCCGATTTAGGTGAACTCAACTTCCCCTACCTGTTCGACGTGCTGGAAAACATCGGATACAAGAGCTGGATTGGCTGCGAATATCGCCCTAGGACGTCGACAGATGAAGGCTTGGGTTGGATTAGGCGTTACACACGAAACTCAGTATCCAGCCAATGACTCTAAAGCGGATACTGGTTTAAAAAGTATTTTGGTCAAACCATTATTGGAAAACGGAATGAATGCATGATGAGCTATCTAGCCCTTTCAACTTTAGCTGGCTTTTCCCATCAGATTGGAGTTCAAACGGAACAACCCACAGTTTTAATGAGTCGCTGAAATCAAAACTGTGCTGAATTGGATCCTTAAAGCCATCGTGAGCAGGGTAGATTAAGAAAAGCTCTCCTTTTCCATTCAAATATTTATACCCGTAAGCAAACATTTGATAGAAATCTTCTTGCGATAAGCCAAAGTTGTTCGCTGTAACGTCTACTAACTTCCATTTGGTATCCAGCACAATTGGGGAGCCTTTCGACGAGGTCACCAGTAAATCGGGCTTAAGCCCAAACTGACTTTGACCATTGTGCATCACTAAATGCTTGGACGAGGCTTGTGCAGTAAGCTCAACCCCCTCACTAAGCTGCGATTTAAGTATCGACGCCACATAACTTTCAAACACCGATTCCATAGGAAACAAAAGCGATGGTGCTTCGGCTTTACCTTTCATGCTTACTGGGGTAAAACCTTCAAGGATCAATTTAGCCCAAGCTAAAGGCCGTTCATAGTGTTTCATTCCTCGGTTCAGTTTCACCTGAGCGAAGTCATTTTTGACGTCTTGACTTATTGGGACGTCATTAAAAGCAAAATCTAACTCGCGTATCCACCGTTGATTCGCGTTGAGGTGCGTGTAAGTGCCTACCTTTTTGAGCGCCGCCCGAATCAGCCGGTTGGCAGGTCGGTTTTGAAGAAACTCATCGTACTCGACATAAAACTTATGCTTATTCACCAAATTGTGCCGAAGTTGCTTGGGCACCAATAATTTGCCTTTTAAAAAGGTAAGGTTGTCCTCACATTGTACGTAATCACTGCGCAACCCACGTTTTACTAACTGGTTTACACTGTGTAAAAACTGCTGAATAAATACCTCAAGCAAGGGCATTTTTTCCGTCTCGATACTTGCTGAATGGGTTTCGATATAACGAAACTCGCGAAGATGCCTGAGCATCATAAGCAGCTTTTTTCTCGCATCTACATTTGCAGATTTAGACTGGTCGTTTTTTTGGCTAACTTGGGCAACACTTCAATGTGTTCACCAATGGGCGTAAAAATCACACCCACATAGTTTTGTACTTGCAGTACTTTGTGCCCATATCGGGTAAACAGCTTTAAAAAACGCCCCACTTTGCTAGCGTGTTTGTTTAGGCACAGCTGTTCTAAGTGTTGAAAGGCAGCCGATGAAATCAGTGTATAGCCATTGGCTTGCGCCACTTCTTTCTCAAAGCTCAAATAACCAAACTCGTAAACGATTGGAGGCTTCATTTACGCCTCGGTAGTTTCTGGTTTCGATTCAGCTTCGTCTGACTGCGTGCTCGCCGCATCTGAACGCTTAGCCTCTTTCACGCTGCCAGGCTCATAGATTCCAATGAATGCCTTAGCGTTTTGCCACACGTCTGCACCATTCTCTTTAAGTGAATATTGCTGATACGTTTCACCAAAGGAATTGAGCCCATGTTTGTCACCAAATAGCTGCTTTAACGCTGTTTGTTCAAGTGATGTTTTGGTCACAAATTGCAAGTGTTCAGGCTTCTGGTTATCGGCAAGTACTAAGCGAATTTTTTCCCAGTCTTCAAAGAAGTACTCTTCCAGAAGCGGAATGATTTTGTTTTGAAATACTGAAACCAACTCAGAAAACGCCAAGTGTTTTTGCTTTTCATCTTCCAGCTTGTTTTTAACAGGCATAAAAAAGGCGTGGCCAAGGGTGTGCTCTCGGTCGTACAAAATCTCGATACGTTCGTTGAGTACCTTAAGCAGTCGCTCAAGGTCGATACCATTGACAACAACGCCTTTCAGAAGCTCGGGCTTAGGCATCATTTCGACGAAATCGAAACGGCGGCGCAGTGCCGTATCCATCATGGCTAACGAACGGTCAGCGGTATTCATTGTACCAATCAGGTATAAATTATCCGGCACGGAAAATAATGGTTTGCTGTGGGGCAAATGAATTTCTAGGCTCTCATCTTCCGGATTTTTCACCGCGGGCATGCGCTTGCTTGGCTCAATCAACGTAATCAGCTCACCAAAAATTTTAGAGATATTGCCTCGGTTGATTTCGTCAATTACCAATACGTAGTTCTGCTTTTGGCATGGTTCTGAGCCAGCGATCTCACTAGGAATACAGCTTTTAAGTTGTTGGAGTGCCTTAAAATAGTAGGTTGCGTGTTCTCTTGCTAAACCCGATACCGTTGAATTTTTTTTCACTTCCTGCCGGTTATCTACACCAGCCAAATAGAGGTTTTTTAAATCCGAAAACTTCATGATCTGAGAAGCCTTCCAGTTACTGCCGCTGTAACGAAAACCTTCCTCCGTAATATCAATGATCGATACCGCTTCGGTTAGGGAAATTCCATCCGAGTCATAAAAAGCAGAGAGTTTCAACGCCTCTAGACCATGTTCGAATTTTTTTTCCTCATTCAGTGCTTGCTGATCTTTCTGGCTATTTTTCAGGTTTTCTCTGGCGTCATCCGCTATGGCTTTGAATACGCCCTTTTTAATGGTGTATTTGACTTGATCGTTATCTGTTGTAGTTGCACTTAGGCCCTCAACAAATTCTTCATACCCATAGCTTTGGTGGAAGGTGACAAATCGGATTCGTTTGGCTTTTACCAGATCATCGTATATGGCTTTTAACTCACTCCGAGTTTCCCAAAAAGAGCCCGGCTCAGCGGCTTTTACTGCCGCTTCAATAGTGTGATAGGTTTTGCCTGTGCCGGGCGGACCGTAAAGGATTTGGTTGAGTATAGGGGTCGGCTCTGACTTAACATTGCTTTTGTATCTCACTTTTTTGGGCGAAGACAGGCTGTCAATATCAACAAATTGACTCACCTGTATTCTGCTAAGGTCGGCATTAATCCGGCCCGCTATTTGAGTAAGACCACTGGAAGGCTTAGCATGTTTTTTAGCTTGTTTTTCTGCCGCTTCAACGAGATCTGGGAAATACTCTTCTACCAGTTTTGCCCACTCATTAACTGTCACCCAGCCTTTGGCATGACTAAGTGCCTGCAAATATTTTTCGTATGTTTTCATTTGCCAACTCTGTTTATCAAATACAAAAAACACGCTACTCAGCGTGATTATAGTTTTATCAATTAGCCTTTAGCGGCTGCCTTTTCTGCTCTTTTCTTTGCCGACTCGGCTTTTTTGGCTGCTTTGGCGAGGGCTTCCGCTTCTTTGCGAGCCTCGGCTATTCGCTCTAGCAGTTTTTCGGCGGGTTCATCGCTTGGGTCTTGCTCTACCAGCTCACCACGGAAGGCTTTAGCCAAAATGCTTTGAGTGAGGTTATCGACCCTCGCCTGCGCTTTTTTCACTCGCGTTTC
>NZ_AFWJ01000152.1 GCF_000222685.1 Vibrio nigripulchritudo ATCC 27043 | reverse complement strand
GTGGTTCGCTATCAGCCGGAGAGTTACTTTAAGTCGCATGTTCACGCAGGTGGAGAAGAGTTCATTACGCTAAGTGGCGTCTTTTCAGACGAGAATGGTGACTACCCTAAAGGCGTTTACGTTCGCAACCCAGTAACATCGACACACAGACCCCACTCCAAAGATGGTTGCGAAATATTTGTGAAACTGGGGCAAATGCCCGAATCCGAGAACCAAACCTCTTTCGTGCTAGACACCACTCAGGCTAAGTGGCGAAAAGAAGACAACGGAATCGCGTCGCTTCAGTTGTGGCTATCAGAATATGAAGACACACAATTGATTCGATTACCTGCTGGTTCCGTTTTGCCTGAGCAGCAGTTTGATGCCGCGGCTGAATTTTTTGTATTGGATGGCAGTATTCAGCTTAACGACGAACATTTGGATACACGTTCGTGGGCAAGAGTAAAACCGAAACAGTCCATCAATATACGCTCCAAAAACGGTGCAACCCTGTACCGCAAAATCGGGATAGGCTTCGTTAGAAGTTAGTTCTCCCAACTCCATAAAAATTTAAATCAATCATTATCACAACGATCTGTGAGGGATCATTATGTCTAGAGAAAATGAAATCACCGTTTATGAAACCACTGGTTTTCCAAACCCTGCTCGAATTCGTGCTGCACTAGCAGAGAAAAATGCCTTATCAGCCGTCACCTTTGTTGAAGTGGATGTGATGAATAAAGAACACCGAACTGAAAGTTTTTACGCCAAGAATCCCTTAGGGACGGTTCCTGTTATGAAAACCGCAGAAGGGGAATATCTTTCGGAATCGACAGCGATTACCGAATACATTGATCACTACTTTGACGGACCATCGCTTACGGGCAGGAGTGCGATAGAGCGAGGTCGAATTCACATGATGCAGCGCCGTGCAGAGTCTATGGTCATGGATGCGGTGGGAGCATGGTTTCACCATGGAACAGAAGGGTTAGGACCGGATCTCGAAGTTAATCCTTGCCCTGAATGGGGACAGAAACAGCACGCAGTGGCGACAGAAGGCATGCGCTACTTTGACGCAGTGCTTTCTAAGTCTACCTATGTTGCAGGAGAGGCATTTTCAATGGCTGACATCACCTTGTTTTATGGGCTCGCCTTTGCAGACTTTGCCAGCGTAGCCATTCCTACCGAGTACCATCACCTTATAGAGTGGCGAGAAAGAATGGCTAAGCGCCCAAGCCTTGCTTCGTAATTACACTTATATCTGAGTTATTAGCCAAGTGCGGAAGTCTTTCGCCTTGGCTTTGTTGCATTGTTTAATCGGCGAAACCACGTAATAACTGTAGGAAGAACAGTAACTGGCATCTCCAAATGGGCGAATCAGTTTGTCCTCTTCCAAATCTTTCATGACCAGTGCTTCTCTACCCAAAGCAAGCCCTTGCCCCCGAATAGCTGCTTCAATCACTTCAGAAAAGCTATTGACCTTCAGCCCGCTGGTGGAGGTGATCGACGGGATGTTGTTTCTAGTGAACCATTCTTGCCAGCTTGGGTATTCCTGGCTCTCGGGTACGGATAAGTCATGAAGAAGAGGCAAGGCAGACCAATCGACTGAAGTCGAGGAAGATAAACTATGTTGCGCTGCAAACTCAGGGGAGCAGACCGGGAAAATTGCTTCATCCATCAGTTTATCGCTTTGCACGTTTTCCCATTCACCGCGACCGTATCGAATCCCCACATCAATGCCTTCACTGGTGTAGTCAACCGGCTTTATGTGGGTTTCCACTCTTAAATCGTATTCTGGAAATTGAGCTTGGAAGTCAGCAATTCTCGGCATGAGCCATTTTGAACCAATCGATGGGCTCACAGCCACACGCAGCGTGTTATCGAATATGTCGCTGTTAAGCTTGCCCAAGCCATTTAAAATACTGCTGAATCCCTGCTGTATATCTGGGTACGCCAGTTTGGCTTCTTCAGTCAGTTTTAGACGGGATTGACCGGAATTGGAACGAATGAATAGCTGGACACCCAGCCATTCTTCCAGTTGTTTAACCTGCTGACCCACGGCGGCAGGGGTAACGTTCAGTTCATTTGCGGCTTGGGAAAAACTCAGGTGCCTTGCCGTGGCTTCAAACGCACGAATCCCATTAAGGTGCGCCAATCGGTTCATAATTCACATTGAGAAAATCAGACAATAATCAATCTTATACCCGACTCACGATGAAATGCTAGTTGTGTGAATCGAGATTGTCCGCTGGCACTTGCTCACGCTGATTCAACCCGTAATCTCTTATCACATCGGCAACCCTTAATCGGTATTGAGAAAACAGTTCGGTTCTTCCTTTCTCCTGAGCCACGCGATGTGAAACCTGTGTTCGCCACCTTTTAACGGCTTGTTCATCCCGCCAGAACGACAGAGATAAAAACTTATTGGGTGAGACCAGACTTTGAAAGCGTTCCACGGAAATAAAGCCGTCTATGGTAACCAGATCTTCTTTTAACTGACCGGCGATATCAAAATACTCATCGGTGCCGCTTACTTTGGGCTCTACCTCAAAAATGACGGCAATCACGCAGCACCTCCCAGAGAATTGGGAGCCTGTTTATAGGTGGAAGACACCACTTTTAGAAACGTCCGTTTTTCCTCGATGATGAACTGCTGATCCTTCGCGAAATTGAAGTTGGATTTTCCTAGCTCGGATTCTTTCAGCCTTTTTCTGTAGGCTTCATATTCTGATAGAGAAGGGAAACTGATGAGCCCGTAAGCACAATAGTTGGTTCCCTCGTGTGGGACAAAATAGCCGAGCAAGTCGCCACCGCATTCGGGTATGATTTTGCTCCAGTTCTCCGCGTATTGTTCAAATAGGCTGACTTTAAATGGGTCGATTCGGTATTCAATAAAACATGTGATGGTCATGGTTTTGGTCTCCTTACTGCTTTTCCAACAGTCTAAGTGCCCAGATATTCCATGCTTCGATGCTCATCGAACTAAAGGTGCCCATTTTGGTGTAACCTCTTAGTTCAACAGACCCTAATCTCAACCACCTATTAGCTTCAACTTAACCAGAGGTAGGATTTCCAAATGGAACCGGACATTGCTTATATCGCCAGTTTGATTGGTGACAACACACGCTCAAAAATGCTGATGTCGTTGATGGGAGGAAAAGCCCTTACCGCTACAGAACTGGCTTTGGAGGCGGATGTCACCTCACAAACTGCTAGCAGCCATTTGATGAAATTGGTGGAAGGCAGGTTGTTGGTGGTGCGAAAACAGGGCAGGCATAAATACTTCCAGCTTAAAGACCAAAGAATTGCAGAGTTGCTGGAACAGCTTCTCAATATTACGGCGGCATTGGGGCAAGCCATTTCAACGGGTCCCAATGATGAGCGATTGCGACGTTCGCGCGTTTGTTATGATCATCTTGCCGGAGAACTGGGTGTTCAGCTGTTTGATAACCTGGTAGAGCAGGGATGGGTCATCGAAAACGCCGACGAAGCGACCCTTACCGATAACGGTCATGCTTATTTCCATGATTTGGGTTTTGACCACACTCAATTCAAAAGCCGACGACCAACCTGCAAAGCCTGTCTTGATTGGAGTGAAAGGCGCAGCCATATGGCGGGTAAGCTCGGGCAATGGATATTAGACGATGCGCTATCCAAGGAATGGGCAATTCGAGATCTGGATTCTCGAGCGATACAGTTTACCCCTCGCGGGCTAAGCCAATTCTGTAAGAAATATAAGATGTCCTTGTAGGGTGTAACCCCTTGCTATTTATAGGCTCAGCCGATAGCCTCTTTTACACTGTAAATTTTCTACTTGTTTGATTTAATGCCTGTTCCTGACTCTGTTTTTTCTTCAAAATTAATCTTGATTCGCCATGGTGAAACAGAATGGAACCGGGCAAAGATCATGCAGGGCTGGCTCGACAGTAAGCTAACGGCTAAAGGTCGCGATCAGGTTCGAAGCGCAGCGATT
>NZ_AFWJ01000153.1 GCF_000222685.1 Vibrio nigripulchritudo ATCC 27043 | reverse complement strand
TAGGATTAGTGTTAAATATTGTTATTGTTGTCAATTGTTGATGTTTGTGAAATTTGTTACTTAAAAAAAGATATGAAATACAGATGGTTAGAGAGCGAAGGAATATAATGTAAGAATTGTAAGGTGGTGAGGTATATTTGTAATGGTGTGTAGAATGTAGGGCAATTCGGAGAAATCCTACAAATTGCCCTGTATTTCGTTAAGGTTTCAGAAGTACTTTAACTGAATCATCTACCTGACTTTCGTCAATATAACCGATGATGTTTTGACCGCTTTTAACTGTATTTTTCACCAATTCAGCACTTGGTAGAGCTTTCGGTGGCTGACCTTTACCAGTGAATACACGTTTTGCCCAGTAAGCTTGCAATTGCGCTTCGGTTTTTCCCGTCACTTTCTGGTGGAATTCATATTTAAGCGCCTGACCGTCTTCCAAATCCAGTACTTCAATATTCAGCGACTTCGCCTTACCTAGGTACAGCTTTTTGATTGTTGATGCATTGAGTTCATCCATCGAAGGGTTACCTACCACAACAACGGCTGCGTTGGCTGCGGAAGTCAACGCTAATGCAGATACTAAAACTAGCTTCTTAAACATATCTTTTCCTTAAAATACAACGTCCACTTTCAGCGTGTAGAGTAGGTTGGTTTTGTCCTTGCTCTCGGAGTTTAGCCCGCCAAATGTTTCACCAAAACCAGTCATGTAGCTAATGTCACCCTTAAGCGCCACGTTGGTCATAACATCCCAACGAGCACCAATGCTGTAAGTGGTGCGTTGGATGTTTTGCGCTGCTTGGATGACTTTTGCTGAACCTTCGATACTGCCCGCTGCTTTAGCTGCTGCTGCTTTTTGCTGTGCTTGAGCCATAAGTATTGCTGCCATACCAGGGTTGGTTGCAGAAATAGCTTTGGCTCTTGTTAGCAGAGCTTCAGCTTCAGCCGCAAGTTTAGCGGTACTGCCTTTTACCGAGTTGTAGTGTTTGTCGCGCACATCGTTATCTTTTGTTCTCATATGCGAAACGGTGAAATAAGGTGTTACGTTGTCAATGCGGTATGCTGTTGTTACGTAAGCCGAATCAACATCTGCATAGAAACCTTCAACTTCTGTGCGTGTCAGTTCAGAAGACAGCATCAGGCTACCATTGTCGTAGCGGCCACCAATCCCATAGAATTTCGCAACTTCATTGTTGAATGTCGTATTGGAAAGTTTTCCACCAAGTGGTTTTAGAGCTGGATTCGTTGAATTCCAGTCTACGTCCGAATTCACCTTAGCCTGACCATACACTGCGCGTAGAGTCCATGTATCATCAGTCCAGTTAACTACACCACCGTAGATATCATTAAACTCTGTTGGTGCATTGTAGCTGTGCTTATTTGCAGTCAGCTTTTGAGCGCCGGCAAAACCTTGGAACGACAGAGTGCTGTCATCCAGCTCCATGTCGTAGATGAAGTCTGCACCAGTAATCGAAGTTAGAACCACCGTGGAGTACACCTCTTGTGGAACGCGAACGCCAACCTGTGCATAGCCTACTTCTAAGTAATCTGAATACATAAAGAGTGGGGCACGTAGCTTACCGCCACGCATCTTGAAGTTTGGCGTAAATTGGTGGCTGATGAATGCCCATTCAATGTCAGGGCTCCAGCTCTCTCTCTTGGTACCACGAGCAACCAGCTGAACGGTTGCAGACGTTGAATCGTTAATCGAAAACTCGCTCTGCAAGCCAACCAACGAACCTTCGTTAAATTTGATTTGATCGGTTGAGTATGCAAAACCATGTTTGTTGTTTGCCAACTGCATATTCACTGAGGCAAAACCATTGAAACTGATTTTGTCTGCCAGAGAAGAAGATTTTTGCGCTTCCAGAAGCTTAACTTGATGTTCAAGTGCTTCGATGCGCTGATCGGAATTTGCTTCAGTCGCCTGGGCTGAAAAAGCAGCAGCACAAATCGCAGCTAAAGGCAGCATGCGAAAGGTAGTTCTTGTCATTATTATTCTCCGAAAGAGGTTAGACTTTGAATTGAGAAGTAGATTGGCTCAATTGAGAGACAATATGGCTTAGCTCGTTACTGAGCGATTCAAGTTCACTGGTTGATTGTGAAACTTGTTGGGAGCAGGCATTGAAATCGTCCAATCTCTGCTGAATATTGCTGGATGTCTGGTGCTGCAATTCCGTCGCCTGAGCAATCTGCTTATTCACCTGAGTGATACTGGCGACCTGAGTCGTGATTTCAGAAAGGCTTTGTCCGGCTTCTCTGGCGTTGGTGACACCCAGAGCGGAGCTTTCTAACCCCTGAGACATAGCATCAACTGCACTATGAGCTTCGTTCTGCAGTTCTATAAGAAGAGTGTTGATCTCTGTCGCTGAGCTTTGAGTGTTGCTTGCCAGCACTCGAACTTCATCAGCGACAACGGCAAAACCGCGTCCGTGCTCACCTGCTCGCGCCGCTTCTATCGCCGCGTTGAGAGCGAGTAAGTTGGTTTGTTCGGCAACGTTTTGAATGGTGCTCAGGATAGAGCCAACGTTATTTGTGTTTGCTTCCAGGTCTGAAATTTTAGATGCGGTATCGCGAATCCTCTCTGCCAGTTGCTCTATCTGGCTGGACGTTCTGGTCACGATGTCAGCCCCTTGTTCCGCCTTTAAATTCGCGGACTGAGCTTGTCCGTCTGCCTGTGCAGCGAACTCGACGACACGCTCAATGGACTTCAACATGTCATTGATTGAATGGGTGACATCTTCTATCTGAGATTGCTGCTGGTTGTTTAAGTCCAGAGTGTTTTGAGCGCTGAACTCCATTCGATTAGAGACCTTTTCAAGCATCTGGCTGCTGTCTAATGTGCTCTTGATGATAAGTTGCAGCTTCTCGATAAACTGATTTACGCGTTCAACCAGTTTCGAAATTTCATCCTTTCCTGCGTACTCAATCCGCGCTGTTAAATCACCATTACCGCTGGCGATCTCTTTCATTTTTTCGGTCACTAGCGCGATAGAACGGGTAATAGAATGCTGAATGGCGAAAGACGTCATACACAGAACCACCATTAAGATGCCTCCAATTAACCAGGATATGGAGGAGGCATGGCTTGCGGAAGATTCTGATTCTTGAATGGTTGCAACAACTTGGTTGCGGATGCTTTCGCGCAGCTTATCGGATTGATGAGTCAGCGCTTTTAGCGTTTCATCGTTGGCTTTTGCCCGGCGACTGAGCTCTTCGAAAGTTCCATTGAGCTCAATAAAATCGACGCTTAGTTGTTTTGCCTGGGACGAATACTGGCTCAGGCTAGCCTGAAGTGTTGTAAAGTCAGAACGGTATTCTGGCAGAACCGACGCGCCTTTCTGCGTTTCCCCAATCAGGGTTAGGGTCAGTTCTTCCGCCGTGCTCAGGGCGCTTTCATCTTCCAGTACTACGGCAGAATCGAACTGCTGCTTTAGGCTTGGTAACAGAGAGTTCAGCTTGACAGCGCTTTCAAGAGCTGGGTAGTAGTGTTTTTCTAGCGTGTTCAGACGTTCACTGCTTTCAGAATGAATGCTGACATTCACTGAAATGATAGAAAACAGACTTGCTGCAACCACCAGTAGCAGCAAGATAAACTGGCTTCGGATAGAGATGTATCGGGACAGTAGCATGACTTAGACTTACTTATTGGTTGATCACATCGGACCATTTTGACTGTCAGTCATTCTATCTTGTCTGGCTCATTACACTGAGCGGTTACATTAAACAATCATCTGACGTTGTTTAGATTCACCAGATAAATATCTTAACTTAGATTAAATTCTCGGTGATTATTCTTTCTTTCCAGTTGTTATGCC
>NZ_AFWJ01000154.1 GCF_000222685.1 Vibrio nigripulchritudo ATCC 27043 | reverse complement strand
AGGTAAAGGTTCTCTTTCAAAGACGTCTAACCCGGCACCAAATATATGCCCTCTTTGAACAGCTTTCGCCAAAGCCTCTTCATCGATTAATCCGCCACGAGACACATTGATCACTATCGCCCCTTGTGGCATCCGCGCGATCATTTCTGCGTTTAAAACATGGTGGGTTTCTGGGGTGTAAGGTAAATGGAATGAGACAATATCCGAGGTTTCAACTAGCTGCTCAAATGTCACCATGTCTACGATTACGTCAACTTGATTAACATAAGGGTCATAAGCCTGAATTTTGCACCCAAAGGCTTCTAATCGTGTTGAAAGAGACCGGGCGATTCTGCCAAAGCCTACAAGCCCGACCTGGCAGTCTCGTAGTGATTTGAGTTCTCCAACAATTTGTTTTATTGACCAGTGTTGGTTTCTGATGCCTTTGTCATACAACGCCAGTTTTCGGGCTAACGCTAGTATCATCGCCATGGCATGATCAGCCACTTCGTCTACTCCGTAATCTGGTACGTTGCAGACATGAATACCAAGTTGGTTAGCCGCAACCAGATCTACGTTATCGACACCGACACCATAACGAATCACAGTCGCACCGGGCTCCATCACTTTCATAACTTTCGGTGTTATCGGAGCAAAGTTGTTGAACACAACCGAAGCCCCCTTCACAACTTTTAGAGTCTCTTCTTCCGTTGCGCATTGATGATCGCTAAATTGCGCGCCGACACGGGAAGCCATGCGTTGCTCATTTTCTACCGAACCAAAAGCCTGATCGGTGACTACGACTTTTATCTTTTCGACCATACTCATCACAAAAGACCCCTTTGCGCCAGATTGGTCATCAAAGCACGTGTTCCAAAACGCCAGGGAGCGGCACGGTCGGAACTCACAACGGTATTTTTGAGTTCACCAAGAAATTGACTGCTTATAGTGACAACGTCACCCTGCTCATGGGTAAAACCACCACCTTCTGAATACCGGTCCTGTGTTGGGGCAAACATAGTACCTAAAAACAGCATCAATCCATCCGGGTATTGGTGGTTACTGTTTATTGTCTGGCGCACCAGATTGTCAGGTGAACGGCTGATTTCACTCATATTGGAGTGTCCGTTGAGTTGAAAACCCTGAGTTCCAACTATAGTCAGTGCTATTTCCTCATTTGCCACATCAGACAAAGAAAAAGATTCATCAAATAAACGAATAAAAGGTCCAATCGCGCAGGATGCATTGTTGTCTTTGGCTTTACCCAGCAGGAGCGCAGAACGCCCCTCAACATCACGCAAATTCACATCATTGCCTAGTGTCGCCCCTCGGATCACACCCTTTTCGTTTACCGCGAGAACCACTTCAGGCTCAGGATTGTTCCAGTTAGAGATTGGGTTGATGCCTATCTCAGCTCCATACCCGACAGCCGACATAGGCTGCGACTTGGTGAACACTTCGGCATCTGGTCCTATGCCAACTTCAAGGTATTGAGACCACAGCCCCTCTTTTATGAGTGTTTCTTTTACCTTATTGGCGAGTTCTGAACCGGCTTCAAGATTGGATAAGTTAGACCCTATTGCTTCTGCAATCCGTTCTCGAATCACATTTGCCCGTTCAGAATCCCCCTGTGTTTGCTCATCGATTACACGCTCGACCATGCTTTTAGCAAAGGTCACACCGCATGCTTTAATTGCCTGAAGATCACAAGGAGCGAGCAGACAGTTGTTAGACGTATCAGGGCACATAGCTTCTGGCGAATGAACAAAGGATTCAATGCCTCCTAAATCCTCACCATTTAGGTCATCGTAAAGAGCCGATAGATCAGCGTTCAGTGCATCCGTTATCGTTGGGAAGTGATGTGTAATGTCTAGTAATCTGTCTTCCTTGACTATGACAATTGATGGTCCAGAGTGTTTGGAACGCCACACTCTTCCCAATAGTTTTGCGCTTTTCCTGTCCTTAGGTAACATACCGACTCTCCTTATAAAGTAGTTTAACTACATTCATAATGACAAATCGATCAAAAAGCAACCAGTAATATTTATTTTTACTAGATGCGCTCTTAATTATTTATTATCAATTAGTTAAATTAATTTACCATTCTCCATCTTGCCTTTACGGGTAATTCATTACCACATCTCTCACATTTGAAACACCCATTAAAGTAGTTTTACTATATATTGAGTAACAAATCGGTACCGTATTTGACAGAAATGCCGTCAAAAACCACCAAGGATAAGGTGACATTCATGATCGATGAGTTATCAGAAACCACTTACATTAATGGTCACTGGATACGTCCAGCAGGTAAGTTGACCCCTGTCGTTAACCCTGCCACTGGGCAAGTAATTGGCTCAATTTGCACATCTACGCCCAAAGAAGTGGACGGTGCAGTTGAGGCAGCCGAAAGTGCATTTCAACATTGGTTTCAACTCTCTGCTAAAGAACGAGCGAATTTTCTTCACCAACTTGGCGAAGCAATAGAAGCGGACGCAAAGTGTATCGCACAGGTTATGACAACCGAGCAGGGCAAGCCGTTAAATGAAGCAAAAGGCGAAATCCTTAAGCTTGCCGAGACCTGCCATTTTTACGCGGAAGAAGCGGTACGAATTCATGGGGAGTCCTTTCCGAATGACAGCAATGATTTTGAAAGCCTTGTCATTCGCGAACCCATTGGGGTGGTTGCTGCAATTACTCCCTGGAACTATCCCGCAGAATTAGTGGGTTGGAAATTATGTGCTGCTCTGGCGGCCGGATGCACCATCGTCATTAAACCCGCTGAGCTCACGCCATTTACCGCATTAGCCATAGCTAAGAAGGTGGAACAAGTCGGCATTCCGCCTGGAGTAGTGAATTTTGTAACAGGCTCTGGCAGTGCCGTTGGTCAGGAGTTGGTTGAACATCCCACAGTAAAGAAGGTGGCATTTACTGGATCCAGTGAAGTCGGTTTGAAGATTCAGCAATCGTGTAGAAACATCAAAAGACTTTCTCTGGAACTCGGTGGGAACTGCCCAATGGTCGTGACTGGTTCCGCCGACTTGGACGAAGCTGTCAAAGGCGCGTCAAGACGCTCGTTTCGAAACAACGGTCAAATTTGTGTAGCGATTAATCGTATCTATGTTGACCGCAGCCTGTACTCAAAATTTGTAGAAAAGCTGGCTGAAAGTGCAAGCTATCTCACTGTGGCAAACGGGCTGGATTCGCCAGACGCAGACATGGGCGCTCTTGCTTCTGAAGACGTGTTGAAAAAGACACAGGAGCATATTGCTGACGCGTTAGATAAAGGTGCAAATCTTTTAGAAGGCGGGCTACCTCCGATAGGTCAGGAATTTAAGCAAGGGCTCTTCTTTCGCCCTACTGTGCTGGTTGACTGTACGCAGAATATGAAAGTAATGAGCGAAGAGACGTTTGGACCAGTGGTAGGTGTCGCACCTTATGATTCTTTGGAACACGCCATAGAGCTTTGCAACGATACCCCTTACGGTCTCGCCGCCTATGTGTATTCCAAGCACATGGATGAAACCAAATTCCTGACCTCCCGGCTCGATTACGGAAATGTTGCCGTTAACAACGTAGATGCTGGCATTATCAACGCACCCTACGGTGGGAGAAAGCAGAGCGGTGTGGGATATGAACATGGTCGGGAAGGTATGCTGGAATACCTGCAGTTCAAACACATCAGAACGCGCTTTGAACAACCGGGGAGATCAAAATAATGAGCCCTGGATTTCTGGGAATAGACA
>NZ_AFWJ01000155.1 GCF_000222685.1 Vibrio nigripulchritudo ATCC 27043 | reverse complement strand
CGTTTCGAGAAAAACTCTGACGTTGCAGACCTTGGTCAGGCAGCGGTTTCTGCGCAAATCGTTCCTACTCCGGTAGAGCTAACTATCCAGACTGGTACAATCGACATTGCTGCAGGTCTTAACATCAAACCAGTAAACAACGCACTTCGTGCAGACCAGGTAGAAGCGGTTAACGCTCGTCTGGCTCAACTTGGTGTTGCAACAAATGCAGGCGTTGAAGTGAAAGCCATCAGCAATGCAGGACATCAGGCATTTGTTGGTCGTGAAGTTAAAGGCGCTTACACTCTGAAAGTTGACGCTACTGGCGTAACTGTTGTTGGTCGCGACAACGAAGGTGTATTCAACGGTCTTCAGTCACTTGCCTCACTGGTTACTGTCGGCAGCAGCGAGCTTCCAAAAGTAACCGTTGATTACGATGCACCACGTTTCGATTACCGTGGCATGCACATGGACGTTTCTCGTAACTTCCAGACTAAGGAACAAGTACTTAAGTTCCTTGATCAGATGGCTGCTTACAAGATGAACAAATTCCACTTCCACCTAGCGGATGATGAAGGCTGGCGTCTTGAAATTCCTGGTCTTCCAGAGCTAACGGATGTCGGTGCTAAGCGTTGTCACGACCTGGATGAAACAACTTGTCTTCTGCCTCAGCTAGGTTCAGGTCCAGATGCTGCGGCTGAAAAGCAGTACTACTCGGTTGCTGATTACGCCGAAATTCTAGCTTACGCTAACGCGCGTAACATTCAGGTTATTCCTTCTATGGACATGCCTGGTCACTCCAAAGCAGCGGTTGTTGCAATGGAAGCACGTTACAAGACATACGCGGCTCAAGGTGACTTGGCGAAAGCGGAAGAGTTCCTGTTAACGGATCCAAACGACACCACTAAGTACTTCTCAGTTCAGAACTACACCAACAACACTATCAACCCATGTATGGAGTCTAGCTTCAAGTTCATGGACAAAGTGATTGGTGAGATTGTTGCTCAGCACAACAATGCTGGACAGCCTCTGACTGACTACCACATCGGTGCTGATGAAACAGCAGGCGCGTGGGTTGAGTCTCCAATCTGTCAGCAAATGTTTGCTGTTGAGTGGAATGGCATCAACAATGTTGAAGACTTAGGTCCTTACTTCATTCAGCGCATCAGCTGGATCCTAGAGAAATACAGCCTGACTCTTGCTGCATGGAACGATGGTCTGAAACACGGCGAATACATCAACCCATACACACTAGCGGGTGATAAGACTTCTGCTTACGCTTGGAGCACTCTGTTCTGGGGCGGCGCAAACGAAACGCACACTATCGCTAACACAGGTTACGAAGTGGTGGTTTCTGCACCAGATACGACTTACTTCGACTTCCCTTACGAAGTTGATCCAGCGGAGCCAGGATACTACTGGGGTTCTCGTGAAACCGATACTCGTGAAGTATTTGGTTTCATGCCTGAAAACTTACCAGCAAACTCTGAAACTCTGACTGACCGTATGGGTGCACCAATGACCTACGCTGCGGCGGATGGCGTTGCACTGAACAAGAAGTTCAAAGGTATTCAGGGTCACCTATGGTCTGAGACCATCCGTACAGCTCGCCAGCAAGACTTCATGGCGTTCCCACGTCTGCTTGCAATGGCTGAGCGTGCATGGTCTAAGGCTTCTTGGGAGCTAGATTACGATTCAACGATTACGTTCAAAACTAACGTTGATGGCTACGTAGGTACTTCTCACGTTGACACAGCAACTCGTGATGCAGAGTGGGAAGTGTTTGCTAACACCCTAGGTTACAAAGAGTTCGCGAAACTTGACCAGGCTGGTGTTTACTACCGTCTACCTGTTCCAGGTGCGAAAATCGAAGGTGGCAAACTGGTTGCTAACTCTGCATTCCCTGGTGTGACGATTCAGTACTCAACTGACGGCACAACATGGCAGAACTACGATGCAGCAAATCAACCTGCCGCTTCAGTTGGCGTTAAAGTACGTACTGTTGCTGCTAACGGACGTGTTGGTCGCTCTATCGATGTGAAATAATCGAGCATAACTGCTCAATGATTAAGCCCCTCAGTGAAAGCTGAGGGGCTTTCTTTATATGGGTCGCCCTCAAAACTAAAAAGGCTCCCCCTGAGGGAGCCTTATTTTCATCATTTTTACGTTGGAAAACGATAAGCATTAAGGTGTTAAAATAAGCTGCGCACCCTGCCCACTCTCTTTGCTGGAAAAGCCGACATCAGATTTACCACTTGCGGTGCCTCTGTTTTCTAACACCAGACTGACGACACCTTTGTGTATCAGGTCAGACACATCCACTTCAACCCATTTACCCGCATCAGAAGGCTGAATCGTTATACCTGCCCCAAACGTCGAAACTGCTGGTAGCGTTGCCCAGGTAACGCCGTTTTCCTGCCAGTTACCGTTATTCAGCTTAGAAACAGTGATAGTCCGACTGGAATCCGTGTTCACACTTTTGATGTTAAGACGTAAAACCGCTCGGGTAGAAGCTGTCACATCCTGCGCTGTCAGATCAAACTTCAACGCCGTTTTACGGCTATAGTTTAACCCGTCTTTTTTGACAACAAGATAGCTGTTATTACCGTAGCTTTTGTCCTGATACATACCGTCGCGAACAAAAGCGTCGGCAAGCACTGGGACGGTAACCGGTCGAACAACCACAGGGGCATTAAAGTCTACCATCACACCCTTTCCAAGTTGGTTTGGGTTTCCAAAGGTGTAAACCGTCGTATTCTTACTTTGACCACCTTTATTGTATGTAATTTCGACACCTGTTCCGACTCCCGGAGTCGACAGCGTTATCTGCTCTGTTGAAGCCGACTCATCCACCAACACCACGCTTGGTTTATTCACGGAAACTGTTGCACCACTGGTGAGATCAATCGTTCCCGCCTGATGGAACACAATTCCGGTGATACCTAGTCCGGCATGACGAACTGCCTGTAGCTTATCCGTATTGCTAAGTACGGTCACTGGAAGGTTGGCAGCATACTGCTGAGTCTGAGATGCCGTTTTGTTTGGCGCGATGATGTACTGGTAAGTCGCATTGGTGGGCTGCCAACTGTGACCCATGCGAAGCATAAACACATCATCGGTGATCACTTTGTTTTCCTGCCCAGTATTGATGGTATGCCAGTTACCTGACTTGGTTTCATTATCCATGTGACCGTACCAACGATCCGGGAAAACATAGCCAATGTTATCGTGATGAACCCAGCCAGCTTCCACCAGCTCTCGGCTTCCCTTAGGATATACATTGCCATCCACCGTGACAGGTCCTCTCAGGCGAGTCTGGTTAATCGTCGTACTTACGTATTTTTCATGTGTGGATGAGATACCAGCACCAAGAGCAACAAGTTCGTCGTTAAAGCTAAACCACGCTTTTTTCGCCTGAGTGTTCTTAACGTTCATATCCATTACGGCAACACCATATTTGCCATTGGATACACCACCAACAAAGGTCGTTTGTTGCTCGATCTGTCCCCAGTCCGCAGGTTTAAGCGCAATATGTGGTGCAGTTACCCCCGGCACTAACGTCCAGTCCCACACAGGGAACAGGTTATGGTATTCATCGCCCGTTTGCATGATCATCGTGCTACCAAAACCAAGCCAGTAGCCCAGCAGGTTCTCACCGTTGCCCGCTTCTGTCGGCTCAATACGGGCGGAGTTCATCTTGATACCAATGAAGTGCTCAGGACCCACTT
>NZ_AFWJ01000156.1 GCF_000222685.1 Vibrio nigripulchritudo ATCC 27043 | reverse complement strand
GACATAGTAGTGACCGAATTACCACAGTTCGGCAGCCTTTACGTCATTAACGAAGATGGTTCGAAAACGAAACTGGAAGTTGGCTCGGTTGTCGCTGATTCTGCTGTCGTTAAATATGAACTTGATAGTGATGTAAATGAAAATCTAAGCTTCGATTCGACAGCATTCAACAACGATACGCCAATCAATAATTTGTCGCAGATTGCTCTGGATAGCGGAGTAGTTATCACCGGTGGTGTTGTTGGCAATGATGGTTCACTTACGCAAGGTACCCTGAATTACGATAGTGATGTAAATGAAGTCGGTATTGGTGTAAATGGTGGTGAAATCGAAAGTGGTAACAAAGAATACGTTTCCATCGACTTCGGTGACAATGTCAATGTTACTGAAGCTAACGTATCTTTAGCGAGCCTACATGGACACTATTCAAATGCAGGTTTGGGTATTGATGCCAAGGTTCATATTGAGTTATACAAAGATGGCGTTCTGCAGACAACTGTAGTTGTAGACTCTTCTAGCGACATCGTAAATTCTCAGTATGTAGCGAATCTGCAGCTTGATGGTGGCTTCGATGAAATCCGCCTGACTACCACAGCGAACCAAAACTCCAACTTTACGTTAACGGGCGTCGAGGTTGTTGACTCTCAAATCAATGATGAAATTGAGTATAAAGCGGTAGATTCAGATGGTCAGGAAAGTGATGGAACAGCTACTGTCGATATCAGTATCCCTAGCTCTGAATCCGCCCTGGAACGTGCTCCAGTCGTAAACGGAGACGCTGATTTTGGTAGCTCGGACGAAGATAATGCATTCATAATTGACGCAGCTAAACTTCAAATCCTGCTCAATACTGCTACCGACGAAAATCAGGATGACTTGTTCATTTCTTCACTGTCTGTAGATGAGTCTAAAGGTGAGCTGGTCGTTACCACTAACGCTCAAGGCGAGGTGACAGGAGCTGTATTCTATCCAAATGAAGACATGGCGGCTGAAGAGATCAAGTTCGACTTCACTGTTAGTGATGGGAAACTATCAGACACTGGCTCTGCTTATTTAGACGTAGCGCCTGTAGCTGATGCACCTGAAGTGGATGTGTCAATCATAGGAGAAGCAGAGCGAAATTACGATGACTTCCCAACATGGGGTATATCGACGGAAGATTTCCAAACAGGAAACTTTGATAAGTCACAGTTTAATATTGCTAACGAGAAAACGGACAGTAAAACCTGGGCAGAAACGATACATGGCACATCGGGTAATGACTACATTGTGAGTACCCATGGTGGAGGTGACTCTATCTATGGAGATGTTCACCAAAATTACCACAACGATGGTGACGATATCTTGGTGGGCAGCGATGATACTAATGGTGAATCTCTGTATGGAGGTAATGGAAAGGATATCCTCGTTTCTGGACTGGGTGTTGACTCTCTACACGGAGGCACAGGAGCAGATATTGCGATTTTGCCTGGTAAATCTACAGACTACACAGTGACGAAAGGATCGGGCTATAGCTCTAACGATAAGTGGTTTGATTTCACTAGTGTAGAGAATGGCGTTGAAATCACTAAGGCTCTGCATGACATCGAGACGGTTCAGTTCGAAGACGGTATATACACACTGAATTCAACAACGGGTGAACTCGTTCTTGTTGAGCCAACTTCGACAGAATACCCATTGGAAATTGAAGCGTCACTAAATGACACCGACGGAAGCGAATCACTGAGTCAGATCGAGATTTCTGGTCTAGTGCAAGGTGATGTCTTGAAAGGAAGCGATGGGTCTGTTCTAGGTACAGCGGGTTCGGATGGCACTATCACTTTGACCGGTCCTTGGGATTCTGATGCCACCAAAGTTACCCTGACAGGATTAACTTTAGTTTCTTCTGCATCTAATGCATCTGAAATAACGGTTACCGCTACTTCTCAGGAAGGAAGTGATACATCGAATACCGCGACAGCAGATGACTCAATTGTGTTGAGTGATTTTGTAGGAACAACCATTGGGGGAGACGGGCAGACTTACACTACCGGAGACACTCATGACACTGTAGTAGGTGACACAACAGGTACTGTGGTTACTCATGGTCAGGACTACAATATCGCCTTCATGGTTGATACATCAGGAAGTATGGGTAGCAGTAATATTGATGACATCGAAGATCAGCTGGAGAAGGTCTTTGAAAGTTTGATCAACAGTGCTAAAGGTGAGCACTCTGGAACGGTTAACGTCATGCTAGTCGATTTCGACACCCTCGCGCATACCAGCGTGAGCGTAAATCTAGCGGATCCAGACGCGGAAGATAAGCTGGAAGACGTATTGGATAGTCTCAGATCTGGAGGCGGGACCAACTATGAAGATGCATTCACTGTGACAAACAATTGGTTTGAAACTGTGAAGACAACGCATCCAGATGCGAACAATATGGCTTACTTTATCACCGATGGACGTCCGACTTATTACACTACTGATGTTACCGATCCTTTGGTTTACAACAGCAGCTACAACAGTAACGATCGAACGTTGAGTGATATCTTGGGCAATTCAGATTATGTCCCTGGCCAATCTTATTCATACCAAGGCAAGCTGATTATTGATACGTATGGAAGAGTTTATAGCTATAACTCCTGGTCAAGCGACGCGACTTTCCAAGGCTATATGCGTCCAGATGGTACGGGTGAGCATGAGTTTGTTCAGATCGCTGGTCGTGGGTATAACGCAGACAACGCCACAATTTCGAATGCGAATTCAGGTTTTGACTTACTTGAAAACAGCGGAGTCACTGTTGAAGCGATAGGTATCGGGAATAGCCTTGATGAAAATCAATTGAAAGACTTTGATACCGATGGCAACGTTCAGGCGAATGTTGATGCTGATGATCTAGCTGAAGCGATTCTAGGGCATTCAGAAGATAAGCTTCCGGGTGAAGATACCATTGATGCTGGCGCTGGTGATGACATTCTGTTTGGTGACTCAATCCACATGGCTGGAGTAAGCAGTCAGGGTTATGAAGGTATTAAAGAGTATGTTGCTGGCAAACTGGGTGTAGTTGAAGTATCCGATGCGCAAGTTCATAACTACATCACTGAAAATGTGAATGAGTTCAACCAATCTACCGACAAGGATAAGGCTGATACCTTATATGGCGGGTCTGGTGATGACATCATGTTCGGTCAGG
Source organism: Vibrio nigripulchritudo ATCC 27043 (assembly GCF_000222685.1). Taxonomy (GTDB): domain Bacteria; phylum Pseudomonadota; class Gammaproteobacteria; order Enterobacterales; family Vibrionaceae; genus Vibrio; species Vibrio nigripulchritudo. The sequence continues at coordinate 445 of NZ_AFWJ01000156.1, read as the reverse complement.
GAGGCAATGATTCACTGTACGGTGGAGCAGGTAATGACATCTTGTTAGGCGGGTTAGGCAACGATATCTTAACTGGTGGTGACGACGCTGACGTGTTCAAGTGGGTTAAAACTGATTTGGATGGCAGCACGGACCGTATTACCGACTTCCATATCGATGATGGTGATAGGCTGGACTTAAGCGATCTGTTCTCAGATTTATCTGATTCAGAAGTAACGTCCTTGCTAGACAACATTAAAGGTTCTGTGGATGGTGATGACAGCGGATCAAGTATTACTGTTAACAAAGATGGAAATTCAGTCACGATAGACTTTGACGGTGTGTCGGCGACAGATTTGACCAACAACTTAACCACAATTCTTTTGATTAAAGACGATTAATACAAATAAAAATGCCGGGATAAAATCCCGGCATTTTTTTAACGTCTAATATTTAACGTCTGGTT
>NZ_AFWJ01000157.1 GCF_000222685.1 Vibrio nigripulchritudo ATCC 27043 | reverse complement strand
TTTCACAGACGTTCCCACCCTTACTGCATCCACGTAATAACTGTCTTCGGTTTCGTAAACCACTTTCCAAAGTAAAAGATTCGCGAAACTTGGTTTGGCTTCAAGTTTAATCGGTGCGTGCTGTCTTTCTTGCGCCAATTGCCAGCCTGCCGCTTCCGCTCTGTCTCTTTGAATCATTCCAAACGTTAGATAGACCAGTACCCAAAGAAAGGCGACACGGGCGAACAAAGGGGTTCGCTTCAGTATTCCAAATATAAGTAGTACCAGTATAGGTAGCGTAAATACAGGATCAATAATAGACACCGTGTTCCAGGCATAACGCGCATTACTCAAGGGCCAAAACAGCTGCGTGCCGTAGCTGGTGCAAGAATCCAGCAGTGCATGAGTACCATAACCTAGCGCACAAAAGATCCAGCTTTGCCTGAACGATAGCCCCTGTCTTTTTGCGATCAGCGGATGCAAGACCAAGGCACAGATTAAGCTTCCAATAGGGATGAAAAGGAGTGAATGAGTGAACTGCCGGTGGAATTCCAAATACAGCAGTGGGTCGGTTGATGAACGAATGAGCACGTCCAAATCCGGAGCCATTCCTGCGAGCAGCCCTAACGCCCCAGCAACAACCACGTTCTGTTTTTTGCTCACCGACTGAGGCAAAGAAGCGCCTAGTAAGCCCTGCGTTAATGGATCCATCAAGTATTCTCAATTAGAGTTAAACCGAACACAGTTATACTGTATTACTTAATAGCAAGATCATCAAAAGTGCTTTGATTTCAGTGTAAAAGGGAATGAACGAGTTCGCTAATCTGAGTATCCAAAACGCGTTGTGGACACACAAAAAAACCTCGAAGATCGATATGGTCTTCGAGGTCTTTTAATCAATAGCTTGAAATCAATGCGACGACAATTTTAAGATTTCAGTTAACTCTTTCCGATCGTCATCAGTCAAATTATCATTTACATATTTTGTCAACCAGTCTATCGGATACTCAATAGTCGCCGGATGGTTACGCTCATTCCTAACACCAAAATTTTTCGATGCGCCATTATCGAGAAGTAGCTGTATTAAATCCTTGCTGGCATATCTGACTGCGTAATGTAGAGGTGACATATTCGATGTTCGGAGGGTATATTGGCACCTATCATCAGGAATAATTGTGCCAGTGTTCACTTGAGCTCCCGCTTCAATAAGTAGCTTAGTTGATTCATAACTATCATACTGAGCCGCATACATTAGCGGAGTCTTGTTGAAGACATTTTTATTATTAGGGTCAAACCCTTTTTCTAAAAGATATGCAATCGCTCTTGGATATTTGACGGAAGCATTTAATATGCTTTCATTCGTATCGTACCATCCAATTTTTTGAGAGCTTTTTTCCATATGAGATACATCTATTTTCATTATCTGATCAATAGGTAGCTTTTGCAAAATTGCCCTTCTTAACTGGATTTCTTCTTCAGTTTCAAAGGGTTTATACATATAAAACCTTATTCCAGAACTAATAGCACTTTTTAAGGCATAATTTGCTATTTTTTCCGCCTCAACTGCCCCCCAATGAAAATGGTCTTGGTAGAATTGAGTCAATTCAACTGTTGCAGAATTAATTTTTCTAACATAGGAATTAAAAGCTTCATATTCACTTAAGCCTTGTAGCGCCCAAAGCTCCAAGTTTCTAAAATCTATTTCATATGTAGAATCATCGTAATTATTGTAATTTACTTTTTCCGGTGTTTGTTTTGGTGCATGAAGTAATCTTTTAAACTCATCGCTTATCCTGATAGACCAACGTCCATGAGTTGCCATTGAACCACAGAAACTAGCCGATCCAGACTGTCGTCTCAGACCTCGTACATACCCTCTCAAACTTAAAAGAGTATCTTGCATTTCATAGTAATCGCTTTTTATTAATTTGATTTGCTCAGTCGTTGGCATTTTATTTACAGTGCAAAGATGCTTCCAAGAAGCATCACCGAGTAACTGGTGAAGTTGATCTTCTTCCTTCCCAGAGACATAAAGGTAATACTTCCCATCATCTGAAGATAAAATGTGCCCTTCTCCTATTGGAGGTGATCTTTCTGATAATTCATTATAAAAATCCCTGTCGTCCCTCCGGTTAGGAAATGGCTGAACTGATGCTAGATATTGATATCTTTCACAAGCACCTCCACAGCCTGCATGCCTAAAATAAGTTAAATAGATAGTATTTCCGTTTATTTTAATTTCTTTACCTGCATTGCGTTCTAAAGAAGATGGAAAGTTTCGATCTATATCTCCATCCCATAGTTCTTTTGTTTTTGGAAGCATCGTTTGACAAACAGGATCATTATTTACCTTTAGAGTTGGCTGAAACCATGATTTTGAGAATCCAGCCGCTTCTGAATTTAATGACATTAACGGACTAAATAACAACAGAAATAATCGACTATTCTTCATAACTTACCTTTTTAGGTTCATTTAAAGTATGTAACGTGAAGTAAAGAAGTCTATGCTCAAGTCAACGCTAACAGATAAATCAAAAGTCAAACCTATTAGGAATCACAAAATAATAATGTTAAAGAATTATATATGAGAAAAACATTTATTATTCAAAGTTTAAGTAGTATTTGTAATAAATAAAAAGCCTCGAAGATCGATATGATCTTCGAGGCTTTTTAAATGCATATAGCAATGGAATTGCGGAATCCAAATGTATTGGATTAAAGCGCTTCTTCCTGGGCTTGCTTTACCAATGCCTGACGTTGAGCTTCCTTCTCGCATGACGAGTTATCTTTGTTATCTTGCTCGTTTTCCAAATCACTTGGTACGAACACATAGTATTTATTGAACATCTTAGAACCTCAAACTGCATGATTTACTGCGCCTGAACAATGAGTGCGACGCAACAAAGAAGCAGATACTAATGACTTTGTGCTCAATATTCAATCAGGATTGTGTAATCAATTGTCAGAAGTTAGTGTTTGCGATGAGCTTCATACGGCATGATTCAAGAGGGGAAGGTAGACGGTTTCGTAACCCAAACTGATCGCGACACCAACGAGTAGCCAAGCTAATACTTTGTTAAAAATAGAGAAAACCCTTGGGATCCGGAATTTGTGACCGACTACTTCCCCTAGCATTGAATAAGAAGTGGGGGCACCAAAAGCTAATGTGGCAAGTACGCCAGACCAAAGTATTGCTTCGCTCCCCTGAATCCCTATTGCAGGAAACTGTACAGCGGCAACGGGCAAAACGGCAGCTGGCGCTTTTGGGTTAAGCAACTGCATAACAAAGCCGTCTTTAAAGTTAAGAACATGAGTTGCCACGTTTAGCGACGCAACCTGACTGCGATAGAGTTTCCAGGCGATGTAAAGGATATAACTGCACCCAATCACCGCCACAACGGGTAGCCATGCTGTTGGAATTAATGCTTTCCCTGCCCAGCTGATCGAGGCAAATAAAATGAACATTGCGCCACCAACTCCAGCGTAAAAGCCGATGTATTGTTTGGTGTTATTTTGCAGCCCAGCGTTGAGTGCCAATAGGTTTACAGGTCCGGGCGTGTACATGACCCCTATGGCGTAGGCGAAGATTTCTAACATTGGATCTATCTCTTGATAAAAGTCTAGGGTCTGTTGACCCTAGGAAAGGCGTTGTTTTTGGTATTGTGCTGGCGTCATTCCATAGACACGTTTGAAGCGCCGGTTGAAATGGCTGCTGTCAGCGAATCCGGCTATTTGGGCTATGTCGGTAGCTGTTTTCCCTAATTCAAGAAACCTTCTCGCCAGATTTAGTCGGCAATTGAGCACGTATTGATGAGGCGTCATGCCGTATTGCGCTTTAAACACCCGAATCAGATGGTATTTCGACATACTGCATGCGTGGCTGATGTCATCAATTGAGATGTCCTCTCTGGCATGCGCATGAATAAAGGCTTTGGCTCTTTGAAGCAGTGTTTCACGACGTGTGTTTTTCACGAGCACTTCGGGTGCCTGCCCACTCATTCGAATAATGGAATGAGCAACTTCAAGCAATGCGGCATCGTATTCCACAGCAGATACGCCGTCTTCAGACATCCAGCGTGACAGGGTCAAAATTTGCTGACGAAGTATCGGGTCGTTCGACAACGTTTCTTTGACTCTTGCATGATTGGGGTTTACGACTCCCAAAGTCTGAAAGTGCGAAACCAATTCGTCTGGATGAACATAGAGCATGACGTATTCAAGATCTTCTGTTCCCCCGGATTGCCCGTCGTGCACATCTTCTGGGTTGAATACCATCACCCCACCCGCTGGACTTTGGTGAAACTGAGTTCGACAGAAGAAGTCTTGCCGACCTTTTAAAGTTACGCCAAAGGAATATTCTTCATGGGCGTGTTTGTCGTACGTAAAATCGCTCATGCTAGCGCTCAGAAGCATCAGCCCATCAATGCTCTGATTTCCCTGATAGTGAAATTGATTTTTATCCTGCATGGTCAATTTCCCGTTCATCCTTCATGAGTTCAGATTACGCCTTTTATCATCGCTCAGCTTGAACAAAATTGCTCGTTTTAGAAAGCAGTTAAAATAGCAGTAGCAAACTTATAAAAGTTACCGTAATCCCACCAAAGCCGAGTGCCTGCAAAACACCTTCAGGGTATTCCTGCTGCCAACTTGGGAATAGAATAGCCATGTATGAAGCAAAGGGGACTCCAATAGCAAAGCTTCCTATCCGATGATGGTCAGGTAGTTCGACAAAGAAAGTGAGATAGATGGCGTAAACCAAAAAGTAGAATGTTCCTATCCATTCCGTGCGATGCAAATCTCTCCATACAAAAAACAGAGAAACGAAAGGAATGAAGATTAAAGCCATTGTTGCCTCGAAAATATAATTTATCTATTGCAGATAACCATACTTCAATGACTAGGTAGAAAGGGGCTATTTTTCACATACGAGTTTGCAATTGTGATCCAATTTCAGGATATAGAAGCTTTAAAAAGTAAAAAGGGCGCCGATTGGCACCCTTTGAATTTGGATTACGAAGCAATTAAACGTCGTAAGTAGTAGACGCAGTGTCGCCGCCTGTACCAGTCCAGTTCGTGTGGAAGAATTCGCCACGCTCACGGTCGATACGCTCGTAAGTGTGAGCACCGAAGTAGTCACGCTGAGCTTGAAGCAGGTTAGCTGGTAGACGTGAAGTTGTGTAACCGTCTAAGAAAGATAGCGCAGAAATCGTACATGGCATTGGGATACCAGACTCAAGAGATTTCGCTGCTACTTTACGCCATGCTGCCAGGCTGTTTTGTAGGATGTTTTTGAAGTACTCGTCAGAACCTAGGAACGCGATGTCTGGGTTTGCTTCGTACGCATCACGGATGTTGCCTAGGAATGCGCTGCGGATGATACAACCACCACGCCACATTAGTGCTACGTTACCGTAGTTTAGGTCCCAGCCGTTTTCGTTCGACGCTTCACGCATTAGCATGAAGCCTTGAGCGTAAGAGATAATCTTAGATGCAAGAAGCGCTTGGCGAAGTGCGTCGATCCACTCTTTCTTGTCGCCTTCAACTGGAGTGATCGTCTTACCGAACAGTTTTTCAGCTTCAACACGCTGGTCTTTCAGTGCAGACAGGCAACGAGAGAATACAGACTCAGAGATAAGCGTTAGAGGAATACCCAGGTCTAGTGCGTTGATACCCGTCCACTTACCAGTACCTTTCTGACCGGCTGTGTCTAGGATTTTCTCAACAAGCGCTTCACCGTCTTCATCTTTGTAGCCAAGGATGTCAGCCGTGATTTCAACTAGGTAGCTGTCTAGTTCAGTTTTGTTCCAGTCAGCGAATACTGCTTGCATTTCGTCAGCTGAAAGACCAAGACCGTCTTTCATGAACTGGTATGCTTCAGTGATAAGCTGCATGTCACCGTATTCGATGCCGTTGTGTACCATCTTAACGAAGTGGCCCGCACCATCGTTACCAACCCAGTCACAGCAAGGCTCACCAGCGTCAGTTTTTGCAGAGATACCTTGGAAGATTGGCTTAACCGCTTCCCAAGCTTCAGGCGCACCGCCTGGCATGATTGAAGGACCAAAGCGTGCACCTTCTTCACCACCAGATACACCAGTACCGATGAAGTGGATGCCTTTCTCGCGACAATGCGCTACGCGACGGTTTGTATCTGGGTAGTTAGTGTTACCACCGTCGATAATGATGTCGCCTTCGTCCAGAAGTGGGATTAGGTTTTCGATGAACGTGTCTACAACGTCACCAGCACGAACCATCAGCATCACTTTACGTGGTGCTTCTAGCTTTTCTACTAGCTCTTCTAGAGAGTAAGCACCAACGATGTTTGTGCCTTTCGCCGGGCCTTCTAGGAACTCGTCTACCTTCGCAGCAGTACGGTTGTGAGCAACCACTTTAAAGCCGTGGTCGTTCATGTTTAGGATAAGGTTTTGACCCATTACTGCTAGGCCAATAACACCGATATCACCTTTCATTATTTATCTCCATTAATCGATCAGGCAATTTTACTTGCTGCGTCTGAATCTAAGTACCACTCGGTTTCGCCCGCTTTGGACTGAATTTTCGCTGCCGGATAAGGCAGTGCTTCCGCAGGAGTGGTGTGAATTTCGTGTACGATCTCGATCTTGCCTGCACCTAGCACCAAGTAGCTAATGCGCTTTGCCGCTTCCAGAACTTTTGCTGTTTTGGATACGCGGATTTGACCGGATTCAGGATGAGAAGCCAAAACGGCTAGATTCTCATCGTTGTAATTGGTTTGCCCTGGGAACAGGGAGGCAGTGTGACCATCTGCACCAACACCCAACAGGATCCAGTCAAACACTGGCGTGCCGTTTTCGGTTGGGATTACGTCTGCCATTTCTTTCGCAAAGCGTTCAGCTTCAACCGCTGGCTCGTCTTCACCACGGATGCGGTGAATGTTTTCTACCGGAATCTCTACTTGGCTGAACAACAATGCGTTCGCTTCACCGTAGTTACTTTCCGCATCATCCGGGGCTACACAGCGCTCATCACCCCACCAGAAGTGAAGGTTGTTCCACTGAATGGATGTAGCGTAAGCGTCTGTCGCAAGCAGCTTGAACAACATCTTTGGCGTGCTGCCGCCAGACAAAGAAATGTGAACAGGTTTGCCTTGCTCGCTGAACGCTTTCAGCTCGTTTGCCAGGCTTTCTACTACCTGATCCGCAGTTTGGAAGATCTTATGATTGATCATAGTTCGCAGTAATCCGTGTCGGTAAGGTTCTTACAAGGGAAGCGCCATGCGCGTCCGTCGCGCTGAAGCAGCTTGTCGGATTCGATTGGTCCCCATGTTCCACATGCGTAGCCAAACAGCGCTTGAGGATCTTGTTTGAAGTCCAGAATCGGCTGAACATATTGCCAACAAGCTTCTACTGCATCACTACGGGCAAACAGAGTAGCATCACCGTTTAGCGCATCAAGAAGCAAACGTTCGTATGCTGTCAGCATTTGCGTTTCTTCCAGAGAAGCGTAATGGAAGTTCATTTTCACTTCTTTTGCGTTGAAACCTGCACCCGGCTCTTTCAAACCAAAGCTCATTTGAATGCCTTCGTCTGGTTGAATACGGATGATCAGTTTGTTTTCTGGCGCATCCAAACCGAATACTGGGTGAGGCGTGCGTTTAAAGTGAATGACCACTTCTGTTACACGAGTTGGCAAACGCTTACCAGTACGCACGTAGAATGGCACACCATTCCAACGCCAGTTGTTGATGTAAGCTTTCAAGCCAACATAAGTCTCGGTACGAGAATCTTCTGCCACACCCGGCTCTTCACGGTAACCCGGTAGGAATTCACCACGTACATCCGAACCTGTGTACTGACCTAAAACAAGGTTGTTTCGAAGGTCTGATTCATCAAGCGGCTTCAGGCACTGAAGCACTTTTACCACTTCATCACGCATAGAGTCTGCGTTGATTTGAGCAGGCGGCTCCATACCCACCATTGCCAGTACTTGCAGCAAGTGGTTTTGGAACATGTCGCGAACCGCACCAGAGCCGTCGTAGTATCCACCGCGCTCTTCAACACCTAAGAACTCTGCACCTGTGATTTCAACGTAATCAATGAAGTTACGGTTCCACAGTGGTTCAAACATCGCGTTAGAGAAGCGGAAAACCAACAGGTTTTGAACCGTCTCTTTACCTAGGTAATGGTCGATGCGGTAAATCTGGTGTTCCTGAAAATGTTCGTGGATTTCTTTATCCAGCTTCTGAGCCGATTCCAGATCGTAACCAAATGGTTTTTCGATAATAAGACGACGCCAGCCTTTACTTTCGTCGTTAAGACCATGAGCAGCAAGTGCTGCTGGAATCACGCTGTACAGGCTTGGTGGAGTGGCTAGGTAGAAGAGGATGTTGCTTTGTTCAAACTGGTAAGTGTCGGACAGTGTATCCAGACGTGTTGCCAGTTTTGCGTAATCGCTAGTGTCAGAAGTATTGATCGCTTGGTAATGAAGGTGATCAATAAACGCATCTAACGTTTCAGGTTCCGTTTTTTCCATTTCCTGAAGAGAGCGTTTCAACTTGTCGCGATAAGACTCGTCGCTGTACTCGGTACGACTCACGCCTAAAATCGCAAAGGACTCTGGAAGCTGCTTATTTGCATACAAATGGTATAAAGCAGGGATCAGCTTACGGTAAGTCAAATCGCCAGAGGCACCGAAGATAACGATGCAGCTGTTTTCAGGTATTACCATCATCTTTCCTTAAAAGAGGGATTTTAATGGGACACAAACTATCAGTGTCCCAAGTAAATTAACAATAGGTGTTAACTATCAGTCCGAGAGGTAAGAGCTATGGGCTACTTAGTGTTCAACTGAGGTAAAACAGCGTGCTACTTTACCTCAGCTAACCGCGATACGCATCCCAAAAACTTACCTATTTCAAATTTGTTGAGAAAAACTACAAAATTTCTGTAACGTTTACAATATATCAAACAATAATAATTATCATTTACAACAAAAACAGCTCAATCATTTGGAAATATGGTATTCCAGAAAATTCGTTACTTCGCGAGGTAAGACAACCCTTTTGTAGCACATGCTTTTGAATATTTATTGATCTTCCAGTGTTCTGGACTCCATCCCTCTAGGAACCTTAGAAAATCCGCCCAAGCCAGGTAGTAAAAGGGACGCCAGCTTTCGGTGATCTGCTTTGCGTCTTGTTCTGGATGATAGAACAAAATCGCCTCTTCAAATTGAGAAAAGTAGTAATCTAACAACAATTCCTCAAAATCTTTTGCCTGATCGACAGGTACGCAGCTGCTGATGAACAGCATCACGTCTTTCATCGCACAACCATGCCCGACGTATTGAAAATCGACAGCCGCGACCTGAGTGTTGTCCTCGGAAAAACAAAAATTTGCTAGCTTGGCATCGCCATGAACCAGGGTAGGAAATGGGGCACGTTTTAACGCCTCGTCAATGGCTGACGCTTGCTGTTTTAAGTCGCTGTCTGGCATCGCTTCCCATTCATCTGGTCGGGTGTCGAAATGCCAGTATGTCCCCTGCTCCCAAAGATTGGTTTCCTCACAACCTAAATGTTTTGCATGAAAGTTGGCGAGCCACTTGAGGCAGAGCTTCCAATGAACAAGAGAGGACTCTTTGACTATCTGAGTTAGCCCCCAATCATTGAGGTCAGACATAACGATCACATAGTTGGCTGGATCGGGGTCCACATCCAGACCAATGGGCATTAGACAGCGAGGATCTTTCTGTTTGGAAAAATGCAGATACCAGTTTGCTTCAATCACGTAGGAAGCCAGCTTTCGTTCTGTCGATCTCGCTGTATTCCACCCTCTGGGATGAGCAAGTGTGTCCGGCAGTTCTATCCATTTGGCAATAACAGACTGACGACACTCAGAGTCCAGATACCAGCGCTCAAGCCGCCCAAAATCACCCCACAGTTTTTGGATGAGTGCTTTCTTACACGGCGCAAAGGGTGGCTGCAATTTGTCCATTTCAGAATTTCTTAGAGTATTGATGAATGCTGTGTATTCTCGCTCAATTGGCAAGAATTAGCTAACAGAGTGAGTTATTACTAAACTAAACACATACAATGACTCAAATTTGAGCTTTTGAATGTATGTGCCGGACCGATGCTGGAAAATTGAGCGCAATTTATTCGCACAGCTCACATTAGGCAATGATGATTTAGCTGTTTTATAAATCATTCCTTATAATGACATCGTAGTCACTAACTTTGTTAATAAGTACTTCAATCTATTGACCTTATTGTAGATGATGAGTACCGTTGTAATCGGAAAAACAACGATAAGATAAAGCATTACAAAGACTTAAAGTCGAAAAGGAACACCATGGCTGGAAACTCTGCAGAGGCTAACCTTCAAAGCAATACTGAGCAAGAAGTATTTAAAGGCGCAGAAACAACACTAAAAAGCTCTGATGCATTAGGGATGATTGAGCACAATAGTGACACGACGATCAATATCTCGACACCTGTAGGTATCAATTACAAGGGGATTACGCCCTTTATCGGTACGTATGGATCAGATTTTATTCTACTTGCAGCCCCAGATATTTCAGACGAAGACTACGAATACTTCTTTCAGGAAGGGTTTTGGGTGAACGTGAAAGCCATTTCACCCCGCGGAGAAGGTGCACTCATCTATTTCAGAAGTCAGATCATGCACATTGTGAACGAGCCCGTTCGCATGATCATGATTTCTATCCCAAGCACCATGAAAGTACTTCAGCTAAGAAAAGAACCAAGATACGACGTTTCTCTTGCCGCGGTTGTGGCATATAACGGTCAGCGTTTGGAGTGTGAGGTACGTGATCTTTCGAAAGGTGGTTGTCGAATCGTAACCAGCCCGCTGATTCGGACCTTCCAGATCGAAGAGAAAGTTCAGATTGCGATTGTTGAACGAACCCGCAGCAAACTTGATTTGCCTATTTTGAGTGGAACAATCTGTAATATGCAGCGTTCTCATCACTATGCCCGCTACGGGATGATGTTTGATGAGAAGGGTAAAAAGAATGTGCAGAAACTCCTAAGCCATCTCAAATTTGATGGTTCAAAATTGGCACTCAAAGCCTAACGTAAATTATATTTTCTATAGAAAACAAAGGGTAAGAAACACACTTTCTTATCCTAAAAACAAATTCGCCCCGCTCTCTCAAAGAGAAAGCGGGGCGCGATATTCTGATCTAATCTAAACGATTAAATTAGATTTTTTCTACGTTCGCAGCCTGTGGACCTTTCTGACCTTGTTCTACTTCGAACGACACTTTTTGGCCTTCAGCAAGTGTTTTGAATCCGTCACCAGTGATAGCGCGGAAGTGTACAAATACGTCTGCACCACCGTCTTCCTGAGTAATAAAACCAAAACCTTTTTCTTCGTTAAACCACTTAACTGTGCCAGTTGTCTTAGACATGGGTATTTCCTAAATTGAATCTTTGTATCTCGTAGCACGACAATCGTGCCAATATATCAGCCGGAATTAGAATTACTTATGAGAGGTCTTAACATCGAAAAGAAAACACTTCAGGAACAGACCGCAGAGCAGTAGGTTAGAGAAGACTTCTTGAGTCAGAAACAGCAAATAAATAGGTCTGTGTACAGGCCAACCTCCAAGTTACGCGAGTTTCCGCTGTGTGTATATGTTTTTCTTCGATTATCGTCAAAAAATAACGTTGATTGTGATATCTGTGTGCAAATTCCACAATATTCACACAGAGTTCATGAAAGTTTTGTAGGAATTTCTCGTTTTTCCAATTTCCGAACCCTCTGTTTGTCAAAAAAATTTTCTTATTTTTGGGAATATTTTCCGCTAAACCTGGGTCTATTCCCTCGCAATAGATACAACTCTTTTGCCAGATTCTTCTATCAGCTCAGGTTTCGTGTTCATCAAACCATGAAAACGCAGCCCTGATCACTATCCTTTCGCTCCCGAATTTGGGTATTAGGTATACAATTTCAAAAGATATGAGAAACCAACACGCATCTGACATCATGCCTAACTACCCTAAGTTGCTGCTACTTCTGCTGCTCTTTTTCTGTATTTTGCCGAGTGTTGCGGCGAATACAACCGGGTGGATGGAGAATGAGCAGCACCCTCCAGTACAAGTGAAGTTATCGTTGCCCGGCACCACGAATGAAGACCAAAAGGTGGTGCACGCGCTGTTAGAAGTAACGCTGCAGGATAACTGGAAAACCTACTGGCGATCGCCCGGAGAGGGCGGTGTAGCACCTTCCATCATGTTATCGCCATCTACAAACATCGATAAGGTAAACTGGCACTGGCCAAGTCCAAACTACTTCCAGCAGTTTGGCTTAACAGTTCAGGGCTATAAAAACTACGTGGCGTTTCCGCTCGATATTCAGCTTAAAAACTGGGACGAAAGTGCCACGTTTAACGCAACCATAACTTTGCCAAGCTGCACCGACATCTGTGTGCTCACCGACTACCCAGTTTCTCTTAGTTTTACTCCAGTTGAACTAGTTCCTGACTCTGAAGTCTTGTTACGTCACAACCAGGCGATGTCCAAAGTGCCTTTGAAAGAGGGAAAAACCGAAATCAGAGAAGTTGTCTGGGACAAAACAAGCTCAATGATCCAGGTGACTTTGTTTCATCCTGATGGCTGGCAGAATCCAAACGTATTCATCGAAACCACAGAAAATTCAGACGATCAATTCCAGCAACCTTCTCTATCAATAGAAGGAACAACGTTAACAGCCGTAAGCCAGGTATCGAATACCTTTGGCAAAGTTCAATTTGATTTGCCTTCTTTGCGAGTTACGGTTCTTGATGATCTACTCGCGCAGGAACTATCGACGACGTGGAAGAAAGGAAACGTCTTCCAGATCAGTGGCAATCTGCTTTCCATGCTCTGGTTTGCTTTTGTTGGCGGTCTCATTCTTAACGTCATGCCATGCGTGTTACCTGTGCTCGGCATCAAAATAAACAGTTTGCTTTTATCTGCGCCTAACAAGCGAACCCAACAAGCCCAGTTTTTTGCATCTGCTGCTGGAATATTGGTTTCATTCTGGCTGATTGCGTTTGCCCTGATTGGCTTAAAGTGGGCAGGATACACCATCGGATGGGGTATCCAGTTTCAGCAGCCATGGTTTCTTGCCTTTCTGGCACTGATTACCCTGGCATTCAGCCTAAACCTATTTGGTGTATTCGAAATCAAATTGCCAGGACAAGTGTCAGACTCACTGGCGAAGGATCGCGGAAAAGGGTTGGGTAATCATTTTGCTCAGGGGGCATTTGCGACTTTATTGGCGACACCTTGCAGCGCTCCGTTTTTAGGCACCGCCGTCGCATTTGCGCTTGGTGGAAGCGTTCAGAATGTCTTGCTTGTCTTTACGTTTCTTGGATTGGGTTTTGCAGCGCCATGGCTCGTCTTCGCACTCTTCCCGAATAGTACGCGCTTTCTTCCCAAGCCCGGCGCATGGATGAATAAGCTGAAGATTGTCTTTGCATTGATGATGTCGCTCACCACTTTCTGGCTGATCTCGCTACTGCATGCGCATATCGGTCAGTTTGGCACCGTCGTCACGGGAATCGCGACCTTGGTTTTACTCTTGGTCCTTCTCACTTCAAAGTACGGTGCAAGGCTTGTAGCAATATTCAGCAGCGCGACGTTACTGGTGGTTGGACTGGGTATGATCATCGCAGGTTCAACATCATCATACTGGGCTGAGCCAATCGTCGATGACTTAAACTGGCAGCCGCTGGATTCGCAAGCCATTCGAGCTCACGTCGCTGATGGCAAGCTGGTGTTTGTCGACGTTACGGCGGATTGGTGCATCACTTGTAAAGCCAACAAAATCGGCACACTTCTTCAGTCTCCTACGTATGAACATTTACAGGAAAAAAATGTCGTACTGATGCGCGGAGACTGGACGACTGCCAACAGTAAAATTACCGAATTTTTAATGAGCCACGGACGTTATGGCGTACCACTAAACGTCGTCTATGGACCAGATTCACCTTTAGGCACTCCATTGCCTGTTTTGCTTACACATGATTCGATTTCACGCTCTTTAGAAGCGGCGAGAGGAAACTGACCCAATGTTTAAAATAATAAGAAACCTCACTGGCTACCTGTTACTGATTGTCCTTATTACTGGCTTACTGGATTGGTGGAGAACCAAGCATGTCGACTTTTATGACATGCCAGAAACACGGGGAATGACCATAGATGGCACCTACGTTGATTTAAAAGAGCTCAGCAAGGAAAAACCTGTTCTGGTTTATTTCTGGGCGACCTGGTGTGGCGTGTGTACCCTGACCAGCCCAACCATTGATTTGCTTTCCGGTCACTATGAAGTGGTCTCAATAGCGCTTGCTTCTGGTGAAGACGAACGCCTTCAGGAATACATGACACATAAAAACTATGACTTCAAAGTAATCAACGACTTGAAAGGCAGCATTAATCAATACTGGCGAGCTCAAGTTACCCCAACTATTGCCATCGTCAAAGATGGTGAAATTCATTCAATGACCACAGGTTTCTCAACTCCATGGGGATTGTGGCTCAGATTGTTGCTGGCATAAGGAACCAGAAAATGACTCAAATAACCAAGTGGCTTGGCGGAATAGGCCTTGCCTTCAGTATGGTGAGCGTAAGTGTCGCCGATGCCGTCAAACCTTCAGAACAGCTCACACCGGAGCAAAGTGTTCAACTGGCGGAAATCGATTCTATTCTTCGCAGTCATCCACAAATCATTGCAGACTTAAATCAGAGCCTGAAAGGTTACGTTGCGCAGTTGGAGCGCACGGAAAAGGCATTAGAAGATCAAAGAGAATGGCTGACTAAAGCGCCAGAACACAGTAAAGCAGGTTCGGACAATCCGAAACTGACCATCATCAACTTCACGGATTACAACTGTCCTTATTGTAAGCGGTTGGAAATCGGTCTGGCGAAGTTACTTACTGAAGTTAAAGATGTGCAGGTGGTGAATGTTTACGTGCCATTACAGCAGCAGATTGCAAGTGGTACCAACACCAACTCTGCTTTCTACGCTTTGAAAGTGTGGGAAAAAGAGCCAGAGAAATTTGCCGAAGTTCACCGCCAGTTGGTGGCTCACCCAACCCGTCACGATGCCGACTCACTCAATCGCATCGCTAAAGACACAGGAACAGAAAAGTACTTGGAAACAGGTGAGCGAGAGCAAAGCATCGTGTCGAAAAACATGCAGGCTTTCGGCGAACTGGGTCTGAGAGGTACTCCGGCAATCATCATTAACGATGAGATCGTTCCGGGCTTTATTCCATACGCTCAGCTTAAAGAAACGGTAGACAAAGCTCTGAACTAAGTTTTCTCTACCCTGAACTTGCCTCACGAGGCAGCGTTTTCAGGGGCACAGCGGTGGTTTTTAAGCCGCTGTGCACATGTTGATCCCGCCCGTTCTCTTTTGCCTGATACAAAGCAATATCGGCATCTTTCAATAACCCTTCCACACCATTGGATGATTCTGGGTAGGTTGCGATACCGATCGAAACCGTCACCTTTCCAAGCATTTGACCATTAAGTTTTGGGTTGATGTCTCTGACGGCGTTACATACGTTATCGGCAGCAAGAATAGACTCTTCCAGTGACGTATCGGGCAGTAAAATGGCGATTTCTTCTCCGCCAATCCGGCACACTTTGTCCTGCTCCCGAGTGGCTTTCAGCAACACGCCTGCGAGCTGCTTAAGCACAAAATCTCCGGCATCGTGCCCGAAATTGTCGTTGAAGATTTTGAAATGATCCATATCGACCATAAGCAGCGAGAAACTCTGTTTCTTGCGGCTTGCAACATTCATGTCCTGCTCGATGGCATCTTCCATATAGCGGCGATTAAACAGACCAGTCAGAGGATCTCTCAGTGCCTGTCTTCGAAGTTCTTCCTGTAGTTCTAAGTTCGCAATGGCCAATCCGATATGTTCTGCGACCGTGCGGCAGAGGTTGTACTGACGCCGGCACTCCTCTTCGTCTCCAAAAGCCAGATGCATCATACCCACTGTGTTGCCGTGCGCGATTAGAGGAATACAGAGCACTTGCTCATCATTTACATTTGGCATGTGCTTACAGGGCATGGCAGCGAGATCGTCTCTCGCCATATGACTCTTCCCTTTACGCAGTGCCCAGCAATCATCCGGCGGGTAGATGTTATCGCCAATCCAGTCACCGCCCCACACCAGTTTTACTTCAAGCAAATTTCTTGAAGAACGCATTATTGAAACCGCCCCTAAAACATCCCCAAGTATTTTTAGGCGCCAGATCTTTCACCACCTGCTCCGCTTCATGGATGGTACTGCATGCCGCCAGCAGGCTGGCAAGGCGGTTGAGTAACTCCACTTCCCGAGTCTGCTGTGCATACTGTGCTTTGTATCTGTCTTCTTTTTTTGCCAGATGTTGAACTATCTGGCGGTTGTTTAGGTAGGTAATCACCAGCATCACCGCCAGCGCAGTACACATGACCAAGAAAAAGAAGGTAATGAACCTGTCTATGGCTGAGTTGATGTATTCGATGGGAACCGATATCCGTGCGACGCCATAAAAATCGCGTAAGGCGAAAGGTTTAGCGACATGCAGATATTCGATCCCCTTGGTTTCACTGAAGCGCATCGCATTGCCTACTCCCAGCTTCAGTGCGTTTGAAAACTCTGGATGGTTATTTTGTGGAGGCTGGCGAATCAGTTGGGCTTTGGATAATCCTGTATCAAAAATCAGCTTACCCTGCTCCGAAATAATGCTGATCTCATGCCGTTTCTGAGCAAAAGGCGTTTTCTCAATAAATTCATCAAGGGCTTGATGAGAAGGGGAATCTACGGAAACCGACAACCCATAAATAATACTATCCAGCTCAATGTGTAGTTCATTTGTGATCAGGCTGACGTATGATTCTGACAAGGCTTTCTGAAGCACAGCAATCGAGCCGACGAACAATGCAGTCATCGCAATGGCGGGCATATAGAGCTGTTTCGCTTTAATCACACTCTTTCTCCAATCACATGCTCTCTCCGTTTATCAGCAGCTTCGCTTGTCGTTTTTCATACCTACCGCTCGGTCACGCCCCCATCAAACCTGAAAGTCACAGGGCTTTATAGTTACTAATATTTCTTTTTATATAGCTCAAATAATAAGCTTAGTTGCAGATACTGGTTTTGTATTCCTCTCTGAAATTAAATATATCTTCATATGAAGATACTTTACATAAATGTAAAATAGGCGTACATTAGCCACCATTATCTTCACATTGATATAGTTAACATGAATATATTCCTAGCCATGATCCCCGCTTTCTTTTGGGGTACCACTTACGCAGTTACCCAGTACACCGTTCCGGACTGGCCACCTCTGCTGCTGGGTTTTGTTCGTGCGCTGCCTGCTGGCTTACTGCTTTTCGCATTGAAACCCGTGATACCTGCAAGACATCAATGGCAACCTCTACTTATCTTGTCCGTGATTAACATTGGCGCTTTCTTTGCGATGATCTTCCTGATGGCGGCAACGCTACCCGCAGCAATTTCCGGTGTTGGTATGGTCTCCGTCCCTATTTTTGCGATGATTTTTCAATGGCTTTGGTTCAAAAAGCGACCATCTATGGTTCAGGTGGTATCCGGGGGAATTCTGGTGGCATTTGCGTGGTTCTTATTTGATCCTAGCCAGTTGTCGCTCAGCGTTGTCGGACTGGTCGCCATGTTCTGTGCCATCTGCTGTATTGTTATTGGCAGCATGCTCACTCAGAATTTGTCTAAGAACATGCACTGGTGGGGAGTGCTGAGCTGGCAGCTCATTATTGGCGGGGTAGTTCTGGGGCTGGTTACCGGGCTTCAGTTTTGGGTTGATCCAACCACTTATCAAGCCGTTCTAAGTAACGACATCAGCATTCGAAACTGGGCGGGTATTACATGGATAGTGCTTCTGAATACCGCACTTGCGTATGGTATGTATGTCTGGCTGATTCGTAAGATGACGGTTGTTGAGTTCACATTCAGTGGAATCGCAAACCCGGTAGCGGGTATCACTGGTGGAGTATTGCTCATGAATGAAAGTTACAGTGCCGCTCAAATCGGACTAATGATGGGTATGATCGCCGCTTCACTGCTGCCTAACTTTATCAACCTGTGGCGAACCAAACGTCGAATCAAAGCTCCAGCCGCTAAAACAGAGAATACTCAGGATAATGTTCCTGTAACGGATTGAAGAGATACCCCTGATATCCCCAAAACGCAAAGGGTAGCAATTGATTGAGCGAATCTTGATCTTCTACCCTTTCCACAATCCACTTCGCGTCGCTGGCGGCTTTCTGACTAAGAATGATGTCCAGCTTCTGATTAGGTTCAGCGAGTCCGGATTCAAGATTAAAAAAGGGATTGTCTACTTTCACGTAATCGTAAAAGCCAGCACTGAGCTCGTCGTCCCGAAAGTCATCACCCACCTGATAATCATCCAGAGCCAGTTTGACTCCAACCTGTTTCAGCTTTTCAATTCCAGACAGGTAGTCTTTGTTTTCAATTGAATATTGTCTTTCAGTGGTCTCAATAACCAGAGACTTACCATAGCTCCGCAAATGAGAGTGCACAGCTATCAGTAGATTAACGGTCTTCTTATTGCCAAGGGCATGACGTTCAACATTCAGGAATAGACATTCAAATGGGAAAGAAGCGGGATCGACAGAAATAAGGAAGTGAAGCTGCTGGTCCAGAATATCTTTGGCAAGGCGTTTTCCAAGTTCTCCCTTCATAAACGAAGTGTGGATAGAGGCGTCTTCCTGCGACAATAACAACTCGCTGGCAAGTAACTTCTTATTTTCGCTAACGATGATTTCGTTTTTAAACTGAAAGCGGGTTTTGTCTTGCCCGGAGAAGTCTTGGGGGGGCAGAGGCACAGAACCAGTTTGGTTCCGTAAACAGAGATCGTGACCAGATTGTTTTACGTCTATGCCCATTTAGCAACTACCTTTCAGCTTGGACTACTACTCATTCCTTTTTAAGGCACGCTGATCGGATCAGTGATGCGCAAGTGCCTTTGAATACAAACATAAGCAGTAGGGGATCTCGAATCAAACCGTTTTGACTCAAAACCACATTAATAGTCGACTAATATCTCTATTTCGCATTTGTGAGACAGAAATAATTGTAACAACACATGTTTTCAAGGGAGGCTTTTACTTTCTTCTTACATTCAGAGAAAGAGATTGTGATAGGAAATTGGCATTTTCACTGCTTACATTAGCTAAAGCACATATTCGAATTGAAATCGGTAGAAATTCCAACCCATCCAGAAAGTCCTGCTGAGATTTAGCTTCTAACCAGCTAGTAATCCTAAGAGTTTCATTGAAAACATCACAATAACCATTCAAGAGAATGCGGAAAAACCCGGGCTTTAAGCTAATTTCCTGCGCAAAACGTTTTTGGGGGAGAAACCTGTAACCAACATAGTGCCACTGACCACCAGTAGGGTTCCAATCATAGTATTGAAACCAATTGGCTCATCCAGCACCAGATTGCCCCATAGAATCCCGGAGAAAGGAATCAGGAAGGTCACTGATAACGTAGAGGCGGGACCAATATCATCCACCAGCCGGAAATAAAGAAGGTAAGCCAGACCAGTGCATAACACCCCAAGTACTACGACAGAGGACCATTCCACCGTTGTGGGTGTTTGCGGCATGGGAAGCCAGGGTAACAGGGGCAACACCAGAATAACCGCTCCCCACATGCTGCCGTGTGCGTTATCGAACGACGATATTTTAGGGGCGTTTTTTGCATAGTTAGTCGCAATGCCATAACAAGAGGCAGCCATCACTCCAGCAATAATAGGTAGGGTTGCACCTTCACCGATTTTCACCGCATCCCACCCAACTAACACTGCCACACCAATCACACCGAGCACTAAGCCTAATGCCCCTTTCATCGACAAAGGCGTGCGATGCCAGAAATAGGCAATCACTGCCCCCCAGATGACGGCGGTGGAATTTAGAATCGACAGAGTAGACGCATTCAGGGTCTGAGCGGCATAGGCAAACAACATAAAAGGCATAGCCGTGTTGAATGATGCAATGATCAGAAAGTGCTTCGGATATTTGAATAAAACTAATCGACGACGAAGAAACAGCGACACCAGTAACAGGCTAATGGCAGCAAAAAGCACACGAAACTCGATCAGGTAAGCAGGACCAAAGCTGTGGGCAGCGATCCGCATAAAAAGGAATGACGCGCCCCAAATGGCGGCCAGACATACCAATCGAAAAAAGCTTGCTGCTGTCATTGATTACTCCTTTTCATTTAGAAATCACACTCTGTATTAGGTTGATAGAAAAGACAATTACAAATGTTATTGCAGTTCCGATAATGGCGAACCTACCCACAGGTTTGGGGTTTGGAAGGCGCTTTCGAACAAAATTTCGCCCCTAATTAACATTAAATCAATAAGCAGGATAGTATGATGAAGGTTCGTGTCTCTGTGTGAGGTAAGTGAAATGGATTTCAATATCTTAGGTGTTATGTCTTTAGAAAACTGGCTGGCGTTTTTGTCGATTGCCTTTCTTGCCACCGTTACTCCCGGTCCTGCCATTCTGTTGGTAATGACTCACTCATTAAGTAAAGGATTTAAACGCTCACTCATGGCGATTGCTGGCAACGTCAGCGGATTATTCATTATGTCTCTGTGTTCGGTATTGGGGCTCAGTGCTTTAGTCCTCAGTTCTACATCTGCATTCCTGGCGATCAAGTTTATTGGCGCTTTGTATTTGATGTACATGGGCTGGAAAATGTGGAGACATGGGATTCAGTTTGACTTTGATGCTTCTGAATCACCTAACCAGTATCGTAAATCTAACCTGTATTTTCAGGGCATTATGGTGGCACTCACCAACCCGAAAGCCATAGTCTTTACTACCGCTCTGTTTCCACAATTTATTACACCGAGTGAGCCTCTTGCCGCGCAGTTTTCCCTGCTCGTTGGCACTTTGATTGTCTGTTCGGCTTTGTGTTTAACCGCTTATGGTTACTGGGGCACTAAGCTTTTGCGACGTTCAACGAAAACTGTGCCTGTTCGGCGATTATCCCGTATTTTTGGCACCACATTTATTGGTGCAGGCGTCACGTTGGCGGCGACAGCAAATCGCTGATCGAGAGTTAAAGTACATTCACCAGAAATCGATAAGTAAGATTTAGATTTTTTTAGTTGTCCGAAGAATCGTTCAGGAATACTATCGACCCAACCAATTTGATGAGCGACTTATATTAATGAGAACTCTGGCAGTCCTGCTGTTTTCGCTACTGCTGACTTTTAGCCAATCCGCGTTTGCACAGGCGGAGGTTTCTGGCTATCCCTCTCAGTCCCATCAAATTGAAATACAACTCGGTGATGAATCTCCCTCTTCCATCGAGGTTAGCCAATCTGGCGATTTTGATTCCCACTCCAAGCGCATACCCGAAGGGCTTATAGCTTCTTCTCGTGTTGTCTCGTGGGCACAGGAACGCGTCGTTCCCACCCCAGATTACGAACTTATTGCTCAGTTGGGCGGAGAAGATCGCCCGCCGAGTTACCTATTTTTTACTCTTTCTATCCCATCTGTCCTCTGGTCTGAAAAAGCGGTCGGCTCAAATCCGCACCGGGTCTCAGGCTGGAAAGACTCCAATCAACTTTACGTCCAGCTCAATCAGAGAAGCTAGCCTTTAAACTCCCGACGCACTGGCGTCCACTTCCTTTTTTCATGAGTTTATTGCGATATCAGGCAACCCTGATGTCGTGCCGTATGCGTTGGCATTCGGCATCAAAGAGGTATGACTATGTCTTCTCCACGCACTCGCGCGAAAGCGCCCGAGCGAATGAATCACTACGCCATCTGGAAATACGTAGTGCTTCTTACCGCTATTGTTTTACTGGCTTTAAGTGCCCTACCTTCATGGTATGGCGACAAGCCCGCTTTAATTATCGACCAGCCTAAAGCAGATCTGAGTATTGAACAGGTTTCACTTGGGCTAAAACATCACAATATTCCTGTTCGTGAAATCACTGAAACCGGCAACCAAATGGTAGTACTGCTTGAAAGTGAGCACGACCAAGCCAATGCCAAAGCCGCTCTGCTCCCTACTCTTGGCGCAGAAACGCAAATCACTTTGGCTTACCAGTCAGTCGCACCAGTCTGGTTAACCCAGATGGGCTTTCAGCCCGTCGATTTAGGGTTAGACTTGCGTGGTGGCGTTCAGTTTTTACTGAAAGTGGACGTAGACCAAGCTTTGAATGAAAAACAGCAAACCTTAGCGGATGACATTCGTACTACAGCCAGAAAATTGCACATTCGAGGCATTCAGATCAGCCACTCTGTTGATCATCAAATTACTGTCACCACACAAACCGAAGACGCCAGAAGCGAGATCGGTAAATCGATTCAGGAAGCGTTTCCACAATGGCAACAACATGGGCAATCCAACAAACTGGTTTTGTCGATGCCAAAACAAAGCATCGATGAATTTGCTCAGCAAACACTGAAGCAAAACCTCACTATTCTCCGTTCGCGCATTGAAGAGCTCGGTATTACCGAAGCGTCCGTGCAGCGTCAGGGGGACGACTACATACGAATCGAATTACCCGGCGTGCAGGATCCTTCTCAGGCAAAAAGTGTGATTGGCGCTACCGCCAGTCTGGCGTTTCACGAGGTAGAAACCGAGAGCTCAAAAGGTCGGGTTTTTAGTGCATTTGATGAAGACGGAAACCGAGTGCGACTGGTCTCTAAACCCGTAGTGAAAGGCGAACACATTGTGGATGCCCGAGCAGGCATAGATGAGATGGGACGCGCAGTGGTGAACATTTCCCTTGATCTAGCTGGTGGTGGTGACATCAGTGACTTTTCAGCGACTCATGTTGGTAAGCCGATGGCAACCCTGTTCAGTGAGTACGTGTCTGATGCACAGGGTAACTTGAGTAAGCAAGACAAAGTAATCAGTGTGGCAACCATTCAAAGTCAGCTAGGTACGCGCTTTCAGATAACAGGTACTGGCAGCATGCAAGACGCGCAAGAACTGGCGCTGCTGCTTCGTGCTGGCTCATTAACTGCACCAGTCACCATTGTAGAAGAACAGGCTATTGGGGCGTCGTTAGGGGCTGAAAATATCGAAAACGGATTCTCTGCTCTGGCTCTGGGAATGGGGCTTACTCTGGCATTTATGGCGGTCTGGTATCGCCGGTTAGGGTGGGTTGCCAACCTTGCGTTGCTCAGCAATATGGTCTGCTTGTTAGGTCTGATTGCTTTGATTCCGGGGGCAGTTCTTACCCTACCCGGAATAGCTGGCTTGGTATTGACGGTTGGCATGGCGGTAGACACCAATGTCCTGATTTTCGAGCGCATTAAAGACAAACTTGGTGAAGGGCGCAGTTTCGCTCAATCCATCAACCTCGGCTTTAACAGTGCTGTCAGCACCATAATGGACGCCAATATCACCACCTTAATCACCGCCGTGGTGCTTTACGCCATTGGCAATGGTCCGGTTCAGGGCTTTGCACTTACTCTGGGGCTGGGGATTCTAACCAGCATGTTTACGGGCATCTTCCTTTCCCGTGCCATCATCAACCTCATTTGGGGGCAGGATGCCCGCCGTGACGTTCGCGTATAGGAGTTTAGTATGAATATTAAAAACAACATGACTCAAATTCGTCGCTGGACGGGCATTTTCTCTATTGCTCTGGTCATTATCTCCATCGCTCTTTTATCAGTGCGAGGGCTGAATTTAGGGTTAGATTTTACCGGTGGAATGGTGAGTGAATTTCGCCTGTCACCAGACGTTAGCCAAACGGAGCTGACTCAGTCTCTTAGCCCAGTAGTTGGCGACTCTCTCTCCATCGTCAAAGGGGGAGAACTGGGTCGTTGGACACTGCGTTATTCCTCAGAAAGTCACGCAACTCTAGATCAAGTGAAATCGACGTTAGCTGAATTGGATACCCACGCCGAAGTGATCAGCAGCAGTATGATTGGCGCACAAGTTGGCGACGAGTTATTTGATCAGGGGGGCATGGCGATTCTGGTCAGCATGCTTTGCATTATGGGTTATCTCTGTTTTCGTTTTGAATGGAGACTGGCGAGCGGTGCACTTCTGGCGCTGTTCCACGATGTAATTGTGGTACTCGGCTTCTTTGCATTAACCCAACAAGAGTTCAACTTAACCGTATTTGCTGCGCTGCTCGCGATACTGGGTTATTCGCTGAATGATTCGATCATCATTGCAGATCGAATCCGGGAGCAGATTCTGGCAAAACTGGACTGGAAAACCAGTGATGTGATCAACTCAGCGGTGATCAGCACCTTCTCCCGTACCATGGTGACTTCAGGCACCACTCTGGTCACCGTTGGTGCGCTGTGGCTGATGGGCGGAGCACCGTTGCAAGGGTTTGCCAGCGCCATGTTTATCGGCATTGTTTCAGGCACCTGGTCGTCCATTTCGATTGCTACGGTTTTACCGGAAATGTGTGAGCTAAAAACAGAGCACTATATTCCCGCAGAAATTGATAGTAACCCTTAAGCACATCAACTCAACGAGCTCGCTTTCTGAGGAAGCGAGCTTAATTTTCACTTTGTCCGCTCAGTCACATCCCTAATTAGTAAAAATAACAAGAATCTTGCAGAGGCTCTGTTCGTTCATTAAGTTTGAAAAAGACCCTAAAGGAAGAACAATGAACTTCAAACGCATCGAAACTTTCGTACTCGTCGCCACATTAGGCAGCTTTCGCAAAGCTGCTGAGCAGCAATTTACTACTCAGCCTGCTATTTCCACTCGTATTGCGGGTTTGGAAGAAGAGCTCGGCGTAAAACTCTTTGATCGCGATGCGTCCCCTATCGTATTGACTTCGCAAGGCAAAGAACTCTTACCCTACGCAGAAAAAATGCTCTATATGGCAGAGCAAATGCACAAGCGTGCCGATATCAGCCGGCTGCTTTCTGGCACTCTGCGTTTGGGGGTATCAGAGACGATTGTTCATACTTGGCTCACCGATTTTCTCAAAGTTTTGCACCAAGAGTTGCCTAACCTGGACGTAGATATGACAGTGGATGTGACTGGCAATCTTCGCAATGGCTTGCTTGATCGCTCCTTGGATCTCGCTTTTTTGATGGGTCCGGTTTCCGAACCGACCGTCAACAACCTAGAATTATGCCAGTTCCCCTTAGTTTGGATCGCCAGCACTCAACTGGATTTGCCAGACAAAACCATTGAGCTGGAAGAACTGGTTCAATATCCCATTATCACTTACGCACGCAACACGCGCCCGTTCACCGAAATCAGCGAAAAGTTTATGCAGATTGATGGGCTTCCCGCGCGTTTCTTCTCATCCAGTTCCCTCTCTGCTTGTTTAAAACTGACTCAGGACCAAATCGGAATTTCCTCACTGCCCTACGCCATGGTCGCACCTGAAATCGCGGCGGGTTCACTCAAAAAATTGAATGCGAAATGGGAGCCTTCAGCGCTTAGCTTCACCGCCTCTTATCCATCAGTTCCATTTAACAGCGCCGCCAAGCTGGCAGCTGACATCGCGGTGAATGTCGCGTCTGAGTTCGAACTCAATGCCAATAAATAAAATTTATCGCCAGACTTAAAAAACCATAATTGGACTTAATGCGCTAACAGAGCAACACTTGATTTACATTTCATTAACAACGGACTGCTTTGCGAAATGCTCATCAAGAATTCTCAGCCTTCTGCGTACAAGTCGCAGCTGTTTGCTCAAGCCTCGGAAGTCAGAAAACAAATCCGAATCGGTAAATTCAACCAACCCACCAGCGGCGTGGCATCTGGACTGGTTCAAGGCAATATCGTCATTCTCCCTCAAGAGTGGGCAAATGATTTTCTTCGATACTGTCAAAACAACCCTGTCGCCTGCCCACTTATCGCGGTCTCGCAGCCAGGTTACCCGCTCCTCAATACGTTAGGTGAAGACATCGACATCCGCACCGATGTGCCTGAATTCAATGTTTTTCGCCACGGAAAACTCACTGAAACCGTCACCGACATCAATAGCCTGTGGCAGTCAGATTTTGTCACCTTTGTTCTCGGATGCTCGTTCTCTTTCGAAGACGCATTAGAGCGCGCAGGTCTGACGGTGCGAAACATTGAATCCAACACCAATGTATCTATGTACCGAACCAACATAGAGACAACTGCGAGTGGTCGGTTTCACGGAAACATGGTGGTGTCGATGCGCCCGTTTTTAGCCGCAGATGCCATTCGCGCTATTCAGGTGACCTCTCGTCTGCCAAAAGCCCATGGTGCCCCTGTTCATATCGGGGATCCTAAACTGATCGGTATCGACGATTTATCGAAACCAGATTTTGGTGACACGGCAGAGGTACACCCGCACGAACTACCTGTTTTCTGGGCTTGCGGTGTGACCCCGCAGGTGGCAATTGCACATGCCAAACCACCGATTGCGATCACACACGTACCCGGAAAAATGCTCATCACAGATTGCCTTAACGACGAACTGGCGGTTCTGTAATCCGCCGATTCC
Source organism: Vibrio nigripulchritudo ATCC 27043 (assembly GCF_000222685.1). Classification (GTDB taxonomy): domain Bacteria; phylum Pseudomonadota; class Gammaproteobacteria; order Enterobacterales; family Vibrionaceae; genus Vibrio; species Vibrio nigripulchritudo. The sequence continues at coordinate 30,049 of NZ_AFWJ01000157.1, read as the reverse complement.
CGTTAGGCAAACATACAAAAGCAAAATAAAAATGGAGATACACAACATGAAATGGATAGCAAAAACCGCAGCAGTATTGCTCAGTGGTCTGGCTGCTCACGGAGCCATGGCAGCAAAGTGGCATATGCCCACTCCTTATGGTGACGGACATCTACCCACACAAATCGCCTACCAATTTGCTAAGGATATTAAGAGCTACACCGACGGTGACATCGACATTACGGTCTATTCCGGTGCTTCTTTGATGAAACACCCAGAAATTCCACGTGCGGTTCGAACTGGTCAGGTTCAACTGGGCGAGGTCTTCATTGGCATCATGGGTAACACGCACCCAATCTTCAAACACGACAACATTCCATTCTTAGCCACTGACTACGAACAGGCGAAAAAACTGTGGCTAGCAGCGAAGCCTGAAGTGGAAAAGCAACTCAGCAAAGAAGGGTTGATGCTGCTTTACACTGTGCCGTGGCCAGCCCAAAGCCTGTACACCAAGCAGCCTGTCAATTCACTCGATGATCTGAAAGGCAGCAAAATGCGCGCGTACAGCCCATCCACTTCTCGCCTTGCAGATCTGATGAATACCACCCCGACCACTGTGCAGCTTCCTGATATTCCACAAGCTTTTAGTACCGGAATCATCGACGCCATGATCACCTCACCTTCTACTGGTGCCAATGGGCAAGCGTGGGATTACTTAAGCCACTTCACCGAAGTAAAAGCGTGGATTCCTAAAAACTTTGTCGTGGTGAATAAGCGCGCATTCAAACGTTTGAACAAAAGTGAGCAACAAGCGATTCGCCAGGCCGCTGAAAAGGCAGAAAAATCAGCTTGGGATTTGGTGGTAGAGCGCGAAGCGCGTGACACAGCCATTCTGGCGGACAACGGCATCAAAGTGACTCAACCGTCTGACAAGCTGATCGCTGAACTGCAAGCTATTGGTGTGACCATGACTAAAGAATGGGAACAGGAAGCACCAAAAGAAGTAAAAGCAGTGCTCAACAAGTACAACCAATAATACGAGAGGCTCTGCTCGGTGGAGCCTTATTTTTAAAGTAAACAGACCCTAGGTATTGCTGTGAGGTTTTTCAGTGAATACGTTTAAACACACTCTATACATGTTGTCCGGCTATTCTTCTGGGCTGTGCATTGTGCTTATGATGCTGATCATACTGGCTCAGGTTATTGGTCGAATGTTTGGGTTTATTGTCCCCTCAGCGGAAGATTTTTCCGGTTATGCACTAGCAGCGTCTACCTTTTTTGGACTGGCGTATGCCTTTCGCGAAGGTGGGCACATTCGGGTCACATTAGTGATTCAGCGATTACCTGCAAGTGTTCAGAAGTATCAGGAAACCGCCATACTCATTTTTGCGTTCCTTTTAGTGACGTTCATGAGCTTCTACTGTGCCCACATGGTATGGGAATCGTACGATTTCGAAGAAGTTACCCATGGCTATATCCCTATTCCGTTATGGATCCCTCAGGTGCCCGTTGCCATTGGCATGATAGGGCTCAACCTCGCAGTGCTTGATAACTTGATCATCGCACTGAAAGGCGGAACACCGACATACAAAGCCCATGAAGGCGAAACACAATAAAGGAAGCCGACATGGATATTTCAATCATTTCTATCATTCTTGCCCTGACGATGATTCTCATGCTCGCTGCGGGGATCTGGGTGTCGTTAGCACTCGTCGGTGTTGGGGTCTTTGGGCTCTACCTAACAGGAAACGAGCAAATTGGGCTGCTCTTTGCTACCTCAAGTTGGGGAGGCAGCACCAGTTGGTCATTGACTGCTCTTCCCATGTTTATCTGGATGGGTGAATTGCTTTTCCGTACCCGATTATCGGAAGACTTGTTTAAAGGGTTGTCACCATGGCTTAGCAGTTTTCCAGGTAAGTTGCTCCATGTGAATGTGCTCAGTTGTGGCATTTTCGCGGCAGTTTCCGGATCGTCTGCAGCTACCGCTGCCACCATTGGTCGTATGACTTTGCCCGAGCTCAAAGCGCAGGGCTACAGTGAAAAGATGGCGGTTGGGACACTCGCAGGTTCAGGCACCTTGGGGCTACTGATTCCTCCTTCCATCATCTTAATTGTCTATGGTGTCGCCGCGGAAGTGTCCATTGGCCGCTTATTCATTGCAGGAGCACTCCCGGGTCTCATGTTAGTCGCCATGTTTATGGGCTATACCGCACTTTGGGCTTTAATGAATAAAGACGGCTTACCCGAACACAACTCAGAGCAAATCTCTTTTTCCGCAAAACTGGCGGCACTCAAGAAATTATTGCCTATCGTTGGGCTGATCCTTTTCGTTCTGGGTTCTATTTATGGCGGGTTAACCACACCAACAGAAGCAGCGGCATTGGGCGTCTTCGGGGCTATCGTGTTGGCAAAAGCGACAGGTTCGTTATCAATGGATAACTTTCTGGACAGTTTGCTCGGGGCGGTCAAAAGCTCATGTATGATCGGGCTGATCCTAGTCGGCGCGCACTTCCTGACGTTAGCAATGGGCTTTCTCGGGATCCCTCGTGCACTGGCGGAATGGATTGCGACATTCACCTTATCCCCCTTTGAACTCCTGCTCTACCTCACGGTGCTGTTTGTGATTCTCGGCTGCTTTCTGGATGGCATTTCGGTCGTAGTACTGACGGTTGCTGTTGTAATGCCAATGGTGCAACAGGCGGGTATCGACTTACTGTGGTTTGGTATTTTCATCGTACTGGTGGTGGAAATGTCTCAAATTACACCACCTGTAGGGTTTAACCTATTTGTCATTCAAGCGCTTACCGGAAAAGACATTTTGTATGTCGCCAGAGCCGCTTTGCCTTTCTTCTTATTGATACTAATTGGGTTGGTGTTGATCACGATATTCCCAGACATCGTCACTTACCTGCCCACCACCATGACACAAAGATAACGAGCGTTATTTAAGAGAAAAACCAATGAAACTAAATTGTGATATGGGTGAGTCCTTTGGCTGCTGGGCCAAAGGACAGGATTCTGACGTCATGCCGTTTATCGATATGGCTAATATTGCGTGTGGTTTTCACGCCTCAGACCCGCTAACGATGGACACTACCGTAAGACTGGCGGTAGAAAACACTGTCGAGATTGGCGCCCATCCCGGATACCCAGATTTAGTGGGGTTTGGTCGCAGAAACATGCACTGCCAGCCCGACGAACTCGAAGCCATGCTGGTTTACCAAATTGGAGCATTGGATGCGATTTGCCAGAAATACGGAACAGAAGTCAGCTACATCAAACCCCATGGCGCCATGTATAACCAAATGATGAAAGACAAGCAGATGCTATCCACCATCATGAAAACGGTACGTAAAGTGCGTCCACTTTGCCCATTAGTGGTGATGGCTACACCCAACAACGACATCATTCGCACCATGGCACATGAGCATGGCATCGAAGTTTGGTTTGAAGCCTTTTCCGATCGCGCATACAACGACGATGGCTACCTAGTGCCCCGTACTATTAGCGGCTCGGTTTACCACGACTTCACGAGCATTCGGAACCAGATCTGCCAGATCATGGAAGAAGGCTGCGTGACCACCATTACAGGGAAAAAACTTGCGATTGATGTCGATACCATATGCGTTCATGGAGACGGCGAACATGCAGCAAGTGTTTGCCAAGCGGCGGCTGTGATGAGGAGGTCTGCCTAATGCGGATTGAAGCTGTCAACGAGATGACTTGTATCGTTTATTTTGGAGATACTATCAGTGAACAAACTGCCCAAAAAGTCAGTTGGGCAATCGGTCGTCTTCGTCAAAAGCTGAGTGACCAGATCGTCGATATCATTCCGTCATACACCTCGATATTGGTGTGTTATGACGTAAACAAAACCGACCGATTCGCCATCATCGCACAGTTAAAAAAAACATTGCGAGGCATCAAGTCAGCTCACACCAATATTCAGGCATCCAGCGTGATTGATTTGCCCGTTTACTACGGCGAAGAAGTCTCGCTCGATATCGAGGAGGTATGTGAACACAATGGGCTAGGTCGAGATCAGGTAATTCAAATTCATAGCGAAAAGCTGTATCAAGTATACGCGATAGGATTTAGCCCCGGCTTCGCGTATTTAGGCACAACGGACGAGCGCATTGCCACACCACGTAAGTCAACTCCACGATTAAAGGTTCCAACAGGCAGTGTCGGGATTGCCGACAACCAAACCGCTATTTACCCCAGCCCAACCCCCGGTGGTTGGCAGATCATTGGACGAACCCCCACCAAAATGATCGATTGGGAAAGTGACGGACTCGCCAAAGTTGCAGTCGGTGACTACGTCCGGTTTCGGTCAGTGTCTAAACCGGAATTTCTGGAATTAGGAGGCAGTTTCGATGAGCTTTAATGTCATCAAACCCGGATTTCTTACCTTAATTCAGGACTTAGGACGCTATGGTTACCAACACATGGGTATCACCACTGGAGGGCCCATGGATGAGCATGCATTTTGCTGGGCAAATCGGCTACTCGACAATGAGTTAAACGCTCCCCAGCTTGAAATCACGCTGGGAAAACTTGAACTTCAGGCCAGTGCCAATACCTGCATCGCCTTAACTGGTGCTGACTTGAATGCGCGCCTGAATGACCAGAAAATCCGACCCTGGCACACTTACACGGTTAAAAAGGGGGACACTCTGAGTTTCGATGCTCCAGTCAGCGGGCTTCGTGCGTATTTGGCGGTTGTCGGAGGCTTTCAAATGGCAGAAACATTAGGCAGCGTCGCCTCGGTTCCACGGGAAAAAAATTGGGGGGCTAATGCAAGGTCAGCCATTAAAAGAAGGAGACACACTCCATTTTAATGCTTCCAGTAAGGACTTTAAGTCCCGCACGCCAAAATGGGCAATTCCAGATTACAACGCCCCTCTTGATCTGGGTGTGATGTTGGGATATCAAAGCGCATCTTTCCCAAAAAGTGCGCTGATGACCATGCTTTCAAGCACTTACGAAGTATCACAAAATATTGACCGCATGGGTTATCGCCTTACAGGGAAACCGATTCACGGGGAGAGAGACGGTATTGTTTCTGAAGGCATCGCTTATGGTGCTATCCAGATCCCCAAAGACGGACAACCCATCGTCTTAATGAGAGACAGACAAACCATTGGTGGCTATCCGAAAATTGGCTCACTGAGCGCTTTAGGCGCAGGTCAACTGGCGCAAAGAGCTCCGGGTTCCCCCGTCAGTTTCTCAATTATGGATGTCGGGGAAGCTGAGGCGCAAAGAGTCATCTTTAACCGTGTGATTCAAGCCTAGTATGTAAAATCAGATAAGATTTCCACCGCAATTTCAGACGTCTTTGTTGGATGAACGGCAAAGACTTCTGGCTTGTCATACAGAGCTTGGTACACCTCTTCTCCGTCTGCAGAAATGACTTTGCTGCCACCCATATTCTTCGCATCAGGCACATTGGTACCGTTTGGCCAATTGCACTGAATCATTATGGTACCTAAACGCTTAGCCATCGCTCTGGCTTCACGTTCGTAAACTGGACCTTCAGATCCATTCGTGCTTTTTTGTGTGTCATAGCCAATGTAACTTGGCCATAAGATCAGATCGACACCAGAATTCGACAGTTCAGCCTCAACCTCTTTTAAATCCAAAACTTCTCGACATAACACGACTGATAAGGTTACCCCTTCAATTTGCATCACAGGGCGACTCTTACCCGGAGTAAAAAATATTTGCTCGCTTGGAGTGAGCCCTATTTTGTCCCAGACACACACTTTTTTGCCGCTTGGCGCAAAACAGAAGTAGGAATTGTATACGTCAGAACCATCGATTCTGGGCATTCCTACAAACAAGTGAACCTGATGTTTTTGAGCCAACTCAGACAGAAGCACTTCCCATTTATGGCAATTTTCTGGAGTGGTCAAATCCACCACTTTGCGATTAAAGCCGGGGATGGCAAGTTCGGGGAATACGAAAATACGATACCCCTCCTTCGCACCTTGAATGACCAGATTCTGAACCAATTCAATTTGAGACAGGGCATCTTGCTGCATCCACATTTGCGCGACAATACATCTCATATAACAACCTCTCTTTCTCCAAGGTCGGAGATATTATCGACAAGGATGTTATGCGCCAGAATTGACATTATTAACTTGCTAAGCATGGCTCAAACATAGAAGAAACCACCTACAATCAGCCAGATACAGATTGACTTTCCAGCACCTCTAGCGCTGCCTGAACAAAGCCTGCAATTCGTTCAAAAACTCGGCATAAACGGAACAAAAAATCGCCTATAATTCGATGATATTTACTCTTATGGGTGTTTGTATGTTTAAACGAGTTTTGGTGCTGTTTCTTTCACTGCCTGTTTTGTCCACCACTATGGCTGCTAACTTATGTGAGTCGGAACAGCAGATGATCCAACAGTGCAGCTTTGGTAAGAAAAGTGTGTCTGTCTGCACCGCAAGCGAAGACACCATTACCTACCGTTTTGGTACACCCGAGAAAATTGAAATGGAGATTGAATCGCCAGTCACCAAATACCACGAGGGTTACAGTGGTGGTGGCGCAGGGTATCTGTTGTTTGAAAACGGTCCGTACGGGTACACGGTTTTCAGTCGAAGTATGCGTGGAGAAAGGCTCGGAGACGGCAGTTATGAGCACCTGACAGAAGCGGGGATCATCGTCAGCAAAGGGAAGAATGTGATTGCTGAACTGGATTGTGTGAAGGGTGACATGACTTTTGGCGAAGGAAAATTGCCTGATTATGAGCCTATCGATACATTGCCATTTTTCTAGCTTAGTGGATACGAAATGAAAACCGTCAGTTACCTCGTTCAGGTTCATACTTTACCGAAAGATTTAGCAGAAGCCGCTGAAAACCCAAATCATGATTTGTATACCGCTTCCAAGATCTATTCCAAGCTGATCGATACTGACCATTTATGGGAGGTCGATTCCATAGATGAAAATGGGCAGGTCTGGATTGCGGTGAACTTTATAAATACAGAAGGCGATGCTGAGTTTCACACAATCAAAATTGATTCAGGTACTTACAATAAAGTCGATTACGACAACTACCCAATCAACTGATCATACATTCAACATTTCTCATATTCGAAACGGTTAATAATTAACCAACCCTGATACCGTAAGTTTTATAAAAACTTCACACAACGTCACGGTACAGGGATATGAAAGATCCAGTGTTCAGTTTCTCCACACCGAGAAACCACCAAACGATCAGCCATCAGGATGAACGGGATTTCGCCATTCGGCTGACAGCTAACGCGCATGCTGCCACGCACTATTTATCGCAGCTTCCCACTTCCAGCTCACAACGCATGCAGGCAGCAGCACGCTCACTAAGCGACAGCTTTCAAAACCTGCGTTCTCTGGCACAGTTGCAAATTCAGTTCGCAAGCCTGATCCAGTTCCACAGAGAGGTACACGACGAACGTTATCGAACCTCTTTTGATGATATCGACGATGCGATTACCAGTGCTACTCCCAGTATGCTGTCGCCTACCGAGCAAAGTTTATTGTGGGATAATCTGATCCACCGTCTTTGGGTGGAATACAGCCAGGTCACCATAGAACACATTCTTGCGATTCTCTCCTGTGACCATTTCCTTAGGGTTCACCGAGATGTAAGGGGTGACGACTCTCTTGAAGAGGCACAGATCCACCGACGGCTAACACTGGCCAAAAATGCCAGAGCGGTGATTTCAGCGATTGTCGATAACCGCGTCAGTACTGAACCTGATTTTGGGCTCACGACAGTGCAACACCGATTGCTGGAAAACATTCATAAGCGAAACATCCGCGCAGATAAGTTAGTACAGACTCGTCAGCTAAAAGATCAAATCCGACGCGAGGTAAAAAGGATTGGGCGAGCCAGGTCTCAATCTCAAATAGCAACGCCGACCTCAATCACATCATCAGCATCCACTACTCCAGCAGCAACAGCAACTAGCGCTATCAGCGATTTGGATACCGTAATAACACCCATTCAGGCATTTCGGTCAGCCGTTATTTCGCTTGATGATTTGACACTCAATCTGTCCTCTTCTCAGACCCGCACGTTTCAGCGTCTATCCACAGATTCGGCGGATGCTCATGAGTTACTCAGTATGGTAGAAGAGGAATCCAAGGATGCCGAACTTGCCCTAGCTGACGAAGATGACGATGAAATCGAGCAGGAAAGCACCATTCTGGTTATGGGCACGGAGATCGCAGTTGAAGAACGCATTCCCAATAGAGCCGTTATGGCGGGGATCTCGGAAGAGGAAGGAGAATCGCAGCTTCATGTGACTTATTTCAGAGAGCAGGGTGATCCGATGCTAAGCAATGCAGAAGCCCAGATCAACGGCCGCACTTTACGCGGTGAACCTATGCCCGAACGTGTCGGTGGCTTTCAGACTTTCAGGTTTGACTTGCCTGATTCTTCTCACCAGCCAGTGAACGTTGATCTGCACCTGACTACTGCCGATTCTCAAACTGCCACTATTATGCCGACGATGTTAGTCAGTCAACTTCAGACGGGATCAACGACTCTGCCATGGGTACCGGAAGGGCTGGACGAGCTTGGTACACCTCCTCCAACCTTGTTTGGAGTAAACCAAATCGGCATGGTGGATTTTTATCGGGTGGAACAGGAACTGGCGTGTATCGAAGCGGGAGAACCGTCCCGAACTGAAAACCTGTTAGCACGAGAATACAAAGAGCGCACGACTCGTCGTTTGGATGTGACAGAAGTTGAAACCGAAGCGACCAGCGAAAGTGCCTACGAGCAGCAATCGGATTTAGAAAGCACAACAAGACACGAGATCAGCTCTGCGGTTGAAGAAGTGTTAGAACAGGATTCCTCACGTAACATCAATGTGAATGCGGGGGTATCGGGTGGTCCTAAGTATTTGCAGTTTTATGCCAATACGGCAATGACATTTGCGACCTCTCGCTCTCGTCAGGAAAGCCGTTCCCAAGCCTTGCAGTACGCCCAAAGTGTCACCGAACGCGTACAGCAAAAAATTATGTCTAAAACCACCAGCAAAAGGCGAGAGCTGCGCCAGCACCAATATGAAGAAATCACCAAACACGGTTTGGACAACCGAGCAGGCGAAGACCATGTGTTTGGCATTTATCGCTGGCTGGATAAAATCTATCGCCACCGCCTGGTTCATGTTGGTCAGCGGGCTTTGATTGAGTTCAGTATTCCAGAACCAGCCAAGCGTTTCATTCAGGCTCAGGAACTGGCTGTGCCTGAAGATGATTTCACCAAACGTGCCCCTAAAAAGCCAAAACGCTTTGGTGTGAAAGTGCCGAATGATGTTACCCGAGATAATTATCGAAAACTGGCAGCCCGTTACGGTATTTCGATTGAAGCACCACCACCTCACCAAATAAACCTAATGCGCGGCTATTCCGAGAGCAAACCACCGCTTGCAGAGCCCATCGACCTGAATAACAAGCCTTACGAGGATGTCTTGTCTTCCACTTATGAAATAGAAATTCCAGAAAACTATGCGGCTTTTTTGGTGAAGGTAGCTGCCCGAGCTGCGCCGAGTTACCATGATGCGATTCGCCATGCGAGAGTAGACGAAAGCAAACAGGCTATTCCTTTGATTCCAGGGTTCTACGTCACTGTAGGAACGGAGTCTATCCCCGATGACAACTCCCCTTACAGCGAGATACGTGTCAACCGGTATCTCGAACCCAGCATCAGCGCTATGCTGCCGGTTTCGGTGATTTTGCCTTGGTATCACCGTTCTTTCAGCTGTCATTTGGAAGTGCACTGCCGACTCAGAAGACGTATTTATCGAGAATGGCAGTTACGGGCATTCAACGACATTATGGATGCCTACCGCGAACAGAAAGCGCAATATGACGAAGAAAAGGAGCGGCATGAGGCTCAACTCGGCAGCGCGAACACCAACCCGAGATTCAAAAACGAAATCATCCAGAAAGAGTTGCGCCAGCTCGCCATGTATATGATTCAGGAACCGTTCAATATCAAGGTTGCAAAGAATCATTACATTGAACGAGAAGGCAAGCTGCCCAAATTGCGTTTGTCTGACAAGCTCGACAAACACAGCGAAATGGTGCGCTTTTTCGAGCAGGCGTTTGACTGGGATGACATGGCCTACCATCTGTATCCCTATTACTACGCGAAGAAGCGGGACTGGACGGCGAAACTCAGTGCGCAAGTCACCAAAAATCGTAAGTTCAACGCTTTTATCACCTCTGGAATGGCGCGGGTTGTGGTGCCTTTGCGACCGGGGTTTGAAGATGCCGTCACCTACTATCTGCAAACCGGGCAGGTCTGGTTTGGTCAGGGCTTAGTGATGGATTCTGAGAACGACCTGTACCTTTCTATCGCTCAGGAAGTGTCTCAGGCAGAGGAAACGACCATCACCGAAACCTGGGATACTAAAGTGCCGACCAACCTTACCATCGTGCAGGATCAGGCGGCTGCCATGGTTGGAAACGGTCTGCCCTGTATTGATGGCGAAGGCATTGGTCAGGGTGACAGTCGACTCGCCCCATTACCGGCGTCTAACGACGACAGTGAAGTCTAATTCGCTATGAACGAACATCGGCGACTCCATCACTATGCCGACAGAATGATGGCAGAGCAGCCAATCTCTGGACGATGTGATTACGCCATTCTGAATCCGGGGAAAACCAAAATGCTCAGGCTTCGGGTGACATATACGCCCGAAGTGCTCGAAGTGCCGTATTTGGGAAAGCTGAATAATCCGCAGCCCGGCGAGAGTTATGAATATGATATCTATCTTGGGAGCAGCGCGGTTGAGTTACTTGCTCACTACCACAAGCAAGGTAATACAGCAGCTGATGGCACCGTTTACGCGGAAGTTAACGAAGGGGATGTGCTGTCCAAATCAGTCTTAATTTTGGCTGTCCCCGATAATCGTCGAGAAAATGCAATAGACATGAGTGGGCGCCTTATTCATTTAACACCCATTTTTTTCGATATGTTTGATGGCAAAGCCACCACCAGTCTGGTAACTCTGCTGGATTTAAAAAATGATGGGCAAGATTCTGAAAACGGAGAACAATCGGAGGAAAGCGATTTCAAAACATTTATCGTGGAGTCTCTTGAGTCACTCGCAAAGATTTTAGATGGGTTTAGCAAGGATCTGGTGTCCGATATTCATGTGCCCAGAGAGCTCTGGCATCCAAAAGAGCGTCCGGCGGATTTCAACCAGATGGTTCAGGAGGCGGGTGAAACCATCAATAATGGTATGAACAGTATGCTAGTCGCCATGGAGTCGGTGATCAGTGACATACAGTCCGCCATTGATTACGCGCTAAAGGAGCTCGAAAGCTGGGTGGTAGGTGCAATGGATGCGATTGTGGATATATTCAAAGGCATTGTGGACACACTGGATGATGCAATCGAATTTGCAGAAGGGTTAGTCGTATCACTCACCCTTTTACTCAAGAGATTTAAGGCGGGGTTTGCTTCTTTTCTTGCCCATGCCAAAAGTGCTTTACTCTGGATGGATAAAAACCGCCCTGATTTCAACGAAAGCATCGATACCTTTATCGGATTTTTTGGTGGGGTATGGGACGGTATTGTGGACTCTATTCTTGGCTTTATTGATACCCTTTCCCTAATTTTACAATTGATCATTGGCGCATTTAAACATGGTGGAAAACTGGGTGATGCCTTCAATCTTATGTTGGAAGTCGCAGATGATTTCATCGCGGTGTTGCGCAAAATTCCGTGGGACAACTTGTGGTCTCTTTTCACCGAAGAACTCTACCCAGAGGTAAAAACGTTCTTTACGGAAACCAGTGACGAGCTGATGTTCGCCATTGGAGACGCGATATCCCGAACCCCAGCCGCTTCTGGCTACTACTTTGGCTATCTTGTCTACAACTTAGTTGAAATGTTCTTTCCCCCATTAAAGTTTTCCAAAATCTCAGGGGCTGCCAACGAAGCAGCGGATCTCACCAGCAAGTTCTTCCAGAAAATGGCGAAAATGAATGGCTAGCAAAGTTCAAAAAGGGGTTGCTGGCAGAAAAGCGGCTAAAGCGCTAGACCTCACCCCTCCGCTCAAGATTTCGAAGATCGTCATTGCTCTGGATACCATTACTATGTCCTTGAGAAAGCGACTGATGAAGTCGAAAAATGCCTCAACCAAAGGCATGAGCAAAGCCGTTTCTGAATATTCCGATGCCCTGAAAGCAGCAAAAAAAAGAGGGGCGTATCTGCGCGCCAAAAAAATGCTGAATAGTGCTACCGAGCCCGTTAAAGCCATCCTTGATATTAAAGACAAAGGCGACTGGCTTCCTGCTGCCCCTAAGAATGCCAAGATCTGGCTATCAATGAAGCTGGACCAGAAAAAATGGGCGCAAACCCGACTCACTGGTGCAATACAAGAGATGCGAGCGCTCATCCTCCCCAACAAACAGGTTCGGTTCGACATTGCAGGGGAAGTCAAACCCTCTATTTCGCCAATAAGGGGAGAAAAAGGCATGGACTTTAAAGATGAGCTGCCATCTCCCTCCAAAAAGCTTTACAACGGGCATTCTCTTAAAGGGTATGAAAGAGCGCATCTCTGGGGACATGGCTTTGGTGATGAAGCCAAACTTGGTTTGATGTATGCGCCAAAAGCACTCAATCAAGAAGTGCAGAATTTTGGTTTTGAGAAGTTTATCCGCGAACTACAAGTCCTTTCTCAACAAGAAGGAAGAAAGGTATTTTGTCGCTGTAAAGCGTTCAGTCACCCACCCAAAGGAAAAAGCCTGAATGCGGCGAAAGGGGAGCTTCTGATATCAGAAGTATTTTACGAAGTGATCTACGAAGCCAAAGATGGCAGAAAGATTGTCGGAAAGTTCGCAGCCTCGATCACCGAGCCGCCAGAGAGCAAGGTCATCTTAAACGAAGCCGAGTCTCTGTTAACCGAAATTTAAAAAGGCACGCCGTAGCGTGCCTTCGATTTCGTTCAGAGCTATCACTAAACCTTAAAGCGGCTCAGCAATTTGTCCTGTTCCTCAACCACTTTCTGCTGTTCGCTGATTGACCCCGTCAGGTTGCCCATAAAGTCAGAAACATCCACTGAAATGTCTTTGGTTTTCTGAGCATTACGGTTGACCTCTTCACTTACAATGCTCTGTTGCTCTGCGGCAGATGCGATCTGATGAATCATATCGGTGATCTGTCCCATTGCCTGGCGGATCGCTTGCAGAGCTGAGTCCGCATCTTGTGAATGCTGCAGAGTCTGAACCACTTCTTTCTGGCTTGATTCCATGACCACCAATGCAGATTTCGACCCCGCCTGAAGCTCATCAATCATGGTGCCGATTTCTTCAGTTGAAGCCTGAGTTCTTTGTGCCAGAGTTCGTACTTCATCCGCCACTACGGCAAACCCGCGACCCGATGCACCCGCCCTTGCGGCTTCAATCGCGGCGTTCAGCGCCAGCAAGTTAGTCTGATCTGCAATGTCGTTGATCACTTCAAGCACAGACTCAATTCGTTTGGTCGCCTGATTAAGTTCCGTCACCACTGACACGGCTTCCTGAACCTTCTGAGACAATGCATCTGTAGATTGGGCTGAATCTTCTACCAGAATGGCACTCTTCTCGATATTGCCATTTGCACTTTGGATTGCTGTCGAAGCTTGCTGAGAATGGTTTGCCACCTCTTTGGCGCTCACAGACATTTCGTCAATTGCCGCAGCAAGCTGATCCACTTCCTGCATCTGGTCAGCGATAAAGCTCTGCGCTTTATTCGCACCTTCTGCCGACGCAGTCATGCTGGTCGAGATGTCTTTACCCAGCGATTTAGTGTCGGAAATCAGGTTCTGAAGCTGGGACATCAAAGCATTAATGCTTATGGCTACTTTGCCAATTTCATCTTCGTTAGTGACGTCGATACTCTTGGTCAGATCGCCGTCACCGTTTGTCAGATCATCCACTTTGGATTGCAGACGATTCATCGGCTTAAACAGCATCTGCAGTGTCAGCATAATGCCGAGTACAGAGAGAATAATTAGCCCCGCTGCCACCAGAACCATGTTGAAGACAAGGTCGCTCAGGCTCTGGTATGCCTTTGCCTGATCTACGCTTACCAGGTAATACCACGAAACGCCGTAACCCAAATGAACTTCGTCGTGGTAACCGATACGATTGCGACCCGCGCTGTCGAACACGAATGAACCGTAACCCGAACTCAGAACTGTGGTTTTGTGTGGAGCAAGTGATGCAATATCAGACAGGTTGGTTTCGCCCGCTGTGCTTTTCGGTGACGAGGAAGCAATGACAGTACCTTGTGAGTCAAACAGCGAAGCAATGGCGCCTTCTGGAAGGTTGTCATTGATTCTTTCATTCATGATTTCCAACGTAAGATCGGCCAGAAGAACACCTTTTAACGCAGTACCTTCGTAGAAGGGTTCTGCAACACTCACCATGAGTTTTTTGGTGGACGATCCGCGGTAAATACCTGTAATTACCGTACTGCGCTTGGCTTTTGCCTGTTTGTACCAACCACGTACTCGCGGGTCATAGCTGTTTGAATCGTATTTACCTGAGCGTGAACTAAACGCGCTGCCGTTTTCAAAACCGACAACAATCGCAAATACCTGAGAAGAGTCTGCCACTTGTTTAAGAAGTAATTGAGTATCCTCTTCTGAATACTCTGTAGCGAAAGTCGGAGCAACATTCTGTAGTGTACGGCTAACGTTGCTCATCCAGGTTTCTATGGAGTTACTGACTGCGTCTGTTTTCAAAGACGCACTGTAATCAATACTTTGCTGCTTATCTTGAGCTAAAAAGTAATATGAGATGTAAAGTGAAACGCTAAGGGATAAAACAAGCAGCAAGGCGGCTACCGCAATGACTCGCTGCTTAAAACCAAAATTAATCATTCTTGTACCTGTCAGTTTTTTCGTCACCTTCGCGGTGAGCCAATAATTACAGGATAAGAATTGTACTGATTTGCAAAAATATTGGGAGTAATATCACATTAACAGTTTATCATTCTGACCATAATAAATTTAATATCTTTATGTTTTATAAAAATAAAATGGATTATGTAAAAATATATCTATATTGTATGTAAATGTAACTTTACCCAATCATATTCATAATTTATTTATTGAAACGGTCGATTTTAGAACAACTAATGAGCTTTAAATTAAAAATATCAACTTAGTAATCCGACAAAATATGGGATGATTAAAGCGTTGGCGAGGTCGATAAAAAATGCACAGACCAGCGGCACTATGATGAAGGCCTGATGGCTGTTTCCATATTTTTGCGCAACGGCAGACATATTTGCCATCGCCGTCGGGGTCGACCCCAGTGAAATACCTCCAAAACCGGCACAAACAACCGCAGCATCGTAGGTTTTGCCCATAAGTGGAAATACAACAAAAATAGCGACACAGATTGCGACCACAAACTGCGCACCTAAGATGACGAAGATAGGTCCAGCCAAATCAACTAAAGCCCAAAGCTGCATACTCATTAAAGACATCGCCAGAAATGCTCCCAGCGCAATGTCGGCTATCAGGGCGATGGCTGGGGTACGTTTTGGCCAACGTGTTCCGGTTAAGCGAGGGTAAGAGTCCGGAATCAGATTAGAAATAAGAATACCCGCGAACAGACAAGTCACGAACAATGGCAAATCCAGTCCGAATTCTGAAACCGCTTCATTAAGAAATGCCCCCAATATCACACAGATATGGATGGCCAGTACCGCATCTAGAAAGTCATACGCATTAATACTGGGTTTAGGGTTGTCAGCCGATGTTCCGACGTCCATTTTTTCGACTTTAGCCGGGCTTAAGTTGTGACGGTTAATCAGAAATTTAGCGATGGGACCGCCCATAATACTGGCTAAGATCAGCCCAAAAGTCGCACTGGCTATGCCTATTTCCATTGCCGTGTTTAAACCGAAGCTTTCACCAATTTTAGGTGACCAGGCAATCGCTGTTCCGTGTCCGCCTATCAGTGAAACCGTACCACTCAACAAGCCCACGATATCCGGCTGCCCCAACATGGTCGCAATGCCAATACCCGTTAGGTTCTGGATAAACATGTACCCTATCGTGATGGTAAGCAAAATGATAAGTGGTTTCCCACCTTTGAAGAGATCTTTCAGGCTGGCATTGATGCCGATAGTGGTGAAGAAGTAGACAAGAAGAAGATCACGCGCCGCCAAATCGAATTCGACATCCACTTGAGTCACGTAGTGCAGAATAGCAAAAAGAACGGAGACCAAAATGCCCCCGGAGACAGGTTCAGGGATGCTGAATTCCCTTAGCCAGTGGCTCGCCTGAGTCAGGCGACGACCCAAGAACAGAACAATGATTCCCAGAGTCACCGCCAGAAATGATTCTACCTGTAGCACTCCATCTACGTAGTTCATGCTTTCTCCCTAAAATGAACATCTTCAAAGGCTTATTTAAGGAAGTTAATCTAGCACAGCTAATTTAATGGGCAACATGTGGAGTATCATTACCACTTATTCAAGGTGCACTTTATACAAAGTCGTATTCAAAATCGTAGTAGTGCTGACCTTCTTCAATTCGGATATTCATTTTGCCCGCCAGCCCCTGTAACTCATCAGATCCCGAGTTGGGCACCACTTCCAGTATTAACGAATCGCTCCCATTCGCCATAATGCCATAGTGCTGCAACACGAAGCTTCCTTTTTTACCACCGAGGGTTCCAACTACTTGCTCAATGGCGACATAGCCTGCGGATCCTTTTACTGCCGTCACTGCGCTGAGCATTTCACCTTTGCTGTGCGCTGAAAGCTCGCCTTTAAATTCTTTATCAATCGACATGCGGCCGAGGTTGACGCCATCCACCCCCTGAGCAAACGTCTCCATTGGTTCTAGCTTTACTTCAAATTCACCCGAAATTTTCATCGGTTTTCTCCCTGTTATTGTCCCTATTCGTCACTACCAAAGAATGCTTTCATGGTTTCGGTCAGTGTAATAATTTCACTTGCACCACCGGTCGCGAAGACAGCGCCTAAATCCACAACCTTCTCACCCGATTTGGTCGCCACTCCAGATAGAAAGTCTTGTAACAATGCTTTGAAATCAATGAAGTCTTCTTCTGGAATCACCTGATTCACGTCCTGCAGAATTTTTTCTCGCTCACTTTGACTAAAGAAGTGATCGATAAGATCCACAAATGAAGACTGAGTTATTTTTACGATCTCGCTGTTAAATGAGTTGTCTGCAAAGTGCCCTAAAGCTTTCAATTTCGCCTGCACACCCTGCTTAACAAACGCATCTTCTATCACCATTACAATCTTGGCGGGCGCGCCCTGTTTGCGCTCCCCTTGCAACTTAGATTGGTGCAGTAATGAAAAGAACTCCGCCTTGATGAATTCGTCTGCATTGTCCAGAAACAGCAACTTGGCTTTGTGTTTGATGGTCTTGATGCGCGACTCGGTAATTTGAAGTTGTAAACTCAACTCGAAATTGGATTTGTGTTTTAGGTCGCTGTGTTCCAACAACAGGTACATCACCAAGGTATCAATTTCGCTTTTTGACAGGCTACCAAAACCCCTGTCGAGATAATGCTCAAGAAACGTATCTACAAAACCCTCTTTATTGTCGATGTTCATTTCTGTCCCCTAGTTTCTATAGTCGTCTTTTCTTTTAAGACCTATTTTCTCTTGAGATTTGCGCCTCTACTTTTGCCCCAATTTTCAACGCAATTGTGTCTGCGCTTTCCTTGCTAGTGTCAACCCACATGTCGTATTCAACATTTTTGTGTACGCGGCACAACTGCTCCCTGGCCGACCCCAGCTTTCTGTCTCCACGTGACTTTTCCCGTTGTTCCAAAAGCGACTCTTCACAGATTACCCCAACAAAAAGGCAGTCTTTTCCTTTGAGTACATCTCGCCACAGGGTTATCTCTTCATTCCCATCAGCAACGTCATCTACGATCACTTTTAGCCCGCTTTCAACCAGATGTTTAACCGTTGTTCGGTAGGCGTCATTCACCTGAATACCGTATTGCCCCTTACGCACACGAAATACGTCGCGCCCTTCTAAGCATTCCTTTTCCCAATAGAATCCATCAGCGTGCTGAGTTTCGTCTCCAAGACTGTTTGCCTTATCCGGCATCATCGAGATAAAAGTATCAATACCAATGTGCAGGTAGTACCCCGGCAGCTGAGATTGAAGTGCTTTAGCGATTGTGCTTTTTCCGCTGCTGCTCGGTCCATTGAGAAAAATCACGTCCATATCTTTTCTTTATTCCTGCTTAAGATCCGTTTGAGCAATTTACAATGTAAATCATAGAAACTGATTGAGAGCTAATCCTATCATTTCAGGATGTTCCTGATGTGTCGCATGTTCAGAAAACGGAACATTCATAAACGCGCAGTCTGGCAGTAGATCGACAAGGTAAGTCGCTTCTTCCCTCGAAAAAAGGAAATCATTGTCACCTCTTATGATCAATACTGGGCAAGTGATATTGGTCATTTGATTGACAGGGTAACCCGTTTCCGATCTATCCAGCCAAACAGCCTTTACTCTATCAATCAGAGTAGAAAAATCGGGTTGCGGATTAATTTCTTCATATCTGGAGACATCTTTCGGGAATTTCTCCCGCCACATTTCCACAGATAAGGATGACAAAATGGGTTCTACCGGGTCGTTCTCTGTCAGCCGCCACTGTGAACCCAGCGTCACCACCTTTTCGACTGAATCTGGATGAGCCGAAGCCAATCTGTAGGCAACGATCCCTCCATCGCTAAACCCGAATATTGAGTATCGGGTGACTTTTAAATGGGAAAGCAGCGCTTCAATGTCTTCCTGATAACGCTGGTAGCTTAGTGGTAATTCGCCTATTGTCGATTGCCCGTGACCACGAAAATCGACGGATATCACTTTGTACCCGTTGGGAACAAAATCCAGCAATGGATTCAGGTCATACATGCAACCCAACCCACCATGCAAAAACAGCAGCGGTTTACCCATCGGATCCCCGCTCACTTCGTAGTAAATACTCGCGCCGTCTATTTTAAGATGCCCTTCTTGCTGAAACATGGTGACCCCTCGTTATTTGGAATTGATATCAACTCATTCTATCTAAAGAAGATGTCAGCTTTTGTCAGCAGGATTTTGCTCCCAGCAATCTTTCTGCGTTAGGTGTATGTTGTCGCCAATTCATCAGGAGCAATGCCTAAATTAATGCAATAATACACATAACAATTAACAACAACAGTCAGCTAGGAACCATGTATGACAGCGTCAGCAAAAACCGTTGATAAAACGGCCTGGGGGCGAACGCCTCACTTTGAACACTTTAGCCAGCGAGATTACCCTTATGTCGGATTTTGCGCTGATGTAGAACTCACCAACAGCTATTACTTCGCAAAAGCGCATTCCATTTCGATATTTAACTTGGTGTCTTACGCGGTACTCGCGGCAGCCAACGAGATTAGAGAGTTCAGGTTGAGGATCCACGGTGAAGAGGTTGTGGAATATGAGTCTTTGCGATTTGGCTTTATCGCCATGACCAAAGAGCCACCTCTTTTCAGTTTTGGTGAAGTAGAGCATGGAAAGAGTTTTTCTCAGTTTGCAGAGTATCTTGAGGCAGAAAAGGCTCGTATCTCTGAGAAGGTGACTCTAGAAGGCGGACCGGACAAAGACGACGTTATCTACACATCTTGCCTGCCATGGCTAAGGTTTACGTCCTTTGTTCACCCAGTGAACCTGAATGTCCCTTCTAGTATTCCGCTCATTTCCTGGGGAAAGATCATTGATAAAGATGGGTATGTGGATATGCCCGTCTCTGTTCAGACCAACCACGCCTTAATGGACGGTTGGCACATTTCTCTTTACTACAAAAGGCTTCAGGAGTTGCTGGCTGAGCCTGAAAAGTTAGTGAGTGAGATGGGGTAAATCCTACAAAGAATGGGAGTGAGAGCTCCTATTCTTTTATTGCTGCATAATAAGGCTATTTAACGAAATGAAATCCTTTTGGGTATTCGTGTAAACCATCAAAATCTCCTTTCCCTAGCTCTACCCCATTCGATTTGGCAATCGCATAAACCATACTCATATGAAACAATAAGTTAGGAACGATATAAAGAGAAATGAATTCAGATTGAGGTAAGCTGACATCGGCGAAACCCGCTCTATCCTGAAGCATTACATTGTCGTCGAACGATTTTATATCTGGTGCTTGTTTGAGGTAACTTAAGGTTTCATCGATCTGTGTTATCAAAGACGCAAGTCCACTTTCTCGTTGATCAAACGATATCACTTCGACACCCAAAAGTGGGCAATATCCCCTCAAAGCAAAGTTAGTGGCTATTTTGGCATGTCCTTCCAAAGGAAACATTCCTTCAGAGAGTGAGCACTGAAGTGTATCTGATGGCACTTTTAAGAGAATGACCTTTAGCTGAGTTAAGTAACGCATAAAAACTTTTTTCACGATTCTGAATTCCCTGCGGATACCTATGATTAGGTTAGTTCTCAGGCAATACTCAATTCAAGTCTTTACAGGTGAATCGTCGTCCTAAGTATTAGGATTGAACAAACTCAGCGATGCCCAAGCCACTACTATCAATATGATTGATCCCTCAGGACAACCGTTTCTGGTTCAAAACACACAAAGACATTTTCTGTGTTTGACTGAAAATCTAAGAATCGTTTGTTCCAAGAAGACTTATCGTCACCTAAATACTTAGTTAGTAAGCGTTCCGCACGATGACTGTCGAAGCTTTTAAGGCTTGCACTACCTCTAAAACCTACGTGTATAGACTTCCCGGAAAACCTATCCCAGTCGACGATGCTTATTGCGCAGTTTGGCTGTTTCGCTATCCGTTTGGGGAAAGAATCTCCTTTAACAGAGATGATCCATATCTTCTCTTCTTCCCAAAGAAACCAGACTGGTGAACAGCACGGATTAAAATCGGTATCACTTGCAAGGAAGGCATAAAGCGGATTTGACATGAATTCGTCAAGCTCAAGCCCCTTAGTTTTCTCAATAATTTTCATATAACATTCAGTTTCTACATAACGCCAGAACAAGTGGCTTAAGCATCGACAAAAACATCAAGCGTGGGAAGAACGCTCAAATGGTTTCGCAATTTATGCCTTATAAGAATTTAGTTTCTAATTTAGCTCTAAGAGTTGCTAAGTTGTATTGGCTGAAAACCTTAATGCCAGCACTTTCTAACAGTGCTGCGGTAACGCCTGAACCGTCGATTTTGGTTCCACTAAAAGTTCCATCATAGATTTTTGAGCTACCGCATGAAGGGCTTCCTTCTGCAAGTACCGCATACTTTATTTGATGCTCTTTACACATTTCTAATGTGTTTTGGGCTCCTTCGATAAACTGGTTGGTAACATCAATTCCGTCGTCACCTACGACAGAAGCTGCGCCTAAGATAACGTCGTTACCTTTGCCTTGAATTATCTCAGCTGGAGCCCTAGGAATTGGCATTCCCGCTGATAACTCAGGACAAAAAACTACAAGTTCTAGATTGGAATGGAGCCAATCTAAATCTGACTCTGGTACAGACAAGCAACTCGCATTGTATCGAACTTTATTTCCAACCAAGCAAGAACTGATTAAAACTTTTTCCAAAAAAACTCCTTAATTTAAAGCGATTAGCGAAATCTAAAAATCAATTCTCGCTAATGTATCTCCATGGGCATCCGTTCCATACTCTTTGAAACCAAAACTCTCGTACAAATTTTTTGCCGCAGTGTTTTTCGCACAATAAACGATATGAATGGCTTTTGGCTGATTCATTTTTATTTCATTGAGCACCAACACCATCAACTGTCGTCCGTAACCTTTGCCTTGGTGTGACTTATCAATCATAACCCTTGGAATATAATATTCACCTGGCTTTTGCTCTTTCATCCAAACCGCATTCACCCATTCGGTATACATGACAAACCCAACTATTTTTTCACCTACGACTGCTGCTCTTGTTCGATAATCAGGATTAACCGATGACTCCGCAATTGAGAGTGCATTTGAAGAGACGAAGCCTTTTTGACTCTCCTTTAATCCCAAGCGCATCACTTCATATATATTGTGTTTTGTAATTTTATCTAATTTCACGTTCTACCCTGTTGAGTGAGTTTTGTAGTAAAGAATAGTTTCGCCTAAATTACTTCAGCCATGATCAGCCAGTCACTCACGTTCAAGTTCTGGATTCATTTCATACAACTTATCTATAAGTTGTTGTGCGTTAATACTGTAGTGAAGAGAACGATGGCAGTTAGGACACAAAGCGACGCAGTTAGATACGGAGTCGGAACCTCCGGATGATAAACGTCTAACGTGGTGGACTTCTAGATAAGGTTTACCGGATAGTGCTGTAAAAGGAGCCTGTTCTAAACATAGTTCACATACACCGTTAGCTCGATTTAGCACCCAAGCCTTTACTTTCGCCGAACGTTCATAAACACGAGTAGAACTGTAATTAACCTTAGGTTCATTTATCCCCTCTGGTTTATCAGTTGCCTTCCTTTTTTGATAGGAAGAAACTTCTATTTCAAAGCCTACCTCAGGATTTGAAGGTCGATTTTCAAGCTCAGCAATTATACCTTCAATTTTATCACCGATTACCCGACCCACATTTTTAGCGGGCTTTAAACCAGACACCCAACTTCGACCTAATAGAGCAAATATATACGAAATGTTTTGCATCCTATATTCGTATGCTTTCTCTGTACGCCCATATTCTTGTGACAGTTTTCGGTAATACGCTTTCTTGTTGAACTTCTCTCCCTTTTGTTCTTGGGTAGACATTTTTAAATATATTCTAACTGTGGCTCTTAATTCTTCCTCGGACCAACTGCCGTTCATACTGCATTACTTCCTGAACGTTTACTTTTTACAATTGAATTTCAATCAACTAACCATATAAAAATCAGCAAGTAACTATATGATAAAAATAACATTTAAGTCCATCGCCATCTTGCATGCCACTAATAAAACATGAGCATTAATTGGACAAAAAATCACAGTAAGTGACGTTCAAATGATGAGTTAGCTGGCGAATCAAACGGTTTGTAAGCTTCCAACTAAACAAAGCATCAAAACTAGATCCTAAACCTCAAAAGCTCCGAAACCGTCACGAATTGATAACCTTGCTCTATAAGCCCTTCGATCACCAAAGGTAAAGACTGGCGTGAAACTTCGTTGTTGCTACCAAAGACATGTAGCAGAATGATGGAGCCGGGTGCAGCTTGTTCATTTATGTGTTTTGCTATTGAAGAGGGGCTTTTAGCAATATCTGGGTAGGTTTCTGGCTCAATGTTCCACGTAACGGTGGTGATCCCGTTTTGATTCAGGTAGTAGGGAAGCGTAAATAGCTTGCTTCCATAGGGCGGTCTGAAAGTTATCTCACCAGAATACCCGATTGAACGGATGAGATCGTTCGTGCTTTCAATTTCTTGCTCGATTTCACTTATGCTTTTTAGCACCAATCGATTATGAGTGTAGCCATGGTTACCGACCTCATGACCATCGAGAACGATATGTTTGGCAGCTTGAAAATTCGACTGAATTCCACGACCGTTTAAGTAGAAGGTCGCTTTTACTCCATATTCATTTAGGGTCGCTAGCACTCTAGCTGTATTTCCTTGGTTCCAGGGACCATCATCAAACGTAAGAGCGATGACCTTTTCTAACGTTCTAACCTCAGAAATTATATCACCGAACAACTGATAGCTTCTTGCTTTGCTGAGTTGCCACAAGCCGACAGCAACAGAAAAAAGTATAAGGATAGATGTTATTATTTTCTTCATCTGTCCCTCTCTTTTCATTTCATCGGTTTCCACTGGTACAGTTTTTCGTCGGCTAATTCCAACATTGGAAGATCTTCATAAGTATCCCCATAAGCGTACACTTTATCGTAGTCAGCCAGGTCAACAGCGCGTTTGAGAAATGTCACTTTATTTTCTTTGCTGCAATCCCCTTGAACGTACCGCCCGGTATAACGACCATTTCGCACTTCGAGCTCGCTGCAGACAGGTGTAATACCTAAAGGTTTGCACCAAACTTTCAAATACACATCGAGAGACGCTGAAACCAGATAAATCTGGTCACCTCTTTTTCGGTGCCAGTCCAGTTTTTCTTTGGCTTCGGGTCGGATAACCGTATTGAGATATTCATCGGCATACCGTTCTGCAATCTGAGCAACATCATTTTCTTTACGCATCCAGAACGCGACTTTTGAGAGTACAGGTCGGGTTTTAGACGCTTGTAGCCAACCTAACTTGTAGAGAAGAATTACAGGCAACGCCAACAGCCCACCTATTGCGATACGCAGCTTAGGCGTGGCATAGAAAAGAAACTTGGTATAGGTATCTTCGGTGGTGATGGTGCCGTCAAAGTCAAATAGCGCGATATTCATTACGTGGGTTTGGTCCAAACTTGATTTACGAAAGAAGGAGGCTGCCTTCGCGGGGTTATAGCCTATTTCTTTTTTCATATTAATAAGGCAAAAGTATCACACCTAAAAATTTCAATAAAACCAAAGGGTAAAATATCAGATATAGCCAAGAGAACCTTGTAACAAGGGGAAAGATCACTATGGTCGACGCGATAAACTTTATGCCTATATGAGCTTAAAAATCCTCATTGGATAACATAGGGCTAGTCGCATTAATTAAGTTCAACATAATTAATCTGGATTTGCAGGGTAAAGGTTCCTCTGTCATTACATAGCTAAGCAGCACTGCAGAAATTAACTTTGTTTCTTCACTCGCCTCAGCTTTTAGCCAAACATGATCATGAATTTTCCAAGGCGCCGGAGAGAACTCAGCGACAACCCTGTCGTTGAGGAAAATAGTTTGTGGGTCAATTCGGAACTGGTTTCCAGCACGATCATCCAATACCCATTGTTCGAGATACCATTGTTTACCATTGAGTTCAAACCCACCAAGATTCGGGGCTTGGGTCATTTTAACGCGTTTCCGGTGTAGTTCATTTTCGTAGGACGAATGATACCTTTTGATGGCACAGTGCTGCTTATATTTTAATGATATATGACTTCCATCAGGGCCAGCCTGAGTGATTACCACTTCTCGGTTGTAGTCTTCTTCTTCATACCTTTCCGTGGAGCTATAGTGACTGTCGCTGGTGGTTTTTCCTTTGTTTATTTCGCTAGCATAACTGCCAAACCTGATGTTTTTCCCAGGCATCCAGCCTTGACGCCCATGCGCTTCATATCTTTGGCTGCCTTTTAAAAAATGGGGTTCTCCAGTATTGAGTTGCGTTATAATGCAACCGGACAATACTCCTGTTGACGCCAAAGCAACCCACCATTTTTTGATCATCTACCTAGCCTACTTATTTTTTATGTTGATATGGCAAAGTATCACACCTAAAAACATCAATAAAACCAAAGAGTAAAATATCAGAGGTAGCAAAAAATCTTTAAATGGGCTTAAGAAGCCTTATGCTCCACACAGACTAATTCAACATCTTGTGAGCTCAGAGGCACTTGGGTAAGCCCACAAAAGTGGCTACCGTTATCAAGTGTTTGATTGTGGGTGCAGGTTTTACAAACACCAAAAGATTTGTACTGATTCTCTTTCTGAGCATTCAAAAGCAACAGTTCCAACTGCTTTTGCAATGTATCTACATCCAGCCCTGGAGACTGCGCCTTATCCCCCTCTAGGGCAGAAAGCAATGAACGTGAAGGGTATCTTTGTTCAATCAACTCCCTGCCCTGATGGTTGATAACCAGATGCGTGACCCGCTTATCATCAGGGTCAGCCACTTTTTCTACATAGCCTTTATTTTCCAAGACCTTAAGGCTTTGAGATACCGTCCCTTTTGTCAGCCCTAAATACTCGGTTACCGCTTTGGGTGTGTCGGAAAAGCGGTTGCAGATCGACAGATAATACAAAGCATCCAGCTGAACAGGTTGCAAGCCGTGTTCGGCTAGACCTGCTCTGGATTCATTTCGGATTAAGTTTCCGATTCTGTCGAGTAATTGATGAATAACGATTGTGCTCATAACTGAATAGTATCGACTCAAAACCTTATTGACAAGTTTATTTATAGTCTGGTAGATCTAACTTAGTTTCGACTCGAAACCAAATTAAGGATAGCAATATGAGTACTAAAAATTCCAATGTCACGGTTCTTTCTGCCGCCATCTCGGTCGTGTTTCTGGCAAGTTCACCTGCAACCTTTGCACACACGGCTCACACAGGTGGCTTGCAAGCGGAAAAAAGCAATGCAACGGTGTCTGCGTTTGACATTGTTCACACCAAAGTCACCACACAGGGAAATACAGCAACGTTTCACATTGCCGTGTCTGGTCAGGCTGGAACCGTTAAGCCCACGCCAACAGGGAAACTGGCAGGCAGTGATGTGTTTTCTTACGTTTGGCCAACAACGCTGAACAGCGCCGAGGTCGGATTCGAAAAAGACGCAGGGATACTGGCTTTTGCCGTTACCTCTCATCCCGATTTTGATGATACGCCCTTGTACGACGAAAATGGCGATGGCGATAAAGCGAACGATGGCGATGTATGGCACAGCCATTGGGTAGTGCTTCACCCCAATGAACAATGCGGACCCGGTGCGCTGGGCGTAGTCGACATTCCAGAGGGATCAAAACCAAAACTGCCCGCAACCTGGCCAGAATTACCGCTTCTGATTGATAGCCCGGACTACACACCAAACTTCGACGGAGAGTCACTCAATGTAGAGGTTAAGTTTGAAGACATTGATGCCCTTAAACTGGCGAATTTTGATGGCGTTACCGCTGGGCTTCGAGTTAACGCAAGTGCTCACTCACCATTGCTTTGCGTTAAAGATGTATTTGATGTGGCGTCTGGCAACCTTAGTTTGCCGGGCGTTGTGAATCAGTAAGGAGGCAACAATGAACACTCTTCCCATTGCACCAGAGTGGAAAACTTCCGCTTGGCTGAATGCCGATGTGCCAATCACCCTGAAAGATCTGCGTGGAAAAGTCGTGGTATTACACACTTTTCAGATGCTTTGCCCTGGCTGCGTTAGCCATGGGCTTCCTCAGGCATCAAAAATACACAAAGTATTCAGGGATGACGATGTAGAAGTAATCGGGCTTCATACTGTGTTTGAACATCATCAGGCGATGCAGCTCGACTCCCTGAAAGCCTTTATTCATGAGTATCGGCTGAGTTTTCCTATCGGGGTAGATGCGCCATCCGGTGGAGACATTCCGCTTACGATGGCTGAATACGGCTTGCCCGGTACACCTACCTTGATTCTTATTGATAAGTCGGGGCAACTGCGATTCAGTCATCACGGAATCATAGACGATATGGTGGTTGCAAAAATGATTACAGACTTACTTCATGAGGAGTTTAAGCCTGTAACACCGCAGGCAGAGGATTCATTCAGTCACTGCGATGATGAAAAATGCAGCACTGGTTAAGCTGAATTCGAGATATTAAAAAACGGCAACTAGCGTCGTTTTTTAGGCGTGGTGCTTCCACTCATCCACGCCTTTTTTATCAACCATTTTCAGCCTCACAAACCCAGAACTATTCCCCTCTATTCTCAAGGAGAGGGTTACTCTTTGTTTCTTTATTGGTTTCAAGAGGAACGAATTCAGTCTGCCCACCCACAACTTTGGCTTTACCTTTTGCTCCTAACGCCCATAAGAAG
This sequence comes from Vibrio nigripulchritudo ATCC 27043, assembly GCF_000222685.1. Lineage (GTDB taxonomy): Bacteria > Pseudomonadota > Gammaproteobacteria > Enterobacterales > Vibrionaceae > Vibrio > Vibrio nigripulchritudo. Next base: position 2,437 of record NZ_AFWJ01000157.1, on the reverse strand, counting down.
TCTTTCTCTGAAGCGATTTGCGGACGCACCACGATCTCACCAGACGCAACGGCATCGACGTTAAACTTGGTAATGGCGTTGCCATCGTTATCGTTAATCTGAACATCTTGAAGGGGGGTTTTGGTGGTGAGTTTGATTGGTCCCTCTGACCAGCCATTAATGTTCAGGGTTTTACTGTTCCCCTGACTGTCTGTGACGACGACATCGTAACCCAAAGTGTTTTGACGCCAGTCAGTCGATCCGTACGGTATGGATTGCAACGTGTAGTTGTATGAATCTGTGGGGTCGACCAGTTTGGGCTCTGTCGCGGCATAAGCGCCAGATATAAAAAAACTCATTGTCGTTGATTTAGGTGCAGTATCCCCTGCTCCTTTCTTTTCCGTGGTTTTCTCGACTCCTCCAACAATACTGGCGATTAAGGCTGGTGCCGCAATGCCTGCAATAATGAAATCCCGGACTTTACGACTGTTTTCCACAGTACTGACCGCCACGATCCCCCCGATCCCGAAGAGCATGAGCAGCCCAACAAAAAAGCTCCAGGAAATGGGTTCGGTCAATTTTGCGTTTGTGGTTTGGGTTAAAACCGTTGCCAGCATAACCAGTTTGGGCAGTACACCTCCTACTCCACCTGCCAGAAAGTACTTCGCGCTATCAAACATTTTCCTATCCTCACAAGAGATTCGGGCTAGAAAAGCATAGAAAATAAGGCAACCATTTGCAGTGAAAGAATGAGCTAAATACGCATAGTATCAATTATGGGAAAGGCAGGTGGGCTGTTGGGTGAACTCTTCACGAATAAGGAAATAGTGATTTAATCTTCTTTTCGTTTTTCAAGCTCGTTCTGATACCAGGTTTCGTTCACAAACCAGCTTAGCGCACCAAAAATCAAACCCGCTACAAAACCGATTCCTGTTACAACAGTCAGGTCAAGAGAAACAACGACCGTCTCATCAAGCGCTGGCACAACATACCCAGAGAGCAAAGCAAAAAAGGCAGGAATAATTGCCCATGTAATTATGTACCTGGTTTTGCCAGCTTTGCGTTTCTTTTTCCAACGTTTAAATTTGTGCTCTAAGGCGTTCATACCTATCTCCTCATACGGCATTAAGCAGCCGCTACGATAATGCATATTTTAGCCGAAGACAAAGCAAGACAGGTCGTTTATCCGTTTCTTATCCTACGACTTAAGTTCTCTACAAATTCAGCAGGACAATCGACACCAAGATAAATGAGATTTCCAGACCGCAAGGCGATTCTCACATTAGGCACTCCAGACAGGTTTAACACCTGAGTTGTCCTATTCGATTTCACGGCTTGGTCATGTAACTGTACCGAGCGTATCTTTGCGTACTCGATTTCCCGAGAGTGAATAACACCATACCGAATGTATAAACGATCTTCGCCCAGCGAGATCGGTCTGCGACTCAATGCTTTGTATTCGGCAATCATAAAATGCATCCCGGCGAGTGTAAGCACAGTAACCACGTTTGCAACCAAAGGATTGATAAGGAAGTGAAGCAAGATGTGCGTGAAGGGAATTTCAAACACGATGATGAGAATAAACCCCAAGACATTACTTTGTGCGCCATCTTTTTGGTGGTAGCTAAAGTGCTTTTCGCCAAGGAAATGGGTCTTCGCTATCTTTTGGGAGAAAAGCGCGTACGCCCAGACTCGAATTTCAAATGCCGCCCATTTGGTCAGCAAGCTTTTCCCAAACTTGTCTTCCAGTGGCTGACTTATTGCTCTGTCTGGATCTCCCCCATAGTTCAACTTTTGCCGAATCATAAGAATGACCGTGGCTAGCACTGCGCCTTCAAAGATAAGAAATAAAGGCACAATTAAATATCGGGCATACTCTAAATAAGACCAGAGAAACTTAGAACTGGCAGGAAGAATAAAGCTTCCGAGTGTGACAACCGCACCAAAATAGATCATAGCAACTGTTGTTGCCTGCTTTTTGTCTTTAATGCACAGATAACACAGTAAAGGTAAGGCAATTAGCCCATCGACCAATAAAAACCACTCGGGCTTGTCTGACGGAAAATGTATCCAGGTTCCGGAAGTAAGATAAAAGTAAGACCAGAAGAGGCAGAGCACAAAGAAGAAAGCAAAAGGAATGACATAACGGGTGCGAGTGGACATGGCGTTCCCCCTATCTGGACAATATCCAACTGCTATTCATTAAATCAGACATGCACCTAAAGCGACATTAAGCCGCCTTATTCCCTGAACCGATTTACTGCCCCCCTAAGACTGTTTAGAAACCAGTAGGCTTCCACCTGAAACACCTAAAAACAGAGCGCATCCCCGATTAAACAACCTTGCCATACGTGGCTTTTCAAACCAATGACGCAGGTACAAACCCGATAGTGCATACAAACTTATGGCACACAGTTCTAGCAATAAAAACAGGCTCCCTAAAATCGTAAATTGAGTA
>NZ_AFWJ01000158.1 GCF_000222685.1 Vibrio nigripulchritudo ATCC 27043 | reverse complement strand
ATAACAGCAAAACGGTTTGAGTGATAAAACCGTAGCCTGATGGGGATTTTCCCATATCAGAAGAACAATTCGTACAGAGGAGTATTGAAACGAAGCACCAAATATATATCGGTAACGATCTTTAGGAACAGATAGGGAGAACAACTAGCACAGATCAATCTAAACGCGTACAAGCGAAATTAGACTTTGTCCGTGTTAACCGTTCCGTGTATCTACCTTTCGATCCAGTACCTAACGATGCGAAACAGTAAGGAGGACATGCAAATTACGTAAAAATGTACTGAAGAAAATTTTAGTTCATGCATTTTGCTCAAGCGTATTTGTATCCGTTCACCCTGTTTTAGAGATGGCACAGATCTATCTACTTGTTGGATTTCAGAACTTATACATGATGGTACCGCGGCAGCTGAGGCTGTACGTCTGGTGTATCAGAGTGGTATCTGAATATCCAAGAATGATTAGACAAAGCCTTTCCATAGCATTCGATAATCGGTGATTCATTTCAGTATCTTGATAATGGTTTTTTATTAAACCATAGCGCCTCCTATCTCCTTTACTGCCATTCAGGTAGGGTCTAGTTACGTCTTTAATATTTCATTTAAATTGTATTTTATTAACTTATAACTGCATGTATATAAAAGAAAAATTTAAATTAACATCTAACTATATGCTTTTAAATGAAAAATAATATCTAAAGTCATTTATTTTAAATTTTTATCCAAAAAAACCTAAAGAATAGAAATGGTAAGTCGATACAATTTATGACTTTGAGAGAACTAGTTGGTTTTCCGAGACGTCGGAAGCCGCCCTTAACGGAAAATCAATGGGAGAAATCACCATGAGTATGACAGTAAACACTAACGTATCTGCGATGACAGCACAGCGTCACCTAGGCAATGCAGCAAGTGACTTAACCACATCGATGGAACGTCTATCATCTGGTTACAAAATCAACAGCGCTAAAGATGATGCAGCGGGTCTGCAAATCTCTAACCGCTTAAATGTTCAGAGCCGCGGTTTGGATGTGGCAGTACGAAATGCTAACGACGGTATTTCGATTGCACAAACAGCTGAAGGGGCGATGAAAGAAACGACAAACATTCTTCAACGTATGCGAGACCTATCGCTGCAATCTGCTAACGGTTCAAACAGTAAGTCTGACCGTGTTGCGATTCAGGAAGAAATCACAGCGTTGAACGACGAATTGAACCGTATCGCTGAAACCACTTCATTCGGTGGTAACAAGCTTCTAAACGGAACATTCGGCAATGCTTCATTCCAGATTGGTGCAGACAGCGGTGAAGCGGTCATGCTAGGTCTTAAGAGCATGCGTTCTGATGAAACTGCAATGGGCGGACAAAGCTACCAGGCTGCAAACGCGAAAGGCGCAGACTGGACAGTTGATGCAGCAGCATCTGACCTGACTATCGCATTCACCGACAAAGACGGTGTGGCTCAAAACCTGACCATTAATGCTAAAGCGGGCGATGACATTGAAGAAGTGGCGACCTACATCAACGGTCAAACGGATCAAGTTAAAGCCTCTGTAGGTGATGACGGTGTTCTGCAAGTTTTCGCTGACAACAACAAAATCGACGGTGCAGTAACCTTCGGTGGTGCACTTGGTGGTGAGCTGGCTATGGGCGCAGCTCAGGCAACAACCGTAAGCGATATCGACGTAAGAAACGTATCCGGTGCGCAACAATCTGTAGCAGTCGTGGATGCCGCGCTTCAATACGTTGACAGCCATCGAGCAGAGCTGGGTGCATTCCAGAACCGATTCGACCACGCAATCAGCAACTTAGATAACATCAATGAGAACGTGAACGCGTCTCAGAGCCGAATCAAAGACACAGACTTCGCGAAAGAAACTACTGCGATGACTAAGTCTCAGATTCTGCAACAAGCATCTACCTCGGTATTAGCTCAGGCAAAGCAATCTCCAAATTCAGCGTTAATGCTGCTGGGCTAATTCTCGAAGTTTAAGGGCGGTCTGGGTGGTTGGTTGTGTTGCAGCCACCTGGCACTCCACTGGGTTAAGACGGTTTACCGTTCACGATTGAATCGTCAGACCCAACGCTCTGGCAAGGTTTACCTTGTAGTGGAATGAGACGGAACCTTAAGATTTTTCAGGAGCATTTCAGTGGCATTAACGGTTAACACCAACGTATCTGCAATGGCAACCAGACACCAACTTAAAGGTGTTATGAGCAACGCAAGTACATCACTGGAACGTTTATCTTCAGGCTCTAGAATCAACACGGCAAAAGATGACGCAGCTGGTCTGCAGATTGCCAATAGACTCCATGTACAAACTCGCGGGATAGATGTAGCAATTCGAAATGCAAATGATGGTATGTCCATCGTTGAAACAGCGGAAAGCTCGTTAGACGAAACAACCAACATCATGCTGAGAATGCGAGATTTATCCATCCAGTCAGCCAACGGTAACAACAGCGATGCAGATCGTCAGGCACTACAACACGAAGTGTCTTCTCTCAACGACGAGCTGAACAGAATTGCTGAAACCACCAGCTTTGGCGGCGAAAAACTGATTAACGGTACATATGGAACCAAGTCGTTCCATATAGGACCGAATACCGATGCCATTATGGTTTCGCTAACGGATATGCGCACTGATTCGGAGCGCATGGGAGGAGACAGCTACCTAGCACAAAATGGAAAAGACAGTAACTGGACAGTCACTGATGCAACCAATCAATTGAATATCCAGTTCCAGGATGTCGCAAACCAAACTGTGAATGTACAAATAGAAGCTAAATCTGGTGATAACATCGAAGAGTTAGCGACTTACATTAACGGGCAAACGGACGAGATCAGCGCTTCAGTAAACGAGAACGGACAACTTCAACTGTTCGCGCCGAATCATGATGTTAAATCTGATCTCACGTTTAGTGGCAGTCTTGCCTCAGAACTTGCACTATCGAAACAAGGTCAACTTACCGTCGACTCTCTCAACATCAGTACGGTAGGAGGCGCACAGCAAGCAATCGCGGTGCTGGATGCGTCTTTGACCTACGTCGATAGCCAGCGTGGCCAGCTGGGCGCAATTCACAATAGATTCGAAAGTGGTATCTCTAACCTGGGCAACATGAGCATTAATGTGAATGATTCCAAGGGGCAACTTAGAGATGCCGATTTCGCTAAAGAAGCGACGAGTCTTACCAAATCGAAAATCTTGCAGCAAGCGTCTAACGCTATCATTGCTCAGGCAAACCAATTGCCTTCCGCAGCAACCAATCTGCTTCACTAATTCAGAAAAAACCTCATTTAAAAACACTAAGTGTTTAACGAAAACACTTGAAATGGTCAGCTATCGCAAATCCTCTCGCTACGACTCTAGTTTCCCTTATTGAATCGCATCTAGTTATCTCTATTGATAAGTCGATGAAACGCCCTGTGTGCCCTTAGAGCGCGTTTTAACACACAAACCAGAGTACTTTAGCTTTGGCATGTTTCTCCCTTCTCTAGAAGCCGGTTTGAGCTAATGAGTAAATACTCGTTTTCGTTAACTTACTGATTGGCATACGGTTCTTGTGTTTCCTGCTCTCCCTCATAAAAAAATCCGAAAAAATCTGAGTTTTTCCCTAAAGAACTTA
>NZ_AFWJ01000159.1 GCF_000222685.1 Vibrio nigripulchritudo ATCC 27043 | reverse complement strand
AAAACTGAGTAATGGAAAGATCATTCACTGGCAATCCACGAAACCGTAGGTTGATTTGTAAGAGCCGCATAAGCGGCTCTTACCCTATTCATTCCTCTCTGGCTTGTAGGATTTCAGGCTGTACGGCTGTTTCTCAATCTACGCCAAGCCGCACTTGTCTTGGCGTTTGCGGCTGTTCCACTTCATCAATGAGTGACTGATACAGCTCTGGTCGCCGTCCCTCAATCCATCTTTTTCCTGTACTGGTTTCTCGTTGTTCTGCTTTGAGGTCGGCAACAATCATGGCATCGCTAATGCTGTCTGTTTCCATAAGCACCTTACCGTAAGGGTCGAGGATCATAGCGTTACCTGTGCGCACTTCACCGGAATCCAGCCCGACTCCATTACTGAAAATCAAAAACATACCATTGTCGTGCGCTCGGGAAGGTAACCACCGCATAAGCCATTTTCGCCCTTTCTTTCCCTGCATTTCAGAGCGAAGTGCTTCCGGTTCTTGTTTTCGGTTGTGCCAGAGCGCAGGGTCAATCAACCCCATGGCTTCCGGGCTTCGTGAGTTGCATCCGCCAGTCTGGTGAGGGGCAATAAGAATGTCAGCCCCTTTCAGCGCCGTGATACGAGCATTCTCAACCAAGTTATTGTCCCAGCAAATCAAAATCCCGACCCGACAACCATGAGGTGTATCAAAAACCGTGTAGCGGTCGCCGCTACTCAAATATTGGCTGACAAAAGTATGCAGTTTTCGATGTTTCTTTATTCTTCCATCGGGCATGGCAAGCACATAAGAATTGTACAACTTGCCATCTTCTGCCAGCTCAATCAAACCCGCCCCAATACTCATATTGTATTTTTCCGCCTGTTTAATCAGGTGCTGACTTGACGCTCCATTTGGAACAGGTTCTGCCAGTGCTCTAATTTCTTCCTCCGACAGTTTAGACACATGCCAGTACCCGGTAATACACATTTCAGGAAAAACAATAAGTTCGACACCCGTCTCTGCCGCTTTACGTACAAATGAATCCATGACCGATAAGTTGTAATACTTGTCACTGGCATGATGATGAAACTGAACTGACGCCACTCGAACATCTTTCATAGAAACCTCTTTCTCTGATTGGATTTTCACCAGTTTAGAAACTCCGATTCATTCCGTATAATGAAGAATAATCTAAGTTCAATGAGTATTTGGAATGGATATCGATCTACTGCGCGCATTTTGTCAGCTCGCTAAAGACAGCAATTACACTCTGGCTGCCGAGCGCCTTTTTATTACTCAGTCGGCTTTAACTAAAAAGATAAAGCGGCTGGAGAGCCAAATAGGGGTTGAGCTGTTTGAAAGAGGGCGAAACGGCGCACAACTTACCCAAGCAGGAAGCACGCTTCTGAGCGAGGCTCAGCAACTCACGGAAAGGTTCAGCGATTTTGAGCGATTGGCAAAGTGTGTGGCTGAAGGCGAACAGGGACATCTGAACATTGGTTTTGGTATTTCAACCTACCGCCAAGCACCCGACTGGATATCTCAATTCAAGCAAATGTACCCTAAGGTACACATCACATTAGACGATACGCCATCTTCAAAACAGATCGACGCTTTGCTAAGCGGAGAACTCCACCTGAGTTTCAATCGAATACAAAATCTACCTACACCACTTAACGGTCTGAGGCTCTACTCTGATCAACTGGCCGTCGCGGTAAATACCAATCAGAAGATTGATAGAAAAGATATTTTAGGCTCTTTGTCAGGTGTAAATTACCTGCAACTGAGACCATCCCGAGGGCAGGGATTATTCAATCAGATCCAACGTTATTTGGTGGCTAGCAAGCACCCGTTAACAGTGACTCAAGAGGCTAGTGATATTCTCACTTTACTGGCTCTTATCTCCGCAAACCAAGGCTTTGCCATCATCCCATTAAGCGCTCACACGATCTGCCCAGACAATGTTCAGTTGATTGAAATAAAACAGCAAGACACAAGCTGGGACGTAGGTTTAATTTGGAATGATGACAAAGAAGATCGAATACGCGACAGGTTTATCGACATGGTTAAGCAAAAACGCTGAATCAAGCCAAATTCGCGCACTGGTAACGCCAACTTGGCAACATTAAGTAAAACCGTCATTACAAATAGATCTGGGGTGCTAAATTTGTGGCTTCGCGTGTTGTGCAAACATCTGCTTGTATGACTGAGTTTGCAGTGCTGAGTCATCTAAACCAAATTTGCTGGCAAGCGCTTCCAGTTCAGCCTTATAAGATGAGAGCTTGGATTCATCATCGGTCATGATTGCAAATTCAGCAAAATCACCCAGCCCTTCCAACGAGTCAACTGTGATATGGAATTCACCAACAAAATAGATGCTGCGGATTTTTGTAGCCTTCAATACCACCTCATAACCCATAGTTTCCAACATGCTCCGAGCGTTAGACGCATTGGTGATATCTGTGGCTTCACACCTATCTGGTTCTGGTCCTTTCACTATCCATAACTTGATGCCCGAAGGTTCCATGGTACGAATACAGACGCTCTTATTGTCGGCTTCTAACGCTCTGTCGGGGCTGTCAAAATACCAATCACGTTCGATATTATCCTGAAGCATGACTTCATGTGGAATGGAGCTAAGGGTATTCAAAAAATCTGATTTTGAAGGTAGACGATACTTTAACTCGACTTCGTATTTTCCCTGAAAGTGCTGATTACTCATTTCTTACTTCTATGCAAAAGAGAGGATATTACCATGGTGTATCCACACAGAAATTGAGCAGAATCATAACGCTTCAATAAGTGGAGAACATGTAGCATCAGCTTTCATCAGACAGAGGGCACTCACGGTTACACAGCGACACTAGATATTTTCTGGTGGCGCGCCTTTGTACTGAGGGACGCCATCTGCGATTAGCTCCCACGAGGCTTTTGAATCCACGTAAATATGGCGACTGAGCTGGATTTGAGGATCGCCGTTAACACAGCCCAATGTGACGCCATGGACTTCACCTTGAAAGACACCAGCGAGTGTCGAGCCGCACACCGAGCAAAATTGAAGCCCAAAACCGTGCTCCCTGACATATGAGGTCAATTTTTCCTGACCACACACCCACTCAAACTCTCCTTCTTTGACAAGAGCATAAGCTGAAGCTTGAGCGCTAAACGCTTTGCGGCATCGTGAACAATGACAGGATCGGGCATCATGAAGTCTGCCTTCCACTTTGTATTTAATCGCACCACAAAAGCACTCACCTGTTATTGTCATTTTACTTCCCTGTGATTTCCTGAAAAATGCACCTACCACTACAGAAGCACAAAAATCCACATAACTCATGTGATTTAAATAGGTGATACTTCCGGGTAGCTCCCACAACACCATTTGTTATTGTAGCAACTGCTATGGCGACGAGCCGTATTAGATGTGGGAGAAGACACAACTTGGTTGTGGGTCAGTTTTCACTTTTGATTTTGGCTATCAAAATTGCTGATAATTTCATTCAGCCTATCAATTTTTTCACTTTCCTGAAATGACTCTGAATCTTGCTCAAATTTCATTTCAATATACTGATGAACAACAGAATATTCTCTCAGGTTTGCTATTTCACCACGTTTAAGAATTGGCG
>NZ_AFWJ01000160.1 GCF_000222685.1 Vibrio nigripulchritudo ATCC 27043 | reverse complement strand
GTTCTTCTAGTGAAGGTAGTACAAACTCTAAGGCAGATAGCTCTTTTGAGTTAATATTATTTACTCCACTAGTCGAGCGAGCACCCAACTCAACAACATCTCTCACAACTCTTGAACTCAAAACATTTAGCAAAAAGCTTGGTATTACTTTTTCTCTATCGCACCTAATTCTGATCAAATAGCCAGCATATAAAAAACCTTCATACTGAGACTCGACTATGGCGGGTTTAGCCACGAGATCCAAGCTGCCATTAGAACGAATAACTAAAAGATCACCCGACTTAAGAGCTAATTTCTCAAGTTCTTTCTCTGTGAAATCTGCCGATTTCAAATCTGAAACATCTAGTTTTCTATCACCAATATTAGGAATACGGATTACAGGAGTATCCCCTCCTTTGTATTCACATTTTTTAGAAGTTCCATATCGAATATCCTCAGATACATCCCCAATAGTCATAAGACGAGGAGTCTTAACAGCTATCAACTTACCCGACACCGCAGAAGCGAGTACCGATTGGCGGAAGCGTTTTAGCAAATCTGGGATGCCATCTAGGCGGGCTTTGATGGTGTCGACCTGTGCCAATACCTCATCGAGTTTTTCAACAATGCGTTTTTGTTCGGCTAGTGGGGCTAGGGGCATCGAATAGTTAAGTAAGTAATCTTTAGGAACTCGTCTATGACCTACCGACCCACTCATATTTGTTTCACAGTTAATCAGAAAGTCTCTAGTCTTCACGAACGCATGAAGATACTTTGGCTCAACTAGGTTACTCACACTTCTTAAAACAAAATATTCGGTGCTCCCTGCACCAATACCATTAGGAAGACCTGATACAAGAGCGCTCTTACCATTTTCAAAGCAAGGAGTAATTTTTGCTAGTAGAACATCATCATTCTGAAACTGAGTATATCCTTTCTTACATTTTCCCCATTTTTTCGTCTCAAATTCAATCGGTGCGCCATACTTAGTTGGCACCAAAGCCATAGGCACGAAGCCGCATTCGCTGTCGTCGTCTATATTTGAGAATTTTTGATTAAGATAAATAGACTCTTCTAATCTTGAATCTACCCAACCTTTCGGCAACTCACTCATCATTTAGCCTCCGGCTTTTCTGCTAAGCCAAAGGCTTCTTCAAGCAACTGCTTTTGCCCCTCTGCTTCATCATTCGCGCCAAGTGCTTGCATCAATTGGTAAATTTCAGATATGGCTTCGGTAAGCTCTGCCATTGCTTCACCTGCTAGTACTTCTGGCTCTGGCAGGTTTTCTGCACTGGTGGCTTCTAGGTCTTTTAGCCAAGAGATATCCAGGCTGTCACCTTTCTGGTCGCGAATGTAGTCACGGCTGAATTTGCGGAAGCGGGAATTGTCGATGGTGTTTTCTACAGAATCCTCACCTTCGGCAAAGATGTTGCCTAGGGTTTCGTAAACCCCCTCTTCGCGCGGTGATTTGCCGTTTTTGTCTTCACCATAAGCGGTAATAAAGGCTTCAAAGTGCTTGGCAGTGAGCGGGCGGCGTTTACCAAAGGTGTTCATGTTGGTACGCATGTCGAATACCCATGTCTCTTTAGTACAACCTTTGTCTTGGTGCTTGTTTTCTGGCGTGCCTTTTTGGAAGAAGAGTACGTTGGTTTTCACGCCCTGTGCGTAGAAGATACCCGTTGGCAAACGCAAGATGGTGTGCAGGTTACACTTGTCCATTAAGTCACGACGAATGTCTGTACCCTTGCCGCCTTCGAATAACACGTTATCAGGAATTACAACGGCTGCACGGCCACCTGGTTCTAGCGCATCGTAGATATGCTGCATAAAACAGAGCTGTTTGTTACCGGTTGGGTGAACAAAGGTACGCGTAATGTTGGTGCTGGATGCACTGCCAAATGGCGGGTTGGTTAGGATCACATCGGCTTTTGGCAAGTTTTCCCCTGCGCTACCAAGCGTGTTGCCTAAGCGGATCGCCCCTTCGTTTTTATCGCCTTCAATATCGTGCAACAGGCAGTTCATCAGTGCTAAACGGCGGGTTTCTGGCACCAGTTCCAGCCCGACAAAGGCTTGTTTCATTTGAAAGTCTTGGTCGTCGCCGCTTAGGGTTTCTAAATCGTTGGTGTGGGCTTTTATGTACTTGTCTGCTTCTATTAAAAAGCCGGCGGTGCCTGCTGCCGGATCCTGAATGATTTCACGGGGCTGCGGCTGCATTAGCTTAACAATGGTGCTGATGAGCGCACGGGGGGTGAAGTATTGCCCCGCGCCAGACTTGGTCTCGTTGGCGTTTTTTTGCAGCAGCCCTTCGTACATGTCACCAAAGTCGTCGCGGCTTTTGCCTTGCCCTTGCCCTTGCCCAGAATCGGATTCGTCAAACCATTCTAGGTTGTCCATGTTGTTCACCAGCTCTGTGAGCTGCGCAGGCTGGGTAATGGTGGTGTTCACGTTTTGGAAAATCGCACGAACAATGGCGTGGTCGTCGGCACCCAACTGCACCAGCATATTTCGGTAGAACTGGTGCTGTTCTTGGCCTAGTTTGGCTTTTAGATCGGCCCAGTGGTAACCCTCAGGCAGCAATTCATCTTCTTGGCCGGTTTCTTCACACATTTTCAGAAACAGCAGAGACGCCAGCTCGTTGACGTAGTTTTGGTAAGAGACGCCGCCATCGCGCAGGTTGTCACACAGCTTCCACAGTTTGCCGACCAGATCATTATTGTTCATGTTTGTTCTCTTGTTTGTTATAGGCAAGTGCGGTGATGTACGTTCTCAGGTTCTGATTTGAACAACGCCCAGCACTTGCTTTTCATTTGGCTACGTTAAATTGGGTTCGATTCTACTGAGTTAGGCGGGCGCATCCCACATAAATTCTTTAAATTGGGTGAGAACGCTGTCTAATTCGTCATTAAAGACGCGCTCTAGCTTGCGTTTCCCCCCTTTGCGTTTGTAATTCCCCGTTTTAAAGGTGTCATCGTCGAGCACCACTTTTTCTTTTATGGATGAAGCAAGGCGATCAAGCCAGTTTAGCTGCTCGGCGCTCCACGCATTTTGCGCTTTGATTTTGGTCAGCGCCAGATCGACCCTTTCTTCAAATGGCAATAGCGCATCTCCAATGGCGGCTCGGCGAATGTGACCGACAAGGCGAGCGGCTATATCTTGGTTTTTGGTCTCTTTCCACGCTTTTTTGAGGGTTGGCTCGTTAAAGTTTTGCGCATCGAACCACTCTTGCAGTTCTAACAAGCCTTTTCGAGTTAAATCCCTTGGGCGGTTGACGATCACGTTTAACGCTTCTTGCTGGTTAATGGAACGATCCACCAGCGCGTCAAAGGCTTCTAAGAAGTCTTGCGCGGTTTCATGCTCGCCATACACGGTTTCAACGCGCAAAACTTCGTCGTCTACGTCGGTGAAAATCGGCATGTCTCGCAAGTCGTTTATTTCTTAGTTTGAGCTGCTCTAACCGCCCGACCA
>NZ_AFWJ01000161.1 GCF_000222685.1 Vibrio nigripulchritudo ATCC 27043 | reverse complement strand
CGCTTTTGTTTTGGTTGTCGCACCGAAAAAACAATAAAAAAGTCACAGCGCTGATAGAGCAGGGGAATGAGTTCGACGGTATTGAAGGAGTGAAAGCCGTCATCGATACGGACCATTTTGAAACCAGTATCCGGATACAAGCCAAGTTTGTTTTCAAAAAACTGCAAAAGCTGCTTGAACCGAATATCCCTTTAAAACTGATCCTGTTTTTTGTCATCAGTGGCGCGTTGATTTTTGTGGTGAATTTATTCCTGTTTAAACAGGATATCTTGGTGTGTCTGGCGATAGGGCAACCGATCCTGTTTGTCGTTTTCCTATACAAACTGGCTGATATTCAGGAAGAAAAATTCAAAAGTGACTTCCCCGATGCGTTGAATATTCTGTCGGGTGCTATCGCTGCTGGGCAGAGCATTATTCATGCTTTTGAATACGTTGGGGAAAAGCTCGACAACGATGTGGGAAAAGAATTTAAGTACATGGCGGAAAGGTTGCTGATTGGGGAAGACCCAGACGATGTACTTTCGCGTAGTGCGTCAACTTTTCCTTATGTCGAATACTTCTTTTTTATTTCGACGATCCGCATCAATCTGAGTCGCGGCGGGCAGTTAAAGGATGTGATTACCAAAATTAACCGCATCATGTTTGATTCTCGCGCATTAGAGAAAAAGAAAAACGCACTCACATCTGAAGCTCGTTCTTCGGCAAAAATTGTCGCGTGTTTACCGATTATCTTTTTGCTGATCCTTCGCTTTACCAGCCCCGAAGACTATAACTTCGTGATGTTTGAAGAGGGTGGGAAACCTATCTTCTATTACGTATTGATCAGTGAGCTAATCGGCTTCTTCTGTATTTCCATGATACTGAGGAGTGTGGATTGATGACTGCCTCAACTCAGTTATATCTAGTGATCGCATTTCTGGCTTCTATGCTGGTGGCCTGGGTATTAATTCGGATGTGGGATTCGATGGTTGCCAGGTTTTACACCAGCAAGATCATTGGCTCTACCAAAGAAGAAAAACGTCAGATAGAGCTGATGACCAAGGTGTTGGATGCATTCAGTTTTAACCACGAAGAGAACAGACAAAAGCTCATCGCAGCAGGGATTTACAATGAGTTTGTTGCGAAGAGCTACTACCTCTTTAAATTCATCCCTTTCCTACTGGTGTTCTTGAGCACTTTGTACGGTTTTTTTATTGGTGATTTAGAGTTTACAGAATTCTTTATGCTTTCTGGTATTGCACTGGTGATCTTTTTGATAGGACCAGATGCCTATGTAGCAGCTCGCACAAGGAAAAACATTAAGCACATCAGTTCTCGTTTGCCATTTTTACTCGACTTGATGAACGTTTGTGTTCACACCGGTATGACCATTGAGTCCAGCCTTGATTTCCTCAGTAAAGAAATCGCCACGGTAGATGAAAACCTTGCATATGTTCTTCGTAAAACGACCGAGCGTTCTCGTTTGGTGGGGTTGGAGAAAGCGTTGGAAGAGTTCTATGAAATGGTGCCTACAACCGAAGCGCAGAGCTTTGTAATGACGCTGACTCAGAGCCTTCAATATGGATCTTCTGTTGGCCCTGTACTTGCTACTTTGGCTACGGATATTCGAGAAATCAATATGATGGAGCTGGAAGAAAAAATTGGAAAAATGGGTGCAAAAATGTCTATTCCTCTGATCGTTTTCATCATGGTACCGATTGTGGTGCTGATCGCCGCCCCCGGAATCGTAAGGATGCTTGCTTAATGGTTAACTATAAAAACGCGTTACTCGTAGTCTTGTTGTTAGGAGGGTGTGCTTCGACTAACAGCGAACTGGATACCAAAGAAGATTTGCTGCTGAGAGCCAATGATAAAACCCAACTGGTGGAGTTCTATAAAGCTAATTTAAAAGAGAATGACGATTACAAGATTAAGTTGGTAAACGTCTACATCGATTTGAAAGATACGTCATCGGCAGAGCTTTATCTGAATACTTTCAGTCAACCCGAAAAAGACGAACCAGGAGTTATTTTAGCGGAAGCCAAAATTGCATACCTCAAACGCAATTACGCCCGAAGTGAACAGTTGTTGGATATGTACCTAGAAGAAGGCGGAGGCAAGTACCAACATCATATCCTGATGGGACAAATTAAAGCCCAACAACGTCAGTTTGGATTAGCCATTGATTACTTCGAACAGAGCCGAAAACTGGGGGCTTCAGATCGGGAAGCGAAAAACAGTATTGCTGTGGTTTATCTGATGCAGGGCAGGTATGACGAGGCTATGGCGTCACTTTATGAACTTTATCTTGAACACCCTAATGACGAGAAAGTGCGCTCTAACCTGTTACTGGCATCGGTGAACGCCAATCGACCAGATATTGCCTTGGATGCACTGCGAGAACAGTACCCCGAGGAACAGGCACGCGAACAACTGAAAAAACTAATGAAATCAGTAAAGAAGAAACCTGTTCCTGTACTTGCTCGCTCTCAGAAACTTCGACCACAGCCCGTTGCTGTGAATTATCCTGCAAGAACGGAGGACAACGCTTTGTATAAGCCACATAGCCAATTGCAATCTGAGGTCCTCCCTGTCGATAGGACAAGTAAACAGCCCCCCGAGGCTGGAAAAATGGTGTTTAACCCTAATAGCTTAAAGGCAAAAACACCATCGATATACCGTATTCAGGTGCTTGCGACCTATAAGGCGATAACAAGTGAGTATCTGGACTATTTACGTAACAACTACGGTACGGTTTACGCCTATTCACACAATCTGTGGAAGCGATACTGCATTGGTGAGTTCAGCTCAGTAGAAGAGGCAAAAGCCTATCTGAATCGGATTCAAATCAAAGGGGCGTTTGTGGTGGACTACACCAAGAATCGTCATATAGAACTGTAGCTGTTGTGGTATGAAATCAATTTCTATTTATCGCAAACGCTCGAAATCTAAGGGCGTGATTACGATTGAAGCCGCGATAGGTTTCCCAATTCTGATTGTAATGATATTGACTTGGATGGAGCTGTGTTTGATGGCATTTGCGATTGCGATTACTGACCACGCCATTACTCGCGCCGTTGCTGATACTAAAAAACTGGGTCGAGCTGATAGCGTGACCACCGTAAATTATGATCGAGCTATCCGCTCTGCAATCCGGCACAGTGGTGGAATTGTTATGCCAGCAGTCATCGAAGATGGCTCTTTGTCCTCAAACATCTATTACATAGATGGCTACCGCACATTAGTGGATTGCAGCAAAAAATCTGAGCATTTTAGCTCATGTAATGGCGTGTCTGAACAACCGAGAAACAAAGCGCTGGCCATGTACGAAGTGT
>NZ_AFWJ01000162.1 GCF_000222685.1 Vibrio nigripulchritudo ATCC 27043 | reverse complement strand
TTCGGTGTGGGCTTTGCTTTTTGTGTCAGAAAACTATCTCTCCCCTTTTTCGCTCAGCGCGATTTTCAGCTCCCTTACTTATTTAGAAAGCTCTTATTTTTCTAAAAGGCTCATATTCACTCAGCTCGAGATGAATTACTGAGTATTTTGTTCGTTGTGTTCACTGATAAAAATACAACTGTATAGATTTATTTACTGGGAAATGAGTTTTTGTTAATGAATAAATTCGACAATACAGTTAACTTTTAGTCATATAGTCTAATTAAATGATATTAGGTGAATATAGAAATTCAGGTAATATGATCTTGGTTCAAATTTAATAATAAACTCAAACCATATGGAATGATGTTCTGTATGTGTTATTATCTCCGCGAGATAAGGAAGCACTACTGTATATGGAATGGATGCTGCCAACGAAATGGTGGCATTTGTGGAACAAGTGGAGCAACGTCATGAATAGAGACATATCTGAAAAGGCTTTAAATTATTTGTTGGCAGACAATCTAGAGGGGTACAAATCTCACCATCCCTTTGTGAAAGCGTCTTGGCTTGATGACGTTCTGCTTTCTATCCAAATGAATGCTGCCCGTTGTACAGAGTTTTTAGGGCAACAGGGAAGTGTGAGAGACGATCGAGAGTATGAATTGATCATGCAACAGTCTATCAAAGCTCGAAATGCGTTTGCCTGTGGTCTTTGGATGTCGAAAGAACCTCTCTATTATCAAATGCGTTTTTTTGAGAATGCCTCTAAAGATGAAGTCTCTTATCTTGTCACGGAAGTTTATCCTCACGTAGAACACGCGGATTTTGTACTTTCTGATTGCGGGGTGTGTTGGAATGATTACTCCCAAGAAATAAAACAGTGGTTGAACTCAGTGTTTTCATGTCCTTCAGCGGTTCAAGATGCAATTGAGCGGATGATGTCTGTTGATGGTTTAGTCAGTGATTCAGACCTGGCTCACTTTCTCAATCTCCAATATTCAAACGGCGTAGACTTGTTCGAACAATTTGATTTTCTCATCAAGATTTTACCAACAGATGAGCAAGGCGCATGGGTGGAGTCTGAGCTTTTAGAAGTAATGTTTACGAACCAGCGAGATTGTTTTGCTGACCATCACGGCTTTTATGAACGGTTGCCAATGACATTGGTTAAGAAAGCCTATCAGAGCGATCCAAACTTACCGTTTTGGTACAACAACATTCCATTACTGGCAAAACTGATTGAAGAAAGTGATGCAGTTGCGAATGCTGCGTTAAATCATGAAGATTTTAATGGATGCTCAGACAACGAAACGGAGAAATGTTGGCAATACACCATCTTATATATGCTGATAGAAAACAAGTGCCTGCGCGCGCTGGTTAAACTGAAATCTCTGTATCAGGGGCGTTATAATTTCTGGGGAAAGGCGGGGAAGTGCTTTTTTGAAGAAGACAATAACAAGGTCCTTCCTCAGCTTCAAAAGTACGGCTTAGTGTCCCGGGAAGAAAGGGAGCGATTTCAGTGCTAAGTAACCTGAACTCGGGATAACAACTTGCTTTATAATGGCTCTTTTCACCTAATACTGCGTTGAACCCTCTCCCAATAACCCGTTATTGGTTCGTGGTTTCGCCTTGTCTTAAGTGAAAATTTCTCATTAGAATGTCTCAATAGAAATATTTATTTATTTTAATGGGTTAGCTAACCTCTTATCCCGAGTTCAGGTTAAGTAACATGATCTCGGGATAACCATTCCAATACCCTCAGATATAAAAAACGACGGCGCGATGCCGTCGTTTTGCGTTTAAAGATATGACAAATTTATGCCTTCGATGTTTCTTGTGCTTCTTCTAACTCACAATCTTCAGCAATGAAACCACCCGTCTGGTGCGCCCACAATTGAGCGTAGATACCACCAGAGTTAACCAGCTCCTGGTGAGTGCCTTGTTCCACGATATTTCCTTTGTCCAGAACAATGAGTCGGTCCATGGCTGCAATGGTCGACAAACGGTGCGCAATTGCGATAACCGTTTTTCCTTCCATTAGCTCATTCAGGCTATGTTGAATGGCAGCTTCCACTTCAGAGTCAAGAGCAGAAGTCGCTTCGTCCATAATCAATAAAGGCGCATCCTTTAGCAGAACACGAGAGATAGCAATACGCTGGCGCTGACCACCAGATAACTTCACACCTCGCTCACCGACTTGCGCATCGTAACCCAAATTACCAAAAGGGTCGGTCAGCGTTTCAATAAACTCATGCGCTTGTGCCTGACGAGTTGCGTTGATCATGTGATCTTCAGTAGCATCTGGGTTTCCGTACAGGATATTATCTCGGATTGAGCGGTGTAACAGAGACGTATCTTGCGTCACCATTCCGATCTTACTGCGTAAGGAGTCCTGGGTAACTTCAGCGATGTTCTGACCGTCGATTTTAATCTTCCCGCCCTCAACATCGTGGAAACGGAGCAACAGGTTTACCAAGGTGGATTTTCCTGCACCTGAACGCCCGACCAGACCGACTTTCTCACCCGGTTTAATATCAAGATTCAGATTGTTGATTACACCTTTATCTTCGCCGTAATGGAAACTCACGTCTTCGAACTGAATGCCGCCTTTTTCGACAGACAGATCTTTTGCATCTTTCTTATCTTCAATGGCAATGGGTTTGGAAAGTGTGTTTGCACCATCCATCACCGTACCCATGTTTTCAAACAGAGCCGTGATTTCCCACATGATCCACATAGACATGCCGTTGATGCGCAAAGCAAGTGCAATGGCGATGGCAATCGCACCGACGCTAATGGCGTTGTCCATCCAAAGGAAAATAGACATACTTGCAACAGCAAAAACCATCAGATAATTAGACACTTCTACACACACGTCAAAACCAGTCACTAAGCGCATCTGGCGGTGTACCGTATCCAGAAAGCCCTTCATTCCTTCTTCAGCGTAAGCTGTTTCTCGTCTGCTGTGCGAGAACAGTTTAACCGTCGCGATGTTTGTGTAGCTGTCTACGATTCGTCCAGTCATGGTAGAACGTGCGTCAGCCTGCTCTGCCGCCACTTTTTTCAGACGAGGGACAAAGTAAATCTGAATGCTGACGTATGAAATAAGCCAAACCAGCATTGGCAGCATAAGTCGCCAGTCTGCCTGGGCAAGAATGACAACGATGGACGTGAAATACACAGTGACGTACACAAATACGTCAAAGGTTTTCATAACGGTTTCACGTACTGCCAGAGAGGTCTGCATAACCTTGGTGGCGACTCGCCCTGCAAAGTCGTCCTGATAAAATG
>NZ_AFWJ01000163.1 GCF_000222685.1 Vibrio nigripulchritudo ATCC 27043 | reverse complement strand
CTGCTTTGACAGATTGACGACTTCCAGTGCGATCTCTTGATCATTCCCTTCGCTTGCTAGATTGGCACTCATTTCAGTTCCTTTGCGAATGACGTAACACCAATCAGAATAATTAACTGCCCATTTTGGCTTGTTAAAAAGCTATTTCTGAACACTTACTGTGATTGGTATAAAAAACTCGCCTGAAAATAATTCTTTCAGGCGAAACTAGCTTAGGTGTAGGCAATGCCCCAATCTTTTTCGGCAACCGATCCCCAGTGCCTTGGGTCTTTTGCATTACTGCCGTCAATAACAAAAGGAGGGATGATCATCGTTGGACCTGTTTTGCCATTAACAATTTCAGCCTTTTCCCAGAAGTACTTTTTGTTTTCATAAGGACCAATAGGGACAGGTTGTCCTTTCATCGCGTACTTTTGCAAAAGCTCGACGGCAATTTCCCCATAAGCAATGGGATCTTGAGAGACACAGGAATCCATATAGCCTTCTTGGATCCATTTCACCGCTATAGGCTCACCATCAATATTGACGAAGATAACGTGTCCGTCTTCACCCACTTTTTTCCAGCGACCTTTCTGCTTAAGCGCCGTTACGATTCCACGGGAAGGGGAGTCGGATGGCGCATGGACTGCATCTAAATCAGGGTATTCGGAAAGGGTAGACAAAGTTACGGACAGCATTTTTTCGAGCTGACCTTCAGTCGGGCGAGCCAGATACTTAATGTTGGGGTATTTGGCAAACTCGGCGTCCATGCCTTCTTTTCTCAAACGCCACGCCACGCTTTGTAGGGCGCCAAAACAGTTGAGCACTGTCCCTTTGGGTTCGCCGTATTTCTGCTCGAGTCGCTGAATGATCTGCTTAGCAGCCATAACACCACCAATGTAGTTATCAAAACTCACGGTGATTGCGACATCTCCACCATCAGCAGGTGTATCAATGATACCAACCGGAATGTTTTGGCGATTATAGCGCTTAATCACACTTACAATTGCTTGGCTGTCTATTGGGTCGCTCACAATGGCGGAAGGTTTACGAAGCATCAGGCTTTGCCACTGTTCCAATTGCCGTGTGTTATCAAAGTTGGCATTGGTTGCCTGAAATTCCCATTCGTTTTTCATAACGGCTCTTTTTACCGCTTCTTCCTGAATAACGAAGAAATAATAATCAAGGCTCTTGTTGCTGTAAGGGACAAAAACGCGATCCTTTGCCCATGCCATGTTGGGTCCAGCAAGCATGCTTACCCCTAATGCCGCACCTGCTTTTAAAATGGTGCGGCGGTCCAGTTTACTTACATCAGTCATATCAACCATCTCCATGTCGTGTTACTGGATGTGAAGTGAGAGTACCTAGTTTTACTACCTAACTGTTTGGGTTTGCATAGCTTTTAAAGAGCAGGCGATAGGTGCTGTCTAGTACAACTGGTTTTTTAGGCAGCGAGCGTCGTCTTCAAAGACTACAAACCCTGATAAGGCTCATCTCGTTAATTACCATCTAACGTTCCAAGGTTTGGTAACCTATTGGGTGGTCACCTTGTATTTTTTATCGAGGGCATCAATACGTTTAAAATCAAAACAAAAAAGCGAATTCTAACTGTTTGTTTAATTTATGAAGTTTTACTAGCTTTTTGAGTAACAACAAAACTGGTTCCGTCAAACCGCCCCACAACCATCCCGTTTGACTCACGTGTAAAAAGTCCATTTTCAACGACACCGGGAATCATATTAAGTGCTGTTTCTAACACAGCTGGAGACGGAATAGCCTGACAATGGCAGTCGAGAATAAAGTGTCCACTGTCTGTAATGACTGGCTTTTCGCCTTGATGTCGTCGAATGATTTTGAGGCGACTTCCCACATGTGCATTAAGTACATCTGATATGCGCTGCTCGGTCTGTTTCCAGCCAAACTGAACCACTTCAATAGGCAAAGGAAATGCACCAAGTGTCTCCACGATTTTGCTTTCGTCGCATACGGTGATCATTCTCTTAGAGGCATGGGCGATGATTTTCTCCCACAACAGGCAGGCTCCGCCGCCTTTGATCATATTGAAGTTGCGATCAATTTCATCAGGACCATCGATGGTGAGGTCAATCTCGCCAATTTGGTTGGGGTCGATGATTTCAATCCCCACCGATTGTGCGACTTCATTGGTCGAGCGTGATGTCGTGGTACAAGTGACTTTAAGTCCCTCGGCGACCCGTTTTCCTAGCTCCCGAACAAAGAAGTGAGAAGTTGTGCCTGAACCGAG
Organism: Vibrio nigripulchritudo ATCC 27043; assembly: GCF_000222685.1. GTDB lineage: Bacteria > Pseudomonadota > Gammaproteobacteria > Enterobacterales > Vibrionaceae > Vibrio > Vibrio nigripulchritudo. The sequence goes on along the minus strand of NZ_AFWJ01000163.1, from coordinate 997 downwards.
CCCAAGTTTCATGCCATCTTGTACAAATTCATCGATAGCTCTAATTCCCGATAGTTTTTTCGCATCGTCTTGAGACATATTCTGTATTCCTTTACTTAACTAGAACGCTAAAGCTTTTCCGTTTGCCACGAGTCCAGGGCAGGTAGCTGGTCCGGGAACTCACTTCCGCTTGTAACGGCTATAGCTGTCACCAGCATATTGACAACCAAATGATGATTCAGGCGCGAAGCCAAAGGGGTCAACAGCTCGGTACGTTCATAGGGTGTGATTGCAATGGTTACGTCTGAAACTGCGGCGAGTGGGCTATCGCTGGCGGTGACTGAAACTACTCTTGCGCCACCTGCTCGTGCTGCTGTTGCGATCTCCACCAGTTGCCTAGTCGCGCCGGACTGAGAAAATATAAAGGCGACTTCTTGTGGTTTAGAACGTTCTGCATGCAGCCATTGCCTTTGTTTACGTACTAACGCGTTGCATCTCAATCCTAATCGCTGGAATTTATGTTCAGCATCAAGAGCCGTGACTTCCGAGATACCAGAAGCGTAAATCCCAATGTAACTGGCTTTTGAAAGAAGCTTTGCACCTTCTTCAATTTGTTCTGGTGCAATGTCTTCCATAGCTCTTTGGATGGCATTTAATGAGTTGCGACACGTCTTTCGAACAATGTGATCCACGCTGTCTTTAGCGGTAATCTGTTCATAAACAAATGGAGCTGAAGGGACTAATTGCTGCGCAAGGTTCAGCTTGAAGCTCTGATATCCGTCATATCCAAACCTACGACAAAATCGCATGATCGTCGGATCACTCACCGAACATTCACTGGCGAGAGACGCAATGCTCATATGGATTACCTTGTCAGGCTTTGCACTGACAAATTCCGCGACACGGCGCTCGGCGCTTTTCATGTCATCCATTTCATGCACGATTTTATGAAGCAGGCTAGTACTCATTAAGGTTCCTTTCGAAATGTTGTTAAATCACTCAAGCGCGATAGTCTGTA
>NZ_AFWJ01000164.1 GCF_000222685.1 Vibrio nigripulchritudo ATCC 27043 | reverse complement strand
TCATAGTGTTGCCTTATGAGGTCAGGTTAATAGCCTGATGCAATGAGGTAATTTGGGTGTGGGCTATTACCCAGTTGATGAATTAAAAACGATGCAAATTAAATGGAGAATTAAGATGCCAATCGAAAAATTTGAATCAATTGGAAAACTAGAAATCAGTCCTAAAGCCTTTCGAAATCTAGACATGAAAATTAAATCAAATGTCGGGGATATCGAAAGGGAAGTTGCGAAAGCAAGAATCATGGAGTCGGCTTTAAAAGAGCTCAAAGGCAAGGAAGGGTTTGATCCCGCCGCCTTAAGCATATCCTTCGGTCTACGTTGGTAAAGGAGTTAAGCCACAGATCTATTTTCTGTGGCTTAATTTTCAACATGACTTTTGAAAGTTGCATAGTAAAGCTTACGTCTTTCTGTAATTTAAATTGCACATATTGCTATATGTTTAATTTAGAAGACGAAAGCTATAAATATAACGACAGGAACATGTCTGAATGGACAATATTCCAACTTCTTGATCGTTTGGCTGAATATATTGATAAACAAGCGCTTTCCCACTTCGATATTACGCTTCATGGTGGTGAACCAACTTTATGGCCAGTAAAACGATTTGAATCCGTCTTTTCCGTTATTTCAAATAACGATATATTGCGAAAAACCGTTACTCTTGGTGTTCAAACTAACCTCTATAAAATGCCTTCCGATTCTCTGTTGGACATGTTTTTAGAAAACAATGTCGCGGTCAGCCTGAGCCTGGATGGACCAAAATCTGTGAATGATGCTTACCGAATTACGTCGTCCGGTAAGGGGTCTTATCAATCCATTCACCAAAACCTGCAAACACTGCTTAATGGAAAGTACCAGCCCCTGGTAAAAGGTATTTTAAGTGTCGCTCAAACTTCACTTAAGCCAGAAGATTATTTCCAGTGGGTGAAGTCGTTACCGTTAAAAAGCGTGGATGTTTTGTTCCCAATTCATTATCACTATGGTCATAAACCCTGGGATGAAGAGGGACGAACGGAGGCAGCTTACGCAGAGGATCCAACAATAGGAAAATGGTACGCCGAACTGTTTGATTGCTGGTGGTTTAACGACGACCCGAACATAAAGATTCGCTTGTTTAACCACGTTATTGCTCTGATTTTGGGGGGCAAACAACACGTAGATGCTTTGGTGAACGACACGTTGAACATGTTTGTGGTGAGTTCAAGTGGAGACATTGAATACCCGGATTATTATCGAGTAGGCAGCAACGGCAACGCAAAAACACAATACAACGTCTTTGAGCATACACTCTCGGAACTGCATTTTGACTCCGGGTTTCGAAATCTATCCAGTCTTAGAAAGTCTATTCCTGATGAATGTCACGCCTGTGAGCATCACGACTTATGTGGAGGAGGTTTTCTGGCCGGAAGAAACGGTCCAGATGGGATGGTACTTAACCGACGATCGGTATTGTGTTACGACGAAATGTTTCTGTTTCATCACATCAAGCAGAGAATATTTCCAGCTCTGGAAATGGACCCTGCTCACGGAGCCTAACATGAGTGCGATTAACAACTCGGATACCAGCCCTACGCAAGTACTTCTTAATTTGCTGGATAACACATCTGAGCAGGATGCAGAAAAATTAAGATATTTTTCCTGTTCATTGCAGGCGCAGCTGTTCAAACATGCCAGTGGCATACTCCTGATGCGAGAAGATTTATTGGAATGGCATCAGGACATTCAGGAATCTGTCAGCACTTTAAGCTCGTGCCCCAGTCATATCAGTCAGAAACTCTACTCTTCCCCTTTGTTTCGATCTTGGCTAAATCAGCTTGTTACCAGCTTGCTTGAAGAGCATCAGGAGAACCAGCTCAGGGCATTGCTTGGATTGTGGAATAACATGACTTATCTGTCTGAGGATACTGCCATCAAGCGAGTAGCCATTGTCTCCGGGTATTTGGTTACCTGGGATGTTGGATTACTGTTCGAATTGAGAGGAGAAGAAACGCAACGAAACTGCGACTGCGCTTTGCGATACGACCGTGAAGAAGGGCTGTGTGTGGTTTCGGTAAGCTTACCTATCGAACAGATTGAGCAACGTCGGTTAGAAGGATCTTCGATTATTGTCTCCAATGCCAACCCATTGCTCAGAATGAAATTGGACGAAAGGCAAGTGCCACAGCGCAGCGGGACGACTTACTACGATCAGATAGACGAGTCTTCGATAAACTTTCCTCCAGACTTTAGCCACGATACCTATGAGTCACCTTATCTGTTGATCAAAAAGTATTGCCCCGACATTGCGAATGATATCGATGAATACGTGTCTGTGATTGTACCAAGAGGGGAGCCAACTGGCTGGACGATACATGGCTACACCATTTCCTCTTATCAGGGAGCGTGCTGGATGACGGATCACGGTCTGCTCAAAAGCGTCGAAACCATGGTGCACGAAATGAGCCATGTTAAGCTTCGCTATCTGGAAGAACTGATCCCTATCTTTAAACCAGACAACAAGAACTTACGGTTTCCTGTCCCGTGGCGTTCAGATGAAAGACCTTTGGTTGGAATATTTGAAGGTGTATACGTTCATGTCATGAGCGCCAAGGCTTTATGCACGATCAGCCAGCGTCACTGGACGGATCATGCTTTCGCCGAAGGTGCAGGTAAACGGGCATTGGAAATGGTTAAAGATGTTCGCTATGGCTTAGAGCTATTACTGGAACATTCTGATGTCACCGATGTGGGGGAAGTGTTCTATGAGTGGATTGCTCAACAGTGTGCGGACATTGATTTGAGCCTAAGCCAGTCTAAGTGTTATCAGGCATAGACAGGAGCTTGAGTATTTTTACTGTATAAAAACACAGTTTTCTCTTGACCCCGATTGTTCATTCTCTATACTGTATGTGTATACAGTTTTTATAGGAGGGCTGAGTATGTTGTGGGAAACAATGGAAAGGGTGAACAAATTACGTCAGCAGGCATTGGCTGATCCCGAATTTATCAAAGCTGCGAAAGAGCATGAGAAAGCGCTGAGATCGATGGAAAAAGAAGAATTGGAAATTCGTCGCAGACGCTACAAAGCTGAGAACCAGAACAAAGGTCCGAAGCTGCTCTCAGATATTTATCGGCAATCGGAATTCGGTTCAAACCCAACTGGTGAGCAACACTGATTATAAGACTGGCATCTGCCAGTCTTTTTTATGCTGTTATCTGACACAGAGTGTTCA
>NZ_AFWJ01000165.1 GCF_000222685.1 Vibrio nigripulchritudo ATCC 27043 | reverse complement strand
GGCAGAGCTTAAGCTGCTGATCGATTTTGCCGTGGGTTGCAAATGCCCTCTGGTGGTTATGGTCGGTGACCTTCACAAAGGCAGCATCAAGGATTTTCCTCACGCAAATCAGTACGTGATTCTTCCTTTTCGGGGGAGATTACGATCTCAACATCTGGCTGGAACATGCCATCAGACTTCGCGACAACATGTTGGCAATTGAGAAAGAAGTACAGGCGTTGACGCAGAAACTCGACGACAGAAAGTGGATCGAAAAAGCCAAAGGTACGCTGATGAAAATGCATCATATTGATGAAGAAGAGGCGTACAAGGCACTGCGAAATTCCGCGATGAAATCCAGCCAGCCCATTGGGCAGGTCGCCAAAAACCTGATGCTCACCTTCGATTCGATCAGCTAAGGATTGAATTGGTGCACTGTGCACAATAAGGCGGCATCCAGCTAAGAGTGTTGGATTCAATTAAAGATAACTTATTGATTTTTAATAACTGAAAAACTGGCACACAACTTGAAGTATTAATAACAACGATAAAGGAGCTCAGCTCCAATAACCATCAATGGCGGTGGTTTCTGCTAAGCAACGGCGCGACTGCACTTTCTGTGCAGCCGCGCCTTTTTTTTGAAATTTGGAATTTGAAACTTAGGAAGTTATGGAACAGGAGTGTTCAATGAAATGTCGGAAAACCATTGCCAATAAGACAACAGAAAAGTGGAATGCCGTGAGAAATCGCATGGCAAGCCTTTCTCTTAAAAGCCGTACCCTCAAAAGCCTTGCGCTGGCTGTACTGCTGGGGTCGAACTCGGTCGTAGCCGAAGTTGGAGAGCCTGAACTTGAAGACCTGAAATTTGGGTTCATCAAACTCACCGATATGGCACCGCTGGCGGTCGCCTATGAAAAAGGTTTTTTTGAAGATGAAGGACTGTACGTCACGCTGGAGGCACAAGCGAACTGGAAGGTTTTGCTCGACCGGGTGATTGATGGCGAATTAGACGGCGCACACATGCTGGCAGGTCAGCCACTGGGTGCCACCATAGGGATTGGAACACAAGCGGACGTAATCACTGCATTCAGCATGGACCTCAACGGTAACGCCATCACGGTATCCAACGACATCTGGGCGCAGATGAAGCCCAATCTGGAAAAACAAGCCGACGGAAAACCTGTTCACCCAATTAAGGCAGACGCACTCAAACCTGTGGTCGAAAGTTATCTCGACAAAGGCAAGCCTTTCAACATGGGCATGGTATTCCCGGTTTCGACACACAACTACGAACTACGTTACTGGTTAGCGGCGGGAGGCATTCATCCTGGCTATTACGCGCCGAAAACCGGTGATAACAGTGGGCAGGTGGAGGCGGATGTGTTGCTCAGCGTAACCCCTCCACCGCAAATGCCCGCCACTATGGAAGCCGGAACCATCAAAGGGTACTGCGTTGGTGAACCGTGGAACCAGCAAGCCGTATTCAAAGGAATTGGGGTGCCAGTGGTGACCGATTACGAGATATGGAAAAACAACCCAGAAAAAGTTTTCGGTGTGTCGGCTGCCTGGGCAAAGAAATACCCGAACACCCATATCCGTGTGGTGAAAGCCATGATTCGCGCTGCGCACTGGCTGGATGAAAAACAAAACGCCAACCGTATGGAAGCCGTAAAAATACTGGCGAAAAGCCACTACGTAGGTGCGGATGCGGACGTGATTGCCAATAGCATGACGGGCACGTTTGAATACGAAAAAGGAGACAAACGTTCTGTGCCCGATTTCAACGTATTCTTCCGTTATAACGCCACCTACCCCTACTACAGCGATGCCATCTGGTATCTGACTCAGATGCGCCGCTGGGGACAGATTCCATCAGAAAAACCGGACGACTGGTACGCCAACATCGCCAAAAAAGTCTATCGACCTGATATCTATCAGCAGGCGGCAGAATCCTTAATTGAAGACGGAATACTCAAAGCCAGCGATTTTCCAGATTTCAACACGGAAGATGGGTATCGCGATCCGCAGACACACTTTATCGACGACGTGGTGTATGACGGCAAGCAGCCCAACGCGTATCTGAAAAAATTCAGCATTGGTCTGAAAGGATCAGAGGAGATCTGATATGGACACCAAATTGGCGAGAAATAATGTCTTTGCCCTTTTTCCTGATAGGGCAAAAGTCGCCAACCACAGCAGGGCACTTGTGCTGCCCTTGCTGGGGATTCTGCTGTTCCTGATGATGTGGCACCTGTCAGCACGTCAGGTTCAGACCTCTTTGGGTGTGTTGCCGGGGCCCGTTCAAACCGCTCAGCAGTTCGGGAATCTGGTTTCTGAACACTTTGAAGAGCGAGATAAAGAAGTGGCGTTTATTGAGCGTCAGGAAAAACGCAACGCAGCCAAGCTGGCTAAAGATCCAAATGCCAAAGTAAAAATTCGACCTTACACAGGCAAGCCGACCTTCTTTGAGCAGATCCTGACAAGCTTGTTTACCGTGGCGTGTGGCTTTTTGCTGGCGTCATTAATCGCTATCCCTGCCGGGATTGTTTTGGGGCTGAATCATGGCTTGTATCAGGCGTTCAATCCGGTGATCCAATTGCTCAAGCCCGTATCTCCTCTGGCTTGGCTGCCGATTGTCACCATGGTGGTAAGCGCGACCTATGTGAGTGCGGATCCGCTGGTGGCGAAATCATTTGTGAACTCTTTGCTGACCGTTGCGCTGTGTAGCCTCTGGCCTACGTTGATCAACACTGCTGTCGGAGTTACCAGCGTCGATAAAGATCTGGTGAACGTCAGCCGAGTATTGCGACTTTCTTGGTGGCGACACATCTGGACCATTGTGCTCCCTTCTTCCATTCCGATGATTTTTACTGGTCTTCGGTTGTCGCTGGGTATTGCCTGGATGGTGCTGATCGCGGCAGAGATGCTGGCGCAAAACCCCGGCTTAGGGAAATTCGTCTGGGATGAATTCCAGAATGGTAGCTCTGGCCTCTCTGGGGCGCATTATGGTGGCGGTGATCACCATCGGATTCATTGGATTACTGCTCGACCGAGGCATGCTCGCACTGCAGAAGTGGGTCTCTTGGGATAAAAACCAGACACTGCGATAGGAAGAAAACCTTATGACGAAAACTTTTTTAAACCTGACGCAGTTAGGCATGCGATTTCCAACACCCAAGGGTGAGTTCGTGGC
>NZ_AFWJ01000166.1 GCF_000222685.1 Vibrio nigripulchritudo ATCC 27043 | reverse complement strand
GTTCTGAATCCAGTACTTAACATCTGCAAGGTTAAAAGACTGTGCGTAAACATCGCTCGCGGGAACGTCTGCTGCTCGATATTCATTTATCAGCTTTTGAGCGTACATTTCCTGAGAAAATCCGTTGAACGGCATATCTACCGCTGGGGACTTGAGTTCCGGTGTCATCTTCACACCGTGTTTTTTGAACAAGGCGATACTTTCGGCATGCGTCATCAGTGTGCCTTTGCTGGCGTAAAGATCGGTTCTCCAGCCAGCTGTACCATCCATGTATTCTTCAACGGTTGTTGCCATCGGATTGGCACCGTCCATTTTACCAGTCAGGCGTTTGAATTCAGCGAGCGTAAAGTCTGACGTTCGGCATTCGACTTTGGCTTTTTCACCTGTTGAAGGGTTCGCTGGCTGAAAGGGAATGCTGCATTTTGCCGCGAGATCGGGATGCGCAAGAACATCTGTCGTGGTGTGTAAGTCACTTTGAGAATGGCGGCAAACCAGTTCTTTGTCTTTGGTGAAGGTAACATCACATTCAAGGACGCCTGCCCCCATCTGGATGGCGGCAACATACGATTCTTTAGTATGCTCAGGAAACTGCATTGGCGCACCACGGTGCCCGATAGAAAATTCGCTGCGGTAGAATGGACCCGTACTGCACTGCTGCAATTTACGTTTAAGTGCGCCGTCGTCCATATCTTCAATCAGGTACAAAGGTCGTGGTCCTAGCTGGACCGCGTCGTGTGCAATGGCATTGAGGGACGATCCAAACAGCACCACTGCTGCGGCCGCCTTCATCAAGTTGTTCATGGGGTGACTCCTGTCAGTTATTTTTCTTTTGAAGGAGTCAACTTAAAAGCTCGAAATGACAACTGCGTGAACAAGTCATGGCAGTTTTATGTTGTTGATAAAAATCTTAATTCTGAAATCTAAATCTGCTATTTCTTAGCTTTTCCCCTGCCATGGTGGATCTTAAGCTTCGCTTTTAACTTACGTTTTTCCGAACCACGGCTTTTTCGTTTTCTTGGCTTATCTTCTGAAATCTCTTCTTCTAAGCTGGGCTCGAAACCAGTCAACCATTCTTGAGGCAGGCGCTTATCCAGTAGCCTTTCGATGGCATTCAACAGGTATTCTTCATCACGACTCATCAATGAAACGGCAAAACCTTCACACCCAGCACGACCCGTTCGACCAATTCTATGAATGTAATCTTCCGCTTTATACGGCATATCGAAGTTGACCACCTGCTCAAGTTGGTGAATGTCCAAACCACGAGCCGCAACGTCTGTCGCGATCAGCGCTCTGACTTTTCCAGTTTTAAAATCATCCAGTGCTTTCTGGCGTGCTCCCTGACTTTTATCACCATTAATTGATGCGGCTTTTATACCGTCAAGCTTCAGTTCTTTGACTAGCGCGTCAGATCCTTCTCTGGTTTTAGTAAATACCAGAACCTGCTGCCAGTTTCTTGAACCGATCAGATAGGCGAGAAGCTCTGATTTACGCTTTTTGTCCACCGGGTACACCATTTGTTTAACGGTATCGGCGGTTGAATTATTGGGTGTAACCTGAACCTCTACAGGCTGCGTGAGGATTCGGTAGGCAACTTTCTTGACGTTATTGGCAAAGGTTGCGGAAAAGAATAGCGTCTGGCGCGCATCATTCAAACGGCGGAGAATACGTTGAATGTCTGGCATGAAACCCATGTCCAGCATTCGATCCGCTTCGTCGAGAACCAGGACTTCCGTTTCGTTGAGCTGAATATTTTTGGTAAACAGGTGATCGAGTAAACGCCCCGGTGTTGCGACAAGAATATCCACCCCACCCTGCAGTTTCTCAGTTTGCACTTTCATACTTGTGCCGCCATACACTGCCAGCACTTTTACATCCAGTTCATGCGCATAACTGCTCAAGTTTTCTAACACCTGTTGAGCCAGTTCGCGCGTCGGGACCAAAACCAGACTACGTACCAGTTTGTCGGTTAACGGTTTTGGCGATTTGATCAAGCGCTGAATGATTGGCAAACCGTAAGCAGCGGTTTTACCTGTTCCAGTCTGCGCCCCGGCAAGAACATCTTTTCCGTCTAAAATATGCGGAATAGACTTCTCCTGAACAGTCGTTGCCTCCTTAAAACCCAGTTGAGTGATACGAGAAAGCAAAGCAGGAGTGAGACCAAGATTTTCAAATTGCATAAGGCAGAATCCGACACAAAAACAGGAGCGCGGATTGTATACTCATTAATGACTGTGGCGCAAAATTAAAGAGAAGAATAAAAGGCTTTGGCGTTTTTCAGCACATCAGGATAAAGCGTATGAAACGCTTGGTTGAGTGCTTTGTACTCTGATTCTAACGTCGCACCACATTCGCTCAAACTTGCCAGCCTTGGGCGGCGCATTGCCATTCTTTTCAAGGCAAACTGAATATTACTCAACTCAGCGTAAGACAGCAGCCACTGACCTTCCCACATATAACCAGAAACAGTTAGAAAACGTTCGGGCAATTCGTCTGTTTCTTCACTCTTTACGTCACTTTCGGCATACAGGCAAAATTCCGACAAAGACATCTTGTGATGGTGTTTCCAGTGACGGGCAAGGCAATGATCCCAAAACATGTCGAGTGCAATGGGTGCAAAGCGTTTAAGCTCTTCGGGGAATAGAGGTTTAAGATCTTTTACGATTGGATGAGTGTCGGTGTAGGAATCGACGAATCGATGGAGCTTAATACCGTTAACAATGTCTTGTTGAAATCGACCATCAGGAGACCCTTTAACAAAGTCCCCTAATAAGTTTCCAAGCAAATTACTTTTACAAAAGTCTGCGATGTGCAGATGGGCGAGATAATTCATGAAGGTGGGTGGAATCTGACTTTAGTCTTCCACCAATTCCTCTAATAGATAGTCAGACAAGTTTAAACCAATTTCCATCGCATCCAAAAGCTCAAGGCTTTCTTCTTCGAAATTGGTGTCTGAATTCGGTTCTTCAATCATAGGGTTTCCTCACTAAGGAAAATCTGAACTTATACATTTGGTTTAGATATAAGGCAGCGCCTTTAAAATTCCTACAAAAACACACCTACATTACAGTCAAAGTTTGAAGTTCATCTAGAAAATATCTCAACCACCCGACTGTAAATAATTATATACGATTTGGGTATTTTTTACTTTACACACTTTCTTGTTGCT
>NZ_AFWJ01000167.1 GCF_000222685.1 Vibrio nigripulchritudo ATCC 27043 | reverse complement strand
CCGATTGAATTTTGTCCCAGTCCCAAGCAATACCCAAGCCGATATCGGTTGGTGCCTGTGCCTTCCCATCAATAATGTTGAGCCTGCTGCTGGAAATAGAACCTAGCTGAGGAATGAACTCCAACCAGCGACTGTTCGGAACCGCACAACAGAGTGATACGTGCAATTCCATTAAAAAGTGCGGGCAAACTGAAACATTGTAAGTTTCTGCTAAATGCGCGACCTTCAGCCAAGGGGTAATACCGCCAATTCTTGCCACATCGACCTGTACAATATGACACGCCCCTTGTTCCAGATACTCTCTGAATCCTCGGGTTCCATACATGGATTCTCCCACCGCAATTGGCAGACCGGCCGTTGCACAAAGCTGCGCATGACCTGAAATGTCTTCTGCTGGCATGGGTTCTTCGAGCCAGCTAATACCCAAATCGGCAAATGCCCGACCGCGTTTTATTGCCTCGTCTCGGCTAAAGCTTTGATTGGCATCGACCATGATGTGGTAGTCATCCCCAACCTGTTTTCTCACGTGTTCTAGCCTGCGAATGTCTTCTGCCAGAGAGGGGGAACCCACCTTAACCTTTGAGCCACCAAAGCCCTGTTTCTGCACTTCAATCGCATCTTCTGCAAGCTGTTCTGGCGTGAGATGCAGCCAGCCACCTTCGGTGGTGTAGAGCGGGATTTCGGGTTTGGCTCCACCAGCGACTTTCCAAAGTGGAAGCTGTGCTTTGATGGACTTTCTGTCCCAAAGAGCCGTATCTATTGCAGCCAATGCCAGAGAAGTTATTGCCCCTACTGACGTTGCGTGACTATGGAAATAGAGATCACGCCAGATTTGCTCAATGCAGTCTGGATCTTTGCCAATAAGTTGAGGAAGAAGGTGATCGTGAAGCAAAGCGACGACTGACGACCCGCCTGTACCGATGGTATAGGTATACCCCACCCCCGTTACGCCGTCACTATCTGTAATTTTAACCATAGGAGTTTCCTGACACACAAATGACTGAATGGCGTCGGTGCGCTTAACCTCTGGTTCTAGATCTACCCAATACAGCTCTGCTTTCTCAATGGTTGCCATGGTGGTGCGTCCTTTGCTCCATGTTTTTTAAAAGTGTTTCACTTAGTTTTGCGAATTCTCGTAGGTAATCGCAGTCTGACTTGAAGTGCCAAGCCCATCGATTCCAAGTTCGACAATATCGTCCTCTTTCAGGTAGCGAGGAGGGTTAAAGCCCAGCCCCACACCAAAAGGCGTGCCTGTGGAAATCACATCTCCGGGAAGTAAGGTCATATACTGACTGATGTAACTCACCTGTTTAGCAATGGAGAAAATCATGTCGCTGGTGTTGCTGTCTTGCAGCATTTCACCATTTAGTGACAGCCAGAGCCTTAGGTTTTGCGCATCCGAGCATTCGTCTGTGGTCACAACATAAGGACCAAGCGGCGCAAATGAGTCGCAGCTTTTTCCTTTCACCCACTGACCTTCTTGCTCAAGCTGGAATTCTCGTTCTGAATAGTCATTGTGAAGCGCGTAACCGGCGACGTGCTCTAACGCATCTTCTTCCGACACATAACTTGCACGCTTACCGATAACAATCGCCAGCTCAACTTCCCAGTCGGTTTTCTGGCTGTTTTTAGGGATGATGATGGGATCGTTCGGACCACATAAAGAACTGGTGGCTTTCATAAATAAAACCGGCTGCCCCGGGATAGGCATCCCAGATTCTTCGGCGTGCTTTTTATAATTCAACCCGACACAAATGATTTTCGAAGGTCGGCAGATTGGGGCTCCGTAGCGTTCGTTCTCGCCAAACTCTGGGCAATTTCCCTGATGTTCATCAAGCCACTCACTGAGGCGTTTTGGTCCGTCTGAACCAAAGAAAGATTCAGTATAATCCTCACCAAACGCACTGACGTCGATGCGTTTTCCGCTATTCAGTTCGACGCCAGGCTTCTCGCTGCCGGCTTCTCCTACTCGAACAAGTTTCATGGTTGTATTCCTTCACTATCAAAATGATTTAAATCGATAAAAATCAGCGTAACTGAGTGACACCGCCGTCAATGTCATACGCAGATCCTGTAATAAATCTCGCTTTGTCACTGCACAAAAACACCGTCAGATCGGCAATTTCTTTTGGGGTTCCCATCCGACCAATTGGCTGGTACTCGCTGAGTGTTTTAAACATTTCCTCTTTGGTGTCTGGGTAGTGTTTCTCCAGATACCCATCAACAAACGGAGTGTGTACACGTGCCGGACACAGGCAGTTGCAACGAACACCTTTCGCCACGTAGTCTCTTGCGATACTTAAGGTCATTGCGAGTACTGCGCCTTTTGACGCGGAATAGGCAAAGCGGTCAGATATGCCCACTTTGGCGGCAATGGAAGAGAGATTGAGAATGGCACCCTGTGCTTTTTCAAGCAGTGGCATCGCATGCTTTGAGAAAAGAAATAACCCATTGACGTTAACAGAGAAAACTCGCTCCAGTTCAGAAAGAGAGGTATTTTCAAGGGAGCCGATAGACGCAATACCCGCGTTGTTAACCAGAGCATCCAGACGACCTATCTGGCTTTCTATTGCAGCGCAAACACTGGCAACATCACTTTCACTGGACACATCACACTGAAAGGTAGAAACCTTATCCGTATTGAACTCTTTCGACGCATCTTCAAGTTGTTGTGAATTCACATCAACCAGCACAACGTGCGCTCCGGCATCATGAAACCCTTTGGCGATAGCCAGACCAATACCCGATGCTGCTCCGGTTACTAACGCAACTTTTCCCTGCAACATGTCATTCTCCTTATTTCTGTTCGAAAACCTGTTCCATTGTCAGCCACCAGTCTTCACCTGCTTCTGGCAGAGGTTGCTGCATGGGTTTCATCCACGCCCACCATTTTTGCGTTGTCGGATCGGCTGCCATCTCCGCCATATCACTTTCGAAGTCCTCGCCTACATACTCGAAGTAGGCGAAGAGCAAGCCGTTGTGATGAAAAATGGAGTAATTCTGAATATGTGATGCTTCGATCTGAGCCAGCACTTCAGGCCACACTTCGGTATGGGCTTTTACGTATTCATCGTAATGTTCTGGCTTCAACTGGATGACCTGACCAAACTTTTTCATGGTACCTCCTCAGCTCCCCACTCGAGACAAATAGACATTTT
>NZ_AFWJ01000168.1 GCF_000222685.1 Vibrio nigripulchritudo ATCC 27043 | reverse complement strand
AATCACTTTGTTATCAATTACCTGCCCTGCATTTACCTCACCTGACATTGGTTATATCTCCACTGCTTGCCCTGATTAAAGACCAGCTTCAGTTTCTCAAAAGCAAAGGCTTAGCCGCCGAGTCTATCGATTCAACGCAAGACCGAGAAACCTCACAACGTATTATGCAGTCGGTAAGAAACGGGGCCACCAAAATCCTGATGATTTCTGTAGAAAGACTGAAAAATGAACGTTTCAGACAATTCATTTCGCAAGTGCCTATTTCCATGTTGGTGGTGGACGAAGCGCACTGTATTTCGGAATGGGGACACAACTTCCGCCCTGATTACCTTAAACTGCCGCAATATCAAAAATCCCTGAATATCCCACAGGTACTTTTGCTGACCGCGACCGCGACGCCAAAAGTCATCGAGGATATGCAATCTAAGTTCAATATCCAACGAGAGCACATCACGGTGACCGGGTTCTACCGTTCCAACCTGCGACTGGACATTCAACCCTGCCTTCAGTCTGAGCGTTTGGACAAGCTGACGAGTATTCTTCGCAGCCAGCCTGATAGCCCGACGATTGTTTACGTCACACTGCAAAACTCCGCTGAGCAAGTCGCCAGTTATCTGCGCGAGTATGGCATTAACGCGCTGGCGTACCATGCGGGTTTAAAAAGTGAAGACAGAGAACACATCCAGCACGACTTTATGACTGGCGCCGTTCCTTGCATTGTGGCAACCATCGCTTTTGGTATGGGCGTAGATAAATCCGACATTCGACGAGTGATTCATTTTGATTTGCCTAAATCGATAGAGAATTACTCGCAGGAAATTGGTCGTGCAGGTCGGGATGGGCAACACTCTGACTGCATTTTACTTGGAGACAAATCTGGGCTGACCGTTCTGGAGAATTTCGTTTACGGCGACACTCCCGACGCCAATTCCATTCAGTTAGTGATAGAGCAGATCTACCAGAGCGGAAGTGAGTGGAGCATTATGCTCAACCGTTTATCTAAAGAATCCAATATTCGTCAGCTACCGCTCAAGACTCTGTTGGTGTATCTGGAACTGCAAGGCGTGATTGAACCAAGGTTCAGTTACTTTGCGGACTATCGATTTAAGCTGAATATGGAACAGCAACAGATTTGTGCTCGTTTTCAGGGGGAAAGAAAACAATTTGTAGAAGCGATTTTCCAGTGTTCACCAAAAGCCAAAACGTGGCACACCTTGGACTTTGATGCGCTTTGGCAAGGGTACTCCGCCGAGCGCAGCCGAGTAGTGTCTGCGTTGGACTACTTCCATGAAAACGGATGGATTGAGTTGGAAAGCAAACAAGCCACCGATGTGTACCGAGTGCTGAATACGCAATCTGCTCCAAATGAGCTCGCTCATCAGATGCACAGCCTGTTTGAGCAAAAAGAGCTAAGTGAGGTAGAACGCATACGAACCATGGTGGCGTTTTTCGAAGAATCGCGCTGCTTGAGCTATCAACTTGCCTCCTACTTTGCTGATGAAAACGCGCCAACGGAATGTGGCCATTGTTCGGTCTGTGAAGGAAGAGTGGCTCAATTGCCCGGAGCAGAACCAGTTCCTGTTGATTCCACGAACATTGAGCATTGGATCGCACCCTATTTAAAGGCAACGAGAGGCTCGGCAACTCCTCAAGCTCTGGCTAGGTTTCTTTGTGGCATTGCCACCCCAGAGTCCACCAGCGTCAAAGCAAGGCAAATGGAAGGCTTCGCGAAATTAGAAAGTACGCCATTTAGTGAAGTGCTTAATCACGTAAAACAGTCTCTCTAGAAGAAGCTGAGCTGACGCGCCTCCTGCTCGGGTTTAAGCATCACGTTTAACCCGAGCAACCGGATCTCACGACCTTTCTGGCGTTGAAGTACTTTTTCTAATAAGCCCCGAAAATCTTCCAACTCCAGTTCACCGTGAATGTGTTCAATGGTGGTTTGCTGAAAATCGGCAAACTTCATTTTAATGCCTTGCTTGATGATGGATTTATCCGGGGATGCTTTTACCAGTCGCTGCTCCAGTTCCGGATACAACTTTTCAGAGATCACCTGCCAGCATTCATCAAAGGTACTGATATTTTGTGAAAAGGTTCGCTCTACCCCAACTGATTTCCGTTCGCGCTCTGTTTCAACACTCCGGTTATCAATACCATGGCTTCGTTTCCAAAGCGACGCCCCTAACCTGCCAAAACGAGTCAGAAGGTCACGATAATCCGATTCACGAATGTCCAGGCAAGTGTAAAAGCCAGCATTATTAAGTTTTTCCAGGGTCACTTTTCCAACCCCAGGGATCTTATCTAGCGTCAGCGTATCTATGGTCTCTTGCACGTTTTCAGGAGGAATGACACACAGACCATTCGGTTTATTGATGTCTGACGCTACTTTTGCCAGGAACTTGATGGGAGCAACACCAGCCGAAGCCGTTAGCTTCAGCTCATGCCAAATATCGTATCGGATTGCCTCGGCAATTAATGTGGCGCTACCGTGAAGAACGTTGGACTCCGACACATCCAGATAGGCTTCATCCAGTGACAGAGGCTCTATCAGTTGAGTGTATCGTTCGAAAATACTGCGGATCTTGCGGGATGTTTCTACGTAAACTTGCATGCGTCCGGGAACCACTAACAAATTGGGGCATAACTTAAGTGCCTGCCCCGTAGGCATGGCAGAACGCACTCCGAATTTTCGCGCTTCATAATTGCAGGTACTCAGCACGCCGCGCTGTTTTTCGCTTCCCCCAACGGCCAGAGGGCGACCACGATAGGATGGGTTATCGCGCATTTCTACGGCGGCATAAAAACAATCCATATCAACATGGATGATTTTCCTCGTCGTATCTACTGACATGGCTATCACTCAAAGCACAAAAAAACACTGTATATAAAGTCAGTATAATAAAACTCATGTTCTTTTCACAGTACAAAGATGAGCTGAGTGTTCGCTCTGCTGACAGCTCATGTCAGTAGTCAAGATTCGTGTAGTCATCAACCTAAGAATTTTGATTGTGATCCAGAAAGAAATCCGCCCTTTGAAAATGATTGATTATAAAGCTGAATCATATTTGGAATATGTCTCAACCTTTTTACCAGTGTGGAAATAATCCAGTTTTTAATGGAAGTACTCATTTTTGTGATTAAACTTAACAAACGGGTAACGTATATCAAAAAGAAGAAGTTGGAGCTCTGGTGTTAAATCGGATTTTGGTTGTCGAGGATAGCCGCGCTTTTCGCAACTATCTCAACTCACAACTTGGACAAATTGGTTTTGAGGTCGTTCTGGCAGAATCGCTGGAAGCAGCCAATAACATAATAAAACATGATACTAACTTTCTGTGCGCTGTATTGGACTATTGCTTGCCGGATGGTCCCGACGGCGAAGTGATCGATCTTGTCTTATCGCACAAAGTCCGTGCTATCGTCCTGACTGCGCAATTTAACGAGAACATTCGTGAAAGTGTTATCGCAAAAGGTGTGTTGGATTACATCACCAAAGACAGCAGTGCCTCCGTTTCTTATCTTATCCCTCTACTTAAACGCCTGATGGCAAATCACACCCATAAAGCCTTGGTGGTTGACGATTCAGTGACCGTCCGCAACCATGTCGTCTACCTTCTGGAACATCAGTATATCGATACACTGCAAGCTAAAGATGGCGAGCAGGCCATGGAAGTTCTGGCGAAAAACCCTGATATTACGATGATCATCACCGATCATGACATGCCAAATAAAGACGGCATTACCATGACTCGTGAGATCCGCAACCAGTACGACAGAAACCATCTAGCTATTTTGGGGCTATCTGGAAACAACGACAGAACCATGACCGCTCGATTTTTGAAAGCGGGCGCAAATGACTTCTTGTATAAGCCGTTCAACCAAGAAGAGTTTTACTGTCGGGTTCAGCACATATTGGATATGAAAGACGCCACCGACGAGTTGTATCGAATAGCTAACCAAGATGCTCTCACCGGATTATGGAACCGCCGCTATCTGTTTGGCGAAAACGGCACCAAATGCTGCGACAACCGCAATGTTGCCATGATAGACATCGACTTCTTTAAGAAGGTAAACGACACCTACGGACATGACGGCGGGGATCGCGCACTGGTCACAGTGGCTCAGATTATTTCTATTTACTTTAAGAATGAAATTGCTGCCCGATTCGGGGGAGAAGAGTTCTGTATTCAGCATTGTGGTGATTACGAAGAGTTCCAAACCCGATTAGAAAACATGCGTCAACGCATTGAAAAAACAGCGGTTCAATACGAAGACCAGCGAATTAATCTCACCGTAAGTATTGGGGTGAGCTGCGGTGACCAGAGCAAGTCTTTGGAAGACATTATCCGTGACGCAGACGATCTGCTTTACCAAGCAAAAGAAGAAGGTCGAAATCGCCTCATTGCGCGGTAACGACCTCCGACCTCCCCCATAAATCTCCAAAATTCACCCAGACACTAAACAAAGCACACCATACGTTTAATTTTCTAGCCGCGGCTTTATTGCACCGAACCCCAAGGGTTTTCACAATACCTTAGTCACCCTCAGTGACCTTATGAAGCCGCGAAAATTGGGACTCTCTTTTTCCACATCAGCTTCCAGGGTCGCTCAATTCAAATTCGACCAAATGGAGCTTCATTGTGTGGAAGAAACTGACTTCTCTTGCTGTAAGTACATTCCTGCTTATCCACTCTCCTTTCACTGCTGCGAAACAATTTAACGAGCTTTTTTCTTCCGATAATAACGAAGCACAAACCGTCGAAGAATTTCTAGAACAAGACGACCTGTGGTTTGAAATACTCGATAACAAAGCACTGGCAGAAATCAAAAGCGTTTCCCTTTATTTCGAAGGAAAAGCCGTCACTGAAAAAGAAAAAACCGAACTGCTTAAGCTCTCTTCCATCCTGACTAAAAAGATGAAAGACAATGGACTGAAGGTGCGAAGCTGTATTGAGTGTGGCAAGACTCAAGTGGCGATGTCTGCGTCGAACGTAAGATATAAGCACGGTTTAGCCAGCAACGACGAACTGAGAAAGCTCGGTAAGCAAATTCGGGTAGATGCGTTTCTTTCATGGCGCGCCCCGCTGAATCAAGACACACACAGCATTACCATGTCACTGGTGAGCACCAAAAATAACGAAGTGGTGTGGACGGGAAACTTCGACCTGAAGGAGTCGCCGGAAGAGATAGCAAAGAAGAATGTCAAGGAGAGCGGGTTCGGGGTCGCTCTTGGTTACATTGGTATCGGCGGTACTTCTAATAAAGGCGAAGACATTCAAAACGTCACTGACATTTCTGTCCGATACTACAGCGGGCACAGTCCGTCAGAAAAAGCACACTTTGCATTTATTGGTAACTACTTCCGCAATTTTGACAGCAGCAGCGATTTCTCCATTCAGGGTTTTGGTGCGGAAGCACGGGCTCTTTACGCCATTACTGATGACTGGCTTTCCATTTATGCGGGTTCTGGATTTCAGTTTGTAGAAAACAAGCAAAAAATCTCGGTTCGAACCGGTATTGAGCTTTCTCCACCTCGTAATGCTTTCTTTACTCATGGCGACATCTTCGTCGATGTTGGCCTGATGTACATTACCAAAGACACCTACGAAAACGGCACCTGGGGTGGTAATCCTG
Organism: Vibrio nigripulchritudo ATCC 27043; assembly: GCF_000222685.1. Classification (GTDB taxonomy): domain Bacteria; phylum Pseudomonadota; class Gammaproteobacteria; order Enterobacterales; family Vibrionaceae; genus Vibrio; species Vibrio nigripulchritudo. Next base: position 41,282 of record NZ_AFWJ01000168.1, on the reverse strand, counting down.
CGTTTGATCTGACCTTAGGCGTGAGGTTCTAAATACGATGAAACTCAAGTTAACTCACCTGTCATTAATGCTAGTCGCATTTCAGTCTATGGCGCAGGAAACCGATACTTCGGCTATCAATCAGAGAGTCGAAATGAAGGACGGTAAGATCACCATCCATTTACAGGGTCATGCCTATGAATCTGGGGTTCAGTTCGATCTCTCTGACCCAGATATGGTGCTTACGATTGAAACCGATCCAAGTGCAGCGCCTCAGGCACTCCAGCCATTACCAGAACCAACAAATGATGAGTTGGAAAGTGAACCGGAAAATCACCAGAATACCCCTGCTCCAGAAGAAGACTCTCCCTTTAATGAAGCTAAGGCACTAGCGTTAAAAGTAGAAGCTCAAAAAAGAGCGGTTAGCGGAGATTTCGATCAGGCTTTACAGCTTCTTAATGAGGCACAACCTCTTACTGCCCAACCAGCAAAAATATTAGCCACAAAAGGCAGTGTTCTATACAAACTGGGAAATGTTGAAGGCGCGATTGTCGCTTGGCAACAGGCACTGGATTTCGACCCGAATCTCGGTGAAGTCAAACGTATGATGGAGTGGCTAGAGAAATGATTAAACTTCATCATCTTGCCTTCGCAGCCATATTAATTGCAGCTTTTGGCGTGGTCGCTCAGCCGTCTAGTGAAATTCAGGCACTGGAGTTTTCTGCAAAGCTGGAACAGCGTTTGAACAGCGACATTGAACGTATTATTGGTGCCAATAAGCATGTTCTGACTATTCAGTCGGAGCTGGTTACCAAGAAACTTCAAGCTGAACCTCAAAATCAGGAGTCTTCTGCACCTGAAATATCTGAAAGACCAGAAGCGCCACAAACTGTCGCCGTTCCAGTGACCATACCTGCGCAACCTGTCCCTGAATTGCCTGGATTGAGTGGCATCCCCGCTCAAGACACGATAGACGTACCTGCTCCTGCAGCACCTGCTGTTGAGCCTGTTTCATCACCTAAGCCAAAGCTACCTGCACCTAAAGCATCAGTAGCGCCAACAAAGCCAGAGAGTTCAACGGAGATCAACAAAATAGCCGTCACTTTATTGCTTGAAAATCAGGTAACGAATGAAAATGCTCAGCTAATTAAAAAACTGCTGATTCAAAAAGTGGATTACAACCCGTTACGGGGAGACACCATTGATATCATTCGTACAGAATTCTCGGTGCCCGTACCTGAGGGTACACCTCCGGTTGAAGCTCAGCCTTTGTGGCAGGAGTACCTGTGGGTAGCCTGGATCGTTGCCGCACTCATTTTGCTGCTGCTGGTCATGCTGTGGAGAAAAGCGAGAGCAAACAACCAAACTCCAGTCACTAACGCAGAACCAACTACAGGCGTAAAAGCATTACAAGCAGAACCGCTGCTTTCTCAGCAATGCTACGAGCATGAAGCTTGCCGTCAGGAGCTGGTTAAATACAGCCTGAGCGAACCTCAGAAAGTCGATAGCGTTATCCGAAAGCTGGGTCTGAATGAGCAGAACCTGCCTATGTTCGCCTGTGTGTATCAAGAACTGGGACGCGCGCTGTTTACTACCATGTACCCAAGTCTGACGGCAAAAATACCGAGTTACATCAAGTACCTTGAAGAATCGCCAGCCGATAAAGAGCAGGTAATGGCTCACTTAAAATCGTTTAAACAACTTCTGGTGGATTCCAACCCAACAACCGATTCCGCAAGGAAAAACCAGCCATTTGATTTCTTGGAAAACCTGACGACCAACCAGCTTAGATGGCTTCTGGAAAACGAATCTGACCGAATTCAGGCAATGGTGATCTCTCAGCTTTCACCTTCACGTTCATCAGAATTGTTGGCGGCTTATCCAACAGAAAGGCAGGCGCATCTTGCGATGGAGATTGCACGACTAGAGGCATTACCCATGACCGCATTTAATGATGTTGCTTCCTCTCTGGCGGCAAAAGCGCAGTCTGTTCCGGATTTCCGTACTCTGCCAACTGACGGTCCTCAGGTGCTTTCTAATATTCTGGACGGGCTGAACATCAGTAAGCAAACTGAGCTGCTGAACCAGCTAAAAGACACCTCTCCAGGGGCTTACGTACAGCTTAAGCAAAGCTATTTCACCTTCGATGACATCTGGCGCACACCTGCCAAAGTCATCAGCAACCACATTCGAAGTATCCCGCCTCAAACTCTGGCAACTGCGCTTTCTGATGTACCTGAGGAAAAAGTATGCAGCCTGATCTCCGAGTGCCCGGAACGTTACATCACCATGGTGTCCAGTGAGGTTGAAATGCAATCCGATGTGGATGAAGAAACCAGAAATGCTGCCAAGCTTGAAGTCGTGCAAGTGATGCGACAAGCGCTGGAAGAGAAAAAATTTAAAATGAGCGATCTGGAGGTCACTGCCTAATGTCGATTAGCACCATTACAGGCTGGATTTTTGCAGCCGCGGTACTGGTCACCGCAGTGGTCACCAGCACCGATAATTACTGGCTATTCGTCAGTTTATCGAGTTTTCTCATCGTATTGGGTGGCACATCTACCGCCACGTTGATCAGCTACTCATACCCGCTGTTCTTCCGTGCAATTCAAGCTGTACTAAAAAGTCTGTTTGATGGCAAGAATGAAACCAAGCTCAAACACTCATCTATTCTCCGTTCTATCGAGTGGAACAAGGTATACCGTACGGATGGCATTGCCGGATTGGAAAACTCTCTATCAGAGAAAGAGCAAAAAGATCCTTTTCTCTCAATGGCTATTGAGCTTTTAGGCACAGGGTACAAAGGGAAAGAGTTGCATGCACTGCTGATGGAAAGTAACGAAAGCCAGCGCGCCCGCGAAGCTCAACCAGCCAATGTGCTGAGCACCATGGCAAACTTTTCACCCGCATTTGGCATGATAGGGACATTGGTGGGTCTGATTGTCATGCTTGATAGCCTGGATGGCGATATGGCGACCATGGGCAAAGGGCTGGCTATCGCATTGTTGACGACTCTCTACGGCACATTGATGGCACAAGTGTTCTTTAAGCCTTCGGCCATTAATGTGCGTCGGAAATCCGATGAAAACTACCACCGAAGAGAAATGCAGATTAAAGCGTTTGTGATGATGACAGAAAAGCAGCCTGATCTGCACATCAAAGACTCCATGAACTGCTATCTTCCTCCTAAAAAGCGTCTGGAGTCTTAATATGCCTCGAAGACGCCACAACGATGCTGATGTACGTGAAGACAACGACTGGCTTGTCACCTACAGTGATTTCATCACTTTGCTGATGACGTTCTTCATCGTCATTCTGGCTACTTCACAAATCGATCAGGGTAAGTTTGAAGACTTCAAAGCAGGCTGGAATGCACTGACTCAACGCGATGTGCCCTTACCCATGAATGATCTGCTGAAATCACTAGAGTCTGCCACGGAACAAGAGCCCATCACCCTGACTCAGGTGCCAGACGGCATTAAGGTGGACTTCGATACCGAGGCGCTGTATCAGCAAGGCTCCGCCGATTTGAGTGAAGAAGGAATAAGATTGCTTGGCATTTTTGCAAATTCTCTCAAACAGGTGGACATCTCTGGCAAAGAAGTGGTTGTAGAGGGCCATACTGACGACGTGCCTATTCAAAATGAAAAGTTTGACAGTAACTGGGAGCTTTCCGGGGCAAGAGCCATAGGGGTAGCACGGCATCTGATTTCGCTGTCTGTCGACAGAAACAAAGTCAGCGCCGTTGCCTTTGCAGACACTTACCCACAAAGTACAGAGACTGACTCAATTGAAGAACAAAGAAAGCAGAACCGCCGGGTAAGTATCTATATTCGTCGTAGTTCGAGGCATTGATGTTCGAGGTATTAATAGCCTAGATACTTACCTGTTCCCTTCACCGAAGAATAATCCAAGTATGGGTGTAACCGTATGTATATTTCTTCGGTGATTGCTTTACAGTTTTCGTCCTGCTTGTGGTATCGTCCACCGCTATATTTATGAAACCAGCTCCCAACCCTGAAAAGCCATGACCACGGAAAATGAAACACCTGTAACCAAACCATCGATCTTTCGAAAAATATTGATGTTCTTAGGTTTGGCTATTTTTGGACTGGTGACTGGGGTCGCCATCGCGTTAGCCGTTGGTGTGAACATTAACCTCACACCCTATAAAGGAAAACTGGCTGACCTGATTCAACAACAAATCTCCCACCCGGTATCCATCGAAGGTGACATCCGACTGCGCCTTTCGTTTCGCCCTGAAATTGAAGTCAATCAGATTGAAATTGCCAATATTCCGAGTATCGAGTGGCAGCCTACCCTAAAAGTAGGTCATGCATCGGCAAAAGTGGCGGTACTTCCTTTACTCGACAATCAGGTTTACATCGACTTTATCGATCTGAAAGACATTCATTTGTATCTGGCTAAGGATTTTGATGGTCATTCAAACTGGGAGTCTTTTCAGGCAAACTCAGAGCAACCACAAACCCTTTCAGTTCAGCCTCATCAAGCTTGGTCACTCAACCTCGGGGAACGCATTCATGCAGAGAACCTGAGTGTCGTGTACGACGACCAACAGGAAAGCGTTTATCTAGACTGGTTTCTAGACACTTTTGATTTAACCAAAGACGGCAAACTCTGGAAGTTAAAGACTCAAGGAGCAACCTTAGGTCAGGCTTACGATCTGGCTATCACCGGTGAGCTGGAGAGCATCCTTAATCACCAGTCGGGTAAGCTGGATATCCAAGGCAGCTTTGCGGGCGCGGCTTTATCCCTAAGCTCGGAAATTCATCCTCTCGATAAAGGACTATCTACCGCCAGCCTTCAACTTGACTGGCAGGATACTGGTCCCATTGAAGCGCTGCTAGGATGGGATGTATACCACATAGCTCCGTTACACATTTCAGCTAATTTAGCCGCTCAGCAAGGTCACTTAAGTGTGAAAGACTTAACTCTGGACAGCCCGGCAACTCAGGCATCCGGGTATTTGGAAGTCACACTTGGCGATATCAACACGATTGATGGCAAGCTCGATGTGCCCGTGATTGACCTCAGACCCTGGCTTCAGCCTGAACCAGAACAGCACGCGATGGGCTTTGCTTCTGCCCCACCACAAAAATCACCATTACAGCGAGCTTTGGATCAATGGTTGGTTGCAACCCACACCAACCTTAACTTGACCATAGGTGAGATCTTGGGGCTGGGAACGGACATCAACAGCCTCTCGCTGTCTGTTGTAGGCAAAGAAGGCAAGCTGAGTGCTCCCCTCGCCGCCAATATTGCCCAGGTTCCTTTTCAGGGGAATGCGGAAATCGACGCCACCGAGTGGTCATCAAGATTAAACATAGAACTGGGCGCGAAAGACTCCTCATTGGGAGAGCTGGCAAGCTGGCTTGCAGGTATGGATAACGCACGTGGGCATTTAGACAATGCATTGCTGACCGTATCAACGGAAGGAACCAAGCTCAAGGAATGGATCAGCAACAGCGATCTCTCTTTTGACGTCGACAATGCTCATGTTGAATGGGCACAAGATGCCAGCTTCGCCATTGATAAAGCAAGATTCAGAGCAGGAATGAACATTCCCGTCGACATTGATATTCACGGAAAACTGCAAGGCGTGCCTGCGACTATTACGGCAGACGCTGGTGCACTATCTGATATTGTCAATCGCCGTGACTGGCAAACCACCCTTACCTTAGCTAGCCCAGTGTTGCAATTGTCCGCATCTGGAACACTGCCACAAACCAAGTGGGGCGTTGGCAGTCAGTTTGCGCTTCAAATCCACAGCCCGGACATCGCCAAGCTTAGCCCTTGGCTGGGAACTCAAGCACAGGCGACAGGTCCCCTTAAGTTTGGAGCCAACCTTGTCCATCAGGGTCGTTGGATAACCTTTGAATCCCAAAATCTTCAGTTAATGGACAGCAAAGGGAAGTTCAATCTCAAATGGCAGGAAGGGTCTGAACAGGGTCTAGTCAACATTGATGCTCAATTCGACAAACTGGATTTCAACCAGTTGGCGCTGCTAGCGAAAGAAGAGTCTCTGCCAGAAGTTGAACAGGCAGTTCCAACTAAAGGGGTCAACCTTTCCGTTCCGCTACTTAGTAATGACATCCATATTCTTGATGCCAACCTCTCATTAAAAGTGAACCAAGTACTCTGGGCTCAGCAGCGACTGGAACGTTTATCTTTTAGTGGGAAAATCAGAAACGGGATGATGAGCTCAGCGCCGTTTTCCATGCGCTTTGCTAACAGTCTTCTCAAAGGAGATTTGTCCCTCAGCGTAGATGCAGCAAAAATCCATTCAGAGTTGAATCTTAGTGCCAGCAAACCTGACATTTCAGAAATGGCAAAGACATTTGGTGTGGCTGATGACATGAAGATGTCGCTGGACAGTGCAAAGATCAGATTGGCACTCTCGGGCAAAACCTTGCTTGAATTTATGGAGATGACCGAGGTCGATGCCCTGCTCCAGGGTGGATACCTAGAAATTCCCGATATCTACACAGGCAAGGCAATGGCAATCCGCATTGCGGAAGGACGCTTTCATACCGGACCAGAGCGTTCAACAGAGTTGCTTATAAACGGCGACGTTTCGGGGAAAGACACGCAATTACAAATCACATCGGTGTCTTTGAAAGAAGCTAATCAACTGACTGAAAGTCTGCCTGCCGACCTCATATTCAATATCGGTGACATCGCGTTTAAAGCTCAAACTCAGCTCTCCTTACCCCTTGATTTCACCAAGCTATCGTTAAAGCTAAATGCCGACATTCCTAACCTTGATCGCCTTAACGAATTCACTGGGGTTGCGCTTCCTCCCTACGGTCCCATCAAGTTAAGTGCGGAGCTTTCTCTCGATGAAGTCCAATATCAGCTAAAACATCTGATTCTTAATGTTGGCAGTAGTGAACTTGAAGGTAGCGGTCATCTTCGCCCGCTTGGTCGATTTAATCGACCAGACATTGCTCTATCCCTTTCCTCTGATCTGATTCAGATGGACGACTTCAAAGTCGGCAACTGGAGAGCATGGCTACCAAATGATGACAACAAAACAAAAGAGCCAGAAGAAACGAAACCGACCGAACAAAAGCAGCCGTTGGTACTCAGCCCAGAAGGGCTATCGTGGGCGAATTTAGAGCTCTCTCTGGACGTCAACAACGTACGTTCAGGTAACGACTGGCTGGGCGCTACAGAAGCCCGGCTAAAACTGACAAACGGAAAGATGACCGTGTCGTCTTTAAAAGTTCGTATTCCGGGCGGCTCTGTATCCCTGGCTGGAGAAATAGCCGCGCAAGAAAAGCTGTTTGATATTGCCATGCAAGGCCAGGTTCATCGTTTCGATTACGGGGTAATTGCTCGTCGTATCGACAAGAAAACAAATATGGGTGGAGAGCTCAGTACATACTTTAATCTGACCAGTCTGGCCAACACCCCTGACAGCCTAATGAACAACGCAAATGGCTTTATTGGTTTTTCGGTTTGGCCAAAGGAATTTGAAGCCGATCTTATCGACTTATGGGCAGTGAATTTAACGGATGCCATATTACCAAGCTTTACTGAAGAGCAAGAGTCGGTGCTTAACTGTGTCGCGGGCGGGTTTGACGTTCAAAATGGTGAGATGAGCCAGCGTGATGTGTTGCTCGATACCACACGAATTCAGGTAAACGGTTCGTTTAACGCTTCATACCCAAACCGCACATTTGACCTGTACCTGACACCAAGACCTAAGTCAGCGCAGATATTTAGCTTACAGACACCAGTAGAAGTGTCTGGCAGTTTTGAGGACTTTGATTTCAATGTCCCACTTTCCGCAATTTTGGAAACATCCGTACGCTTCACCACCAGCCCGGTTATCTCGCCGATTCGCTGGCTGGTAGAAAAACCATTACAAAGCGACGGTAGCCATGTATGTGAAGCGATTTCACGCGGAATAGCAGTTAAGCAGTAAGGGTTAAAAATGAGAAAACTATTTGCAGCAGTGGTGCTGTCTACAATGTGCTTTCCCGCATTTGCCAATTTCGACTACAAGCTATGTATCACTTTAGATGAAGGGGCACGGAATCACTATTTCGAGGCGTTTCTGGAGTCTAATGAGTGGGGAGCTGCAGTTTCAGGTGAATGCAAATACTTAGGGCGAATCACCCCTAAGTCGGACGGGCAGGTAATAATAGAGAGTAACCTGACTTGCCAAAATAACGGACAACCAGTGACAACTGAGTTGCCCGTCTACTCGCTGGACAAGCGCGGTGGAGAGGCAAACATGGCTTTTCAGGGGGAGCAGGGCGAATCGTGGCGCTACGCTGTGGCTCTGACCAGTCCCAAATAGTCTGAACTTGGTACAAGCGCCTGACTTCAACACCACATACATCCAAAAAGCCAAAGATCAAAAAAGCTCAGCAATTTGCTGAGCTTTGTTCATTCTGGCAGCAGAAAAATCAAAGAATTTTGTCTTTTTCCCAAGAGGCAATCTTTTCAGCACGCATCGCTTCTCGTGCTTCACGCTTCTTACGCGCATCGCAAGGCTCTGGGCAATTACATACCTTATCAATACCTACAGCATCCAAGCCGCCACAACTGCCCTTAACCACTTTTTTCTGGAAGATGTAACCAACAGACATAGCGGTAACAATCGTCAAGAAAAACCCGAATGTAACGATAAACTCAGTCATTGCTCACGACTCCTATTATTTATTTAAATACTGCTTAAAAGTGTCTGAGTAGATTTCTTCGAACCCTTGCTCTGTTTTTACAATAATCATAACGGCAAGGTTATTTTCGTTCGCGATCTCCAGACCAGCATCTTCACCTAACACCATAATACCAGTAGATAGACCATCTGCGGTCATACTGGATGGGTGAAGTACTGTGACCGACACCACTTTATGGCTAATCGGTTTCCCGGTTTGCGGGTTGATGATATGCGAATAACGAACACCATCCTTTTCAAAGTAGTTTCGGTAGTCACCTGAGGTGGCAATCGCCATGTTGCCCGGCTCAATGATTTCCTGAATCGCTCGCTCAGTGGTCGATGGCTTCTCAATCGCGATGCGCCAAGGTACCTCTTCCTGATTGACGCCTTTTAAGCGAATCTCACCACCAATCTCAACCATGTAGTTGTTGATGCCCAGCGATTCAATGTAGTTCGCTACCACATCCACGCCCCAGCCTTTTGCGATAGTAGACAAGTCAACATACAAGTCTGGTAGCGTTTTGGTTAACGTACTCGACGTAACGCTCAGGTGCTGAATACCGGTCATCGCTTTGCGAGCGTTCAGCTCTTCGTCTGATGGAACCACTTCAGGGCGAGCTTCAGGACCAAATCCCCACAAGTTAACAAGAGGACCTACAGTCACATCTAAAGCGCCACGAGTCAGCTGGTTCAGCCTGATCGCTTCCTTCACTACAATTGCCGTTTCAGGCGAGACTTCAAATGCGTCGCTACCTTTGTACTGGTTGAAACGGCTCAGCTCAGAATCTTTACGATACGTCGACATCTGGTCGTTAACCAATTCAAGCAATTTGTCCACTTCAACCTGAATATCGTCAGATGCTGGCGCACCATCCACCTCGATATATTTAATATTATAGGTGGTTCCCATAGTAGGACCGGATAAATGGATCTGTTCTTTCGGTTGGGTACATCCCACCAGTGCCAGTAAGGAAGTTAATGCAACAAGCCAAAGTTTCACTTGCTCACTCCTGATAATTATTATGAAAGTTGATAAAGAAAAGAGTCTTGCACCGAAGGCGCTGTTCTATAACAACTTGAGACTGCAAAAATAAATGGCCGACTCAATTGAGTCAGCCATAATTCAATCACTTAGGTGAGATTAGCCACCGAAGTCATCCAATAGGATGTTTTCGTCTTCTACACCAAGATCTTTCAGCATGCCGATTACAGCCGCGTTCATCATTGGTGGACCACACATGTAGTACTCACAATCTTCAGGCGCATCATGATCCTTCAGATAGTTTTCATACAGTACGTTGTGGATGAAGCCTGTGTAACCTTCCCAGTTATCTTCTGGCATAGGGTCAGACAGAGCACAGTGCCAAACGAAGTTATCGTTCTCAGCTTGCAGACCGTCGAAGTCTTCCACGTAGAACATTTCACGCTTAGAACGTGCACCGTACCAGAACGACATCTTACGAGAAGAGTTAAGACGCTTAAGCTGATCGAAGATATGCGAACGCATCGGTGCCATACCTGCACCACCACCAACGAATACCATTTCAGCATCAGTATCTTTCGCGAAGAACTCACCAAATGGACCAGAAATCGTACACTTGTCGCCTTCTTTAAGAGACCAGATGTATGAAGACATGATACCAGGTGGTACATCAGGATTATTAGGCGGCGGCGTAGCGATACGCACGTTCAGCATAATAATGCCTTCTTCTTCTGGGTAGTTCGCCATTGAGTATGCACGAATAGTTTCTTCGTTGACTTTCGACTCGTAACGGAACAGGTTGAACTTGTCCCAGTCTTCACGGTATTCCTCAGGAATATCGTAGTCAGCGTATTTCACGTGGTGAACTGGCGCTTCGATCTGAATGTAACCACCAGCACGGAAAGGTACTGATTCGCCATCAGGGATCTGAATCTTAAGTTCTTTGATGAATGTTGCTTTGTTATCGTTAGAGATAACCGTACATTCCCACTTTTTAACACCGAAGATTTCTTCTGGAAGCTCGATGTCCATGTCGGTTTTCATTGCTACCTGACATGCCAGACGCTCACCTTCACGCGCTTCACCTTTAGTAATGTGGTCAAGCTCGGTAGGTAGGATATCGCCACCACCAGATTTCACTTTTACGCGACACTGACCACAAGAGCCACCGCCACCACAAGCAGAAGATACGAATACACCTGCACCAGCCAGAGCACCAAGCAGCTTGCTACCTGGTTGAGTCACGATCGCCAGATCAGGGTTGTCGTTTACGGAAATTGTAATGTCACCTGTTGGTACTAGCTTGGATTTGGCAAACAAAATTACCAGAACCAGGGCTAGAACAATCAGTGTAAACATCACTACACCAAGAATAATGTCCATTGACTATTCCTTATACCTTACAGTTGAACACCAGAGAAGGACATGAAGCCCAGCGCCATAAGACCAACAGAGATAAACGTGATGCCTAGACCACGTAGACCCGGAGGGACGTCTGAGTACTTCATCTTCTCACGAATACCCGCCAATGCGACGATTGCAAGCATCCAACCCACACCAGAACCGAAGCCGTAAACCACAGACTCAGCAAAGTTGTAATCACGCTGTACCATGAATGATACGCCACCAAAGATCGCACAGTTCACCGTAATAAGCGGCAGGAAGATACCCAGTGCGTTGTATAGAGGTGGGAAGAATCGGTCTAGAATCATTTCCAGAATCTGAACCAATGCTGCGATTACACCGATGAACGTAATGAAGTTCAGGAAGCTTAGGTCTACACCTTCAACCAATGCGTTCTCTTTAAGAACCAGGTTATAAAGCAGGTTGTTTACTGGTACTGCAACTGTTAGTACGAAAACAACCGCTACACCAAGACCGAATGACGTCTTAACTTTCTTAGATACCGCAAGGAAAGTACACATACCTAAGAAGAACGACAGTGCTAAGTTTTCGATGAAAATCGATTTAACTAACAGACTAATATAATGTTCCATGACGCCCTTACTCCTTCGCTTCTACTTGTTCTGGTTTGAACGTACGGATCGCCCAGATAAGGAAGCCGATCAGGAAGAATGCAGATGGTGCAAGAAGCATCAGACCGTTAGGCTGATACCAACCACCGTTGCTCACTAGAGGAAGTACTTCCATGTTGAATAGTTTGCCCGAGCCAAACAATTCGCGGAAGAATCCAACAGTAATAAGAACGAAGCCGTAACCCAGACCGTTACCAATACCATCTATTAGAGATGGCAGTGGAGCCGATTTCATCGCGAATGCTTCAGCACGACCCATTACAATACAGTTTGTAATGATCAAGCCAACGAATACAGACAACTGCTTAGAGATGTCGTACAAGTATGCTTTCAGGATTTGGTCTACCACGATTACCAGTGATGCGATGATTGCCATCTGAACGATGATACGCACACTGTTAGGAATGTGATTACGAATAAGAGAAACAAAGAAGTTAGACAATGCAGTAACGAATACTACCGCCAGTGTCATAACGAATGCTGTCTCAAGTTTGGTGGTTACTGCAAGTGCAGAACACACACCCAGTACCTGAAGCGCGATTGGGTTGTTATCCAATACAGGCGCTAACAGGCTCTTTTTAACATCTTGTGCACCAGACATTAGTTCAGACCTCCGTCACGAACTTTAGCTAGGAACGGACCAAAGCCCTTGTCACCTAACCAGAAGTCGAATGTACCTTGAACACCATTACCAGTCAGTGTTGCACCTGATAGACCGTCAACGCCGTGCGCTGAACCTTCAGGAGCTCCACCTTTTACAACCTTGATTGCTGGTTGATGGTTTTCGTCGAACAATTTCTTGCCTACGAACTGTGCACGCCAGCTTGGGTTTTCAACCTCACCACCAAGTCCAGGAGTTTCACCCTGCTCGTAGTAAGTGATGCCCGAAACTGTGTTGCCGTCGGTTTCAACCGCAACAAAAGCGTACATCATTGACCATAGACCATTACCGTGAACAGGGATAATCACTTTAGATATTGCGTCGCCATCTTTAACCAGATAAACGATACCCGTGTTGGCACGACGAATGATTTTCGCTTTGTCGTCGTCAGCGGTCAGTTTGATTGACGAAGAAGGATCTTTCGATGCTTTACGCTGATCGTAGTCAGCCGCAGTGAAGCCATCTTCTGTTTTTTCAATGAAGTCACCTGATTTAAAATCAACCAGACGCGGTTCTATTTTCTCACCAAACAGTGAACGAACCTCTGCAGCACTACCTGCTTCATAGCCTGCAACTTCAACGATCTTGCTTTGTTTGTCGAGTACAGCATTAGCTTTCTGCTGACTACGTAGACCTACGGCTGCTGTTGATACAACGATTGAACAAACCAGACTCAATCCGACAACAACACCCAGCGTCTTTTTAATGCTATCGTTATTACTTGCCATAACGTGCTTTTCTCCGCTTGATGTTCTTCTCGATCACTACGTGGTCGAACAGAGGTGCGAATAGGTTCGCGAATAGAATCGCCAGCATCATACCTTCAGGGTAAGCTGGGTTAACTACACGAATCATCACACACATAGCACCAATCAATGCACCGTATGCCCATTTACCTTTGTTGGTAAAGGAAGCTGATACTGGGTCGGTTGCCATGAAGAACATACCAAATGCAAAGCCACCCAAAACAAGGTGCCAGTGCCAAGGCATGCTGAACAGTGGGTTCGTGTCTGAACCGATGATGTTGAACAGGAATGACGTTGCCACCATACCCAACATAACACCAACGATGATTCGCCACGAGGCAACACCAATGTAGACAATAAACGCGGCACCAATCATCAGTGCCAGAGTTGACACTTCACCAATAGAGCCAGGGATATTACCTAGGAATGCATCCATCCAAGTGATTGCTTCACCAGTGATTGTGTTCACTAGTGCACCGTTACCGCCTTGAGCCCACTGGCTTAGAGCAGTTGCACCAGAGAAACCATCTGCCGCAGTCCAAACTACGTCACCAGAGATTTGTGCTGGGTAAGCAAAGAATAGGAAAGCACGACCTGCAAGCGCTGGGTTAAGGAAGTTACGACCTGTACCACCGAAGATCTCTTTCGCAACAACAACACCGAAGGTAATACCTAGCGCTGCCTGCCATAGAGGAAGTGTTGGTGGAACAATTAACGCAAACAGGATAGAGGTAACAAAGAAACCTTCGTTAACTTCGTGCTTACGAACCATACAGAAAAGGACTTCCCAGAAACCACCCACAACAAAGACTGTCAGGTAGATCGGCAAGAAGTAGGTTGCACCAAGAATCATCTTGGTCCCCCACCCCGCTTCCAGGGAGAGTGGTCCCGCAATCATCTCGGTTAACCAGTAGTGCCAGTTGCCAGCAACAACGCCTGCAAGCTCTGCACCTTGGTAAAGATGATTCAGACCCATAATTGCTTGGTTACCTGCGTTGTACATACCCCAGAAAATTGCTGGGAAAGTCGCAAACCAAACCATGATCATGATACGTTTCAAATCAACGCTATCACGAACGTGAGAACCACGTTTTGTCACCAAACCTGGTGTGTAGAAAACTGTTGCTACAGCTTCGTACAGAGCAAACCATTTCTCGTGTTTGCCACCTGGCTCAAAATGGTGCTCGATATCTTCAAGAAACTTCTTCAGGGCCATGACTTAACCTTCCTTCTCGATCTTGTCTAGACATTCACGAAGCAACTCGCCGTATTCATATTTGCCAGGGCACACAAAGGTGCACAATGCCAAATCTTCTTCGTCCAGCTCTAGCGCACCCAGTGCTTGAGCACTGTCAGTATCGCCGGCACACAGGTCACGAAGCAGCAAAGTTGGTTCCATATCCAGAGGTAGTACCTTCTCATAGTTACCGATTGGCACCATAGAACGATCACTACCGTTGGTCGTTGTTGTCATGTTGAATAGACGACCTGAGAACAGGTGACCAAGATATGCGCGAGTAATCGAGTATTTGTTCTTACCAGGCATTGCCCAGCCAAATAGCTCTTTCTCATAGCCTTCACGAATTGCAGATACTTGAAGGTGGTAACGACCAAGGTAGGCATGAGGACCTTTCGCTTGGGTACCAGCAAGCACAGAACCGGAAATAATGCGTACATCGCCAGGCATCAACTCGCCATCAGCCAGTTGTTCCAGGCTTGCACCTACAGTTGTGCGAACCAAACGTGGGTTGTTTACAACTGGACCTGCCAGAGAAACCACACGATCAGTGTATAGCTCACCTGTCAGGAATAGCTGACCAAATGCAATCACATCTTGGTAGTTGATGCTCCATGCAGATACAGCTTCATTAACAGGGTATAAGAAGTGCATGTGTGTGCCAGCAAGCCCAGCAGGGTGCGGTCCATCAAATACATGTTCTTCAACATTAGATTGAGATGAGCGAGGCAGACTATTGCCATTTTTACATACGTAAACTTTGCCTTCAGTCAGACGAGAGATAATGTCTAGACCAGCGGTAAACGCTTCGGCTTGCTCATTGATGATAACTCCAGCATCTGCTGCCAATGGATTGGTATCCATTGCCGTAACGAAGATAGCTTGAGTTGAAGACTCGATCGCAGGAACCTTGCTGAACGGACGAGTACGAAGTGCAGTCCACATACCTGATTCAACTAGCTGAGTTTTGATCGTTTCACGGTCAAGACTGACTAGCTTATCGGCTGCGTAACTGTCGAAAGTCACTTTCTCATCACCTTCTACTTCAATTACTACAGATTGAAGTACGCGCTTAGCGCCACGGTTAATTTCAATGACTTTACCACTCGCTGGAGCAGTGAATTTAACGCCTTCATTCTTTTTGTCGACAAAAAGAACTTGACCTTTTTTCACTACATCGCCTACGCGACAATGCATCGTAGGACGCATTCCAACGTACTCTTCGCCAAGCAAGGCGACTTTATTGATGGACTTGCCATCACTTATCACCTGGGATGGAACTCCAGAAATTGGAATATCCAAACCCTTCTTTATTGTAATCATACGCACTTGCACTACTTTATCGGGAAAAAGATTCTTTTAATTGCGTAAAAGTTAGACACGACATTTTGTGTCCGGTTTTGACCTGACACCCTGGTCAAAATCGCAACATCCTCTTAAATAACTCGTCACAAAAAAATGCGAGTTTTATCAGGTGCGATAGTCTAGCATCTTTTGTGAAGGTGATGCCATGACCATGCACCGGATTAATCTGTAATTTTTCGTTTGTTGGTTACAGATTAGCTAGTCAATGTGAATAAGTTTGAACTGTCGCACAAATGTTAATAAATCATAAAAATAACTGGATCTAACCCATTCATTTTTATTTATAAGTTTTTTTAACAAATCATTTCGTTCACAAATATTCACTCAACAGACATTTAAAACGCAAAAGCACTTTAAACACACTCAAATGAGCCGTTTTCTAAAGTCTTATTGTTTTATTTGTTATCCCAGTTTGCTTCCACCCAAACACATTGGGCTATCTGGAGCACCACCTGTTTGTTGTAACCATTCTGATTCAGTATAGGTATGAATAGAGAGAGCGTGTATGTGATTTTCTAATTCTTCTGTCAATACACCATTTACTTTGCGGTGACGACCGATTAAACGTAGCCCCTCAAATGCTTCACTCACAATAATCACTTTAAAGTGACTTTCTGAACCTTTAGGCACATTGTGCATATAGCTTTCATTCAACACTTCCAAATGCTTAGGTTGAAATTCGTTTTGCAGTTTTTGCTCAATGATTTCTTGAATCATGTCCTTTCCTTGCTGTAAGCGGTTCACCTTATTGTGTATTGATAAGATTATATTCGGACTTAACTCTACTCGCTATGTTCTTTCCCACGATCCTGACTCAAATCTAATTCATTTGGGTATACGGAATAAACGCGATATATGACACAGCAATCGATAAAAAAGTGGCTTTGATCTGATTTTCTTGCAATTAAAGGCGTCAAGCTTATCTCTTAGATCAGACCGAACATCTTTTATTAAGCTTTCTTAAAACACGATAAAAGAGAGCCGAAAAATAACTTACAAAGACAAGCAGCTAACTTCCGGTTGCTCGCGTACTGCGCTTTCTGCGACAATGCGCACTTAGCCCACTACCTACCTTATTCCATGAACACCGAGTTACAACTTCGAGGTCGAAAACTGACCTTACATCGCTTCCCCAAAAAAGCTCAAGAAACCCTACAAGCATGGAATGCCGGCGACGAATATCTAATCAACCATGTCGAGGATGAAATCCAACTGGCAGAAGGCAGTAAAATTCTGATCTTAAATGATCATTTTGGCGCTTTGTCGTGTTGGTTTTCAGAAAAATACCAAGTCACCATGGTGACAGATTCGTTCATCTCTCACCGTGGTGCTTTGAAGAACTTGCAACGTAACCAGTGTAATAAGATTGAGTTTTTAACGAGCTTAGAATCCATCCCAAACGACGTTGATCTGGTTCTGATGCAGATTCCAAAAATCAACCGGTTTCTGACGTGGCAACTTAGCCAGTTAAAAGAAGCTCTTCCCAAAAACTGCAAAGTCATTGCCGTCAATAAAGCAAAAGAGATTCATACCTCGACACTCAAACTATTTGAAAAGCATTTGGGGACGACGACAACATCACTGGCATGGAAAAAGCACCGTCTGGTGTTTTCAACGTTAGATGCGGAGCAACCGCCAACGGTAGAGCCAGAAACAAGATGGAAAGTCGAGGGTGAGAACTTTGAACTGGTGAACCTTGCTAACGTTTACTCTGGAGAAGGGCTCGACTTGGGTGCCCGCTTTATGCTGGAACATATCCCTCAAGATAAGGATTTGCGCCATATTGTCGATTTAGGATGTGGTAATGGCGTTCTGGCTGTAAAAGCGGGTCAACTTAATCCTCAGGCTCGCATTACCTGTGTGGATGAAAGTTACATGGCGGTGGAATCAGCCAAGCGCAATCTCACAGAAAACCTGGGAGAAGATCGCAATATCCAGTGTATCGCCAATAATTGCCTTGATGGTTTTAAAAAAGAGAGTACTTACTTAGTGTTATGTAATCCTCCGTTCCATCAACAACAAGCCATTACTGACCACATCGCATGGCAGATGTTCTGTGATGCAAAGCATGTTCTTAATAGCGGAGGGGATTTATTTGTTATTGGCAACCGTCACCTGGGCTACGATATAAAACTTGAACGTTTATTTGGAAAATCGCAGGTGAAGCTCGTCGCATCCAACAGTAAATTTGTTATATTACAAGCCACTAAAAATTAGAAAACCATCCTGCGAGATTGTTTAATTAAAGGAATTAGTCATGAGAAAATTGATACTTGCTGCATCTGTGATTTTGTTGGCAGCATGTGCTTCTCCTCAGAAAGAAGAGCAAATCAACCTCACGCCAACCCCTACCCTTAGCAGCGTTAAATTGGTCGATGGTCAGTCTTTCTCTTTAGAAAGCCGCGACATTCGTACTTCTCAATATGTTGCGCTGGTGAATAGCGGTCGTCGCTCTACACAACCAATCCATACCAAGCAAAACCTGCGTATTGCTATTGAAACCGCTGTATATCAACAGTTGGTGTCTCAGGGTTTTCAACTGGTCGCTAACAGCAACAACACATTAAGTCTGGAAGTTCAGGAAGCGCTGGTCAATGTATCCAATACTCTGATGGAAAACGAACTGGACGCCAAAGTAACCTTGCAGGTTACGGCTGAAACACCACGCGGTAAGCTGGTTAAGTCCTACAACGGCACTGCGAAAAAGACTGGCACTTTATCGGCATCCAATGAAGACATTGAACTTGTATTGAATGATGTTGTGGACTTGGTTCTGGCAGAAATTGCTAACGATAAAGAACTTCTTAATTACATGAAGGAGAGATTCTAATGCGCAGCCTGATTTTATCTTTGGTATGCCTTTTTTCATTACCAGTTTGGGCACAAAGCGTGGTATTCGAAACCAATTTGGGTTCCTTTACCGTTGAGCTGGATGAAGCCAAAGCCCCTGCCACGGTGAAAAACTTTCTTCGCTATGTAGAAGATGGAAGCTACGAAGGTTCTCAGTTCCATCGCGTTATTGCAGGATTTATGGCTCAGGGAGGCGGTTTTGACGCCAAGATGGGGCGTCTTCCAACCTATGCTCCCATCAAGAATGAAGCAAGCAACGGGCTTAAGAATGACGCCGCAACAATTGCAATGGCTCGTACATCCAATCCGGACTCTGCAACTCGTCAGTTCTTTATCAACCTACAAAACAACGACTTCTTAAACTACTCTGCTGCTAACCCTGGCTACGCGGTTTTTGGCAAGGTCACAAAAGGGTTTGAAGTGGTTCAGAAAATGGCAACTAAGCCAACCAAATCCATGGGACGCATGCAGGATATTCCTGTAGAACCAATCGTGGTGAAAAAAGTCACACTACAAAAATAATAATTAAAAAACGCTGGCTCCTCGCCAGCGTTTTCTTTTCTCTCTTACAAGGAGTGTTCTATGTCAAGCAACATGACCTGGCTTGAAACTATCCGTAGTTACTTCGACAAACGCTTGCTCTGGGTATTTATGTTAGGCTGCTCCAGCGGCTTTCCATGGGTGCTTATCGGCTCCAACATGTCTGGCTGGTTAAAAGATGCCGGATTAACTCGCGCAGCCATTGGCTACTTCGGTTCTATTTTCGCTGTCTACGCAATTAACTTTTTATGGGCACCTTTAGTCGACCGCGTAAAATTACCCGTTCTAAATGCGCTGTTTGGTCAGCGCCGAAGCTGGATCTTACTTTGTCAGGTCGTCATCTTAATCTGCACGCTTGGCATAGCAGGTGTCGACCCCGCTAAAAATCTGATGATCACTTCAATGATCGCTTTTGGTATTGCCATCGCCTCGGCGACACAAGATATCGCTGTTGATGCTTATCGTATTGATACCTTCCCGAAATCCGAGTCCAACAAACTTCCACAAGCCTCTGCGATGGCAGTTGTTGGCTGGTGGACTGGGTATTCATTACCGGGTTATCTCGCCTTTATTAATGCAGACAGTATTGGCTGGAATGGTGTGTTTTATGGAATGGCGGTGATTGTCGGCATTCTTATGCTCTTTACCATTTTGGTTGGCGAACCGAAAACCGATCGTGAAAAACTCCAGAAACAAGCCGAAGAGCGTCATTCACAGCTTGTAGGCTCGCCTGTGGCTGCCTGGTTCACTGTAACCGTCGTTGAGCCGTTTTATGACTTCTTCCGTCGTAACGGTGTTCAGGTTGCAGTCACCCTGCTGTTGTTTGTTTTCCTATTCAAGATTGGTGAAGCCTTCTTGGGTCGCATGTCCATCACCTTCTATAAAGAGGTAGGCTTTAGTAACGAGCAGATTGGTTACTACTCCAAGTTAATTGGATGGGGCTTCACTATCCTGTTCACCATTTTGGGCAGTATGGTCAATGTGAAGTTTGGTATTGTCCGCGGTCTGATGATCGGCGGTATCGCGATGGCGGCAAGTAACCTGATGTTTGCCTGGATTGCAAAAGTAGGTCCAAGCGAAACGCTGTTCTTTGCGACTATCGTGATAGATAACTTCACTACGGCTTTTTCGACTGTCGCTTTTGTTTCGTTCCTGACGGCAATGACCGGGCAAGCCTTCTCGGCGACTCAATACGCGCTGTTGGCGTCTCTGGGTAACTTTGGCAGAACAACATTGGCTTCATTCAGTGGTGAGCTGGTTGACTTTCTGGACGACTGGACGACGTTCTTTATCATTACATCGTTGATGGTCATTCCAAGCCTGTTAATGCTTTATTCCTTGAGGCATTACTTCGCAAGACTTTTGGACAAGGCTAAAGAAGATGCCTACGAAGAAAGCTTAAAAGCGAAAGGACAGGAGTAACGCCCAGTTCAATGGATACAGAAAGAGGCTCGAATGAGCCTCTTTTTCTTTCTTGGACTTTGTTTTTTTATGTTTAGGGAAACAAAGATTAAGGAAATACACCACGACCAAACAGGTTGAACACTCTTGCTACGCCTTGTGTGAAAATCATTGGCTCGGTTAACACAGTTAGGCACAGACAATCCTGTCCTTCTGGAGTCTGTGGTGAATGTTTCACAGACGCATCCCGAGTCATGAAGTCACCTTCATCATAGTGACCATGCTCGTCTGTAAATCCGCCGTGTAACACTAAAGTCGTTTCAATCCCTTTGTGAGTATGTTGCGGCACCTGAACCCCTTCTTTTATATAAAGCAGGTTCATTCTGGCACCTTCTTCTTCCAGTTCGACAGCCGCGCTGTAAACCTTTCCACCGTAACTTCGCCATTCACCAATACGAGTGATGTGGTTTCGCAGTGCTTTGGGAAGAACAAATTTCTTACCATTCAGCTCAATGTGGTGGTTCGCAGGCTGTTCATGAACTTGAGTGTCTGGCTTAAGTTGCTTCATATCCATAATTGAAGACAACATATCTTCCATTTCCGGAAGGTCGGTGTCGGTTTCAGCTACGTCAGCACTGAACATCTCTTGCGCCGCTTCCGCTTCCAGACGTTGAACCGTCTGTCTGGATTCGCTGGATGTTTCAAGATGAGCTGCCACCATGATTCCGTGGCATGGGTCTATTGTCCCATCGACATAAGCTTTAAACATTTCTAAATCCGGGTGATAACTCATAGCGACTCCCCATTCATTGAATGGCGCAATTTCTCTACCGCCAGTCGCAAACGTGACTTCACGGTCCCCAACGGTATATCAAACATATCAGCCACCTGCTGGTGCGGCAGCTCGTCTAAATAAACAGCTTTAACCACGTCTTTCTGGCTTTGTGGTAACACGTCTAAAAAACGGACAACCTGTTCTTTCAACATGTTTTGTTCCGGCGAGTAATGGTCAACAAGATCCGGAGGACAGTAATCGCTCGCCCAAATATCTTCAGAGTGAACGTGTAAGTCTTTGCCTTTTTGCTTTCTGAGCAGGTCAAAACTTAAGTTTCTCGCGATAGTGTAGATCCAGGTCGACAAGGAGCTTTTTGCTGGATCAAACAGGTGGCTTTTCTGCCAAACCATCGCCATCGTATCCTGAATGATTTCGATAGCAACGTGCTCGTTACTCACGTGTTTGATGACAAAAGTTTTCAGTCTTGGTGAAAAGAACCGAAATACTTCAGCGTAAGCCTGTTTGTCGCCGTTTTGTATTTTAGCCATACAGGCAGACCAGTGTGCCCGATCTAACCCTGACGATTTGGTTTGTGTTCCGGAGCCTGCTTCTAGCGTCTTGCTCATGATCGTTCCTTACATCGAACTGGGTATATCCCTGATTGGATATTGCCCTTATTAAAGTGAGTATACGATGCAGCGGAAAAAAAGATCACTTATTTACTGTCTATGGCATCCGATAAAAAATCTAACGTGGCAATGCATGAATCTTGCGACACCAACAGATCGAATTTGGATTGATTGATAGGTAACAACTCGAGCCAGCGTTGACTCACCCATGTGGCATCATCAAAGAAGCACTGTTCGTAGAGCTTTTTCACTTGGGGAAACTGCTGATACACTTCCTGTAGTTGCTTGGCTACGTGCTCTGAACTCTCTCCGAAACTGTGAGTCTGCCAGTTTGGAAGGTGTTCAATTTCTCCCACTCTCAACCCATCATGTTCTGACCACACTCGTTTAACCCTGATACGCTGCTTTCCGTACACAGTTATGCCCAGTAAACCATCGTCCAGCGTTTCGAAATCAACGATTTCTACCAGAGTGCCTATCTGAGAGATGTTATGTGGAGAAGTGTCGTTGCTGTCTGAGACCAAACAAATCACGAACCCCTCTCCGTTTTGACAACATTCTTTAACCAGACGTTTATATCTGGGCTCAAAAATCCTCAAGTTCATTTTGCCTTCTGGCAAAACAACCGAACTCAAGGGAAATATTTTAGTAATGAGTGACATGCTCGCTTCCTTATCTTTATGTTTTGGGTTTACGAGAACTTCCAATATCACGATCACCACTCTTTTCCATTTACCGCACAAATGCAGGCACCACGGATGTTTCAGCTAAGAAATATCTGCATTCCCAACTCTGTTGAAAGTAAGAACGAAAACGTTTTTCCCAAATTAACAATTTTGTCATTAAGAAAACGCTGATTAATATTGCACCTAATTGACAAAGTTAACAAATAAGATCAATTACGTGATCAAAGTCACGCAATCGTTTTCTATTTTCATTTCTTTGCACTTCCAAATGAGAAGTAAATATATAGAATGCGCTGCATCGGATTTACAGATCATGGATTGAGATCGTTTCAATTCAACTAAGAGAGAAGAACCATGCGCAAGTCATTTTTAGCACTTAGCCTCGCGACAGCAGCGGTTGCTGTTCCAGCTCAAGCAGAATATCTATACGGATTCGGTGGCGTTTACCTTGATCACCAAAGCTGGGATCACGGACCACAGGCAATTGAAGGTGCTGCAAACCGCAACCAGTTTGTTCTGGGTATTGAAGGTGGTGCAGGTTTTAGCTGGGGTGAGCTATACGGTTTCTACGATTACGAGAGCATCGAAAAGTCTGCAGAAGATCGCAAAGCCTCTCTAAAAGGTCAGGCTCATGTTTATCTAGGTGAATCTGGTGCGAGTCTTTACGCGCAAGTTTACAACCACGATAACTCTGCACAAAGTGAGCAGAATCGTGTTCTGGGTGTTGGTTACACAAAACTGACTGGCGAAGACTGGTGGTTCAAACCTTGGGTAGGTGTTCATCAGGTAAACGCTTGGTCTAACTTTGGATCTGAGTTCCGTTACAACGGCAACAACGGTTACATGGCGGGCTGGTCTGCAGGCTACAACTTTGAAGCTTTCGGTCAGAACTTTGCTTTGGTCAACTGGAACGAAATCGAATTTGATCGCGCAGAAGCTTACGCTGAAGACCAAGGCAGCAAAACCGGTCTGAACGGCGCAGCTATCCTTTTCTGGCACGTAACAGACAACTTCTCTACCGCTCTGACTTACCGTTACTTCCAGAACAAACTGGGCGTGAAGAGCGAGTTTAACGACGGTCGTGATTACGGTGATGCTCTAATCTACCGCGTACAGTACAACTTCTAAATCGAAGTCCTGTAATTTAATAAGTGGCGCTTTTTAGCGCCATTTTTGTTTGAATATATATTCGAACTCAAAGAAACCCCGCCAGATATTGCATCTTTTCCTGCTCTCGCTATCCTTGCTGCAACTTTCTCTCTGTAAGGCATTTCAGTTTGAACATTACCATTCTTGGTCCTGGGGCTGTTGGTGCGTTGTGGGCAACGTCCCTGCACGACGCTGGGCATAATGTGTCTCTTTGGAGTCGCAGTTGCACTGCTTCAACGCTGCACCTTGCCAAAGACAAACAGGCTCCTATCGAGTTTCGCAGCAACGACGATAACGATCTGGCAAACGCCGATCTCATCCTGATCACTGTCAAAGCCTGGCAGGTAGAAGAAGCAATTGCCCCAATTCTGCCGAAACTGAGCACCGACACCATTCTGCTATTTATGCACAATGGAATGGGGGCGGTTGACGCGATATCAGAGCGTATTAAAGATTTCCCGGTAGTGCTTGGCACGACAACGCAAGCCGCTTACAAGCCATCAGCGAATCAGGTTCAGCACACAGGTCACGGCATGACCCAGCTTGGTGGTGTTAATACCAAAGGCTGTCACTGCGACTTTTTAGCAGAAGTCCTCAATCACGCAATGCCAGAAGTGAGTTGGAACCCTGATATTCAACAAGCCTTGTGGGACAAGCTCGCCATCAACTGTGCCATCAATCCATTGACCGCCATAGAGCAGTGTTTGAACGGAGATCTGGCTCAGGAGAAATATCATTCAACATTAGATGCCATAGTCAAAGAAGTGGCGCGTGTTATGAAGGCTGAGCAGCAAGAAGCGAACTATTCCGACCTTCGGAACAAAGTCGATTTAGTCATAAATGCCACAGCGAAAAATCACTCTTCAATGCAACAAGATGTGTTTTATCAACGCAAGACTGAGATAGAATTTATAACGGGATACGTAGTCAGCAAAGCCAGACTGCACGGTATTCCGACTCCAGTAAACCAATCTTTACTGGATGAAATACAAAGAATCGAACAAAGCTGGAGTTCATCATGAGTTTTAAAGTACTGGTCCCGATCGCACCGGGTACCGAAGAAATGGAAGCGGTTACCATCATCGATATCATGGTGCGCGCTGGCTACGATGTGACGATTGCCAGCGTCGACCCTGAAGGCTCGCTCACCATGAAAGCATCTCGAGGTGTTATTCTAACGGCGGACTGCAAATTAGTCGAAGTGGCGGATGAGCAGTTTGATGTGATCGCTTTACCAGGAGGCGTGCCCGGCTCAGAAACTTTCCGCGACAGCGTGCTTCTGATCGAGATGCTCAAGCAGCACATGTATGAAAGACGTTGGATGGCGGCAATATGTGCAGCTCCCGCTTTAGTCCTTCAAACACACGACTTGTACCCAGAAGCCATCATGACCTGTCACCCTAGTTTTGAAAAACACATTCCAGAGGCACAGTGGCGAGTTAAGCGTGTAGTAACAGACGTGATACACAAGCTCATTACCAGCCAGGGACCTGGTAGCGCATTGGAATTTGCGATGGAAATCGTCATTCGGCTTTCTGGTAAACCGCATGCCTGGAGTGTCGCTGAACCTATGGTTCCGGTTCCACAACTTCATTTCCACGAAATGGGTAAGTAACGCCTAATCCATTTCAGGATAGAAAATAAAAGCTTAACGAGTAATGGTTTGAATGTGCTTAACAATGGCTTTCAGACCATTACCTCGGGAGGGGCTCAGGTGAGTAAACAAACCTGTCACTTCGAAGTAAGCGTCGATATCAAAACTCTGAATCTGCTCTGAGGTTTTGCCTTCGTAGGCAGCGAGCACTATCGCTATCAAACCACGTACAATTCGGGCATCAGAGTCGGCACAAAAATGCCACTGCTCACCCACCTTTTCTACAACAAACCAAACCTGGCTTTCACAACCAGAAATAGTCACAGTATCGGCTTTCAGGTCTTCCGGCATATCGGGCAGTTTCTTACCCCACTGAATGACCTGTCGGTAACGGTCTTCCCAGCTTTTAAAACCTTGCATGGTTTCAGCAATCTGCTCGCTAGAAATGTCGGTGCCAAATGGGGATGAAGGGAAATTGCTCATTATTCTGATTAGGTTTTGAATATTAACTGGCGGGGATTATACCCACTTTCACCACCAGTTGCCCACGGATTACTGGCATAAAAAAGCCCAACATTTGTGTCGGGCGACTTCAGATGGATTATCTTAAGACTTCTTCAGCCCGCGCTGAATCAGCTTCTCAACGACTCGTGATACGGCAACAAAGCCAAAGGTGGCGGTCACTACCGTTGCCGCACCAAAACCGCTGGCGCAGTCCATACGTTTTGGTCCTTCTGCTGTCGATTTGGTAGCACAAACACTGCCGTCTGCTTGTGGGTACTTCAATTGTTCAGTAGAGAATACACATTCAATACCAAACTTTCGCTGTGGGTTCTTCGGGAAGTTATGGTGACGACGCAATGTGTCTTTGATTTTCTTTGCCAGCGGATCCTGAATGGTTTTGGTTAAGTCCGCGACCTGAATTTGCGTCGGATCTACCTGACCACCAGCACCGCCTGTCGTTACTACTTTGATTTTATTGCTGCGGCAGAACGCCAGCAAGGCAGCCTTTGCTTTGACGCTGTCGATGGCATCCAATACATAGTCAAAGTCTTTGCTGATGTATTCTTTCAAATTGTCTGGTGAGATAAAGTCGTCAATCAGATTAACCTTACATTCAGGGTTAATCAGCTTTACTCTCTCTGCCATCACTTCAATCTTGCTTTGACCAACCGTACCATTCAAGGCATGGATCTGACGATTAATATTGGTGACACACACATCATCCATATCGATCAGGGTCAGCTCTCCGATCCCCGTTCTGGCTAATGCTTCTACCGCCCAGGAACCCACACCACCAATTCCAACGACACACACATGCGACGCTCGGAGGATCTCCACTTCGGAGTTTCCATATAAACGCCTTGTACCACCAAATCGCTGATCGTACTGCTCGGATGCTGGAGGAAGGTTGTCTTGCATGATGTCGCCTTGTGCAAAATTGAGTTCAAAAAGAAAGAGTGCGATTTATACGCACTCTTCATCAAAAAGTCTAGCCTACACGTTTAATCGCGCTTTTCAGGTGGCAGTGCCCAAGGTGATTGCGTCGCGGATGCTTCTAAACCTAATTTCCAAACCCGACCAAAATGCTTGTAGTGACCTGCCTGAGTTCCGGCTCTTGGCCCCATACCGTGATAAAGGTCGAGGTGGTTTTGTTTCACTGCACCGCCAGTATCCAAAACAATTAAAAGACGCAACTCATGCGCTCCACTGAATGTGCCATCGGCGTTTAGCAAAGGAACTTCTGCCAAAATGGGGGTGCCCATTGGAAAGAGTCTTCTGTCACCAGCGACCGAAGCCATAGGAAGCAGTGGGATGCCTGCCGTACCCGTTACTGGAGCTGCCTGTCTCGGTTCAAAGAAAACATAAGAGGTATTTTGCTCAAGCAGTTCACGAACGACTTCTTCTTCCTGCGCGAGAACCCATTCTTTGATTGCTTTAAGCGACATTTTTTCTCGTGGAATCTGATTTCTCTCAATCAGAACCTTACCAATGCTGACGTACGGATGCCCGTTTTTCCCGCCATAGGCAAAGTATTCCAGAGTATCGTCGTCTTCAAAATGCACGAAACCACTGCCCTGCACTTCCATAATAAACGGGTCAATCATATTTGCCGCATAGCCAAGTTCAAGCCCCATTCCTTCAAGCACACCACTGTTAATTTCGGCTCGTGTTGGGCATTGCTCTTCACAGGTAGGCATTTTGTAGACAGGGTATTTGAACGTGTCATTCGGCTGATGGCGCAATTCAATTACTGGAGAGAAGTATCCAGTAAACAACACGTTACCTTTGTCGTCACCACCACCAAGCTGCGCTGCCTGAATACCGTAATTAGCCAGTTCTTTTGGATCGCCACTGTTGAGTGTCCACGCGGATAGCTGCTCGTATAAAGGCTGGAAAGTTCGTGACATCGAAGGCGACTTCACAAGAACTTGCTCTGCCTGGGCGTTAAATGCCAGATAATTTCGAGGTTTGTTGGATTCGATTTGCTCGGTTTGATTGAGCGCAGAAGAGAATTCACCGTCGAGGTATTGTTGACCTCGCTCGGTTGGGGCGGCACAACCCACTAACGTTGCTACTGCACCAAAACAAAGAAATTTTTTAAACACAAAGACATCCAGACATAAAGGTTTGTATCAGCATGGCAAAATATATCGCCATCAGCAATACACTCTCTGTCTAATTGCTTGGATTTAACACAACTGGCTGCGGATTAGTATTGAGGAAAATAGACTCGTAATGCTCCGGTTTAATGCGGCGCATTTTTTTGAATGTCTCTGAGATGATGATGAACTCATGCTTAGAGCCGCCACTGCTGAATTTGAGCTCATTGCCATTAAAACTGAAGTCCGATGCGATTAAGCGACCGTCTCTGTACACCCCTTCTTGTTTAATGGTGTATGAGTCTCGCATATAGGGTGCGACATTCTGTTCGACCCAGTGTCCGTAGATGTGCTTTCGCAACTCTTTTTGCTCCGCATTGTACTGGTTAAGGACGTGATATAAGCCAACCCCAACCCCGACAACTAGCGTACCTAAGAGTAATCCCGCCTTCAGATAATAAGACATATCCTGACGACCTCCCTGCCAGAGCTTGCTCATTGCACTACTCATCACTTCTACTTCCTAAACAGTGTGTACAGATACCACGGCGAGCCCAAAAACTTTCACAGAAAGACCAACCAACGACGACATATTAGTCAGTCTAAACCATACCATACATATTTTACTCAACATATGGACTTTATTTGGCACAGTTCGAAAATTTTCATTGAACAAATCTCAAATAGGAGTCAATATACAAAAATAATTACTCATAAAATTAGCATATTTAGTCACGGACAGATTTTATAGTGAAAATAAGAAGCACAGCACTGGTAAAAGGATTCAGGCAATCCGCGCCTTATGTCAATGCCCACCGTGGCAAAATCATGGTGGTCATGATCGGTGGTGAGGCATTTGAAGATCAGAACTTCGGTAACATAATTAGTGACATTGCCCTACTGCATAGTCTGGGGGTAAAAATTGTACTGGTTCATGGCGCACGACCTCAGATAAACCGCTTGCTGGACAAACAAGATCACCACACGCCATACCACAAAGGAATACGGGTGACAGATGAAGATGCACTCAGTGTCGCCATGCAAGCAGCAGGTCAGCTTCAACTTGCCATTACCGCCCGACTTTCTATGAGTTTAAACAATACCCCAATGGCAGGTACGCAACTTAATGTTGTGAGCGGAAATTTCATTGTTGCTCAACCTATTGGCGTAGATGACGGTATTGATTACTGCCACAGCGGGCGAATTCGCCGAATCGATACCGAAGGCATTTATCGGACTTTGCAGCAAGGTTCCATTGTGCTTCTTGGTCCTATCGGCTGCTCGGTTACTGGCGAAAGTTTTAACTTACTTTCTGAAGAAGTCGCCACACAAGTTGCCATCAAACTCAACGCCGACAAACTTATCGGATTCAGCTCAGAACAGGGCATCATCGACGACAAAGGCGACGTTATTGCTGAGCTGTTTCCTAAAGGTGCTCAAGAGATCCTTCAACAAAGATTGTCGAAAGAAGGTGACGAAAATGGGCGTCGTGGTTCCATTCGCTTCCTGAAAGCTGCAATAGCCGCTTGCCGAGCTGGCGTGCCAAGAAGCCACTTAGTCAGTTATAAACTTGATGGCGCCATTTTGCAGGAATTGTTCTCGCTGGATGGTATCGGAACGCAAATCGTAATGGCCAGTGCGGAGCAGGTTCGAAGCGCTGACATTGATGACATCGGCGGGATCTTGGATTTGATTCGTCCACTTGAGGAACAGGGAATACTGGTTCGTCGCTCTCGCGAACAGCTTGAGCAAGAGATCCACCAGTTCACTATCATAGAAAAAGACGGAATGATCATCGGTTGCGCCGCGCTTTACCCTTATATTGAAGCTAAAACGGCTGAAATGGCGTGTGTTGCTATCCACCCAGATTATCGGGATGGCAACCGCGGAGTTCATCTGCTCAAGCACATCTATAATCAGGCTAAAACCCTAGGCTTAGAGAACTTATTTGTGCTTACTACAAGAAGTATCCATTGGTTCAGAGAGCAAGGATTCACCGAAGTCGGCATTGACGCGCTCCCGGGTGAAAAACAGGATTTATATAACTACCAAAGAAGATCGAAGATTTTACAGCTCAGAGTTGTTTAATAGAACCTCATACTAAAAAACTTCATTTATAAGCAACTGATTTATAATAGGTTGCTAAATTAACGATGAAATTGGTTAAATTTTGACTTTTCATCTGCAAAACTGCTGGTACAATCACCGCCGCTGGAGAGGGTCACCTTTTCCAGCGTTCAAATTCAGATGAGTGTTTCTTTACGAGTACAACGTCAGATCATTGAGAAACATTCACTGCCACACGGAGGTTCCCTCTAATTTAGGGTCAAATGCTAGGAAGCGAGAGTCCACAACTTGCGAGCATAAACTCAATGAGAACCATAATTTGCAACTCAGCCCAAAGCTTTTGGGATATGGCTGATAACCAATTTTTAGACGGCAGAGACGTTCACTGCGTGTTTCCAGTAAACAGCAGTATGAAGCGTTACATTATGTCGTATCAAAACCGCTGTAATATTAAGAACATTTCTTTTTCTGATGTCTTTAGCACCAAAATTGAAGAAGATGTTAGCACCAAAGATTTGTTCCGCTTTCTGGCTCTGAATGAAGCCTAATCGCGTTAAGAATTAAAATGCTTACCACGGACGGTGCCTTTCTCTATCCCACATACCTAACCCAATCGACTCGCTAACCCACTCGCTCTCAACGTTTTTACTTTCACCCCACGACTCATTACCGCGCGATCACCAAACAGATCTAACTGCTTCTTGGCACGCGTAATTCCGGTATAAATCAACTCGCGGGTAAGAATTGGGCTGTAATTGGGTGGCAACACCATGATCGTATGCTCGAACTCACTTCCCTGAGATTTGTGAATCGTCATCGCATAGGCGGTTTCGTGTTCGGGAACTCGGCTTGGAAGTACGCCTTTAACCGTGCCATCCGGTAACTCAAAATATACCCTTAGTCTTGGCGTTTCTTCCGACTCGTCCAACATACACACGCCAATGTCACCGTTATACAACCCTAAGCTGTGATCATTCCGAGTCACCATAACTGGGCGTCCGGGATACCAAAGCTCATCAGTGGCGGGCAATTTTCCCTTCTTTCTCAAGAGTTGCTCAATTCGTGTATTTAACCCTGTTACACCAAAATCCCCTTCACGTATCGCGCAAAGCAATCGACATTGGGAAAACAGCTTCAAAACCTCTCTGGCTTTCAACGAAGGCGTTTCATCGTGGTTCAACGGTCTTGTGACAGCTTGGAGATAACTGTCATAACCCTTGGCAGCCATATTTAGCATCGTTTGGTAGACGGCTTTATCCAAGTCATGATGCGCAATGTCTTCAAACCCTTGGTTCCACACTTTTTCAACTTGGATCGGCTGCCCCGAATTTATGGCTTTCGCCAATTGCCCAATGCCCGAACGAGCATCGAATCGATAGCTTTTTTGCAGCATACACAAGCAGTCGACAATGGCTGGGGCTTGAGTGGATACATATTGTGCTATCGCCGAAAAACCAGTCAGTGCAGATATCTGCTGGCTTTGATTCGCGCTCATATGTTGATCACTGAAATCACAGATGTCGCCCAGAACTGCCCCTGCCTCTACCGAGGCGAGCTGGTCTTTATCGCCTAGCAGAATCAATCTTGCCTGCGGTGGCAAAGCTTGCACCAATTTATGCATCATGGATAGGTCGACCATCGAGGCTTCATCGACCACCAGAATATCCAAATGAAGAGGGTTCTCGCTGTGATGACGAAATTCTGCACGCCCGGGGACTGCCCCCAGCAAGCGGTGAATGGTGCTGGACTCGGTAGGAATTCGGGCTCGGATTTCTGGTTCGACCGGCAGGGCATCAACCGCTTTACCAATCGATTCAGTCAAACGAGCCGCCGCCTTTCCGGTTGGCGCAACCAGTTTTATGGTGGGCACTTCACCAATATCTGAACCTTGCTGAACCAACGCCGCCAAAAGTTTAGTCACTGTTGTAGTTTTACCAGTACCCGGTCCACCTGAAATCACCGCAAAGCGACGGGTCAATGCCACCGCTGCTGCCACTTTCTGCCAGTTCAAGCACGCCGACTGAGGCACCAAATCATTCAGAGCCTCTAAGTCGGTAACCTTATTCGCCTGGGTAATTACCTTATCTATCGCCTCCCAATTTAAGGAATTGGAATCCACTACATCCAGATGATCGCACACCCATTGTTGCCTCTGTACCTGCGAACTTTGATCGGCTTTTGTCACGGCACTGAATAGGTAGTGGTAACTGCGCGCAAACAGATGATCTAAAGTGGTTTTCAAGCGATTGATTTGATCATTAGAAAGCGAGATCGGGCTCATCAGGTTTTTTAATGTCTGGCTAAGTGAGGTCTCATAGTGCCAATAGCGATGCAAATACAGATTCGCGCCATCAAGGATTAACGGTTTCGCGTCACCCGGTTTTCCCACCAAAGAAGAAGCGTGCAATTCAGACTGCCAGTCAATACCCGAAAACTGGTTGCGAATGGCTTCCGCTTGCTCACCATACAGCCCCAAGCAGGTCACCAAATCGACTTTGTCCATTGGGATACAGATGTGCCCTTTGCCTAACTCGGCGCTGACCAGCCCCGCCAGAAAGGGGATGTTCTCACCGTTTTCTGGCTGCTGAGACGCAATAAACTGAGCAAACTGATAATCCAATTGCCTTACGATGCCTTGATCGGTCAGTTGTTGTAATAGTTTAAGCATCTGCATCTATCGCTTCTCCGTCAATAAGCTTGTCGAATTGTTCTAAGAAGGTTTGAGTTGGCTTGGCAGAAAATATGCCGTGATCGGATTGCCCGTCAACACCGCGGAGGAACAGGTAATAGACCCCACCAAAATGCTGATCGTAGTCGTAGTTGGCAAGGCGGCTTTTCAAGAAGCGGTGCAGAGCCAGTGCGTAGATCTGGTACTGCAAATCGTAGCGATGATCAGCCATGGCATTATTGAGGTTTTCACCGTGATAATCACCGACGGAATCCCCAAGGTGGTTCGATTTCCAGTCCAATACGTAGTATTTACCCTGATGCTCAAACACCAAGTCAATAAAGCCTTTTAGCATGCCTTTTAAGGTATGAAAGCCCAACTCTCCTGCTTGTTTGGACAGAGCATCATGTTGGTGCGCCAACTGGTTAAATGAAGGAGCGATCAATACATCAATCGGCAACAGAAATTCCATTTCCACCAGAAGTTGACTTGGCAGCTTGCTGGAAAGGCGAAGCGATTCCCCATCCAGAGGCGTATTCAGCACTGTATCCACCAAGTGCTCCAACACGGGCTGCCATTCCGGCTCCAGTTGCTCTATTTCTATTAGCTTCGAAATGGTTTCTCGGTTGGTGTCACTGCCTGCTGGCTCGCTAAATACCACCTCTTCAAACAGAGTGTGTAAAAACGTACCGGGCTTGGCACCACGTGGGAAATTAAAAATACTGCGCTCCTGCTCTTCTAACAGGTGTTCGTCTTCTTCCGCAAATGAGTCAATATCAAAGCCCGCCACTTCGAAACTCGCATCGTGTGAACCGTGACCGGATTGCTTCACTAACCCAGAATAACTGCTGATACGCCAGAATCGGTCAATCTGCTGTTGCAGTTCATTCGCGGTGAGAGCTTGCGTTTCCTTAGCTGCTGCTGAATAGCCAGAATCTGGAAGTTCAGGCGGCGTCACTATATCCATGCAGTCAAACCCCGTCACCACTTGTGACAGGCAAGATGCCAGCTCTTCGGGTAATTTAGCCTCGCCATTTTGCACTAAATGCCCCATCGCACTTAAATGTAACCCCGATGGTCCTTTGGTGGCTCGCCCTTTGCGTATCGGTGTCATACCAATAAAGCAGCCATAGACGGCGCGGGTCAGGGCTACGTAGATAAGACGAAGATCTTCAGCTAAACGCTCTTTGTCTGCCAGAGCAATGGCGTCTGAATTATTGGTAATATCGAGGACTGTTTTATCCTGCTCTGCATCGTAATACTTGCCTTCACTGGCTTCGCGATAGCTGCTCACAAATGGCAGGAAAACCAAGTCGTATTCCAGACCTTTGGATTTATGAATGGTGACGATTTGCACCAGATTTCTTTCGGATTCGAGACGTTGAATCTGCTCATCGCTACCACCCGCCAAACCAGATTGCACATCGCTGATGGTTTCTGATAGCCAGCGCAGCAATCCATGATCACTTTCCAAAGACAAACTCGCCTGCTGCAACAACTCACCAATGTGCAACAAATCGGTGATCACTCGCTCGCCTTCGTCTTCTTCCAGTAACCTCTCGGCAATGGCTCGCTTTGCCATCACGGAGCGAATCATGGGCATGACACCGCGCTGTTGCCACAGCTTGCGGTACTCCCGAAACTCGTTCACCGTGTTTTCCCACAGCATTTCGTCGTTATTCAGCGCGTCCAACTCTCGGGCATTCATCGCAAACAACGCCGACGCCAAACACGCTCGCAGCGCTTTGTCCTGCTCTGGGGTTAGAACGGCTTGCAGTAGCCGCTGAACATCGGCGGCGACATGGCTGTCAAACACGCTGTCACGGTTCGACAGATACACACTGGCAATGCCTTGTTTTGCCAGAGCCTCTTTGATTCGCCGACCTTCCGCGCCCGTTCTCACCAAGACGGCAATATCGCCTGCCTGCACGGGATGCGCCTGTCCGTCTTTTTCAAACCACGCTTGCTGGTTATCGGATGCGGTTAACACCGTCTGAATCTGGCTGGCGGTTGCCTCCGACATGACCGACAGGTAATCCCCTTTGGTCACTGGTTTGCCGGCTTCATCTTCATGAAGCCAGAACGTGACCGCTTTTTGTTGGTTGCCATGTAAAACCCAGTGACTGCTTTGCGCTTTGGGGCTGAACCTTACTGGTCTGAAAGGGATGTCGTCGTCATACAAAAACGGGGCATCACAAAACTCAAACAGACGGTTGACCGACGTCACCACATCGGCGCTCGAACGCCAGTTGGTGTCCAAGGTGTAGTGGTCGGTCACTTCATTTCGGGCTTTGATGTAAGTGAAAATGTCTGCACCGCGAAACCCGTAGATCGCCTGCTTCGGGTCTCCAATCATAAAGAGCCCTTTCTCTGGCTGCCCGACATAAATCCGGCTAAAGATCTTGTATTGCAGTGGATCGGTATCCTGAAACTCGTCGATCATGGCAACGGGATACAGCGACCGAATGCGCTCAGCCAATAGATCCTCTTCGTCTAAATCCAATGCGGCAGAAAGTTGAGTCAGTAAGTCATCGAAAGAGAGCCAATTCTTTCTTTGCTTAGCCTTGGCGAGTAATACGCGGCATTCTGAAATCGCATGCGCCAGAATAGGGTCTCGCAGCGAAACCGAATTAGTAAGAAACGCCTCTACAGCGTCAAAAACGGGATGACAGGGTGGCGTTCCTTTCGGAGTTTTCTCGTTCAACGCTGCTTGGCTAAATCGCTCCAACTTGTCTGGAAAGGCGTAATCAACCGTTGGGCTCGCTGCCCAGGCATTCACCTGCTCAAGCCAGGTGGGCAGTGACTTTTTGGTGTAGCTGCGTTTGTTGATGTCGGAATTGGCGATCAGGTCATGGAAATCCGCTTGGGATTCAATCCACTTAGCTTTGAGCTCATCAATTCTGACCAGATTCTGCTGATGGAGATCGGCAATGTTGGTCGACAAAGGGGCAACTGTAAGCTCAATGTTCGCACCAGTCAGATATCGAGAAACATCGGCAAGCAGCGCAGCAGGGGATGCCCAGATTTTGCAGATTTCCGCTGCCAGTTGAATTGGCAATGGGTAGAACTGTCTTCGCCAATAATCCGCTACCACCTGCGATTTCAGTTGGGTTTCATCGGTCACAAACTCGTTATTAAAACGACTGCCAGATTCAAAGGCATTTTGAGTCAGCATGCGTTGGCAAAAGCCATGAATCGTATAGATGGCGGCTTCGTCCATCTGGCGTTCGGCTTGAAGCAGGATCTTGGCGGCTTCTTTGTGATCAGAAATGGCATCCAACAAAGGGGCGATCACCGGATCACTACTGCGATTTTCTGGTGATGCATCCGCTCGGGAAAACGCCAGACGTGCATCATGGATACGCGCACGAATACGATCTCGAAGCTCAGCAGTCGCCGCTTCGGTAAAAGTCACTACCAGAATTTGATCGACGGTTAACGGACAAGGGTGTGAAGTGGCACCATTGCCATGACCAAGAAGTAAACGAAGATACAAACCTGCAATGGTGAAAGTTTTACCGGTTCCCGCAGAGGCCTCAATGAGCCTAGCCCCGTGCAATGGGAAGTCCATCGGTGATAAAACCATCGCTTGCTGCAAGTGGGTATCAGATTGATGAGTCATAATTCGTCGATTCCGCCTAATAATTTGTGATCGAACACTTGTTTTGTAGCAATAAGTTGCCTTTAAAGATCAAAATAAAACAGGGTGAGATCTTCCTCACGGATAAGCCTAGAGCGCATGGGTACTATCCCCTCCACAGAATTAGTGGTCACCTCTGACCCTGTGGTCGCACAGCGAACACCCTACAAATTACAACGATTTGCTGGCGACCACCCTACACTTTCTCTTTTCTGTTTTACCCTTCTTCCGCATCATGAGTGGCTAACACTGCAGCTTGTAATACTAAACTCGCATTTAACCGGATCGCTTTTCCTAGATCGTCATCCCATGAAGACCAGATACGTTGTATGTATCGGTCTGAACCTTCACCTGGGAACAAATAACCATCATTAAAAGCATCAGCCATTTTCTTGAACGCAGCTTCTTCATCATCAACCCACTCACCCGCTTTGTTGATGCATGCTTGGACACCCGCCAATGCGGCTTTGGGGAAGTATGCCAACGGCTGATTCATTCCTTGATAAAACAGCCTCACCAACTCTTGAAGCATCATTTTGGCTTGGCTGGCATTGTCTTCAATTGAACCTGCCAGTGGTGAAATAACCCAATGCACCACACCTTCTTTTTTGTCATAGCCAATGAGATGAGTTCGACTGCTTTGCCCCATGGCTGCCAAACAAAGGTGATCAATCCAGGCAGCTAACCAGTCCTGTGCACGAATTTTTCCGCTACGATAACGAAGTAAGCCAGACTGATAGCGCTGAGTTAGCCAGCCTGTAAGTTCACAAGGTTCTCCCTCTACACTCAGTTCAAGGCGAACTTCGCTGTCTTCTAACGGCTTTCCGGTTAACGGGTAAAGCACATTGACCATGGCGTCAGTTTGTTCCCGATTGGCAGCAAACTCGAGCTCGCCAAACGCACCCACTGGCAATAAACCTTTGGCGCGTTGCTGCTCCATATAGCGATGCAATACGGGCTCTTCTGGCTCACCGTTTAAACGGCATTGGAGCAAAGTATCGACCAGCTCGTCGCGCATCTTGTAGCTCTGCAATCCCCCCAAGGTAAACGGTTCGTCGTTTTCCATTGTTGCCATTGGTGGTTCAAAGAAAACTTTCAGGCGACGATTAAAGAAGTACTGAACAGGCAGACGCCAGAAACGTTGGAGCTCAACGAGATCCAACTGATAAGGCGTCGTCATTTCAGTGAGATAGTCGTCCAATGGCTGCTCAAATGCCCCTGATCTTGCGCCGAGGCGATTTACGCTGGGCAGCCACTCTCTGGCGTAACTTTTATCTTCTCCGCTAAATGCGTCTGGACTGAACGGCACCATGGGGTGAATATGAATGAGAGAGTCTAAAAGTTTGTCGCCTGAGGCATCCACCCCAAGAGACAGATCGTCTTCAAGACAGTAGTTCTGGTGGCAGTATTCGAGCAGTTCAGAAACCAGCACAGAAGGCACTTTTTCTGTGTTGTCCTGAATGGATCGCCCAACATAGCTGATGTACAAAGACTGCTGCGCAGACAGTAAGGCTTCGAGGAACAGATAACGATCGTCGTCACGGCGGGAACGGTCACCCGGTCTCGCTCGGTTGTTCATCAAGTCGAAACCTTCCGGCGGCATAGAGCGCGGGTAAGCCCCGTCATTCATGCCAAGCAGACACACCAACTTAAACGGAATAGAACGCATCGGCATCAGGGTACAGAAGTTCACTTGCCCAGCAAGAAAACGCTGGCTGACTCGGGTGCCCGACAGTTTGTTGTGCAGGTATTGCTGCAATACCGTATGTGACAGCGTCTCTTGGTAGCCAGCATCGCTCAATTGTTCAAGCAACTGGGACATCGTATCCCGAATCGATTTCAGCGCCATTTCCCCTTCCAGCTCTACGCTAAAGAAGGCGTCTAACATGTCGTTAATGATGCGATGCCAGTCCTGCGCGCTTTGTGTGGCATTAAGCTGACGCTGGAATTGATTCAGGGTATCGACGTAATGCGCCAGCTTCCCAGCCAGTTCGGCATCCATCCCCTGAACCTCGTTGTAGGCAGCGATAGAACGCTCCCCTTCGAACAGACCCGCACTCTCTGGCATGGCGTAACCCAAGAGCATTCTCTGAATCCCAAACAGCCAAGTGTTTTGATTCAGTTGAGGCAGCTCAAACTGCCCAGCGGTTTGCTCGTCCAGCCCCCAGCGAACACCAATTTCTTCAATCCAGATTTTGGCACGCTCAAACTGGTCTTCGTTTAACCCGAAACGCGCCATAATTGCTGGTACTTCAAGCAGTTCCAGCATTTCAGAGGCTTGAAATCGGCTGTCTGGCAGCAACATCAATTGCATGAATGCATTGAGTACTGGGCTTTCTTCCTGCGCGGTTCGGTCGGAAATCGAATAGGGAATGAAACGTTCACCCGGCGCATTACCAAATACCGCCTGAATGGCTGGGCTGTACGCATTGATGTCCGCCACCATGACAATAATGTCGCGAGGTTTGAGGTTAGTATCGGCATCAAACATCGCGAGCAGTTGGTCGTGTAACACTTCCACTTCGCGCATCGGGCTATGGCAGGCGTGTACAGACAGAGATTTATCCCCTAGCTGAACCACTTGCTTGTGCTTGCTGGTCTCTAACTCGTCGTCTTTCTGATGTTCTTCTAGGTTCAGAATGTCTGCCTGAAGCTGATGCAGAATGCTGTCGCGGTCTACATCGACAAAGGCTTCCACTTCATGGGCTTCTAGCTGAGACAGCAAATACATGTTGTCTCGACCTAGCTTACCCATCGAGGCCAGTAAACTGTTGCCCACCACATCGGTGTGCAGTTCATCAATCACATTATCTTCCAGGTCGCCTTTGAGCTGATCGGATACTCCGTGTGCTTCTGAGTGGTCTTGTTTCCACTCCACGTGCTTACGATGGCGAGCCGCCAGCTTGGCGAGGTACTTTCTGTCTCGCACTTCTCCCCAGTAGTATCGGCATGGGTTAGTGAACATCAGGTGGACATCAATGTGTTCGCCAAGTGCTTTGAGTGCGTCCATATAGCGCGGCGGCAGTGATGAAATGCCAAATACAAACAGGCGCTTTGGCAGCTCCTCCAAATTTGGTGTTGTATGTGCCAGAGCGTCGATAAAGTGCTCGTAGAGGTTTGCTCTGTGATACGGCGACTGACCCAGTGACACGGTTTTATCGTACAGCGCTTGCCATAAAATCGGCTGCCACGGATGTTCTTCGCCAATCTCGGCTACCGCTTCACCGGACTCCCATGTGGCAATCCACTCTGGTCGATACACTAAATAGCCGTCAAAAATGTCGGCAATCTTTTCCGAAAGCTGGAAAAGCTTAGCGTGGTCTTCATCCCCTTCCAGATAACGGTTCAGCGCCGAGAAATCGGGCTTATCGAGCAAGGTTGGAAGAATGTCCATCAATTTCCACGTCATGGCCTCTTTGTTAAACGCACTGCGCGAAGGCACGTCTGGCAACACATGCGTGAAGCATTCCCAAATGAAAGTCGCTGGCAGAGGAAAATCGATGTTTGCTGCTACACCAAACTCTTTAGCCAGTTCCATTTTCAGCCATTGGGACATACCCGGGCTTTGTACCAGGATTTGTTCTGCTTCAAATGGGTTTTCTAATGGAGACAGTTTTATGAGCTCAACCAGCAAGGATTTAAGCAATTCAATCTGGTTGGAATGGTAGACAGTAAACACAAAGAGTCCGTCGGCGGTGTGGATATTAGTGCCTAGATTAGCATACAGGTTTGTTGTCGCAGAACTGAAAACGTCGCTCAGACGTATTCCTGTCTGCCGTCGCACATTTTATGATCACAAGCTGCTATGAAACTAGAGTATTGCAAAACTTATGGAATATAAAAAACAGCTCAATTTTTCGACCATTTCCACATCATCAGACGAAAAATCGATGTGCTTTTCTGATGGATGAGATTTTGCATTTTTATGACGTGGCTCAGTTTGACTTCTAATGGAAGCATGGTGAAGTTTAGAACATGGTTGGGAGGAGATCTGCCGAAAGTATGCGCTGCAATTTTAATGTAAATCCAGATTAGGTTGGAACTGGGTTTATTACCTCTACTTGTCTTGCGCATACCTTGTATTTTTTTATGCCTACTGCACTTGCTCATTTGCTGCAAACCTTGGGTAGGCATTGTTGTAAAAAGAAAAAGGTAAGATATGCCAAATCAAGTGGCAAGAGCCGTTAAAAAATGGATGAAATACCCAGTTCATCAGGTGAAGCGCTATCGTGCAAAATCGTCGCTCCAGTACCTCACGTCTCACAAACTGACTTCTGTCCAAGCCGTTGGAAATGCTCTTCACGATGCATTACACGATGTTGCTTCAGAACAGGAGTGTGAATTGATGGGTAGAATTGAACAGAGGAGAAACACTCTGCTCAATATGCATTCAGAAATCGTAGTCGTTGACTATGGCGCGGGTCGCCCCTCAGATCGACGTAGCCTCGAAGAAATGGACAAGGGGGTGAAGTCCTCATCGACCATCAATAAAGTCTGCCGTTCAAGTAAACCTGAGTTCTGGTGTTCTTTCTTGTTCAAGTTGATTCAAAACCTGCACCCTATCCGATGTGTTGAACTGGGCTCCTGTGTCGGCATATCCGCCAGCTATCAAGCCACAGCCCTTAGGTTAAACAACCAAGGCATGTTAGTAACGCTTGAAGGCTCACCGGAAGTGGCTGACATAGCCCGCCAGACTTTAAACCAGATGGAACTCGATAATACCTCGGTTATCACTGGACCTTTTCACACAACGCTTGAAGCCGTTCTGGGTGATGCCAAACAGGTAGATTTTCTTTTTAATGACGGGCACCACGACCACGACGCTGTGATTCGGTACTTCAATATTGCGGTCCCCTATCTTTCTGATGAAGCCATGGTGGTGTTTGATGACATCAACTGGTCACCGGGGATGCGAAACGCTTGGGATAAGATAGAGAACGATCCACGTGTTGCCGTGTCGATTGACTTGCACGAAATAGGCA
>NZ_AFWJ01000169.1 GCF_000222685.1 Vibrio nigripulchritudo ATCC 27043 | reverse complement strand
AGTTAGAGCTGATCATGCTATCAGGAGGTGGCGAAACTCACTATGTGGTGTACACCACTGGCGGGGCCCAACTTAGGGAGCAACGTTTTTTCTGTAACGGCGAGGGTAGACATTGCGATCTTACACCAGTGTCTAACAACAGCGATTCGAGTGGGACCCCAGATATTGTCGCTAGCTGGAATGCTTGGGGAGTGAATCAACTCAACAATGTGTTTAATAACGTCAAAACACAAATCCAAACAGTTGACGCAAGAAATAACCCTTCAGTGCCCGGTGGGAATGGTAACTCACATTATTGGCGCTTAGAGGATTATTTCCCCAAAACAAGTACCCAAAATAAAACATTGGATATTGCAAAATCGACGAGCATCTCGTTTGGTTTGGAAGGCAGTACTGGGAAAGAAGCGTCCGTGAACTTTGCTGTCGGTTATGAAAGTGGGTTTTCAACGGAAGAAACTGTCATGACGGTGCACGGAACGGAGCTAACATCAGACACGGGCTCAAGTTCCGAATTCAAACTAAACGTACATGCAATATGGCCGCTTTCTAGTTTTAACTCTGAGGTGTCTACTGGGTCGAGTAGCCTCGTTGACAATCGAATCGGTCAATCGGCTTGGCGTGACATTGATTTTAGTTCATTTACTGTTTGGCGCGAGACGGTCAATCAAGGTAACTGTAATCCTGATGAAGGCTTACGAAACCAGATATTCCGACATACGTTGAGCATGGACCGTGGTCAATATGATGCAGATAGCAACAGCAACGTGTTAACGGTCGTTGAAGGTGCAACTTCGCTAGAGCGTAGCTACGCGACCTATTCGGCAGCGAAGAACTTTACTGTCGGAACGAAGTGCGTGGCTGGTAAATCAGGAAAGTGGTACCGAGTACATGAAACTGGAACGCTAAATAGATAAATTATAACAGGACAAAAATTATGAAAATGAAATCAATATTGGCTTTAACTGTTTCAACGTTTCTTTCTGTATCGGCATTGGCGAAGCCCGTTCATGTTTTAGTGGAGAATGTCACGAACTCACCGCTGGATTTGGTAACGGAAATGGTCAACATGGAAGGACCTGTTGAGGCAACATCGGGTGAGCGAGCACTCTATGCTTCGGAAAACCATCAGGTTGCAGTACTTGATTCAAGTATCGTTCTTCAACAGGGTTCTTCTTTAGAAAAAGAACGTTTCAACGGAGCGAAAGCCATCGTAATTGTTGGATCGCCAAAAGATAATATGCAGGTATCTCAAGCACTGCTTGGTTATGGTGTTGAGGATGACTATATTGTTATCACGGGCGTTGATGAACCTAAAAATATAGCGCTGACCTATTTTACCAAGGTCGACACCGCGAGCGATGCAGAAACAGCAAAAGCGTTAATCAAAGCCGCAATTAAATAGCGTCGATATTAACGTAACTTAATGATAAAAGCAGAAAGGGGGAGAGCCTTTCTGCTTTTCATTTTTTCAAACTGCTTTTTATAAGAGCAATGATTTTATGTCTTGATATGTTTGCTATCAAAATAGGCGCTCATAACTCACCTAACGTTTCCCTTCGCTTTTACACATCAAGATTTTTTCTTTAACCAATTTAGCCATGGCTGCTTTCGGCGCTTCATTATAAATTCTTGGGTCATTGATGCTGGGGTCTTCGTTGAATGCATTTTTTAAAGAATCTGCAAACGCGATTTTTAACTCAGTTGCGACGTTGACTTTAGCAACACCGAGAGAAATGCAGCGCTGTACATCAGCAACACTGATACCAGAAGCACCATGTAATACCAATGGAATATCAATAAGCTTAGCTATTCTTGCAAGGCGTTCAAAATCTAACCGTGGTTCATCTTTGTAAAGCCCATGTGCCGTACCTATGGCGATAGCAAGTGAGTCTATGTTGGTCTGTTCCACCAGCTTAACGGCGTCTTCTGGGTTGGTGTACGGATCGGCAACGGATTCTACTATCAAATCGTCTTCCTGCCCGACAAGCTGACCAATTTCAGCTTCTACACAGCAACCATAGGCGTGGCAGATTTTGACGGTTTCTTTGGTAAGGGCGATGTTCTCTTCCAGTGGTAATGCACTACCGTCTATCATGGCGGAGCGAATGCCAAGCTGAACTTTACGCTCAATATCCGAAATATCATGATGATGGTCTAAATGAACCACAACCCGCATGTTGCGTTCAAATGCGGCAGCGTTGACCATATGTACGAGTTCGCGAGCACCGCCGTACTGATAAGTTCCGGGTGTACCCGCCAAAATGACTGGGGAATCCAGCTCTTTCGCTGCGTCTAAAATGACCTGAACCGTCTCCAGGTTATGAAAGTTAAACGCAGGAACGGCAAATCCCTCCTTTCTGGCTTTTGTTAACCAATAATTGCTGTTTATGATGTTGTTCATTAACCTAAATTCTCCTCAGACGCCGCTTAAGTAACGGGCTTGTACTTCATTAAAACAACTACTTCTGATAGCAAGCAGCGCTGTATATTTCGGTTATTTCCATGACTTTATCGATCACGATTTCCTTTGGATGGTTGGTTAACTTCCCCGCAGAAATTTTTTGGCTTTGATTGGGCAGATATTGGCTGAGCAAAGTTGGGGGAGGCGGGTTACTTTCCAGATTACGGAATAGTTTTCCCACCGCTTTCTTTACCTTTTCATTTGGCCAGTAGTAACGGATCCGATC
Organism: Vibrio nigripulchritudo ATCC 27043; assembly: GCF_000222685.1. Lineage (GTDB taxonomy): Bacteria > Pseudomonadota > Gammaproteobacteria > Enterobacterales > Vibrionaceae > Vibrio > Vibrio nigripulchritudo. The sequence goes on along the minus strand of NZ_AFWJ01000169.1, from coordinate 358 downwards.
GCTCAAGCTGTAGTGCTTGTCTATTTGCTGAAATTTGCCGGATTTTTCGTAGTAGCGAGCCCAGTAGCTTGGATCCTCATCCATTGCCTGCTCAATGGCATGTTTCAGATCAGAGGTAACCTCGGAATCGACCCATTCACGTTCAATGCAATCGAGTGCAAATAAAGCTTCTCTCAGAGCAAACGTTAGTGCTGGTCCTACTTTTAGAATCGCAAAATGGTCTTTGACCAGCTGTGAATACGCACCATTGCATTGGTAATCCGTTGAATGCGCTTCGTAAACCAGAGTCTGATATTTCTCAATCATGTTACTCAGCGGCTTGGCTTTGGACGGCTGATAATGGACGACTTTGTGATGA
>NZ_AFWJ01000170.1 GCF_000222685.1 Vibrio nigripulchritudo ATCC 27043 | reverse complement strand
GGCTTGTCCGCCGATTTTACCGCCGTTTTTCCCAGATCTTTGATGAGTTGAATGATTGTCTCTGAAGTCCGCTCGGTTGTATGCATGCCAGAAATAACTTCGACAAGCTCCATTTTCGGGACGGGATTCATAAAGTGCAATCCAATTACTTGATGAGGTCGTGTCGTCTTACTGGCTAATCGGGTGATAGAAATTGATGAGGTGTTGCTGGCAAAGATAGTGTGGGGAGGGCAGATATGATCGAGTTGCTGAAGAAGAGCGTATTTTAAGTCTTCATCTTCAGCGATCGCTTCAATGATGACATCGCTATTTCGTACTTTATTGATGTCCTCATCAGACACAATTCGTCCGAGAATCAATTCCTTTGGCTCATCCAACTGACCTTTATCTTCACTCCGGCGAAGATTTTGTTCTATCGATACTAAACCGTGCACCAGTGCTGCGGCATTTTGATCGTTCAACAACACGTTGAAGCCAGCCGTCGCAAAAACCTGAGCTATACCCTGCCCCATTTGACCCGCGCCGATCACACTGACGGTTTTTATGCCCATAACTCCTCCTTAACATCCATAGCGCTGGCTTAAATTCTGGATACCCGAAGTCATTGAATGAAATAACCCAGAGCATCCTAGTTTAAGTAAATATTGAATCCGTTTTTTTTTACACCCTGACTTCCGGTGGGCTCTCTACTTTTTGTTGATCACCAGCGAGTTCAGATTTCTGCTCGGTCACTTCTGAATGTGTCGTGACAACATGGTTTTTTCCGGTTTTATAACAGTGCGAAAATGCTTTATCGGATAACTCACTTCGAAAGTCCTGATAAGCCCATCGATAGAAAGAAATCACCATAATGATCAGAACCGGAATCATGGGCAGCGCCACCAGAATGGTCGATGTCTGAACGACGTTTAATCCTCCGACCGATAGCAATCCGACACCGACAATACCCAAAATGCACGTCCACAACACACGGTTCCATCGCGCGGGTTCCTGATAGCCTGAAATCTCTTTAGTGCTGATTGCAGATAACATGTATGCCGAAGAATCCACTGTCGTTGCCAGAAAAATGAAGCACAGAAGCGTAAATACCGAGATCACGATCGTTGGGGAAGGAAGAGTATTCAGTATTGCCACAACGGTTGCAGGTATACCCTGTTCACTCAGTATTTTCTGTAACCCCATTTGCTGGTTTACTTCAAGGTCAATGGCATAGCCACCCCAGATTGCAAAGAAAACCCAACACCCGACGCTTCCCCAAATGACACCATTCAGGACAAGCTCTTTCACTGTTCGACCTCTGGAAATTCGTGCAACGAAAAGCCCCATCATCGGTGAGTATGCAATCCACCAGGCCCAGTAAAAAATGGTCCAGCTTTCAGGAAAACCACCTTGAGCAATCGGGTCTGTCCAGAAGTTCATTCTTGGAAAATTGTTTAGGAATAACCCAAAGCTGTTCGACCAGAGGTTGAGTATAAATACGGTAGAACCAGCAAACAGCACGAATACCAACAAAACAAAAGCCAGTATCGCATTGACGCTGGACAATGTTTGTATGCCTCGGTTGAGACCTTTATACACACTCCAGCCAATTAACAAGGTCCAAAGCGCCAATATAAACATTTGTAGTAAAAACGAATTTTCGACCTCAAAAATCGCCTCAAACAATTGAGCTACAAGCGGTACGGAAAGACCCAACGAAGTGCCTACACCGCCTACGATTGAAAAAACGACAATGACATCAATAATTTTACCAATCGGACCGTCGACTTTACTTCCCAGTATGCCTCGGCAGGCTTCACTTAATCTCAACACTTTCGCCCGACGAACGTAAAGAACGTAACCAACAGGCAGCGCAGGCAGTAAATACAGAGCCCAAGGAACAACACCCCAGTGAAACATCGGATACATTGCTGCCCATTCCGCTGAAGTGGCAGAATTGGCTTCGATGCCAAACGGTGGTGAGGAAAGGAAATACAAAGGTTCGACAAACGCCCAGTTACAGATAGAAATACCAATACCGCCACAAAACAACATGGCTATCCAGGGCAATTTCCTGAACTCGGGCACTTCATCAGGGGCACCCAGTTTTATCTTTCCTAATGGACCAAACGCGACCCAGAGCATAAACACAAAGCTACTGACACCAGTGAGCAGGTAAGCCCAGCCAAATTCGCCAGTGATCCAACTGAAGATTTGATTCACCACTCCACGGCTTTGTTCAGGAAATATTGAAAGAGGCAGTACGAGTGCCAGTATGATCGTGACGGATGGCCATAGAATCGCGCCATCTATGGTCAGAGAGTTTGAATCCGTGTTTTCATTTGCTTCGCTATGATTTGTCATAAGAATCTCCATTTCTAGTTCGTTACTATTAAGTACACAGAGCTCTATCCATTTGCTCTCTGGGTGACGCTATGGCATCGGATATGCTTTCCTTCTATTTCATGACCAACTTGATAAACGCATCGGCAGCGACAACACCTTTTCCCGCTGGTCGCACGAGAATGGGGTTAATGTCCACTTCTTCGATCTGCTCCCAATGCGTCATGGCAAATTCGCTGACTGCCATAACCGCATCAATCAGAGCTTCAATATCTGCCGTCTTCTGATTTCTGTATCCGTATAAGAGCTGGCTTCCTCTAAGTGATTTAATGGCTTCTTCTATCTCGACTTGATTCGTAGGAAGCAGCAGGGTCCTGCTGTCGTGAATCAGATTGACGAGAATTCCACCACTTCCTACCACCAGCGCCAACCCGAATTGTTCGTCTCGCTTTAACCCGACAATCATCTCTGCGACCGTGTCTCTGATCATGGGTTCGACCATAAACTGATAGTCAGCAATACCGCATTGGTTTAAACGAATTGCCATCGTATTGGCGGCGGTTTCGCAATCCACTGCCCTTGTAAGATTTAAAGCAACCGCGCCTGATTCGGTTTTATGGACTAATTTTTCGCTCACACCTTTTAGAACTACCGGGAATCCAACCTTCTCAGAAGCTTCAGACACTTCTTCCAAGGCACACAGGGGATA
>NZ_AFWJ01000171.1 GCF_000222685.1 Vibrio nigripulchritudo ATCC 27043 | reverse complement strand
TTACTGTTATCTTCAGTACAGCGTTTGTCTTCAATGATGAATGCTGAAAGCTATGACGTTGCGCCTGTTTTGGAAATTGGCAGTATCACCAAAAACGAACAGCCTGCGCCATAAAGAAAAAGCGAGTGAATCAGCACTCGCTTTCTGATTTTCTAATTCTCTTGGACTCAGTCAACCAAACCTTTCTCTAGCGCGTATTTCGCTAACTCTGCCGTAGAGTGTAAATCCAGCTTGTGCTTGATGTTTTGCCGGTGGGTTTCAACCGTGCGGTAACTGATGTTGAGCGCTGAGGCAATTTTCTTACTGCTCTGCCCTTCTGCCACCAATTTAAGTACTGCCTCTTCTCGGCGGCTTAATGGATTGGGTTTTTGTTGTGCGGGAGTGATGGGCTGGGTGAACAAGGTTTGTGTAACGGACTCACAAAAGTACGTGGAACCTTGATACACCGTCTTAATGGCCTGAACCATCTTTTCTGCCGAAATCTCTTTCAGCATGTACCCGACGGCTCCTGCCTGCATCACCTTCATGATGTATTCACGGTTGTCATGCATTGTCAGCATCAGCACTTTCACACTTGGGTGCTCTTCTTTCAAAATCATGGTCGCTTCAATGCCATTCATCACAGGCATACTCACGTCCATTAACACCACATCGGGTTGCACTTTGGTGACGGCATCTATGGCTTCTACTCCATTACTTGCGGTCGCGACCACGTTAATTTCATCTTCCATTTCTAGCCGGGCGAGGAAACCATCCAGTACTACCTGATGGTCATCCACTATTACTATGTTTATCGCCTTACCTTGGCTTACTGCTTTTTGCATTCCATGTTGTCCAGTTTTCTATCTTAATTACGCCGGAATCAAAACCGTTATTTCTGTACCGTAGTTGGGTTCGCTAAAGAGTTCAAAATCTCCTCCGATAAATTCGACTCTTTCTCGCATATTTCGCAATCCGATCCCTTTTGCCCGCATGGTATCACTGACTGAAAACCCTCGCCCGTCATCTCGAATCATCAGCTGAATTTGTTCACCAAGCTGGTGCACCACCACTTCAACTCGGTTGGCGTACGCATGTTTCTCTATGTTAGTGAGCGATTCCTGAACCACTCGATACAATGTTGTAGCCACTTCGGAATTCATTTTCGACATGGATTTGTCGATCTCGTATTCCACTGGAATCTGAGCGTGTTCGCGAAAATCCTGAAGCAAGGTTTCGAGAGCGGCCTGCAAGCCTATGTCGTCCAACGAACTCGGTCTCAGATTATGGGAAATCCGACGTACTTCATTGATCGCAGTCAGCATCGACATTTGAGACTTATCCAGATGCGCCAGTGCTCTTTCATCAATATTAGGTTCTTTCTGCTTTAACTTATGCGCCAGCAGCTCCAGGTGGCATTTGCACGAAACCAGAAGCTGGTTGATGCCGTCGTGCAGTTCTCTCGCCAGATGCTTTTTTTCATCTTCCTGAAACATGACCGTTTTGTGAGCCAGCTCTTTCAGGTTTTTGTCCGCAATTCGATGTTCATGCCAGTTTACCGCTAATGTCAGCACGACAATCACAGCAACCGTAACACTCAGAATCGACATGGTACTGATAAAAGTGGCTTCGATGTTCTGGTTGATGGAATCTTCCATCTGGGCAACTTCGAGATGAATGTCTTCGATGTAAAGCCCTGTTCCGACCATCCATTCCCACTTAGGCAACCACGCGGCATAACTGAGCTTAGGCACAATTTCACCCGTCGACGGTTTTTGCCATAAGTAGTGCGCAAACCCGCCTCCGCTTCTCGCCTGCTCTATCAGAGAAACAATCAGAAAGTTACCGTTTTCATCCTGCATATTGATCAGGTTCTGCCCGATCAGCTCTGGAAGAATGGGGTGAACAAGATTGACGCCATTTTTGTCGTAAGCGAAAAAGTACCCGTCCGAACCGTATCTTAAGCGCGTAAGGATCTGCTTCACCTGATGTTTGGCGTCTTCTTCACTCAACTCATCGTTGGCGTAGACATGGTGGATGGCATCAAAGGCAAGATCCAACTTGTCTTTTAATGCGTTTTCTCTAGACCGTATTAAGCTGGTTCGAAGCGTTTCGATCTCTTTCACACCCAACGCTTTGGTTTGGTGAATCGAGATCCAACTGATACTGGCTGTAACCAAAATCAGAGGTAATAAGGTGAGTAATATCAGTTTGGCTCTAAGAGGCATAAGCTCCCTCTCTCACCCAATGCGTCAGCGATACGTCCATGGGGGTTCACGAATACAATCAGCCTCTGAATGTATCAGAGGCTGACATTAGCGCCCATTGTTTACCGAAATCAACGAGCTGTAACAGTTGTGAGATCACATTCCATAGAATGACGGGAATAACAGAATTGATGCCAGTACCAGAATCTGAATGGCAATAAACGGCATTACTCCTCGGTATATGTCTCTTGTGGTTACGCCTTTCGGTGCCACACCTTTAAGATAGAACAGGCTAAAGCCGAACGGTGGCGTCAGGAACGAGGTTTGTAGGTTCATCGCAACCAGGATCGCAAACCAAACCATGTTGATCCCCATCAGTTCGGCGACAGGAGCGAGAATCGGTACGATGATGAAACAGATCTCAACGAAGTCGATAAAGAAGCCCAAAATCAGGATGACCAGCATAGTGATGATCAGGAAGCCCCACTTCTCACCCGGGATCTGCATCATCCACTCTTCAACCAGATAGTCTCCGCCCGTGTAGGTGAACGCCATTGAAAACGCAGTTGCACCAAGTAGGATGGCAAAAACCATAGCCGTTACTTTTACGGTTTCTTTGGACGCATCGTATATCATTGCCCAGCTAAACTGACGGTACAGTAGCGCCAGCACAATGGCTCCGGCACCACCCAGAGCCGCTGACTCTGTTGGAGTGGCAATACCTGCGAAGATGGAACCCAGTACGACGACAATCAAAGCCATCGGTGGAACCACCGCTTTGAGTGCTTCAATGACTTCTTCTCTGCGTGAGATGG
>NZ_AFWJ01000172.1 GCF_000222685.1 Vibrio nigripulchritudo ATCC 27043 | reverse complement strand
TACTTGTTCTTTGCTGTTTAAAGCATCGTAATCTGCTCGCGTGATGCTAGGCTTTGGGAAAGATCTCTAAACACTGACTTGTTATATCAACAATCCTACTTGACTGTATTTCACTGTCGTAAATACATTTCTCCAGTCGATACCCTTGATTTTCACAGTATGTATTGAGTATTTCAGAGTCAAATCCTATTGATACGCCTGCCCCTTGTGGACAATAACCTCTCCATTGACTCAACAAATCTGCATTTTCGCTAAAACTAGCAACGTAAACATCATGCTTTACCATATGTTCTAATGAGTCTCGCACCGCCCAACCAAATGCCTCAAGGTAATCGTCGTCCATAAATATGTTTCCGGAGACGGTTTTAGCAAATGAAAGTGCATGAATAAATTCACTTGAATCATTCAAATACTCACAATGGCTAGCCCATACCGACTTACCAGTAATAACACCAATCAAGCCTTGTAAACTTGTGTAATGATAAAGTGTACTCAACTAAAATTTTCTCCATAAAGATAACGCCAAATTAAGTAGTGAGCAACGCTGCCACCTAACTGAAGTATTCTGCCGTAAACACTAAAGCTGATTCAAACCAAAAGCGCCAAGCGTTGCGAATCTGCTTAAATTTATTGTTAGGAGTTTTCAATCTCTGCATCCCACATGTCAGTATCGCCATTAAACCTTTTGTACCAACTCCTTAGCGACACGTTGGCTACGCTATTACTTTGCGCGCCCCACATTAGTGCTTCTGATATTTCAGCAAGCTCTGTATGCCTTTCAGTCGCATATGGCAATAATTTTTCAATTAAAAACAGAAGCCTAACAATGTTTCTCTGTTCTTGAGCTTCAAGTTTCTCTTGGGTTAGCAAATGCAAAACTTGAGCAGTGAGAACAGGCAAAATTATATTTAAATTCTTCTTTCGCTTAAGCCAAATTCCTTCGACTAAACTAATGCCTATTGTTCTGGATTGAGCGCCTTGATTAAAATAATTGAGAGTCTTTTCTAGCAACTCGGCTTCATTTTTATCTTTAGCTTCCCTGAAGGTAAATACAAATTGAAGAATGGCTAAAAACCAACCAGCAATTGCGATTAAAATTGTCCAGTTCATATAAGTTACCTGAAACTCCCAACGCCCAATTAAGGGGTGAACAACGCTTCCACCCAACCTAAAACATTGTGCCATAAACACTAAATTTGAAGTAGAAGCAAAAATGCCGAGCGTTGTGAATCCCTCTTAAATTGCTTGTTATACCTGTTCTACAACTACTTTAAGTACTACATCAAGATTTTGCTGATACTGGTTAAAGTAATAACTTACAGACTTATCTTCTACAAATTTCAAACGCAAAATCGCCTGCTTGAAACGTTTAAAGAACAACTTATTTTCATTGTTTTGGAAAAGTTTTTGTAGACCTTGTTTGTATTCAGGGTGTCTATTTTCTAACTGGGTGATAATCGGGTGATTTTCATTCGAAGCAAAAATCGACAAAATTCTATTCTCAGTATCGTAAGTAATACCAGAGAGATCTAGTCCATTTATGTCAATATCATAGAAATTAAACCTTGTTTGATGAAAACAAAGATAAAATTCACCATTAGTGCCATTTACCTGTAGATGAACTTGATTTGCAAATTCACGTTTGAGTTGCTGGCAAAAAACATAGAAAACCGCACCGCATGATGCAGCTCTATCTTGAAAAACAATATCAGCACGCACCCCTCTTTTTAGAGCTGATTCCAATGCCATTTCCAGTTTTATGAGATTTGAAACGCTACCTCCCTTATTTTCAAAAATCACTAGCTTTATCTTTGATATACACGGTGATTTTAGAAAGCGAGTGGCCTCAATAATATCATTTGTGCCACCCTCATCATTAAATGACGTAAGGTAAACTTTTTGCAATATGTCATTTTTACTCCAAAAGGTATAACGCCCGCTTAAGTGGTGAGCAATGCTACCACAACACTCAATCATTACACCGTAAACACACAAGCCGAATCAAACCAAAACCGCCAAGCGTTGCGAATCCGTCTTAAAGCGCTTGTTAGCTTAAACGATTACGTAATGTTGTAACTTGTTCTTAGAGTTCTGATAATTATCTAATTTACCAAGAGTCAGTGTCGTGTACTCACCGTTTTTAATTTTGTCGACTAAATCCGTTTCTAGAGATACCAAAGACTCTTTAACTCGACGAATGTCACGACCAAGTATTGCTGCTATTGGTAACTCGTCACCCGAAGTAAATTGCTTTAGCTTACTTGTTAAAAGCTCATCAAACTTAGCAAAGTCATTTATTGTAACTTCCAGTTTACCCTCAACTTCTTCTTCAAGGATGTAAACGCTAGAAAGTAAATGTTCAACAATTTTCAAAGCGACTGAGAGTTGTTCTCGCTTTGGTTTTCTCACTTCATGAGCAGCATCGTTGCCCATAAAACGGATACCGTGTAGCCTGTCCGCATCTTTGCGAGATATAAATCCGCCTGTCGCTAATTTGGATATTCGTACTTCAAGGTTGCGCCCTGTAACATTTAGATCATTACATACAGCCTCCACTGTACCTCTCAACCCAAGTCCAGCAAGAATCAACGCATCTTCTTGTACTGCTAATAAAACTTCTTTATATATGCGCCCAACTAAGCTTGGTAAATAATATTCACCATCTAACGTTCTATGCCCCTTAATAAAATTTGGGTAAACCGTTATAGACGTAGGTACTTCCCATTCGTGCTCAGAGATTTGATATGCGTGCTCAATCTCTTCAAGTACTTCGCGAAATGACTTGGTGTCACAACCTAAACATTGGGTAATTTGATACGTATGATCATATGCATAATCTTCTCGGGAACTGTCTACCTTTTCAGCTAAAACGGCATGATTAGTTTCATGTCCACATAACCTACAGTGACTTTTTACTGTTTTTGTTGTCATTTATACTTCTCAAATTTTCAATAGTTAAGCTAACGCCACATCAAGGTGTGAGCGGCGCTTGGCTATACTTG
>NZ_AFWJ01000173.1 GCF_000222685.1 Vibrio nigripulchritudo ATCC 27043 | reverse complement strand
AACCTTTCCAATGCCTATGCCAGAAAAGGGGAGCTGCAAAAAGCCATCGATGGTTACAAATCTGTGCTAAAAGCCAACCCCGATCATCAAGACGCGGCGAAGAACCTTAAAGTTGTTGAAGACGCTCTCAAGCAACAGCAACAGCAACAGCAACAGCAACAGCAACAGCAACAGCAACAGCAACAGCAACAGCAACAGCAACAGCAACAGCAACAGCAGGATTCTCAAAGCGACTCACAACAAAGTCAACAAAACTCAGAGCAGCAGTCCACGCCTGAAAATCAAGATGAACAGCAGGAAAGCAGTAGCGATCCTCAACCGTCTTCAGAACAGGCAAATGACGCCCAAGAGCAGCAAGAGCAGCAAGAGCAGCAAGAGCAGCAAGAGCAAAGTAAAGCAGATGAGTCGGAGAACACTCCGCAACAGAATGAATCTGAACATTCGGATGAAATGCCTTCAGAAGAGGAAGGTCAGGAGCACTCACCAGCTCAGTTGTCCCAACAGGACAATGCCGAGCAGGTCGACCCGAAAATTCGACAGCTAGAACAGATTCAGCAACAGGGCGACGCAGGTAACCTGCTTCGCGCACAAATGATTTTACAGGAAAGACAAAACCCAGCACCGCAGAGGTCTGAGCAAACATGGTAATTCGCAAAACAATGTCATTAATTCGTTGGTTTTTCTCATTGGCTTTCATCAGCATGTTCACCGTGTCATCAGCGTGGGCAAACACTGTCGCGACAGCGACCGTGAACAGAACAACTGTCAACAAAGATGAAGTGTTTCAACTGAAAGTCGCCGTTAATACACGTGCATCAAACAACGCGGTCGATTTCTCTGTACTGCAACCTAACTTCTACATGGGGAGACCAAGTTTTAGTTCTGCTCAGCGCTACATCAATGGACGCTCTTCGGTCAGCAGCGAATGGACAGTCGCACTTGCTGCCACTAAAACGGGCATTCTGACCATCCCAAGCTTCGAAATTGAGGGGGCAAAAACCGCCCCTATCGCCATTCAGGTCACCAACAATACACAAGGTCGTACTCAGGATGACATCATTCATTTCACGGCTAGTCTGGATAAGGACGAACTGTATGAAGGAGAAAGAACTCAATTACACGCAAGGCTGATCATCAAAGCCGACTTAAGAAGGTTGCAAAACACCAACATCGAATCAGCATTTGGTGAAGGGTTGTCAATTGAACCGAAAGGAGAAAGTAACCAGTACCAAAGCGTGATCGACGGAGTGGAAGCCACGGTTGTGGACCAGTCTTTTTACGTGATCCCAGAGCGTGCTGGTCAGCTGACCGTTCATCCACCGCGATTAACAGGCGCACTAGTTGAGCGCGCCCGAAACGGTGGCACTCGACTGATTCAGTTAGACAAGAGTGCTCCTGCAATGGCGTTAAAGGTGAACGCAAAGCCCGATTCGTATCAGGGAGCATGGCTGCCGACGCCTTCACTGTCTCTGGATCAGCTATGGCAGGATGAAGATGGAGAGCGCATCAACGCAACGACTCTAAGTGCTAAAGTGGGTACACCAATCCAGAGAACTTTGGTTCTACGCGCAAAAAATCTCAGCCAGCAGCAATTGCCTAATCTGAAGATAGATTATCCAGATCAGATTCGTGTGTATGACGAAGCGCCGAAGTTTTCTCAAGGCAAAGATGGCGACATCATCATGACGCTCAAGCAGGTATTGATAGCTAAAGAAGCGGGCGAGTTCACTCTACCAGAAGTGAATATTCGTTGGTGGGACAACATTAATGGTGAAGAGCGAACCTCCACCGCATCCAGTATGAATATCATGGTGGAGCAAGGTGATGCTATTGCTGTTAGCCCTATGATTCAACCAGAGATACCAGTGGAAACGGTCACAGTAACCGACAGAGGCATTTGGCCTTATCTGACAGCAGGGTTTGCGACGCTCTGGTTAATCACTCTGGCACTGCTTGTTAAAGCCAAACGCACATCAAAACCTGCTTTAAATGAAAAGGCATCCAGAAAGTCATCTGGTTCAGAAGCTGACCTTCTAAGGGCAATCAGCAGTAGAGATGGTATTGCGTTTGATCGTGCTTTCAATGTGTGGAAACAAACCTACCACGCTGATGAGGCACTTTTAGCAGAAGCCGAGAAATTCAGAGCATCGCTGTTCGGACGAAATAAAACATCGTTTGATGAGAAGGTCTTGGTATCCGTAATTAAATCTGCCAAACCTCTAGAATTGGGGAAAACAGACGGCGCCCTAGCCTCTCTTTAGAGAACAGACACTGCCGATGGAAACAAAAAACGCGCTGATATTCAGCGCGTTTTTCTTTCTAATGAAGTTAGGGTCTGTTGACCTTTCGAGCTGATTTTTGCAGCAATTTGTGGATTCTTTATACAAGGCAGCGCTTATTCGGTGTAGTCGCCCTACATCAATAAGCGGTAACACAGTAGAAAGGAGCCACAAATGCTGCCCGAAGGGTTCGGTTCTATGCGCTTTACTCTTTGTTGCAAGGTATTTGCTTAGAATGACTAAGCTAAAGACCTTGCGCCGCGATTAAACCACATAGAACACGAACAAAATTTAACCGCGAAAGGTCAACAGACCCTAGGCTTTAAGAACTTTTTGTTTTTCAAACTCGACTGTGACAAACACCATGCCGTCTTTGGCAGCAAAATCAAAGCCCCAAAGCTGAGTCTGACAAATCCGTTTAACCAGCTCCAGACCCAGCCCAAATCCGCTGGACTGCCTTCCCTGATAGTTTGCCGCATTCGAAATACACACCGATTTACCTGCGATTTCAATCCCGACTTCGCCGTGTTCGGCGTACTGGAACGCATTACGGATCAGGTTACTTAACACGATTTTCAGCAAGTCAGGGTTCGCATCTAGCTGGCTTTCACCCTGAACATTCACAGACAGGGATTTCTGCTGT
>NZ_AFWJ01000174.1 GCF_000222685.1 Vibrio nigripulchritudo ATCC 27043 | reverse complement strand
TTTGCTCTTTGGGTAATGACGGAAGAAAGGTTCGAAGCCGTGTAGCAAGTCCATTTTGGTTAACGTGACATACACTGGCATACGCGTGGACAAGGTTTCCATCAGCTCGCGTAATCGGGTGCGAAGCAGGCTGGCGTAAGCTTTTCGGCTGGAAGTTGTGCCGGAGGCTAATTGCGCGACATCCAGGGCAATCACCACGCCGTTCAACGGGCGACGGCTTCTGGTGCGCTCAAGCCATTCGATGAAGTGCACCCATAGACGACGTTCCATCTGGCCGTCGTTGTCTTCGTTGTTATAGCCTTGAGTCAGCAGTTCGCCATCAGGGTCAATCAGCACCGACTCTTCGCCAATCCACCAGTCGAAACTGTAAGGGTTTTCGCTTTTCTTACCCGATGCGCGCATCACGGTAGAGAACACAAAATTCTGACCAGAACGGTTAATAAGGCTGGTTTTACCCGCATTTTCCAGACCAATCACCAAATACCAGGGCAGGGCGTAAAGGTAATTGCGCTTGTTGAGGTTCTCCTTCATGTTGACCATGATCTGGTTCAACTCAACTTCCTGACGTTCTTCAAACTGAAGAATTGGGTCCGCTTTTAGCTGTTCTTCTCGCTTAATGCTGGCTTTAAAACGGTTCAGCGCTTTCCACTGATACATGCCCCAGAAGGCAATACAGATAAGCGAGAAAATCACACTCGCAATCACGCGAGACATCACGGAAGACAATGGGAATGTCTCCTGATATTCCAGCATCGGACCTGCCCACCAGATGGCGACGATGATCAGCACACACAGCGCGACCAACAAAATCGGAATGGCCGATTTGAAGCTCTGACCCATTTTTTTAAGCAAGCCGCTGATAAACTTCCCCATGTTTCTTACCTTGTATTATTCCGTTACGACGAATTGTTGTAATTGATTGATGAGCGACGGTTCCCAGTCTTCGACCTTGGTTTCGATAGCCGATTGATAAAGGGATTGATAGTGCTGATGCGCCATCGCTTCTAGCCCGTTGTTTGCTAATAAATCGGCGGTTAGCAGCCGCCAGTAAAAGACATCTCGTGGTTCTTTGGCGGCAGACAATCCTTCGTTAAGCATCGCCATGGCGACGGACAACCCCGCTTCTTTAGCCATCACAAACGCTTCCTGTCGCTTGTCATCCCAACTGTTCACGGTAGAGGTGGTTTGCACGCGCTCGTTCGACTTAAGCCAGCTTCGGGTGTCTTCCCCAATAAAGGGCACACCGCCTTTGAAGCTCATGCCCGACAGTTCGGGGATACGAGCCAGAAAGTTCTGAGTTTCTTCCAAAATGGCATCTGCCCAGCTTTGCTGACCAATCTTGGCGGCAATTTGCGCACTTAAATGTTGACCATCAAACCAGTAAGGAGCGATGGTTAAGCTCTGCTCGACTTTGCGCCACAACGCCAGATCGGGGTTGCGTTGCAACTGTTCGTAATATTCGCTGACACGCTCCCCCACCATGGCGCGAAGCTGAGTTTCACCCTTATGGTCGCCATCTGGTGGCGTCGTGATCGACGACCAGACGGAAAAGCGACGAACGCGAACGCTCAGTGCATGACCGTATTCAAATTCGCTCAGGAAATCGGCGACCTTTTGCAACGATGCCTTCATCGCTTTTTCGTTGCCAGTATCCACTTCGACTGCTCTTGGCGTTACGGCAGCATTTCCAGAAGACTGGGAAACAGAATTCGACTCTGCCGAAGAAACCGGCGCAGACGATGGCAAATCTTGCAGCTTGTTCGACTCTAACCAGCGTTCCAGTTTGCGGATGAAGGCGATAAAATTATCGTTGTCGAGAGACAGTTTCTCAGCTGTATCACTCCACGCAATCTTGGCCTTACCAATGGCTTCGCTCTGCTGTTCAGTAACAGGAAGAGTGCCTTTCACCAGCTTTTCCAACGCTGTATCGAAACGCTGAATAATCTGGCTATAGAACTTGCGCCTCGGCAACACGCCTCGCGCACCGGGCGCTGGGTAGCAAGTTTCCCAATAGGTCGTCATAAAGTCCGTCATCACTTGCATCGACAGGCAAAATCGGTCCACCGTGTTGCTGTGGTGAAAACATTGCAACAGGTGAGTCATCAATTTCAGATCTTTGGTTTTTTGCTCAAAGAGGGAAATGATCCCGGTTTCCACTTCAGCCCAGCGAACTTCTGCATGAGAGAGTGAACCGACTTTCATCATCTGGCTTTCCACAAAATCGAACACCGGATCATCCACAACGCGCTCACCCACCGGGCTCTCTTCCGAAATAGGCGCGCGGAGTTTTTCCCGAATCGCTTTGTCATCCATGCTGACAGGTTGCTCGTCCATGACTACCATCGGCACAGCTCCCGCAATTCGGTGATTGCTGATTTTCCGTTTTCGGTTTCAAACACCAGACCATCGATACGATCCGCATTGGAACGAACGTGAATTTGCGGCGCTCGAACCAGTGGTCGCATGATGCCAATAGCGGCTAAGCCACGACCGGAACGCAATACCATACCCTGCTCATCAAACGTCCATCGTTGGCGTTCAGAACCCAGCGACACATCGGCTCTCGCGCCTTTTTGCACTTCTGGGAACAAGATTTCTAAACGGGATATTTTGTTGATGCAGCTCGCCATCAAAATGACGGGCGCTTCTGCCGATTCCACCCTAGGGTTCGAGGTAACGGTAAACCACAAGGCTTTCTCACCATTGCTGTCGATGGTTTCACTGCGAAGCCAGCCCACTTGTCCGTTTCGCTGAGCTTCACTCTTCACCGCACGTTGCCAAGGCTCTGGGCGCACCAGTTCCTGCTCTACAGGCGCATCAGCGATAGGTGTTCCAAACAAGCTATCAAAGCACGACAGCCTTTCGACTTTGGACGCAATGGTCCGGCACTGCTGCGCTTTTTCCATTAACGCGT
>NZ_AFWJ01000175.1 GCF_000222685.1 Vibrio nigripulchritudo ATCC 27043 | reverse complement strand
CGATTAAGGGCAAACCAGCTCACGCAGGTCTGGCACCGGAAGAAGGCATCAATGCCATGGTTGTGGCATCGGATGCCATCTCAAACATGACACTGTCACGTATCGATGAAGAAACCACTGCAAATATTGGTGTCGTTACTGGTGGTCAGGCAACCAATATCGTTATGCCTGAAATTTACATTGAGGCAGAAGCCCGATCTCTCAAAGACGATAAGCTGTCAGCACAAGTGAAGCATATGGAAGAAACATTCAAAGCCGCTGCTTCAAACCATGGCGCAGAGGTAGATATTGTTTCAACTCGTGCCTACGACGCCTATCAAATTGATGATTGTGACCCTCTGATTGTATCTATCAAAGAAAGCTTCGAGCGCGTTGGTATTGCAGGAAAAACCAATTCAACAGGCGGTGGTAGCGACGCCAACATTTTCAACAGCAGAGGATTGAAAACGGTAAACCTGTCCACGGGAATGACGAAAGTACACACGACAGAAGAGTTCATTAAAGTCGAAGATATGATGAATATCACTCGTTTCCTTGTGTCCCACCTTACCCACTAACCAAAATTAAAAAAGGCAGCGTGATAGCTGCCTTATTCCTGCCAGTTAGACTTCATTTTTTCAATGGTATCTGATGGCACATCATGTATCGAGCCGAAATCTTCTCTGCACACCATGATGTCGATTTCAAAGCCGCTCGCTTTTGCCAAAAGAAGATAAGGCTCCATTTCCCATTTCTCGACAAAGGTGTTCGAGACGACGACATCTGCCCCTTTGTTGAGCCATTTCTTAGTCTGGTTAAAACACCAGTTATGGGCTTGTTTTAACTTCCTGGGCTGAAACCGGTATTCCCCTTTTCGGTCAACAAAATACATGTCCGCTTCGATGTGCTTCGCATTCATTGTTTTTGCTAAAGTCGACTTCCCTGAACCGGGTAAGCCGCGTACCAGTGTTAAGCGCGGTTTCGTCATGATCTGGATGTGTAAATTGCAACTGTGTGCATGTTAGCGTTTGAGTCATGACAAAACAACGGCAGATCGATTATTCCACCTCCGGTTGGACATATACCTTGTTCCTTCCGGTTTTCTTGCCCTCGTAAAGCAAATCATCTGCTCGGTGCATCAGATTGTCCATGGTGTCACTTTTGATCAGTGTTTCCGCCAGTCCGATGGTAACGGTAATGGATGCTTCAATCCCTTCATGACTGATCACCAAAGTGCTCACCTGTTTTCTGATGGTTTCCGCGACCTTCTTTGCCCCTTCTAGCTGGGTGTCTGGCAAAATCACGCTGAATTCTTCACCACCAATCCGTGCAAACACATCATTCACACGAAGCCGATTTTTGATGAGCGCTGCCACTTCACGCAGTACTTCATCTCCGAATAGATGCCCGTGTTGATCATTAACCTGTTTGAATTCATCAAAGTCGATCATCATTAAACAGAAACTTCTGCCTGCCCGGCTAAAACGTTCAAACTCAGCGTTCAGGCGTTCCAGATAGAAACGTCGATTATAAGCGCCAGTTAGCGGGTCGGTTATCGCTTGTTCACGAAGCTGAATCTCAAGGATTTTCTGATCGGTAATGTCTCTGATGGTGCCAATAAGCGTGTTTGTACCGACCTGAAAGTCCGCCATTTCGTGTACCCAGATAAGTGTTCCACTAGCATGCTTAATCATATGCTGCACGTCGTACTTACCGCTTATTTGGGCGGCGCGTTCACTTTCATCCACTCGGTTTCTGTGCTCTTCGGCAACTAAGCTTTTAAAGAACGACAAGCTTGGTTGAACCTGTCCCCGTTCATAGCCCAAAATGGTGTACACCATATCCGACCAATAAACATCGCCTGTATCTAGGTTGCATTCCCAGTGCCCCATCCTGCCAATTTGGTGTGCGGTTTTGAGCCGATACTGGCTGTCTTGCAGTTTGAGTTCCAGATTCTTTTGAGAGGTAATGTCGGCTACCGAACCTATGTAGCCGTTGGTGTTGAAAACGGGGCTTCTGAATTTGCGCACAGAGTCGGAAAGCCATAGATAGAATCCATCTTTATGACGGAATCGATACTGCCTTGTGAGTACGCTGTCTCTTCCTTCTTTCTGCCATTGTACAAACTCTGTTCTCGCTTCGTCGTACACACTCTGAGGTAATTGCTTTCCCCAGTAACCTTCGCTTTCAACAATCTCAGATTTATGGTGCCCTGTCATTTCGCTCACATCTTTAGATATAAAATCGATGCTCTCCAGTGGATCGCCTTGGCAGCGGTAGATGACGTTTGGGCTGACATCTATCATTGCATCAAGCTCATGGTTCATAGACTCAAGTTGGACGGCTTCAGACTTATTTGAAGTTACGTCGATATGAGTGCCAACCACCCACTCTGGGTCACCCGCAGGCGTTCTGGTCATGAGTTTGCCAAAATCGCGCACCCAGACTTCCCTACCGTTTCGGTGTTTCATACGCACTTCGCATTCATAATAGGGAGTGTTTCCAGAAAAATGTGCCATCAATTGTTCTTCTGAAATCGATAAATCGTCTTCATGCACATGTTTTATCCAAGTATCGATGGAAAGAGGTTTTAGTTCCTCTAGCTCGTATCCAATGATTTCCGCCCAACGTTCATTGAACACGACTTCTCCCGTCTGAACATTCCATTCCCAGGTACCAGCGCGAGAACCTTCAAGCATGGTTCGAAACTTAAACACATCTGAAGATTCCTGATAGACAGATTCGCTGTCCTGACAGGCAAACCGTATCTGCCACAAATTATCATCGCTAAGTGAGATGGGTTCGATGACACCTTCGCTAAGCCCTTCTTCACTTTCCACCATGACTTTTTTGTTGTCTGGGCGACTTTCCCTTGAATAAAGGTGTGTTGGAGTGATCACCTGCCCAGACGTCA
>NZ_AFWJ01000176.1 GCF_000222685.1 Vibrio nigripulchritudo ATCC 27043 | reverse complement strand
GACACTCTGATGCAGTCTGGTGGTGAAGAAGCACTCATTAAGGTGTCACACGAATTTAAGGTGCCGATATTAAGCTCCAACAAATCCGGGATTCTGAAAGGTTCGACTTTTGGACCTGTCGCCGACTTCTATACCCTTGGCAAAATCGCGGGGCGCAAAGCCGGGCAAATATTAATCAATAACACTCCTCCAACTCAATTGTCCTCTGAGTTACAGGAACCCCCGCAGTTTCTGGTGAACCGAAAAGCCATGCAACTTCTGAACATCCGCATTCCTGATGATATTGGTGACATGGTCACCTGGGTTTCAGAATGAAGCTGACCACCAAAGTTGTTCTCACCGTCATCTCTACCCTGAGTATGCTTATGGCTGCTATGGGTTATCTGCTCGTATCCAGCACCAAGCAAGACATGTCGGAGCGGTTGTTCAATGAGATGACCATTGACTCGAAATATGCACTAAACGCGCTCAACAACAGCATTGAGAATAACGTTGCCATTGCGCAGGTTATTGCCCGAAACCGAGATATCGCCAAAGCGCTGGATTTGCTGGAAAACCGGGGAATCAATCAGATTCTTAACGATCAGCTCGAAGTCTATCCCTTCATTAACTACATTCTGGTGCTGGATGAAGAAAACACGGTGTTTGCCACGACAACTCGGGATCATCAGGGCAAGAAGATTAACGGAGAAAAACTGCTGCTTGAGAGTGTTCATTCTCATCCGATGTACAAAGAGTCTGACGGCACAAAAACTGTGATTGGCGAGGTAATGCTGGATCCTTATCTTCCCGAGCTTGGACTGGATCAGCATTTGTCCCAATGGTTTATTGCGCACGTACAAGTCAGAGGAAAAATCCTTGGCAAGGTTGTCATTTCAGCTAACTGGACCGAAATTGCTTACAACCTGTTAAGTGAAGTAACCCGCTCCATAACCAGTGCAGGACGGCCATTGGAGCTGCTTTTGCTTACAGACATCCAAGACAAAATTTACGCTTCATATTCGCATATGGGTGCGCTTCCACCCAGGTATCAGACTGGGCAGATTTATCAGCCAGAAGAACAGCATTTAATAACCAGCCAGCCCCTCGCCAGAACCAATGCGGTGATCAAAGCCATCGTGGTTTACAACAAAGATTCAGCGTTTCAGCCCATTTACGAATCTAACCATTTTGTACTGTTCTCTTTTTTTGTAGGCAGCGTGGTGATTGCCATTGTTATCGTCATCCTGTTGCGAAATCTGGTTCTGCACCGGCTTGCCGTATTGCATCAAGCTGCTAATCAGATTGGTCAAGGTGATTTGAACGTCAATATTCCTAATCTGGGCACCGATGAACTCGCACAACTAGGGAACGCCATCAATGGCATGGTCAATGGATTACAGGCGAAGACAACCTCTATAGAACGCCTGAATGAAGAAATATTCGCCCGAAAAGCTGCATTAAAAGAAAAAGAAATCAAAGACATTCAACTGGCAGAAGCCAACAAATACATTCGTGGTATCAGTGACAACGCTCCTCAGCTTTTTTCTTATGTCGATAAAGATCTGCACTACCGATTTGTGAACAAAGCTTATCAGGACTGGTTTGGCATACCAGAATCAGAAATCCTTAATCAGCACGTTAAGATCGTACTCGGGGAAACGATTTTCAACGAGGTTTACCCTTTCGTACAACAAGCGCTGGAAGGAAACAAAAATCAGTTTGAAAGCCACATGTCGGTTGGCATCGGGCAGGAAAAACACATTCGGGCAACGTACATTCCCGATATTGTCGACGATGAAGTCGCAGGGATCTTTGTTTCGGTTGAAGACATTACCAACATCAAAGAGTCGGAAATCAAACTTAAAGCGACACTCTCCCTGATGGAGACCATTTTGCACTCAGCAGACAACGGCTTACTGGTCACCGACAGACATGGCAATTACCTGAAAATGAATCAGCAATTCTGCGCAATGTGGCAGTTACCCAATCAATACCTAGATGAAGGTGGCTCACTGAGTTTCATTTCTCATGTTCGTGATCAGCTTGTTGATCCCGCCTCTTTTACACTGTCGCCGGAGCAATTGTCGTCTGGCAGTCTGGAGCGCTCGTTTGACACTCTCGAATTAAGAAACGGACGGGTGATAGAACGCATCTCTCACCCAATGCTGCAAGAAGGTGCGCTGGTTGGGCGGGTTTGGAGCTTCAGGGACATAACCGACCAAATTGAGCATGAAAAAACCATTGTAGATGCCAAAAACAAAGCGGAAGAAGCCGCCGTTGCCAAGAGTGAATTCCTTGCCAATATGAGCCATGAAATCCGTACGCCAATGAATGGCGTTTTAGGCATGCTGGAACTGCTGAGCCAAACCGCATTAGAAGAAGAGCAAGTCCGGCAACTGGGTCTCGCGATGTCCAGTGCAAAATCATTGCTCACCATCATTAACGACATACTGGATTTCTCCAAGATAGATGCAGGCAAGCTTGATCTGGAAGAAGTGAATTTTGACCTGTTAGAACTGTTTGAACACATAAAGGAAATCCACCAGCTAAAAGCCACTCAGAAAGCACTGCTTTTCGACATCGACACCCAAGGCATAAGCACTCAAAAAGTAAAAGGCGATCCAACACGCCTCAGCCAGATACTGAACAACCTGACCAGCAACGCGTTTAAATTTACCTCTGCAGGCAGTGTGCAGGTCAAAGCCTGGGTTGATACCCAAAACGAGGAAACGTTACAGCTTCACTGTTCAATCAAGGACACAGGTATTGGCATAAAACAGGAGCAGCTTGCAGGATTGTTCGATGCTTTCACTCAGGCAGACACATCAACCACCAGAAAGTTTGGTGGAACTGGGCTGGG
>NZ_AFWJ01000177.1 GCF_000222685.1 Vibrio nigripulchritudo ATCC 27043 | reverse complement strand
AATACCATCAGCAATCATATCGGCTTGGGCTGGGGGTGGACCCATGTTGTATTCCACTTTGACTTTCACTCGCCCGTCGGTGGCATCGCTTACCCACTGCCCCCACGTTGGCCACACGATCTTGTTAATCCCGTGATTCGGGGATGCCCAAGAACTAATAAGAAGGGTTTTATCCGCAGCAATTGAAGGGAATGATGCACTTACACACACCGTGGTCAGAGCGCCCACAGCCCAGTTTAACTTCCTCATGTCGAACTCCATTTGGTTTCATTTGTAATTTTATTTATAGGTGTTGGTGTTTCCATTTCTCCGAACCAAACCTTCGTTCAATTCGTAACCAACGTTAAAAATACAACCACACGAAAGTATCAAATGCAACAGAAAAGTAACTAATATGATAAATTTTTGTTGATTTAACGGTTAAATGATGGCTAACATACATACAAATTAGTTACATTTGAAACTATAATTCGATTATCAATCTTATAAATTGGTTGTCGAAAACCAAGGAGAAGGTTATGCGTAAATGGTTTTCTTTCCCTTTAAAAGAAGGGGAAGCGTCGGTACAGGCTCACTGTGATTTACCAGAGAATGCGTTTGAACGAGAAGTGGGAAAAGAAGGCTTTTTTGGTCCGGCTACTCACATGTATCACGAACACGCCCCAACCGGGTGGACAGAATGGGAAGGCGACTTGCGCCCTCATGCGTTTGATACCAACAAGGTTGAAGTTGATGAAAGCTGCCCGCTTTCTGCGCCTAACCTGCTGGAAAATGCCAATGTTCGTGTCCGGATCTGGAAGACCAGTGAAAGCATGAAACATCTGGTAAGAAATGGTGATGGCGATGACTGCCTGTTTATCCACCAAGGGGAAGGTTCACTGTTTTGCGATTACGGGCATATCCGTTTTAGTGAAGGGGATTATCTGGTGATCCCGAGATCTACATCATGGCGCATAGAAACCGAAGATCAGGTCGTGATGCTAATGATAGAAGCCACCAACAGCTCTTATATGAGTGCGGATCGCGGTATGGTGGGCGATCATGCCATCTTCGACCCAGCGGTATTGGTTCACCCTAAAATCGATGATGCATTCAATCGCCAGAAAAGCAGCAATGAAAGCTGGAAAGTGCACATCAAAAGCCGCAACAAACTGAACCGTGTGACTTACCCGTTTAACCCACTCGACGCCGTTGGCTGGAAAGGCAACCTAACCGTGTTTCGTCTGAACTGGCGCGACATTCGCCCGTTGATGAGCCACCGCTACCATTTGCCACCTTCCGCCCATACTACATTTGTGGCAGACGGTTTTGTTATCTGTACCTTTGTCCCTCGCCCGATTGAGACCGATCCGGGTGCGCTTAAAGTGCCGTTCTATCACAACAACGACGACTATGATGAAGTGCTTTTCTATCACAAAGGTGACTTCTTCAGCCGAGACAATATTGATGCTGGCATGATCACGCTCCACCCCTGCGGTTTTCCACATGGTCCGCACCCTAAGGCATTAGCCGCAAGCCAGAGCAACCCTAAAAAGGAAACCGATGAAGTGGCAGTCATGATAGATACCCGGATCCCACTGGATATGACAGACACTGCCAAGTCGGTAGAAAACCCGGATTACGTTTATTCCTGGCGCACCCCCGCCAAGTAATGACTATATGCCCAAGTGAGCTCAAGGTGCTTGGTTCAGCGAGAATTAACTGGTTTTCAGGCAAGGCATCGATTTGAAGATCTAGTGGCTCTAAATCAAGAATCGGTAACGCAGTATGAAAGCCAGTTAATCTCGCCCTTGGGAGCCCATATTCTGTCCCATTTCTTCGTCAAAGAACTTGGAAAGGACGGGTCATTCCACTGCGTCCTTTTCCTTGAACTGGAAAAGAATATGAGGCTCTGAATCCTGCACCTTGAGGTCACTTGGGTATAACCTATAACAACATCATAAAATTGAGGAGAACACTGGATGAAACTCGCATCACTCAAGCACGGAAGAGACGGGAAACTGGTCGTTGTATCTCGCGACCTGACGCATGCTGCGCTGGCAACAGATATTACGCCCACCCTTCAATCTGCTTTGGACAACTGGACAGAAATTTCGCCTAAGCTGGAAGCTCGCTATCAGGCACTGAACGCAGGCGAAGTTCCAGAAGCCTTTCAGTTCAACGAGCAAGATTGCGCTTCTCCACTCCCCCGTGCCTTTCAGTGGGCTGATGGCAGTGCATATGTCAATCATGTTGAGCTGGTTCGCAAGGCAAGGGGCGCAACCATGCCAGAAAGCTTCTGGACCGATCCTTTGATGTATCAGGGGATGTCCGATGGCTTTCTCGGTCCCCGTGAAACAATTCAACTCGCTGATGATAAATGGGGCTGTGACTTTGAAGGCGAAATTGCGGTCATCACCAACGATGTACCAATGAGCACACAACCTGAAAACGCAGAAAAACACATCAAGCTACTCATGCTGGTTAACGATGTGTCGCTGCGCAACCTGATTCCGGGCGAACTCGCCAAAGGATTTGGCTTCTTCCAGTCAAAACCCGCATCGGCATTTTCGCCCGTCGCCATTACACCTGATGAACTGAATGACGCATGGAGCGAAGGTAAGGTACATCTCCCACTTCATGTTCACCTTAACGGCGAAAAATTCGGTTCACCAGAAGCAGGGGTAGATATGACATTCAACTTCCACCAGCTTGTTGCTCACGTTGCAAAAAGCCGACACCTTGCTGCGGGCACCATCATTGGTTCTGGCACCGTTTCCAACATTGATCGCAGCAAAGGATCATGCTGCTTGGCA
>NZ_AFWJ01000178.1 GCF_000222685.1 Vibrio nigripulchritudo ATCC 27043 | reverse complement strand
TGTCGCTGCCCATCATTTGCGTTCAAAGTCTTCGTTACTGGGCTTCTTTGTCGGGACTAAACTCGCCAGAGAAGACGAAGCTAAATTCGAAAATTCATCAAACAAATTAATAGAGTTTCTTGGAATAGAATCCATTGCGGACGAAATGGCTTCAAACTTACCTCAAGGACACCTCAGAACACTGGGGATGGCGATAGGCTTGGCTACGGAGCCGTCAATTATTCTTTTGGATGAACCCTTTGCTGGGATGAATCATGACGAAACAATGCGGATGGTCAACTTAGTCAAACGTCTTCGTGACGAACGGGGAGTCACCATCTTGCTGGTGGAACACGATATGCCTGCTGTTATGAAAATCTCGGACCGCCTTGTAGTGATTAACTTTGGTGAAAAAATCGCTGAAGGGACACCCTTTGAAATTCAAAACAACCCAAAAGTCATAGAGGCTTACCTAGGGTCGGAAGATGCAGCGGTGGGGATGTAGTCTATGACCGAGATACTTAAATTTGAAAATGTTGAGCTTTATTACGACCACGTTTATGCCTTGAAAGGTGTATCACTTGATCTTAAGAAAGGTGAAACAGTGGCGTTGATCGGAGCCAATGGTGCAGGGAAGTCCTCAATCTTGAGAGCCATAACGGGTTTGGCAAAAATCAAATCAGGTTCGATTTACTACAACAATAAGCGTTTAGACGGGACACCAGCAGCGGAGATAGTAAAACGGGGAATTGCGATGGTTCCAGAGGGACGAAGAGTTTTCCCATATATGTCAGTGAAAGACAATCTCCTGATGGGGGCATTCACACGCTCAGACAAAAAGGAAATTTCAGAGTCACTGGACAGTGTGCTTGAACGGTTTCCTCGGCTTCGAGAGCGTTTTTCTCAACATGCAGGAACCTTGTCAGGAGGTGAACAACAGATGATGGTAATTGGTCGGGCGTTGATGGCAAAACCTGATCTACTCCTTCTTGATGAGCCAAGCCTTGGGATTGCACCGAAACTGGTACAGGACATTGCCCGCTCGATAGTCTCGATCTCAAAAGACCAGAATGTCAGTGTGTTG
This sequence comes from Vibrio nigripulchritudo ATCC 27043, assembly GCF_000222685.1. Lineage (GTDB taxonomy): Bacteria > Pseudomonadota > Gammaproteobacteria > Enterobacterales > Vibrionaceae > Vibrio > Vibrio nigripulchritudo. The sequence continues at coordinate 1,448 of NZ_AFWJ01000178.1, read as the reverse complement.
CTGGTTGAGCAGAATAGCCGTATGGCAATGTCAATATCCGACCGGACTTATGCTTTGTCCACTGGCTCCATCGTTTTAGAAGGTCCTTCAAAGAGCCTGATTCACGATGACCGTATCAAGGCAGCTTACTTAGGCGGGGATTTATAATTCAACATGAAAATCCTGATTGTAAACCCTAATACAACCGCGAGCATGACAGAAAAAATTCGTTTCTCCGCACTAAAAGCGGCTTCTCGAGATACCGAAATCATTGCGGTTTCTTCGCTTGAAGGACCCATCTCCATTGAAGGTTATTTTGATGAAGCAATGGCAATACCTGGTATGCTTGCAACCATACAGGCAGCAGATGATTTTGATGCTGTGATCATCGCCTGTTTTGACGACACTGGGTTGGACGCGGCTCGATGTTTTACGCACAAACCCGTAATGGGCATTGGCGAAGCGGGATATCACATCGCGTCAGTCCTATCCAATAAGTTTAGCGTTGTTACTACATTGGCTCGATCTGTGCCCGCGCTGGAACACAATATTTTGCGATACGGGATGGAAAGGCGCTGTGTGAAAGTGCGAGCATCTGAAATCCCGGTTCTGGAACTGGAAAATGGAAGCGTTAAGCCGATGAAGATTCTTGGGGATGAAATTGAGCGAGCCATTTCAGAAGACAAAGCTGAAGCTATCGTTCTAGGGTGTGCGGGAATGACAGACCTAGCAGCAGAATTGTCTGACAAGTTTGGTTTGCCTGTGTTAGATGGTGTTTCCTGTGCAGTGTCAATGTGCGAAAGCATTGTGAAAATGGGATTAAGGACCAGTCGGCTGGGTGGGTATACACAACAACCAAAACATAAGCTCTCGGTATTGAACAGGTTGATCTCGATGGAAAACCAGTGACTCGGATCAATCACCCAACAGAGCCGTTTGGAGAGGTTAACCGCGAGCCATTCCGCCTTCTTATATCCCGGAAGCAACAGCAGTTTGGGCTGGAACTCGCATACCGAGGCTAGTCCAATTCTTCCAGCCAGCGAACGCGCACTGCATCTTTGTCGATCATGGTAAATACCTTAGGTCTTACTTCGCTGACCCACCACTCGTTGTAAGTCGCTTCATTTGCCTTGATTTTGTGTTCCTCAGAGTCATATTGGCGAGCCCAGACAAACCAAACGTTCTTGCTTTCGTCCTCATAAATACTCTGGAACAAAATCTTCATTCCGCATTTTATCTGGTGAGGTAGCACAACCTCGTCCATGAATTTCAGCCAGTTTTCTTTCTCACCTTCGAAAAGCTTGTATTCGCGTAACTCGATCATAAATCCTCTTTTGGTAAGGCAACTTTTACAATTCATTATCATTTAAAACGGTCCCCTCAATCAATTTCAAAAGTGAGAAAATAGTTAACATGTTGATAATTAGCTGATTGTAATTGCTTGGTGATAAATATGTTAATTTAGTGTT
>NZ_AFWJ01000179.1 GCF_000222685.1 Vibrio nigripulchritudo ATCC 27043 | reverse complement strand
ATGGACGAGCGACTTTGTAAGAACCGTTCTTCACGTTGTCGACTGTTGCCGCTGTGCCATCGATAGCCAGAGCCTGAACAGAAGAATCAACCGTACCTAGAGAGATGTAACCGATAGCAAATGGGTTGCTTGCAACCATGGTTTTCAGTGCACCGTTGCCGTTTGCAACCTGAGCGCGTTGAGAGATTGCCGATACTTTCTTACCCGCAATTTTCTTTTTCAGTTTCATGATGTCTTCGAATGCACCACGAGTACCAGACGCTGTGTCACGAGTGATAGCAACGATTGGCTTGTTAGCACCGCCAACCTGGCTCCAGTTTGTTACTTCGCCTTTGTAGATAGCCGTTACCTGAGCGGCTGTCAGTTCTTTCACACCGTTTTTAGGGTTAACAACAACTGCGATACCATCACGAGCAACAACCACTTCTTTTAGTGCTGGCTCTTTTTCAGAATCTTTCAGGTTACGAGAAGACATGCCCAGGTCTGCACTGCCGTTCTTCGCCGCTTTAACGCCAGCAGAAGAACCAGGACCTTGAACTTCAATGAAGACGTTTCCGTTCGTTTTCATGTAAGTTTCAGAGAATACTTCCATCAGTGGAGTAACGCTGCTAGAACCGACAGCAGAGATAGTTTCTTTAGCCAGAACTGGGTTTACTGTTAGTGTGCCTAGTAGAGCCAATGCACCGATTACTGTTTTTTTCATCACAATTTCCTTAAGTGGCATTCATCGCCGTTGTGTTTCACTTGAACGCTGCTCACTTTAGGAAGAATATGTGACAGTTGTGTTTCACTAGTTTGAACCCTACATGACAAAGTGTAATATTTGAGAATACCGACATTCTTAGCTTCTGATGAAACAAGAGTCTAGTAACTTAACGTATTGATTTAAATATTGATTAACCCTTCAACTTACTAATTAAGTTATTGCATCAATACCTTTTATATCCGTATATTGAAAATCAAATGAATTGAAAACTCAGTGATTAATTCGCCTTCTAAATCTCGAGCGCTCAAACGATCACCGTACGGAATGAGGAAATAGCTATAGGGATTAAGCCAGCCTCTGTTTTTATTACGAACAGCCTAAACAGAATAATAATTAATCAATATTGTTCAGAATAATATATTTTAGATGAGTCTAAATAAGTTATTTCCAAATAATCACTATGAGCTAATCTGGAATCATTTTTAGAATGGGAATCACAAACTGCATTCAGTAATAAAGATATAATTCTTACCCTCGTCCAAATAGTGACAAATATTGTTATCCACATAATTCATCAGTTTATTCAATCTTAAGTGACTCAATAAAAATAGACTTAATATACTCAAACCACCTCAAGATGCAGGATTCAGAGCGTTATCTCCTGTTTCAGTTCAAGGAAAAGAACGCAGTGGAATGACGAGTCCTTTCCAAGTTCTTTGACGATGAAATGAGGCAGGAGATACGCTCCCAAGGGCGAGTTTGCTTGGCTTCCATACTGCGTTATCGATTCTAGATTTAGAGCCACTAGATCTTCAAATCGATGTCTTGTCTGAAAACCAAGCAACTCTCGCTGAAACTAGCACCTTGAGGCGGTTTGAGTATAACTACGTGTTTCGTTAAGTTGGTAAAATGGATAGATTTTTAAAAATTAAGGCATTCGTTACCGTTGTCAATGCCAACAGTTTCTCCCTCGCTGCTGAGCAACTTTCAGTATCGATATCAACGGTGAGTAAACGCGTACAGTATCTTGAAAAGGAAGTGGGATACCAACTGCTCAATCGAAAAGGAAATAAAATTTCGCTCACCAATAAGGGTGTCGACTTCTACCAGAAAGCCAGAGATCTTCTCCATGGTTATCATGAATTGATGACCCCCAGCCAGGACAGCGTAATGAAAGGCAATGTCCGTTTAGGCTTGCCGCGTCGCTTTGGTGAAGACGTTGTGTTTCCGGTATTGCTGAAGTTTATTAACTTGTACCCCGACATTCAGTTGGACGTCAGTTTAAACGACACACGCGAGTCCATTTCTCGTATGGGCTACGACTTAGTACTGCGTATTGGAAAAGTCACCGAGCAGGACGTGGTGTCTGTGAAACTTGGCAGCATACCAAGAATGCTGGTTGCGCCCAGTACTTTGGTTCCGGAAGAACAAAAAAACAACCTCGATTACATCAGTAAAATACCGATCGTTTTAAACGTTGCATCTAAATTTTCCCTATATAAAAACTTACATGGAAAATAACGTCTGTTCAGATCAGGTGATATTAAAAGTGAACTCCGACAGATGCGCAATTAACGCCATATCTTCATTGAATGCTATGACAATTCTTCCTTATTTTAATATTCGTGAGAAAGTGAGCAACGGTGAATTAACCGTATTATTGCCGCATAAAAATTTACCCTCATTGGATGTAAGTTTAATATTTCCCAGCAGACAGTTACTCACTACACCGACCCGAACTATTATTGATTTTTTAAAAAGTCACGTAGAAGAAATATTTCCAAAACAAGAAACAGGCGATAAACCAATTGTTGATAAGCTTGTGACAGAAGACATGTAGATAAAAACAAAAATGACCTGAAGCGAAGTCACTTCAGGTCATTTGAGATTCATATTATTTCAATTTTACATAGTCAAAGGTGCTGCCAGCGACATAGTAATATTTGAAACCGTGTTATCGTCGGAATGCTTATCGATAGACTCGACTTTCAGCCCCAGCTGAGAACTGGCGGTACGCATTCGAGCCATGCGGCTATTCACTGGCTGACTGCAATTCGCAAGTGTAGCAATCTCTTCTGGAGTCAAACGAATAGAAGCTCCGGCAGTTATGTTGTACTGGCTGCCATCCACGGTCGTAAACTTGCCCGACATAGGCGCACCATATTTTCGTTTTGCCACGTTACCAATTGCCCAGTTCAGGTTCGACTGACCAAATTCATCTCGCATCCAGTGCCAGTCCCAGCCACTGTAGCCTCCAATGTAAGAGAACTTGTACTCATCTGCGATTTGTTGCGGACCGTTAAGACCATTGGTGTGACCAAACGTGTGAGTAATATACGGGCGATCGGTTGGGTGATCAGATCGTGCATTGCCACCCCAGCGAAGGAAACCTTCGTAGTCAATGTTATAGCTGAGGTAGGCGAATGAGTTATACGGAATGTCTGCTTTCTGCTTAAACAGGGTCAGAGTAATGTAGCGCTTACTCATCTCAGGAACCTGAGCTCGGTACTGCGCTTTTTGGTCAATGGAAGTCGAATCGCCATTGGTTTCATTCCACCCCTGGCTAGCATTAAACTCCACTTTTACCTCTGATGATGCTCCCCCAATCAGTGGCACACCTACTTCATACTTGTTGGTCACACTTAAAGACTGACCAAAAGAGAAGTTGTCGGTTTTTGACCAACTGGTCGTTTCACTGTAACCAATATCGACAGGGGCGGTATCTTCGGTGTTCCCGCAGTTATAGACCATCGCATTAACCGTGGCGAGCGCTTCCCTGTCGTACACTTCTGGCTCGCCCAGAATCAGATCTGCTGGGTTTGTTACCAGTTTGACGTCTTTCACTTTCATTTTTAAGCGTTTATGCGCCCAGTATCCATCGGCGTGCGGGTCATTGCTGTTGTAGCGAGCATTAATAGAATACGTTTTCGAATCAATTCGCTTCACTTCCATATCTTCGCCAATGAAACCTGAGTTGGTGCCACCAGCCCATCCAAACCCCATGTAGTGCCCAAGATAGGCAAGAGGTTTGTAAAAATCCGGGTCATTAAAGACTTGGTATTGAAGGGCTTCCGCGTTTCCGCCATCCGCGTATTCTTTGTTGGTGTAGTTAGGCAGACTTGGTAGCTGGCTATTATTGGCAGTCGTGGTGACGCTGTTCGCTGCTGCGTCTGCAGACGCTCCCGCTACGGCAAGAGTTGGCACCAGAACGATTGCGATGCTTGCAGCCAAGGTACGTAGAGCAAAAGGTGTTTTTTCCATTGTTATCTCCTTCGTGTTTGCAAATTCATTCTTATGCATCACATCAGGGGATTGAATATCTATGGAATAAAACCGGGTTTTCGTAAATAGAAATTGCCTTTTGATATTAAAATCAATATCAGACTAAAACGTAACCTATTGTTTATCCGCCTCTCCTTTCCCAAAGTTCAGATATTCGATACACAAATCATGAAAACCCTTGGCCTGCGGTGAAATCGTGCGTTCAGACAGCCGAAAAATACCAATCTCACGCTGCAAAGGAGGGTCTATAAGGGGGATCCACACCAGCCGCGTTTCATTGGTTGGAAATGCAAGCTTTGGAAGCGTTGTCACGCCAATGCCTAACTCTAAGACGGAAAACAGAGACGTGATGTTTTCTACTGAATACAGCGCTTTTTGGCTGAGCACCCTTGCAGGGGTCGATTCAAGCAAAGTACAGGTGCCATTACGAATAAAGGGTTGTTGCAACAAAGTTTCCCAGGCTATGCCATCCATATTGGAGGCAATTGGATTGTCTTTCAGACACACCACGCCAATAGGATCTGAAATCAGAGGGGTGAAATCCATAGATTCATCATCCAGATGCATGCAGTTACCCAACGCCAGATCCACTTCTCCCGACATCAGTCTAGCTTCCACTCCAGTCGCGTTATCGTCGATTAAGCTGACTTCCACATCGGGAAAACGTTCGCAGAACGCCGCTAGCACACTCGGGATCAATTTGGCGGCTACCGACGGCACACTGGCGATACGAACCCGACCCTGCTGCCCAGCGGCTGCGGCACGCAAGTCATTGTCCAATGCGTGGTAAACATTGAGAAATTGCGTGATCTTAGGCACACAAATTTCACCAAACGGGGTCAGTGTCGACTTGTTCCCGCTTTCAAACAAAGGTTGACCAAGTGTTCGCTCCAGCTCTTTGATTGACGTGGACAGAGCTGCCTGAGATCGGTTGGCACGTTGAGAAGCAGCCCTGAAACCGCCCTCTTCAACCACGTACGAAAAATGCATCAATTGTTGCAGTTTAATGTTCATCCTTTCCCTCTAACGCCTTTCCCTGTCTGGTTTTTTCTCCACTGATAAATTTTATTTATCAAATGTAAAAAATTTACCGTTAGATTTATCACTTGTCAAAGTGCAATATTTAACCAAAGAGAAACATTTCTATTACATCTTGGATTCGAAACGTGAATACACAAACTGCAAAACACCCAGTAAAAACCGAGCTATTTGCTTCTAAAGCCCCATTGGAATGGGCAGTCGTCGGCAACGGCACTTTATACACCGCTCAGATTCCCATCGACCACACGGGCGCTGTCGTTGAAGGAGGCATAGAGGCACAGACTCGCCAAACCTTCGCCAACCTTGCACACACACTGGAATGCGCTGGGGAATCACTCGATTCGGTATTTCAGGTGCTGATTTACGTAACGGACAGGGACTATTTACCAACGGTCAACCGCGTGTATGCAGAACAGTTCAATGCCCCGTTTCCAAATCGAGCGGCGATGGTGGTTGCTGGACTGGCTCGTGAAGAAATGCTGGTGGAATTTGTGGTGTACGCGTCTGCCACCCATGGTCAATAACTCGAATGACAACAAGGATTCAACATGACAACTTCATTGCCCTACGAAAAAGCCCTGTACATTGGTGGAGAATGGCAATCGGGTGAAAGCACCATTGCCAACATCAACCCATCGGACATCAGCGAAACCATCGGAATATTCGCGCAAGCCAGTGAGCAACAAACTCAACAAGCGATTGCCGCTGCCAAGACCGCCCAGAAAGAATGGGAAAAAACACCCCTAGAGCGCAAGCAAGCGGTGCTGCAAGCCATTGGTGATGAACTTATCGCTCGCTGCGACGAACTGGGTACGTTGCTCTCTCGTGAAGAAGGAAAGCCGTTTGCAGAAGGTCGAGGAGAAATTTACCGCGCTGGTCAGTTCTTCCAGTATTTCGCGGCAGAAGTGCTACGCCAGATAGGCGACGCTGCCGATTCAGTGCGCCCGGGGGTTTCGGTTGAAGTCACACGTGAAGCCGTGGGCGTGGTTGCCATTATCTCCCCGTGGAACTTCCCTACTGCGACTGCGGCCTGGAAAATTGCGCCTGCACTGGCGTTTGGGAATAGCGTTATATGGAAACCCGCCAACCTCACTCCTGCCAGTGCCGTAGCCCTAACCGAAATCATTCACCGTCAGGGTTTGCCAGCGGGAACCTTCAACTTAGTCCTAGGCAGCGGTTCGAAGGTGGGCAACACCTTAATTAATTCAAAAGAAATTGATGCGGTCAGCTTTACCGGTTCAGTGGAAACCGGTCGCAAAGTTGCTGCGGCTACAGCACCTAATTTTGTGCGCTGCCAGTTAGAAATGGGCAGTAAAAATGCGCTGGTCATTGCTGACGATGCCGATATTCAGACAGCGGTTGACGCGACTATTGCGGGTTCGTTCTCGGGGGCAGGTCAGAAGTGTACCGCATCCTCTCGCTTGGTGGTGATGGACAGCATTCACGACCAGTACGTTGAGGCATTGATTAAACGCATGAGCGAACTGAAAGTCGGTCATGCCCTTGATGACGGGATCTTCATGGGTCCGGTGGTCGATGGAAACCAGCTTGAAGCCAACTTCGCATGGTTAGAAAAAGCGCGTGCAAGCGGTGCTGAACTCGCCTTTGGTGGCGAGCGTTTAAGCCTGAAACACGAAGGCTACTACATGTCCCCAACTCTATTCTTAGACACAAAAAACCAGTGGGAAGTGAACCAGGAAGAAGTATTCGCACCGATGGCTAGCGTGATTCGAGCATCGGGCTTGGATGAAGCAATTGCTATCACTAACGATACTCGCTTTGGTCTGACTGGCGGCATCATTACCCAAAGCCTTCGCACCAGCGCGCTGTTCAAACAGCAAGCGCAAACGGGCTGCGTGATGGTGAACTTGCCAACCGCAGGAACCGATTACCACGTGCCGTTTGGCGGACGTAAAGAATCCAGCTTTGGTCCTCGTGAGCAGGGTCAGTACGCCAAAGAGTTTTATACCGTCGTTAAGACGGCTTACCAGCGTGCTTACTGATTCTCGCACGCGCAGCCTAATAGGAAACCACGGTATGTATCAGGAAAGGATAGTGATTGACGGCTTGCAGTACTGCAACTGGGACAGAGAGTATTTTCAGACTCTCAGAGCCAGCGGCATCACCGCCGTCCACGCCACGTTGGTGTACCACGAGAATACGCGTGAGACCCTCACACGATTTGCGGAATGGAATCGATTGTTCGAGCTCAACGCCGATCTCATTATGCCCGTTCACACCATGGCAGATGTCGAAAAAGCCAAGTCCTCCGGGAAAGTGGGGGTGCTTTTCGGCGCTCAGAACTGCTCGCCGATTGAAGACGAAATCGGCTTAATCGAAGTGATGAAGCGTCAGGGTTTGCTGATCATGCAGCTCACCTATAACAATCAAAGCCTGCTCGCCACAGGATGCTATGAACAACACGACGCGGGAATTACCCGATTTGGCAAGCAAGCCATCAAAGAAATGAACCGTGTAGGGATGATCATTGATATGTCGCACAGTGCCGAGCGTTCAACGCTGGAAGCCATCGACCTGTCTGAACGCCCTATCTGCATCAGCCACGCTAACCCAAGCTTTGCGCACAAAGCACTGCGTAATAAATCCGATCACGTAATCCAGTCGCTGACTGAACGTGGTGGATTGCTGGGTTTCAGCCTGTACCCATTCCACTTGCCCAATGGCAGTGACTGCACGCTGGACGATTTTTGCCAGATGATCGCCAAAACCGCTGACTTAGCAGGCGTTGATCACCTGGCTATCGGCTCAGATTTGTGCCTTAACCAGCCTCAATCGGTACTGGAGTGGATGCGAAACGGACGCTGGTCAAAAGCCATGGATTATGGCGAAGGTTCGGCGAGTAACGCAGGCTGGCCAGATGCACTGCCATGGTTTGCGGGCAGTGAAGGGATGGAAAACATTTACAACGGATTAATGCGCCACGGGTTTACAGAGCCCGAGGCAGGAAAAATACTCGGAGACAACTGGTTTCAGTTTCTGAAAGAAGGGCTAGAGCCAATGACGTAATCGGCTTCGTGTCAGCCAGTGTCTATCTAACAAGGAACAGCCTGCCTAATAACAATAATCATAATGGCAGGTGTTAAATACACCTTTGCTGCGGCAAAGAAAACTTCTGGAGTCAGCATCATGTCTGATCTAACCAATAGCTTGAAAAACTCTGGGGCGGCTACCGCACCTAAAGCTTCAAACCAAACCAGCCAAAACGCAACGGACGCGTTAGGTTTAAGCAATCCGGCACTCTGGTACAGCGGTGGTTTCATCGCACTTTTCGTTACGCTTGCGCTTTTCGATGGCGAGCTCTTGTCTTCGGTGGTCAACGCTGGATTTGCCTGGTCGGTGAAAGTGTTCGGTCCCTACTGGCAGCTCCTCCTCTTACTCACCTTTTTGATTGGTCTTGGCTTAGCGGCGGGTCGAACGGGCAAGGTGATTCTGGGTAATATCGCGAAGCCGGAAATGAACAGTTTCCGCTGGATGGCCATCATCTTCTGTACCCTGCTTGCCGGAGGCGGCGTATTTTGGGCAGCAGCAGAACCGATCGCGCACTTTGTCAGCCCTCCACCACTTTATGGTGCGCAAGAGAGCGTTCAGCAGACTGCGATTAACGCATTATCGCAATCCTTTATGCACTGGGGCTTCTTGGCTTGGGCAATTGTCGGTAGCCTGACGTCCATTGTGGTGATGCACCTGCATTACGACAAAGGTCTGCCTCTGAAACCTCGCATTCTCCTCTACCCTGTGCTTGGGGAGCGGGCACTCAAGGGGCAAACAGGCGCTTTGATTGATGCATGCTGCATCGTCGCTGTAGCAGCGGGCACCATTGGTCCTATCGGCTTTCTGGGCTTACAGGTCAGCTATGCCCTTAACGTTTTGTTCGAAATTCCTGACGGTTTCACAACCCAGTTGATCATCGTAATGTTTGCCATTGCGCTGTATACCCTGTCTGCCATCAGTGGCTTGAATCGCGGCATGCAGATGCTCAGCCGTTTCAACGTAATCCTTGCTTGTGCCTTGATGGTTTACATCCTGCTGTTTGGTCCCACCAACTTTATTTTTAACGGTTACATTCAAGGCGTTGGCACCATGCTGGACAACTTCATTCCGATGGCAACCTACCGCGGTGACGAAGGCTGGCTGAGCTGGTGGACGGTTTTCTTCTGGGGCTGGTTCCTGGGGTACGGTCCGATGATGGCGATATTCATTGCACGCATTTCTCGTGGCAGAAGCATTCGCCAGATCATTTCCACTATCAGCATCGTAGCGCCACTGGTCACCTTCTTCTGGTTCACCATCGTCGGTGGTTCAGGTCTGGCTTTTGAAATTGCTAATCCCGACAGTGTCAGTAAAGCATTTGAAGGGTTCAACTTACCCGGTGCATTGCTCGCGGTAACCCAGCAGCTACCTTTACCGCTGTTTATATCAATTCTGTTTTTGGTTCTGACCACTATTTTCATCGTCACTACTGGCGACTCGATGACTTACACAATCAGCGTGGTGATCAGCGGTGAAACGGAACCAAATGCCATTATTCGCAGCTTTTGGGGAATCATGATGGGGGTGACGGCTTTAATCCTTATTTCCTTGGGTTCTGGTGGAATATCCGCTTTGCAGTCCTTCATTGTGATCACTGCGGTACCTGTGTCCTTGATCCTGCTGCCTTCCTTATGGAATGCCCCTCATATCGCGATGAAGCTAGCGAAAGAACAAGGTTTGAATTAATCCAATAACTGGTGGGCTTCGCGCCCACCCAAATACTCTTATAACAATATGGTGGTGAGCAAAATGGATGCACATCGTTCTACACACCTTTCTGCCCTGTATCGTAATCCGGATGTCGTCATGGCGCCTGACCGTTTAGGTGCCATGCATCAAACGCGGATCAGCTTTGTCAGGACGTTGATACGAAAAATGGCAAAACAGAAGTGGCGTATAAAGAGGCACTTATGGGAGCTTTGCCCACAAGGTTTTGGTCACGTCGTTTACCAGCTCAGGACACCAGAAAATGTCTATCATTTAGTGGTTTTCTGTACTGAGATTAAAAACGACGAGCGCAACGACCGGGTGATCGCCGAGAAGTGGGATGTCACTTTTGCTTTAGTGCATGGAGACGTCTCACAAGTACTGTTAAACAGGCTTAGGGAAAACGTACCATTGCAGGAAGCAGGTCGTAACCCTAACAACGTGTTGGTCTTGGCGCGCGCCAATAAAAGCATGCGAGTGTTCGAACACGTTGTTTCACGGCTGGCAAGTGGCTTGCAGCCAGAGCTAACTGAGTTGGCAGAGGTCGGTTACATTTTACGAACCACCGCGGTTTACGGGAACGGAAAATTCGGCATTGCTGATTTCAAACGGCTCGAAAATAACCCGGATTTTAAGCAGTCTTTCAGCGCTCAGATGTGTGCGGTTTACATGTTGCGAGAATTCAGCATCGACTGGGTACACTATCTGGCTAAGTTACAGGGCGGAGATAAGTTCGTAGAGCTTGAGCGCTCTCTTCAACGCTACCTCGGGGTTGGAAATGCAACAGGTCTGGGCATGGCTCCATACCTGATTAACCACCCATGTATTGTCGACCAATGGTTAACCGCGAGAGAATCTGCGCTGGCGGAAGTATTGTGTCAGACACCTGATTCTAAAAGTAAGAAACAGCTCATTCGGTTGCTGAACAAAGCCATTTGCCACTTAGAGCAAGTTGTCACGATTGATGTGCTTCAGCACGACATGAACACCACAGCAGCTCAGGAACTCAGAAAGCTTATCGTCAGTATCGATTCCCCGTCTGTCAGCAATCACAACTGGGGACAATTTCTTGAAGACAGCAGTCATCTGAGTCTGGAAGCTCAAGAGTGCTTAATTAGCTGTCTGATGGAGGTTTACCCAGAGAAAGTCGATGTGTTTCAAGACCAAATGAATTGCGACGAGTCTCTGAATCTGGAGGGAGGAAAAACCGTTCAGCAGTTTATTGACGTTCTGAAAACACGCTATCGATGGGCGATTGACCCTGATTACTCACAACGCAATAACAATTACTGGTTTTGGTATCGGTCGCAAGACAAGGAAGAGCCGAGGCTCGGTATTCGAGGTGAAGAACCAGGTCAGGAAAAAGAACTGCCGCTTGATATAGGACGGCAAGTAAACAAACTCTACCACGCCTTAGAGTCGGAAAACCCAAACATCTCGATGGCGGAGTTTTCACTTAAGCACCCCGAGCACCGCATGGTTGCTCGCCGAGTTTGCACGTTAGGGAAAAAAGTAATGGGTGACATTCAAATGAATGTATTGCACAAGGACGCATTACCGATGCACTTACTTCGCTGTAAATTGGCTATATTTGGCGCAACCAAGTTTGACCCGAGATCCGATCGCTGGGTAAGAGTCACCTTTTTCCAAGGCGCACCACTCACTGATGAAATTGGCGAAGATGAATGGATTTTCCCGACTTTGCCCTCACTCAGCTTAAGTACAGGAGATGAAGACTTATGATCGTTTCTCATAACGAGCTGGCAACGACCGTCACCAAAGCATTTCTGGGAATGCGGAAAAACTGTGGCGAAGCCGATATCATTGCCAACATGGTCGTGGATCTGCAAATGGCAGGGTTGAATGGTATTAAGCATTTCAACAGCGGCAGCCGATTCATGCACAAAGAGAAAGACAGTCCTGTTGATGTCTGCGAAGCTGGCAACAATACCCTTGATTTTGATCTTCACGGTTCAAGCCTTGCCTGCCATTTACCTGCAGTGCTGGATTTTGCACTACAGAAAATGGTGAAGCACCGACAGATTACGCTGACGTTAACCCGATGCCACAATCGCTGGCTCGCCTACAGCGAACTGGTCAAGCTGTCTTCCAAAGGCATTGCATGCAAAGCGAATTGGGAAAATGGCTCTGACCCCAGAAAGGTGTTGCTGATTTTGAACAAAGGACGAATTTCGCCGGAACTGTTTTTCTCTAAGCAGGTGTCAGCGGATTTGGATCGGATTCATGATATGACTGTTGTGCTCTCTATTGATGATTTCGACTTTTCGGATATAGCTGAAGAGTACGATATTCATATTTCAGCAAGACAGCTGTCTCGCTCGCAAAGAACGGCTTGGGAACGAGGCATAGAAGTTGACGAGCAAGAGTGGCAAGTGCTGAAACAATCGGCGAAAGAGATTTTGGTCGAAAATAGTGAACAGTCGAAGCTCGGCGCTGGAGAACCCGTCACTTAGTTCTGCAATACCATCTATGCATCAAGGTCTAAGACCAGCAATCTGGCTGGTCTTTATTGATAGAAATCACAAAAAACCGCCCAATTCCACTTTCGACGAAAAGTGATGTGACTCACTCTCCACCTTCTTCACAATTGCGCCAACTCTTAATAATTACCTTATTTTTCATATTATTACTAAGATTTTTCATATCTATAATCGCACATCAATTAGATTGTGATCGACTTCTAATCCCAGTATCTAACTATGATCGAGATCTTATGAAACATAAATAAAACGCCATTTCTATTTTAAAATAACGGCGTTTTTATATCATAACCCTGTGACTCATTCACAAAAAAATCAATAACTGATGGATATGGTTATGAACACACTGAACAAAACTCCCCTTTCCCTACTCAGTGCCTCTATTTTGGTTGCAATGGCGGCATTCCCTGTACACGCAGACGATAACGACCCTAACGACGTCCTTAATCAAAGTGCCGCGGCACTCGATTTGGCAGACGAAGCGAAGCAGGCTTTCTATGAAGAGTCGACGTCTAAGCTTCACTCTTTCCTGTACATTCGAGATCGTCAGCAAAAAAATGCCTCTGATGAATACGTCCCTAATATTGAAAACCAAACGCTACAGCTAGCGTGGGATTACCGCTCTGGTTACTTCAAAGACACCATTGGTTTTGATATTTGGGCAAACACCAACTTGCAAGTTGGCGACACAACGGGCATGTCCGAGATTCTGTACTATGACCACACCTGTGAAGGCAATCCGTCGTATGACGGAAAAGCGTGCGAAAAATCTTATGTCGCAGTGCCAGTTGCTTCACTAAAAGCAAAATTTGGTAATGACGACACGGGTCTTGCGGTTCGTGGTGGTTACACCCGAATCAACATTGGTACCATTCGTTCCAGCTGGGGGCTTAACCCTCACGCCTACCGCGGTGTCGAAGCCAAAGCGCATTTTGGTGATTTTGTCGTGGGCTATGCCATTGCCGATAAATTCAAAAATGACTGGCGTAAAAACTTCCACGACATGACAACTACCTGGCACCAGAATCAAGACCCAACTGGCAAGCAAGGTAAGATCATCGACTACATTCATACCGTTGGTGGTATCTACAAGTTTGATGGCGGTCAGATCGACTTAGGCTACGGTGAAGGTAAAGATTACCGCACCAACTGGCAGATTCTGGGTAAATACGGCTTTGATTTGGGCAACGCTAAAGTCAACCTGACCGGTTTCTACCACGGCAGTATCCGCGCTGAAACTGAGCTGACAGGTCTTAAAGATCAGGAAGCACAAAGCTATGTTGGTGTTGGTGCTAACATTAAAAGCGGTAACTTCACCTGGATTGCAGGTTTGAGTGCAACGGATACGAAAGGTCAGGAAGGCACTTACAACTTCCGTCTGACACCTTGGGCGAACTCCGACAACCGTAATTTCCAGCAGACTACTTCTCAGCTGGAAGACTACAACGTAGATGGCACACGAGCAGTGAAACTTGCGATGAACTACAACTTTGCAGATTTCGGTGTACCGGGGCTAACCGCCGGTGTAGGCGCTAACTACGGTACGAATGTCATGTCTGATTTCGCTAAGAAAGAATACGACGCGACGATGAAATCACTGGACTGGAACATTGGCTACAAGTTCCTGGAAGGTGGGCTTAAGGGCTTGAACGTTCGTATGTTCCACGGTTACTACGATCACGGTGACTCCATTTCTCGTGGTCCGAAAAACAATGACCGCACCGACGTGAAACTGCTTATCTCGTACAGTATGAACCTGAAATAATATCTATAGCTGCCTTTTATGCCCTGCATGGTTTCCCGCATGCAGGGTATTTTTTGTTTCTTATTGCTCTATTCGTTTTTTTCCAACAGCTCTTTTAGTTCCGTCATCAGCCAGGTTCTTACTTCACTGTCTGGGCTGTCAGTGCGTTTAACCAAACCAATCTCCACCATCACTTCAGAGAAAGAATCTCTGCATTCCAGTACTTTAACCTGACCAGAGAACCACGATGTATCTGCAATGTGTTTTGGGACAATTGCCCACCCCTGATTGTGTGCAACCAAATCGCAAATCAGGTAATAGCTGTCGATATACCAATGGTTTGGCGTTAACGCTTTGTCTCCCCCCTCACCTGCCCGATCACAGATAACAAGCTGGCGATCTCCGTGCAGCTCCGCCAGCGACACTTCTTTTCGATTGGCGAGCGGGTGCGCTTCTCCAACAACCAGCACTTTTTCAAAGTACCCAATGGATTGAAAATCGACACCTCTGGGCAGCTCGGCATGTCGGAACATGAGCCCGATGTCGGCTTTCTCTTCGGCAATAGCCACTGAAATATCGTCTCGAGAACCATTGGTAATCGTGAGTTTGAGATCCGGAAAGCGTTCGCCAAGTGTTGTAAATATGGAATGCGCGGCATCCAGCGGAATGGCTTCGTCTACAGACAATTTGAGCGAAATCGGTTCCCCTGATGAAGCGGTCAATGCCCGGCTATTCAGCCTGTGGCACTGGTGCAGCAAAGCTTCGGCATCCACCAACATTTGCTTACCAAGTGGCGTAACCACAGGAAATCGGGAAGAGCGGTCAAATAAATCGAACCCCAGATCTGCTTCCAGATTGGCTATCGCACTGCTAATTCGCGACTGAGCTTTTCCTAACTTTCTTGCAGCAGCGGAAAATGACCCGCTTTGCGCCGACACCACAAAGGCTTCAATTTGATCCAGAGTCCAGTTCATTGCATTTATCCATCCGAAAAACGGATAGATAATAACTTTCATCTATCCAATCTAACAATACAATGGTCAGAATAAATTGAATAATCGAGCACGTGATCATGTCTGAAGTCACCATTTCCAACACCAGCCAATCGGTAAGTAAAACCTTCTGGCGCTATGCTATTCCATCTATTCTGGCCATGGTGGTGAACGGTCTTTACCTGGTCATTGACGGCATCTTTGTTGGTCACTACGTGGGATCAGACGGGCTCGCCGGCATCAATATGGTGATTCCAGTGGTTGCCATTATCACCGGTATTGGAGTGCTTATCGGCATGGGAGGCGGGAGTATAGTTTCGCAATTTCGGGGAGAAGGTAAGCTCGCCGATGCGGATCATACTCTAAAGACTGGTTTATGGATGATTCTGGTGACAGGAATACTGGGCTCACTATTTCTTTATTCTGTTTCTGGGTGGGCTCTGGAGATTCAGGGCGCTTATGGGGACCCGAAACAGTTCGCAACTGAATGCCTGAATATATTCACAATAGGTGCTTTGCTCACTATCGCTTCCAGCGCACTTCCAATGTTAGTCCGAAACGACGATAGCCCGAATATCTCTACAGCGTTTATTTTAATCGGAGCAATCACGAATATCGCACTGGATTATCTGTTTCTGGCACATCTTGGTATGGGTCTGAAAGGAGCCGCCATTGCGACATTAATAGCTCAGGCAATCACCACATTATTAAGCCTTGGGTACTTTCTGAGTAAGTATTCTGAAGCTAATGTATTTAGTGGTCAGTTTAAGTGGAAGTTGGTCTGGCGCACCACCGAGCTTGGCGCGTCAACCTTAGTCATGTTCGTTTACTTTGGTTTTGTGATGGCTCTGCACAACAAGCTGTTCATGTACTATGGTGATTCAACCCACGTTGCTGCTTTTGCTATCGTTGGCTACATCGCCAGTATTTACTATTACTTTACAGAAGGCATCGCCAACGGCATGCAGCCCCCAGTGAGCTTTTACTTTGGCGCGAAGCAGTTTAGTAAAATTAAAGATACCGTTAAGCTTGCACTCTCGGTTTCGGTTGGTTTGGGTATTGTCGTCACTATCCTGCTGAACATCTTCCCTGAAGCTGCGATTTCGCTATTCACTACTGAAAACTCAGCATTGACCTCTGCCACCAAGCAAGGTGTGCAATTACATTTATTGGGGATAAGTCTGGATGGTTTCCTATTTGCGGCTTCTGTTTACTTTATGGCGATAGGTATGGGAGGAAAGGCGCTATTCGTCTCAGCGGGAAATATGATTGTACAGCTCCCCTTTCTGCTGGTATTGCCCCAGTACTTTGGAGTAGATGGAATATGGCTTTCTGTACCCTTATCCAATTTAACTCTCACTCTTGTAGTGTTGCCTATGGTCATCAGCAGTTTGCGCAAACTTAGAAATAACGGAATTGAAGAAGCGGATTCATTTCAGACAGTGTAAATAGAGCGGCTTTTGCCGCTCTGTTTTATTCGATGGGTAAGTAAACATCTGTAACCAGTTCATGTTCATCCACTTCAGGAAAGAAATTCTGATAATGGAAAAAGCACGGGAAATCTCGCAGTGTTTCACCGCTTTCAGGTAGCCAGGTTCCGTAAAGGTAGATAACCTTTTTATCGAGCTCATCATGAGAACCAATATGGCGAACAACAGCTACTCTTCCTTCCGGAATTTCTTTGTTCACAACACCATGAGAATTTGCAGGAACGGCTTGATGAACTTCGCCACAAATATCAAATCGAAACTTACTCGGCTCGGTTTCTGCAGGGTCATCGTAAATCAAACCAAAAGTCCGGCGACTGCTTACTGGCGATAAACCTGTCGACTTCCGCCAATCGATAAATTTCATAGCTGAGTGATTAACTTGTGGAGCGGGACCGCGATGCTCAAATACCGCAATTAAGGTTCTCTCAAATTTTTGAATGTCTACTTTCATTTTCTCCTCCTGTCGCCTTGTTGGCTTCAAGAATGTCTGGTGCAACTTCTGCCAATCCGGTTGTTTGCGAAAATCACGAGGGGATTGACCGAATTCCTTTTTGAAAGCACGAGAAAACGACTCAGAAAATTCAAACTGTGCGTCTAAGGCAATGTCTGTCACACTCTTTTCGGGATGAAAGCCAAGCTGATACGCCGCTCTTTTTAGTCTGAGCTGCGTGATGTAACGTGCGACATTGACTCCAACATAAGCCCGAAACTGACGATGAAAATGAAATTCAGAAAAATGCGCTACCTGACTAAGTTCAGAAACCGTTAGTATCTTATCCAGGTGTTGATGTATGTAATCGCATGTCGCCTGCATTCGCGCATCGTATTGTGTGCTCAAAGTGTTCTCCTGTCCTTTCTCCGAAGAGTTTCACCGTTTTTTCAGAGCGATACCTGACCAATCTTGCTAAATAATAGCTAAACAACTTAACGTTTAATTGGTCAGATGGTAAAGAAAAGAACAAAAGATATTCAGAATGGATTACAGTCCCAAAACATACTCAATTTTTTTAATTTTGCCTTTTTCATCCGTTACTACCTTGTAACCAGACAAGTCATCAAAGAACTCACCCGTAATCAGCTTCCAGCCATCTTTGCCCTTGATTGCCTTCTTTTCTACGCCTTGATCAAAATGGCTGCCTGACGCAAATAAAGTGTCCAAAGCCTCAAGTAGGTATTCGGCGTCCTCTTGGGTATTCAGGCGAAAGTCAGATTTCAGGCACTCTGATACATCTGGCATGACCTGAGTTGAAGTTGGAGTCATCAGCTCTTCTAGTTGTCCGTTGAGAGAGTAGAATTTATAGTCGCCGAACGACGATTCTCCATCGCGATGTTTTAATACTGGAGTCGCGGAATAAAAAGAGCAGGAAAACACGTGACGAATGGCGATACCTTTGACTGATTTTACTTCGACATGCATCCAGTCCATCACCTTTTTCTCGATAATGTTTTTTTCATTATCTGCCGCAAATGTAGAAAAACTGCCTATTGTAAAAATCAGTGGAAGTAGTGAGAGTTTCAGTTTCATCGCTGGAATTTCCTTGTGTAGTGAGCGCAAACTGGAAGCATAGCTACCCGGAATACATGCATCACCAAAGGCAAAGAATACGATATAGCTCGCTATCAATTTTGTAAGGACAAGTAACACCAACCCGCTTGAAACGTAATTTATGTCATTTCGTAAATATCGCTAGAAAACACCAACAAGAAATCGATTGCATCGTTTTTACAGCATGAAATATAGTCAAATGTATAGTTGGGTTCTCGAATGTAAGACAGTGTAAGAAACTTCGAGTTTACAACGAGAAAAATATTTTCCTTCTCACTATTGCGATACAATTCACATTCTATATACTTGCCCCGGAATGCATAACAACGCCATATCAAGATGCCAAATTGTAGAATTCTATTGGTTGAAGATGATAAGGAAATATCTCGCCTGACTAAGATGTACCTTGAAGCTGAAGGCTACGAGGTTGACGCTATCTGCGACGGTTCGGACGCTGTCGACGCGGTAAAAAATATTCATCCCGATCTTATTATTTTAGACCTGATGCTACCCGGCAAAGATGGAGCGACTATCTGCCAGGAAGTTCGAGAGTTTTATGATGGAATGATCGTTGTTCTCACTGCTTCTGAAGATGAACTTACAGAGGTAAGTTTGTTCAAGTTTGGAGCAGACGACTATTTAACCAAACCCGTTCGGGGTCATATTCTGGTTGCTCGAATTGAGGCGCTACTTCGTCGTTATAAAAAATCGCAACCCCCCACAGATCCTCTGTCTCTTTCTAAATATGGCATTACCCTTTGCCTTACTCGAAAAATCGCCTGTTACCACGAAAATAAACTCAATCTTACGGCATCAGAGTTCGATATCCTGCACCTGTTGATGGAAAACTCAGACAAGCCAGTTTCCCGAGAAATATTTTGCCAGTCTGCACGTGGAATCGAGTACAACTTTAATGACCGCTCCATCGACATGCGGGTGTCAGGGCTCAGGAAAAAGTTCTCTCAGGCGAATGTTTCGTCAGCATTTATCAAAACCGTACGAAATCAAGGCTATATGCTGACTCATGTTTAAGGTTCTCAATTCGATGTTTACCCGGCTTTATTTAGGCATCATTGCCGGGCTGGGTTTAACGATTATGGTCTTCATGCATCTGGGTGAAGGGTATATGCATCGAACAGATGTAGAGATATTTCTCAACGATGCTAATTTCTTTCTCAATCAGTACATCGAAGAAAAAGGCGACCCAAACTCGCTGTATAAAGAGCTGGAACGCACGGGAGAACAACGTTTTTACATCTTTGACTTAGCGTTGATCAAAGACTGGGATGAGAGTGCTCCATGCGCTGAATGTGAATTCATGTTCTACATGAAAGGACTCCCTGTTTACCTCATCAATGGCTGTCACTTTGCCGTTGTCATGCCCATTCCCAATTCAAATTACAGTTTCTTTTTTGGCGAGCATGGTGAGTTCTTCGAACCCCAATTTGAATGGTATGAGGATTCGGAAATCCATTTTGTTCTGGCTTTATTGGCAACACTAGTCGTGAGCTTGGCAGCCCTGATTTACGTGCCAGTGAGAAAGATTCAAATACAAATTAACCAACTACTTGCTGACCAAAGAAAATTTGGACAAGGCAGCCTTTCCACCAGAACAACTGCCCATTACTCTCAGCCCATTCGCGAGCTGGCGAATGGTTTCAACGGCATGGCGGAAGACATTGAAAGCCGGGTGAAACAAAGCCAGATATTTACTCAGGCAATCCCACATGAAATTCGAACACCTCTGAGCCGAATTCAGATGGCGTCAGACCTCGCAAGAATCCAGACTCCGGTTCAGGATCGGGCAATATTCAACAACATTGATCACTACGTCGAAGACATCAAAGATCTGTCGACACACATCGTTCAGTTATCCAAGCTGAATGTATCCGGTTATGCCGAAATACAGCAAAAGTCTTCCAGTATCTACATTTCTGATTTTTGTCAGGAACGTCTGAACAAAATCACCCAGCGCAATGGGGAGTTTGTCGTTAACTGCATTTCAGAAAACACCATTTTGCATGCCGATGAAACACTCTGCCAACTGGTAATCGACAACTTCATTACCAATGCAAATCGCTATGGCAACGGAAAAGTAAGGCTTAGCCTTACTTGCTTTAAAACCCATTGGGCAATTGATGTGGAAGACAATGGACCCGGTATTCCAGAAGACAAACGCAAAGAGATATTCATGGCGTTTGCCCGACTGGATAAAAGCCGCAATTCTGCCAGTGGCGGTTTTGGCTTAGGCCTGGCAATTGCAGCCAGCGCTGCGAAATCACTTAAATGGACAATTTCTGTTGATGATAGCGAGTTGGGTGGTGCCAGATTCACTGTGCTGATTCCCGTTTCCCCCGAGAAGCCATTGCCCAAAGAAATTGAAACCTATCAATTTGACACAGAAACACTCTGATTTAACGGATTAGAAAGAAAGCGTACCTCACCGGTACGCTTTTTTTATGCCAGTTTCACCAACCACTTGTGCTGACGAATTCGAAACATCGCTGGGAACAGTTTGGCAAACTCTTCCATCTGCACAAACAAATAGACCCAGTGCACTGGTAACGCCAACCACAACCCTAAAGCAACAGCGGTTGGAATTGCGATGATCCACTGACATACAAAATCGAGCTTCACTACAAATTTGGTTTCTCCGCCACTCACGAGAATGCCTGCCATCTGAACACTATTAACGGCTTTCAGCATCACAGTGATCGCGGTTAGCGGATACATGATCGACAGCATACCGACCACAGACTCACTCAGATGTTCATAGTATTGAATGACCCAGAATGAAGAACCAACAATGATGAATGCTGCCAGTCCGCCAGACATAACACCAAATGTCAGACCCAATTTGGCGACGTGCTTGGCGCGTTCAAACCTCTGTGCACCTAACTCTTTACCTACGAGAATACTGGTTGCCTGACCTACGCCAGAAACAAACGACAATGCGAGGAGTTCAAACGGAGTGATAATGGACATAACCACCAAAACGTCTGTACCCATATTGGCGTATATCACTTGAAACGCAAATACACCACCTACCCAGGCAAGCGATCCCAGCACTACGGGCCAGCATAAGCTGTAGATCTTCTTATAAGCTTCAAGGTTAAAGGAGGAATAAACTTCCCTAAGCCCTACTTTTAGCCTTGGCTCGAACCCGTACATTGCAAACAGAAGCAGCAGAAAACGTAGCCCCCTAGCGATGATCGAGCCAATGGCGGCACCTTCTATTCCTAATTTAGGTGCACCGTAAGCCCCAAATATCAGCAGATAATTCAAGAAAATATTCAGTGCCACTTCAAAACAGTAGCTGTAGAGAACTAGATTCACTCTCCCTAAAGAACGAAAGGCAAAATCTTGAATGGTGGTCAGACCCGTCAGGATGATGACAACTGCCATCAGGGAAATGTAACCACTCGATAGGTCCAATATGCTTTCATCCTTGGAAAACAACCTCGCCAGCATCTCAGGTATGGTAAAGAAAAGGCAGGCAAAGCTTAAAGCACAACCAAGAATGATCAGCGACCCTCGAACAATGTTACGACGATACTCAGTATCGGCTCGCTCAGACTGCTGATTCCAAATAATGGCAACACCAGTCGATGAAGCCGACACAAAGAAAGCACTGAACCACAGCCACCTGGCTCCGATTCCCGCAGCTGCTGCTTCTGTTTCACCAAGCTGACTGATCATAAATGAATCGACAAAGCCCAATGATGACATAACAACGTTGTACAGCGAGATCGGTATCGCGCACATTAAAAACGTTTTTTTACTAAATTGAGTCATGTAAATAAACTGGATTACAAACCAAATATTAAATTTTCTGAATGGAGAGAAATAAATGGAATATCAACATCTATACCAAACGTTACTCTCGGTTCTTTCATTTTAATCTGACTTTCCAAATTAATAAGGCAAACCGGTGTATCAGCCAAACTAATAACACAGTGCTCTGACTTGTCATGTTCTTTAATTAACTTAGAAATAGCAGGGATATGGCTTACAAAAAGGTCTTCATGACCAAAGTAAACAATTTCACTGCATAGTTTGTCTTCCAACTTCACTTTTCTAGTTATTAAGAAGCAAACCTCTTCTTCGGACTTAATTAGAAACTGATTACACTCAAGATCCTCATGTGAAAAGTAGAGCGACTTTTCGTAGTCACTGAGATAGCTTAAATCAAACTCATCAACATGCGCTTCAACTTGGGAAACGTCGTCTAAAACACCATCGACAATTTGAAACCCACCGGACTGCTCTCTTGCTTTGCACACTTTGCGGTATATAACATCGGCGACATCACTGGCAGACAAAGCCGTGAAAAGGACGTCGTCAAACTTGTTTAACTGTCTGAACAGCTTTAGTCCATATCCTCGATAGTCTGGGTGAGATACAGCGCAGGTGAGATTCACAGTCTGTACGGTATTACCTTCGCGTGTCACCCTCTCCTGAGGAATAAACCCCATGCATCCTACCAGCTTGCCGCCTGCACGGAGAGCCAGACCAGTGACCACGTCAGGTCCTTCCGGTTTGAACACCTTTTTCAAAAACTTTTCATCCACGTACCCCAAGTGAGGTGGACTGATCAATGGATATAATTCCTCGTAATCAGAAGAACGCAGATCATTAATTACAACTTCTTCAGAAACCAACTGAGTGTTTTCAGATTTCATAAAGCTTTCCCTATTTTAAAAGTAAACGAATCCCTTCAAAGCTCTTTATAAGCTTCAAACAAAAAATAAAAACAATAAGTTAATAAAAAGTTAATTCAGACTAATTTCAATATATTGGTTATTTACAGAATGAACATTGAAAATAAAAGAGCAGTGATAATAAACACAGGATTTGAAACAATGAACGGGTTTTAAATTATATATACTTTAAAGGATTACCAAATGTGAGTGTTGTCACTCATATACTTTATAGAAATGAAATTGATACTTTTATTTTATTGACTGTTATGCAACTTTATAAATGACAATTGCATCAAAATAATATGTTTAAAAATAACAAGTTAGAAACACTTTAGGGACATAGGATAAATATTGGAAAAGAAAACAAAAAAAGTGGCTGTAAAAACAGCCACTTCTCTATGTTTGATTAAGTGAGAAATTTTAGGTTCTTTTTAAAAAGAAGTTTCCGCACTGAATGCAAGTTGGTTCTTTAGCGTTTCAAAATCGCCAACAGGTTGCCCGTTCACGCGAAATTGTGGGTAGCTTCTTGCCATTGGAAACAGTTCAAACAAGGTTTCTCTGTCGAAGTCGATGTCTAATTTAAGCTGACTCAATTTTAACCCTTGCTGCGCAACCCAGCTGGCTGCAGTCACACATTGCGGGCAGTTGTCCTTGCTAAACATTTCAATTTGCATGTTCCACTCCTGTTAGAAATCGGCATCGAAAGCCAGTTGACGATCTTGCGGACGCTTGTATTCCGTCACGCGTTTTTCGAAGAAGTTTGTTTTGCCTTCCATATCCAGAAGACGCATGTAATCAAATGGGTTCTCAGAGCCGAACACTTTGTCGAAACCAAACAGGCCAGCGATAACGTCTGCCGTATGTTCAATATACTGACACATCAAGTCAGCGTTCATTCCAATCAGGTCTACTGGCAGAGCTTCGGTTACGAACTCTTTCTCAATGGATACCGCTTCGCGACAAATTTCTTCAAATTCTGCTTGAGTCACTTTGCCCTGACCTAGTGTTTTGAACAGTAAGGCAGAAAAGCTAAAGTGCAAACCTTCATCACGAGCAATCAAGTCATTACTTGCTGCCAGACCCGCCAGCAGACCACGTTTACGGAAGTAGTAAATCGCACAGAAGCTGCCCGCGAAGAACAACCCTTCAACCAGACCAAAAGCAATTAAACGCATTGGTAGTGGCTTGTCTGAAGAGATCCACTTCATCACCCACTGTGCTTTGCGTTTTACTGTAGGCACGTTGTCAATCGCATTGAACAGACGCTCACGTTCTTCCACATCAGGAATGTAGGTTTCAAGCTGGAGTGCATAAGTTTCTGCATGAATCACTTCGTTGAACGCTTGCAACGCAAGGAAGCAGCGAGCTTCTGCAATTTCAATTTCACCGTAGAAACGCGTCAGCAGGTTTTCGTTGATCATGCCTTCACTCTGAGCAAAGAAAGCCAGAACGTGGCGAATGAAGTGTTGCTCACCTTCAGTCAGCTTTTGCAGATCAGGCAAATCTTGCGCAAAGTCGAGCTCTTCGGTTGTCCAGAATGCCGCTTCGTGGGTTTTGTATGCTTGCCAAATCTCTTCGTACTGAATTGGAAACAGGCTGAATTTGTTTTTTACGATCATGGGGTTGTCCTAATTTGCAGGCGGAGCATCGTCTCCGCCTAAATATCAATGTGCTGGAGCGTCAGTTATGCGCCACAGCCTACGCACTCTTCATCTTCGTTGTTGCCAACGGTCACTTTCACCGCATTAGCAGAAGGCTTGGTACGCAAGTAGTACATGCCCGTCTTCAAACCGCGCTTCCAGGCATAGAAGTGCATGGCGTTGATTTGAGCAAAGGTAGGCGATGCCAGCCACAGGTTGAGGCTTTGTGACTGACAAACGTAAGGACCACGGTCAGCGGACATATCGATGATAACTTTCTGAGAAAGCTCCCAGATGGTGCGGTATACCGATTTCACATCTTCTGGAATCGCTTCAATCTCTTGCAGAGAACCGTTGTTCAGGATGATGGAATCACGAATTGCCGGCGTCCACAGCCCGCGCTCTTCCAACGCTGCTACTAGATGGCGGTTCACAATGATGAACTCACCTGACAGAGTCTGACGCTTGTAGATGTTGCTGGTTTGCGCTTCGAACGCTTCGGTATTACCCAGAATCTGAGCAGTGGAAGCCGTTGGCATTTGAGCAATCAATAGAGAGTTACGCAGACCGTGCTGTGAGACCTGCTCGCGAAGCGCGTTCCAGTCCCAGCGATCGCTTGGCTGCACATCCCAAAGGTCAAACTGGAAAGTCCCCTGACTTGCTGGCGAACCATCGTAGCTGCTGTAAGCACCAAGATCTCTTGCCAACTCGCTAGAAGCTTCAAGGGACGCATGGTACATGGTTTCTGCGATTGCACGGTTAAGCTCGCGAGCTTCTTCGCTGTCGTAAGCAAGGTGTAGTTTGAAGAACACGTCTGCCAAGCCCTGAATACCCAATCCGACTGGACGGTGAGCGTGGTTAGAGACTTCAATCTTATCGGTTGGATGGTAGTTCACGTCGATAACACGATCTAAGTTCTTAATCGCGATCTTAGTAATCTCGTGCAGCTTATCGAAATCAAACTGACCATCGATAACACACTTAGGCAATGCCAGAGAAGCCAGGTTACACGCTGCAGTCTCTTCAGGAGTGGATACCTCCATGATTTCCGCACACAGGTTACTCGACTTAATCGTACCCAAGTTCTTCTGGTTCGATTTAATATTGCACGAATCTTTGTACAGCATGTACGGAGTACCCGTCTCTGCCTGAGATTCGATAATCTGAGTCATCAGGTTACGCGCTTTGATGGTCTTAATGCCCAGACCTTCGCGTTCGTACTTCTCGTACAGTGCAACGAAGTCATCGCCGTATACATCAGACAAACCTTTCGCATTGTGCTCACTGAACAGCGTCCATTCGCCGTCCAGCTCTACACGCTCCATAAACAGATCAGGAACCCACAACGACAGGAAGAGATCACGTGCACGGAATTCTTCTTTACCGTGGTTCTTACGCAGATCCAGGAAAGATTCAATATCGGCATGCCAAGGTTCCAGGTAGATGGCGAAAGAACCTTTACGCTTACCGCCACCCTGGTCAACGTAACGTGCGGTTTCGTTGAACACTTTCAGCATTGGAATGATGCCGTTAGAGATACCGTTGGTGCCGATGATAGGTGCGCCTGAAGCACGAATATTGTGAATGTGAAGACCGATACCACCAGCGGATTTAGAAATCAGTGCACAGTCTTTCAGCGTGTCGTAGATGCCGGAAATGGAGTCATCTTGCATTGCCAGTAGGAAACAAGAAGAAAGTTGCTGCATCTTACAACCCGCGTTAAACAGGGTTGGAGTCGCGTGGGTGTAGTAACCCAGGCTGAGCATGTCATACAGTTCTTTGATTTGTGCGATGTCTTCACCTGCAACGGCAATCGCTACACGCATGTACATGTCTTGCGGACGTTCTACGATGTTGCCATCGACTTTAAGCAGGTATGAACGTTCAAGAGTTTTGTAACCGAAGTAATCAAATTGGTAGTCACGACGATAGTCAATAAGTTCAGCGATTTCAGGACCTTGTCTGCGCACTTGCGCAACGTAGTCCTCGGAAAGAATGCCAATTTCAGAAAGCTGCTCTGTCGCCCATTGGAAGCCCTGTGTCTCTTTTTGCAAAGAACTGACCAAAACACGTGCTGCCAGCTTGGCGTAGTCAGGGTGCTCGGCGGCTAAACTTGCGGAGGTTTCCGCTAGGAAGACATCAATTTCTGTTACTTTGATGCCATCATACAAACCACTTACGACTTTCTGAGCCACTGCGATTGGCTCAACTTTTAGCCCGTCTGCCAGTGCTTCTGCTCTACGAGTCACTTTATCTAGGCTGGTCTTCTCTCTTCGACCGTCGCGTTTTATTACGTCCATAAACTCTATCTTGTACTCGGTTAAAAACTATATCTTGTATGCAGTTCAAAAAATAACCACTACATCTTGGCATATAGTTCTAGTTGATAACGATTATCAATTCAAGTTGTGTTACATAATTTTCTTCCCTAAAAGAAAAATTTTTAAAGGGTTTATTGACAGCGCGCGAGGCTAGATCAGAGCAAGGAATCTTGCTTTGAAGCACGTAAAATTACGCGTTTTTTCAATTCATCAGCAACTGAACTATCTCAATGAAATGTTTAAACTTTTTGTGAAATTGGTGCAGAAATGAAGTTTCGTGACGTACCGCTTAATTTTTAAAACAAAAATTGGGAGTAGATTTATCAATTGATAATGATTATCATTTAAAAAATATTTCACTCATTTGGGATGTTACTGAAATGGATTCTCTTCACAACCTCATCTTCCGCAATATCGACGACTACCGCTTGAAGGCACAAGATATGAAAACAGAAATGTATCTGTGTGAAGCGGTATTGAGCAAAAGCAATGGTTGTGAACGTGCTCTGCATGCCTACAACGATGCATGCCAGAAGCTAGTGAGGAGTTCTCAGGAAATTGGCGATGATTATTGTGCAATTCGCGTTCTGAAAAAGCTTCATTATGCATTGGTGAATGAGATGAATAACCCGGAACGCGGTCAGGCATTTCGCCACAAAAGCTATCTTCTAGCCTGCGACACGCTTGTGGAAATGTGCCGCCTGTATCGACTGTACGAAAACGAACCTCGCGCCCAAATGTGTCAAGAAGAGTTTTCTCGCTCCATCACGTGTAATCACCCACCAAAATCACACTAAAATTCAAGAATCTCATATTAACTTCGCCTATCTTGATCGTATCTAGCTCAGTTTCAACAAGCTGGGCTTTTCTCTTTTTTTCTTCTCATCTTACCGTTCTCTAAAGAAGCATCCGGAATAAGTAGATTCACTTTTTTTCAAAAAAAGCATAAAAACGTGAAATGAACTCACCAGAAGCTGGGTCTTTTAAAACAGATTCCAAAAACGGGTTATCCTCACATGCATTAACCTGTTTTTATTTACTAGTTTCACTACACTTATATCCAGACCGCAATTTTGAGATAAGTGGTTGATAATTTTGCCAACAACCTAATGAAGGACATGTGATGAGCAAAAAAAAGATATTTCTTGCACTCGGGATAATCGGGTTCATCGTTTTATGGTTTAGCCTCGACTTGGGGCGCTTCCTGACTCTGGAAACCGCGAAGCAACAGCAAGAGCAGTTGTCTTCACTAATTCAAGACAACCCGCTGCTATCTAGCGTGAGTTACTTCGTTATCTACGTCATCGTAACGGCGCTGTCATTACCAGGCGCTGCCATTATGACGTTATTGGGCGGTGCACTGTTTGGCTTTGGCTGGGGTCTGTTACTGGTGTCATTCGCCAGCTCCGTTGGTGCGACACTCGCTTTCCTGTTCAGCCGATTCTTGTTGCGTGACTGGGTGCAGAGTAAATTTGGCGATCGTCTTTCTGCCATTAATGAAGGCGTTGAGAAACAGGGTAAGTTTTACCTGTTCACCCTTCGCTTAATTCCGGTTTTCCCTTTCTTTGTTGTCAACCTGTTGATGGGTCTGACGCCAATCAAAGCGCGCGATTTCTACTGGGTGAGCCAGTTAGGTATGCTGGCAGGCACAGCCGTTTATGTGAATGCTGGTACTCAGCTTGCTGAAATTGATTCACTAGCGGGCATCATCTCTCCTCCAATTCTGCTTTCGTTTGTATTGCTGGGTTTGTTCCCTCTGATTGCGAAGAAACTGGTTGATATCATCGCTGCACGTAAAGTTTACGAAGGCTACAAAAAGCCATCAAAATTCGACACCAACATGGTTGTGATTGGTGCAGGTTCTGGTGGTTTGGTATCGGCTTACATTGCCGCAGCAGTGAAAGCTAAAGTGACACTGATTGAGCGTCACAAGATGGGTGGTGACTGTTTGAACACAGGTTGTGTACCTTCCAAAGCTTTAATTCGTGCAGCTCACACCATGAAAGAGATTTCTCAGGCTAAGCGCTTCGGTATCGAAGCTGGCGAAGCCAAAGCGGACTTTTCTGCCGTAATGGAACGCGTGCAAGATGTGATTGCCGGTATCGAACCTCACGATTCTGTTGAGCGTTACACATCATTGGGTGTGGATTGCGTCACTGGTGAAGCCAAAGTCCTTTCACCATGGGAAGTAGAAGTTAACGGTGAGCGCATCACCACCAAAAATATCGTTATCGCCACTGGCGCTCGCCCGCTCGTACCGGGTATTCCTGGGCTTAACGAAGTGGAATACCTGACATCCGACAACGTATGGGAATTACGTGAACAGCCTGAAAAGTTGCTTGTATTAGGTGGTGGACCAATCGGCTGTGAATTGGCACAAAGCTTTAGCCTTCTGGGATCAGATGTAACTCTGGTTGAAATGGCAGAGCAAATCCTGATTCGTGAAGACAGAGAAGCTTCTGAGCTCGTTGCTAGCCACCTAACAGAGGATGGAGTGAACCTGCTCACGGGTCACAAAGCGGCACAGTTTGGTCGTGATGACCAAGGTCAGTTTGCAGAGCTTGAGCATAATGGCGAAACCAAACGCGTGTACTTCGATAAAGTACTGCTTGCTCTTGGTCGTGTTGCCAACGTGAAAGGCTTCGGTCTGGAAGATTTGGGTATTGAAGTCACTAACCGTGGTACGGTTGAAGTGAACGACTTCCTGCAAACCAAGTATCCGAATATCTTCGCTGTGGGTGACGTATGTGGTCCATTCCAGCTGACACACGCCGCTGCTCATCAGGCATGGTATGCCGCTGTGAACGGCTTGTTTGGTCAGTTTAAGAAGTTCAAAGCAGATTACCGCGTAATGCCTGCTGCGACTTACACTACACCAGAAGTCGCACGAGTGGGGATTAACGAGAGCGAAGCCAAACAAAAAGGCATCGATTACGAAGTGGCGACTTATGGCATCGACGATCTGGACCGCGCTATCACGGATGGTGCAGACATCGGTTTTATCAAGGTCATTACGCCTAAAGGCAAAGATACGATTCTGGGCGTCACCATTGTCGGACATGGTGCTGGAGAGTTGCTGGCTGAATTTACGCTCGCGATGAAGTACAACCTTGGTCTGAACAAGATTCTGGGTACGGTTCACCCTTATCCAACCATGAGTGAAGCGGCTAAATACACCGCTGGAGTTTGGAAGAAAGCCAATGCCCCAGAGAAATTGCTGGAGTGGGTTCAGAAATTCCACGGCTGGCAACGCGGTAAGTAAGCCAGTACAGTTAGAATCTAATAACAAAATGCCTCGTTTAACGAGGCATTTTTAGTTGGTAAGCGCCAAAACCAAGCCAGCAACAATACAAATCACACCGACGCCCCGCGTATAGAGCCATTTCTCTTTCAAGAAAACGATGCCAAGCAACAAACCAAAAATAATGCTGGTCTGGCGCAGTGCCACAACCAGGCTCACGTTCTCAGTCAGAGTCATGGCATAAAGAACGAGCGTATACGTCACACCCATCATAATGCCCGCGACCGTCGCTGACTTCTTCATCGCCCAGCCTGCTGCAAACACATCCCATTTTTTCCTGACAGCAAACACCAGGCTCAGGGTCATCGCCATAAAACCAAACTGAACACCGAGATAAAAAATGGCCACCTGCTGAGCGTTGTGAATGCCCGCGACGCTGTGAGAAACAATGTCTATCGCGACTTTATCCAGAATCGAATATCCAGTGGTGCCTATTGCTGCGACCAACGCCCAAGCAACACCGGCATTCATGTAATCTGCCAGCTTAAATTGACGAAATGAGACTAATGGGACACACAAGCACCCCAAAGTAATCAGCCCAAACCCTATCCATTGAGGTAAGGAAAGTACCTGCCCCAGAATGGCGGTTCCTACACCCACCATTAACACTGGCAATGCTCGCGCAATGGGATATATCACCCCAACATCGGCACGTTGGTAAGCATACGCTAACCCCAGAATATAAAGCGCTTGAAAAGCTGCACTGATCATCACCCACAACCAGAATTCAACTGGGAGTGATACCTCTGGGTAGGTCAGAAACCACAAAGTAAAAGGAAACAACAAAAGGGTCGGAGCAAAAGATGAGGCCAGAAAAAATGCACCTCCTGCCCCCTGTTTCGACTTGCCAATGATGTTCCAGCTTGCATGCAGCAATGCGGAAAAAATCACCAGCACTATGGTAAATGTCGACATCGATTTAGATTTTCAACTCCACAGTAGATTCAATGCTGATGGCGTCATGGCGCCAGTATTCCACTCTGCAATCAATGATGGCACCTGTAGCATCCATACAGGTTCTTTCTATCACCATTGCGGGGGCGCCGGGCGTAGCCCGTAATGCCTGAGCGATTTCTCCAAGCAGTGAAGTGGTTCGCAGCCTGATCTGCGTTGAGGCGGGATGAACACCAAATTCAGACGAGCAAATGCCACTTAACGAATGAGTCAGATCGTGTTCAAGAAGCGTTGGTGCAAAGTCTGGCTGCACGTAATGTGTCACATAAACCACGGGTCTCTCGTCCAGAAAACGTAAGCGCTCAATTTGGTGAACATCTGAGAAAGGCTGAAGATCGAGTATCTGCGACGCGTATTTTGTCGCCAGTACTGTCTTTGCCTTTAACACTTCGGTTCTTGGATTGCGCTCATTGGCTTTTGCAAGTGCGGTAAAACTGAAGTCCTTACCCGGGTCATAACGCATGGCTGACGGAGAAATAAACCATCCCCGTCGATCTTCTCTGAATATCTTGCCTTCTGTTTCCAGAAGCGACAGCGCCTCTCGCAGTGTTACCCGCGTCGTATTAAATGACTCTGCAAGTTTCCGCTCCGGCGGTAGTTTTTGCCCTGCGGGTAACAAACCCGACTCTATCTGTTCTTCAATAACGGTTTTTATATCGACGTATTGCACTGATCAGTCACCATTTCCAGCCAGAAATTCATCTTCTTCCTCTTCTATTTTGGCTAATGCATTGGCTGCGCGCTGCAAAGCCGGAAGAAAATGCAAAGCCTGTTCTGGTTTTAGACGAATAATAGGCGCCTGAATAGCGATACCAAGATTAGAGCGACCACGTTTTGAAGGCACCAGTACCGCCACGCAAAACAGACCGGGAAGAAACTCTTCGTTATCGATGGCATAACCGTTGTTTTTCACGATATCCAGTTCTTCTTCAAGCTCTTCGATGCTGGTTTTGGTGTGTTGAGTATAGCGTTCAAGCTCTGTGGTGGTCAGGACTCGACGGCGCTGTTTCGCATTCATGTTGGCGAGGAACAATTTACCAGTGGCGCTACAATGAACCGGAACTCGCGAACCAGGGTGCAGGTAGAATCTCAGCGGTGCTTCTGTCTCTACCCTATCCACATAAACAATCTCACCTCCCGAGAGGGCCGTTAGATTACAGCTTTCTCCGACCTCTTTTTGCAGTTGCAACAATACCGCATGCCTTGCGCTGTGGATTGTGCTGTTCAGCAAAAGCTTTTCTGCAAACCGACGAAGCCGAATTCCAGTGCTGTAATGCCTGTCATCATGGTCACGCTGGACAATACCTGCGCTCTCCAGTTGCTGAAGCATCCGGTGCAGGGTTGGTTTCGGCAAACCGGTTTCTTCAACCAAACTCTGTAAAGAAAAAAATTCGTCCTTTTCGGCAATCACTTCTAACAACGCAAAAAGACGCAAAGTGGGCGTGTCTCCTTCCACTTTGGGAAGATGAGGGGATGACTGGCTATCCATAACTCTCCGGGCTTTATTTGAAACAAGGTCTTCTGACGCCATCACTTATAGCAAGAAAGCAAAATGATTTATACCACATAGCGGATTTTACATTGATCTATGGGGTGTCAGTCGTTAGCATTACTATAATAAATCATTTTACGGAACAAAATGTATCAATAAATGGAATTTAAACATGAAAGCAATAGAACGCATCATTCTTAGTGCCAAGGAAAACCCAAAAACCATTGCTCTTTGTGAAGGTCAGGATCCGCGGGTCATCAAAGCCGCTCTGCGAGCCCAAAAAGAAAATATTGCCAAAGTCATTTTAGTAGGCAGTAATCGAGATCTCGAAACTCAGGCAAGGGCACAAGGGTTAGATCTGCATGAACTGACACTGGTCGAAACCCATAATTCAGAATGGAAGCCAGATCTGGCTCAGGCAATGTATGAAGCAAGGAAACATAAGGGAATGACTCAGGAAGATGCCACTCGGATCATCGATCAGCCGCTGGTTTTCGCTAACATGCTGGTCAGGCAGGGTTATGCCGATGGTCTCGTCGCAGGCGCAGTTCACACCACGGCAGAAGTGGTTCGGCATGCCATTCAACTCATTGGTACTAATCGCGACTTTCCGCTGGTATCGAGCTTTTTCATCATGATGCTTTGCGAGCCTTTTCACCAGCACAAAGGTTCGCTTATCTTTACGGATTGTGGATTGGTCGTAGACCCAAATGAAGAGCAACTGGCAAACATAGCTATCACCGCCTCTAAAAGCGCCACACAACTTCTTAATGTGGAGCCAAGGATTGCCATGCTCTCGTTCTCAACAAACGGTAGCGCACAACACTCTGCTGTTGATAAAGTAATAAACGCAGCCAAGCTGGTAAAAAATAAGCACCCCGATCTTACAATTGATGAGGATGTTCAGTTTGATGCCGCTATTGTTAAAGAGATAGCTTCAAAAAAATCCCCTAACTCTGCGGTGCAGGGGGATGCGAATATTCTGGTTTTTCCCAACCTGGAAGCGGGCAACATAGGCTATAAACTGGCTGAAAGGCTGAGTGGAGCAAAAGCCATTGGTCCTCTTCTACAAGGATTAGCCAAACCCGCAAATGATTTATCCAGAGGATGCAGTGAAGACGATATCTTTCACGTTATCGCGACAACTGTTGTTCAAGCACAACATACCTGAGGTAGCCAACCACGAATGGAACTGACCCTGTTGCTCGTCATTATTGCCTTTGGCACTTATTTCCAGACCGTGACGGGGTTTGGGCTTGCCATCATCATTGTTGGGCTCACCAGTGCTTTTAAGCTGTACAGTTTGCCAGTCGTCGCTGCAATCATCAGTCTGATCACAGTCGCCAACTGCGTAACAGCGTTAAAAGCAGTGGGAAGGCGCACACCCTGGCGTAAGTGGGTATTCACTGTTCTTGGTTCAATTCCCGGTGTGTATATCGGTGTTTGGGGTCTCAACCACCTGAGTGGAGATGCTTTGAGCGTATTGGAATTCTTGCTGGGCGGGATGATTCTGTACAGTGCCATCAGCCTGTTCCGACGCACTGCCGCAAAACAAGAGCTGTCGAGTTTTGCTAGTTTCTCTGTTGCAGGTTTTGCGTCAGGGCTGAGCGGTGGTTTGTTTGGTTTGGGTGGTCCCCCACTGATTTATCACTTTTACCGTCAGCCAATGGCAATCGAACATATTCGCGCATTGCTTCTTTCGACCTTTCTGTGCAGTTCTCTGTCCCGAACCATCATTTTGGCGTGGGAAAGTCAGCTCACTCCAGAGATCCTGACCATCTCTGCCATTGCTATTCCTTTAGTTATGGTGGTCACGTATCTCACCCAGAAATACCCAAGCGATATCGAACCAAATACGATGAGAAAAGGTATCGCACTGGTTTTATTCCTGATAGCCATAAGACTTATGGCACCTTTCTTTATAGATTTAATTGTCTAATTAACTCTGCAAAGAATCGGCTTATCGAAAATCCATCATCTATCCTTACTTTTGATTTCGACAGAAGAGTATACTCTACGCATATCCTGCTGAATCGAGTCGAATTTTGAATATTCTGATCATTGAAGATGAGCCTGCTATCGCTGAAAACCTTATCCACGTTCTGGAAATGGATGGCTACCAGGTGGACTGGTTTTCTACTGCCGGAGAGGGGCTGGCGCATTTGAAGTCCCACCATCCCGATCTGCTGGTTCTGGATGTCGGCTTACCCGACGGCAACGGATTTGAACTCTGCAAAACCATTCGGGACTTTTCTGCGATTCCGATTATTTTCCTAACCGCACGTAACGATGAAATCGATCGGGTGGTCGGTCTGGAAATCGGTGCAGACGACTATGTCACCAAACCCTTTAGCCCACGTGAAATGCTTGCCCGTATTAAGCTACGTATCAAATCCCGCCCGGTCAGCCCAACTTCAGAACCAGAAATGCAAACGGCAACTTCCTCGGGTTTATATGCGGAAAACTTCGACTACAGTGTCAATGGGGAGCACCTTGGTCTCACCGCCGTAGAATTCAAAATTCTTCATAAGCTGATTGAGGTTTCTGCCAACGTATTAAGCCGGGAGCAACTCATGGTTGCAGCGGACATGACGCCTGATGCCGTTTACGAACGCAACATTGATTCCCACATCAAAGCCATCCGCAACAAACTGAAGCCTTATGGAATGGCGGATCGCATCTGCACCAAACGAGGCTTCGGCTACTACTATCTGAAGGAGCAGGAATGACCGGGAAAACATCACACTGGCCCAGAATTCCACTCGGAATCCGCCTGTTCTTTCTCTATTTCGTACTGGTTGGGATGACGGCTTACATCGTAAGCCAGACTGTGATTCAGGAACTCAAACCAACGGTGCGTCAGGCGACAGAAGAAACCTTGGTGGATATGGCGAACCTGCTGGCTGTGCTAGCAGAGGAAGACGTCGCCAATGGTGAGATGACGGAAAGCCGATTCGCCCGTCTTTTGGCGGCGTATGGCAAGCGGGAACCAGAAGCCAGAATCTGGGAAATTGGTAAGAAGGTCATCAACCACCGAATTTACATCACTGATAAAAACGGCATCGTCATCGCCGACTCGTGGCAGCAAGATGTAGGCGCAGATTACTCCCAGTGGAACGACGTTTACCTCACTTTGCGCGGTCAATATGGTGCCAGAAGCACGATTGAAGACCCGAAAGATCCGCTCTCTACCGTGATGCACGTTGCGGCTCCCATTTATCATCAGGGCGAAATCATTGGCAGCGTCACCGTAGCAAAAGCCAACCGCAGTGTTCAGCCGTTCATCGACCTTTCCAAGCGTAATGTGCTGTTCTGGATGATGTGGATGACGGGGCTAGTTCTGCTGGCGGGGGCTTTGATTGCCTGGCGTATCCATTCCGCTTTACACAAATTGGAAAACTACGCCGACAAAATGGGTCGGGGAGAAAAAGTCACCAAACCCAAATTCCGAATCTTTTACGAATACAGCACCCTGAGCGATGCACTTGAGAAAATGCGTAACCAGCTTGATGGCAAGCAATACGTCGAAGATTACGTTCAGACACTGACTCATGAGCTGAAAAGCCCGCTTTCTGCCATTAAAGGAGCCAGCGAAATTTTACAGATGCCGTTACCGGAAGAAAAAATCACCCGGTTTGCGGGCAATATTGAGCGGGAAAGCGACCGAATGCAGTCGCTGGTCGATAAACTGCTTGATCTGACCCGGCTAGAAAAAATGCCGGAACTGGAAAAGACCGAACGCCTTAACCCTAAATCCATGCTGGAAGAGATCATACAAGCATCCGATTCACGTTTGAGCAGAAAGCAACTCACATGCGAATTGAACACGGACTCGCCAATCGAGTTAGTGGGAGATGGGTTCCTACTAAAACAAGCCTTGTTTAACTTAATGGATAACGCCTTAGACTTCGCCTTTGAACATGGTGAAATTCACTGGCGAGTAACCAAATTGGATGAACATGTAGCGTTGGTTATCGAAAATCAAGGACCAGCCATTCCCGAGTATGCGCTTGAAAGAGTGACAGAACGCTTTTACTCCCTTCCGCGAGAAAACGGAGCCAAGAGCACAGGGCTGGGATTGAACTTCGTTGAACAGGTTGCAAAGTTGCACAACGGCAGTCTGATTGTCGAGAACATTGAAAAAGGTGTCAGGGTCACACTCGAGCTGCCTTCTCCATAAAAACTCCACATTGACTCCATTCACTCTCCAAGTTGCTGTTTTAGAGTGGACTTAACCTGAACTCGGGATAAGAAGTTAGCTACTGTCTTAAAAATGAAGGCAAATAACCAATTGAAGTCTTCTAATGAGAAATTTTTACTTAAGACAAGGCGAAGCCACGAACCAATAACGGGTTATTGGGAGAGGGTTCAACACAGTATTAAGTGAAAAGAGCCATTAGAGAGCAAGTTGTTATCCCGAGTTCAGGTTACTACCCAGCAACTCAAGGAGAGTGATAATGAGAAAAATCTTAAACAATCAGTTAGGCATAAAGTTCGGCTTTGTGCTGTTTCTGTTTTTGCTACTGCAAGTCCCAGTTTCTATGATTGACGGGCTGATTTCAGAGCGATCTTACCGCCAAGACGAGGTAAGAGCTGACATTGCCAGAAGCAGCAGTGGTGAACAACGTGTTATTGGTCCTTTCATTAACATCAACTACACCGAAACCATCACCAACAAAGAAAAAGAGTACACCGTTGATCGTCAGGCATTCATCTTGCCCGAATCCTTTAACCTGACGTCTCATCTGGAAAGTTTCGAAAAATACAGAGGCATCTACAAAGCCAGACTTTATCAGGCACAAACCTCTGTCCATGGTCACTTTGATATGTCCTTAATAGACGAGCTCAGTGACTATGACATTGACAGTGTCAGCCTGGTGGTTGGCATCCGCGACAGCCGTGGACTTATCAATCTCGGCGATTTGTCGCTCAACGGTCAGGCAATTGAAGTGGTTCCGGGGACTGGGATGAACCAGATGGCTCAGGGTTTTCATAACAAACTGGATATCCGTACTCTGGATACGTCAGAACCATTAAACTTCGATTTGAACTTCTTGTTACAGGGGATGGGTACACTGCAAATTTCGCCAATTGGCAAAAATACTCAAGTGGCTTTGTCGTCCAGTTGGCCACACCCGAGCTTTATTGGCGATTATCTGCCGACTTCTTCCGACATCAATGAGTCCGGATTCGAAGCCAAGTGGTCCACCAACAACTTTTCTACCAACATTACCCAGCTGTTTGATCAGTGCCTGTCGGACAACACCCAATGCTACGAACTGGAAAGCCGACAAATGGGCGTGGACCTAATTGACCCGGTAGATCACTATCTAAAATCTCACCGGGCGATCAATTACTCGCTATTGGTCATTACTCTGATCTTCGCCAGCTTCTTCTTATTGGAACTGTTCCAGGCAAGACCAATCCACCCGATCCAATATGGTTTCGTCGGGCTTGCGTTAGCAGTATTTTACTTGTTGTTGATTTCGCTGAGTGAGCACACCGGCTTTAACTGGGCGTACCTCGTTTCGGCTGTCGCTTCAACAGGATTACTCGGCGTGTACGTTGCAGGCATGTTATCCAATACCAAACACGGCGCCATTTTTGGAGCCAGTTTACTTATCCTTTATGGATTGCTGTTCGGTCTTCTACAAGCAGAAAGCTACGCATTGCTGATGGGCACATTACTCTGCTTTGTCGTTCTGAGCTTTGTTATGGTACTGACACGTAATGTGAACTGGTATGAACGCAGCGCCAAAGCCGCCAGTCAGAATGAAGACGTCTATGACATTGATTTTGATGACATCCCAGAACCTGAAACCAAAAGCAAAGACCCGTCATAAACCAGAATAGAGCCGCAAAAGCGGCTCTGTTCATTTCTCTACCACAGGCATTGCCTTCAAGGGTTGCTGCTCCTCAAGCTGAAGTAGGTCTTTGGCATCTGAGGGTGAGGCAAACAGCCAACGGCTAACGTCAGAACGCGGAATCAGCAACGGCATTCTATGGTGGTATTGGGCATAACCCTGATCGGGCTTAGTGGTGAGCGTGACAACCTTATTCATCGACTCCAGTGCGATTGCTGCCATATAAAGTGGTTCATCCGATGGTGATTGAAAGAGGTATTTCTGCTTTCCATTGTCCTGAGGGGTCCATTCATACCAACCACCGCATGGGACGACGACTCTTGAGGTTTCGAAGGCATGCTTAAAGGTGGGTTTGGATGCAACTGTTTCTGCCTGAGCATTAATAATGACTCGCTTAGCCCAATGAGGTTTAATCCCCCACCGCAAATCAAACTGCTGCATTCCCATGGCTCCAGCGCCTACAGTCGCCAACGTTTCTGTGGGTCTGAGGTCTGGGTTAGGTTTTGCGGAAAACTGAATCCCTAATTGTTCGCACACTTGCTGGACAAATGGGTCGTCCATTATGTTTAATCTGCCGCAGATAACTATTCTCCACTCGCTACAACTGTGAGTAGAAAAAGTATAGTGTCTTATTTTTAAGATTCCCAATTCCCCAAAAAAGAGTCATTGAAAATCGTCATAAGTGCAGGAAGCCAGGGAATAAAAAAAGCAGGTCTTTCGACCTGCTAAGTAGGTGATCTTTAAAATCTGCGCGGTTTTTATTAAGAAGCGCGATTGCCTATGATCATTTGATAGTCAGCATCCAACCTGCGCTTTTCCTCTTCAGGAAGCACTGTCCAATGTTGACCTGTCCTCGCTCCTTCAATTTCATAAAGGAGCTTTGGAGAGACATCAAGA
Source organism: Vibrio nigripulchritudo ATCC 27043 (assembly GCF_000222685.1). GTDB lineage: Bacteria > Pseudomonadota > Gammaproteobacteria > Enterobacterales > Vibrionaceae > Vibrio > Vibrio nigripulchritudo. Next base: position 5,905 of record NZ_AFWJ01000179.1, on the reverse strand, counting down.
TCAAGCCCCAGATTGACGATTTTGCTGACAATATTGGCGGTTGTATCTTGTTGAAGATCGGTCATCGAGCCGATTCCGATCCGACGAAATAGTTTCAAATGCAATCGCCGCACGTTAGGTAACAACCTAAGCGGCTGATTGGCTCGATGATCGTGATTCGCTGCTTCAATAGAAAGATCCACCGCTTTCACAAAACTGTTTTCGTCCAGTTCTGAGTGCAGTGAGAAGTAGTGAGCAGCAATTTTAAAATCGCCTTTCATCTGAGCTTCGGGCTGGCATTCACCACACCCTAAGTCGACGAGCTGGTCTTTAAGTTTGTCTCCAGCTCTTAAGAAAACATGCTCATCGCGAGCAACCGCAAAGATTATGTCGTCACAGAAAATACCTGTGCCACCAAACATTGCGCGAGAGCTTACGCGTCCAAATCGCTGCGCGATGAGTATGGTTGAATCTACATTTACATTCATACCCTTTCCCCCCTATGGTACATCCTTGGCTTTGTGCTTCAGGAATGCCAGCACCCTCATACTGGCAACACACATTTATTGCGTTCCTTCCGCCAAACTGCTTTAGAGTTTGGATATCAGTGCCATCGTTTCAGTTACGAACATATGATGATCACTGTCGACAATCAGTTTGACTGTCATGAGTAACGTAACGGTGATAAATACAGGACGAACCACTTTATCGCCGTTGTGAATTACGATCTTGCTTCCTAGTACCGAACCTAAAATCTGTCCGGCACCCATTACTAAACCCAGTTTGTAATCAACGGTTCCTAGCCCGATAAAGAACAATAAAGAGACTAAGTTACCAATCAGGTTCAATGGTTTCGTGGCGATGGTGGCTTGCTTGATCGTAAAACCTAACAGAATTACGAAAGCCACCATCCAAATTGAACCTGTACCCGGACCGAAAAAGCCGTTGTAAAAACCAATGGCTAAACCACACATCATCATGAAGCGTCGGTTAGACATCTTGGCTTCGGTCGCCACGTTATTTTTAATTCTTTTCGATAAAATTGAATAAAAGGTGATACACACCATTAAGATGGGTAGCAAAAGCTGCAACACATCTTTTGGAAACAGACTGACGGAATAGGAACCCAACACAGCCCCTATTCCTGTCATAAAAATCCCGAATGCAAATCCTTTCAGTTTTATTTCATTGTTTAGCCAGTAGGTGATCAATGCCGTAGTTTCACCTATTACTGCCTGCAACCTATTTGTACCCAGTACTACGAGAGGTGGTACACCTGCAAGCATCATGCTTGGCACGGTGATCAGCCCGCCGCCACCAGCAATCGCGTCGACGATGCCAGCGATTAACGCCGCGCAAAACAACCAAATCAAAACACTTTCAGAAACTTCAAAAAGCGACAGCTCCATTTGTCAAACTCCGTACAGGGCAAAAAAAGCCGAGCCTTGTACCATTGACCAAGGCTCGGTAAAACATGGATTTAGGACGTTCTGCGGTTCACAATTACACGATGCATTACTCGTAATGAACCGTGATAATCGTTTACCGCGTGGTGTTGCACCGACCGGTTGTCCCACATAACAACCGTGCCATTTTCCCACTTAATGCGGGTGGTGAACTCGGGCTTGGCAACATGATCAAAGAGGTACTCCAAAATTGGCGTACTTTCCTCTAAGGTCAGGTTGGCAAATCTCTCTGTATGCTCCTTATTGACGTAGATGGCGTGATGCCCCGTCTCTTCGTGAGTCATAATTGACGGATGAATCGCTTCAAACGTCGCGTTTGCTGTAGCAATTTGACTAAAGTTAGTCAGATGCGGAATTTTTTGCTTAGCCGACTGATGCTTATTTGAAATGTAAACCGCGTCGTTATTCAGCAAGAACTCTTTCATTCCCGAAGACAGCTTTTGAAAAGCCTTTTGGCTGTCTGAGAAAATTGTGTCGCCACCCACTGTAGGGGTAGCCCTTGCCGTTAACATTGTAAAATCAGGTGGATTGTCTAAATACGTGGAATCCACATGCCACATACCACTGAAGTTTTCTGCCTGATCGGGTTCTTTGCGTATTTCCACAATATTCGGGAAACCCTCTATTCCGCTAGAAAACGGGTATTTTTGAACCACGCCAAGTTTTTCAGCAAAGTCCATTAATTCCTGAGAACTCATATCCTGTTTACGGAATACAAGTAGTTTGTTTTCAATGAGTAGCTTATAAAGCTCCTTAAAGCCTGAGCTGTCTATTTCCGACAGTTTTAAACCCTTTATTTCCAACCCCATACTGCGTGCAATGGGTTGAGCCTCGATATCTATCTCAAAATGTGTAGAAGCAACCTTATCCATGAGTTAAGTCCGTTTTTTAAATTAATTATGCGACGCCGATATTAGTATCAATTTTCATCATGTAGTTAAATTAATCATATCTAACTCCAATATTAAGGCTGGACTTAATGCTGACTTCACAGGACCTCGAATTTTTCGACACTATTGCTAATAGCCAATCGCTGGCTGCGGCGGCCCGTACACTTAACGTAACACCCCCGAGTATCTCGCAGAGGCTGCAAGCATTAGAGAAGAAGCTGAATGTAAAATTAGTCGAACGCAGCGTCCGTTCAACGACCTTGACAGAGGAAGGTGAAAAGCTGGCCAAACGGGGGCGCAAGCTGCTTGTCGACATAGAGTCATTACAGAATGAGATACTTGCTGATAAGCAAGTAATTGAAGGTGAACTACGGGTACTATCCCCTTTAGGATTCGGCATCGACTACATCGCTCCTCTTGTCACAGAGTTTCAGGAACGCTACCCAAATATTGATATCGACCTGACTCTTTCCGACATACCACGTTGGACCGACAGACAACATCCAGATGTAATGGTTTACATTGGTGAATTAAAGAACTCTTCACTCAAATGCATACATCTTGCGGAAAATCGTCGTCTTTTGTTGGCATCTCCTCATTACTTGCGAAATTCAGCACCTTTGCTTTGTCCGCAGGATTTGCACAAGCACCAATGTATCGCTTTAAGGGAAAATGATGAAGATGTAACCATGTGGAAGTTTGAAGCTGCCGACAATCAGCCACCCACTGGTGTCAGGATCCATCCTAAATTGTCGAGTAATGTCGGGCAGGTCATCAAAGACTGGGCAATCGATGGTCGGGGAATCATTCAGCGTTCAGAGTGGGACGTGACCAAAGAGCTCAAGTCTGGCGAACTGGTCTCTTTGCTGACGGATTTCCCTTTACCCAGAGCAGATGTGGTGGCATTGGTTTCCGACGACAGGCAACAGAGACCATTAAAGGTCAACCTGTTTCTGGACTTCATCAAAGCACGTTTGGCAAACAGACCTTGGTTTAATAAGGCGTGATTTACTCCAGCAGGAAGACGATGTTTCCCATTGCCATAGTCAGCCATACTGGGGCATAGGGAATGTCTTCCGCATCTATTTTGGTGATGTCTTCTCCAAGCACAACCAGATCCGCATATTTGCCGACTTCCAGTGTTCCGGTGATATGATCGATCCCAAGGCTTCGCGCGGGGTTAATGGTGTATGCGGCAATAGCGGTGTCTATGTCAGGTAACCCATATTTTCCAAGCCGAAGGCTATTGGCAATACTCGCCAGAGGGCTGATTGGGTTAACGTTCCAGTCGCTACTGAGTGTCACATTTGCACCCGACTGGTAGAGCAAATGCAGTGGCATCAAATCGTGGGAGCGTTTCTTACCCAGAAACCTCTTTGCCCAGCTATGGTCACGTTGCGCAGCATATTCCGAGCCAACCTGCATGTCGGCACTGACGCCCAGGCGTGAAAACCTTAGTACGTCTTTCACATCCACCATCTCAACATGAGTCAGGGTGTATGGCACTTCTAGTGCGTCTTCATCCAGACTTTCTATCGCATTCAGCGACGCTCGAACCGCCTTATCCCCAATGGCATGAATGTGGGCACCGTACCCAATACCATTGAGCTGATGCAGCCACTCCTGCATTTTTCCTGGTGGAATGTAGTAAAGCCCGTCGTTGCTTTTGGGCATGTAAGTGAACAGATAAGGAGCCAGGGTTTTGGCAGTGCCGTTAATAAGGATACCGTCGCTGTACATTTTCACCTGGTCAATGCGGAGCCAGCCGGAATCATCGTTGCGATAGATACGTTCAAAATATTTCAGCTGTTCCAGCATGTCATCTTGCGGGTAAACCCAAGGTCGGAGCGACACCCGCGCTGTCAGCGCATTGTTGATTTCAGCTTGTTGCCACACTTCGAGCCAGCCGCGTTTCCAGTACATCCTGCCATCGCCGATGGTGGTAATACCGTGCTGTGAAGCCTCACTCAGACCATTGAGCAAACCTCTGTAGCTCGCTTCAAACAGGTTGTCGGTACTTTTCCAAGCCAGCTCCATGACGATGTCACCAGCGTTGTCGAGCAGTATGCCGTTAAGCTTTCCTTTTTTATCTTTAAGGATACGACCACCAGCCGGATGCGGCGTTTTGGCTGTTATGCCTGCTTCTTTCAAAGCCGCGCTGTTGACCCACATAGAATGCGACGTCTGCTCCATCAAAATAACGGGCTTATCTGGAAATACACTGTCTAATACTTGAAGAGGAGTACGCTTGTTCGATTTGTGGAGGATATGGTCAAGCTGAAAGCCGTAGCCAATAATCCATTTGTGGTTTTTTCCGTATTGTTTGCAATACCTTAGATAGGGAATTTGCTCTTCCAACGTCACATCAGGGTCAACATAACAATCGCCCCCGACTTCCGATGCAGCTTCAAATACATGATTATGGTTGTCGATAAATCCGGGCAATACCAAAGCACCATTTGCATTGACTACTTTAGTTTCAACATCGATATATTCTTCGACGCCATTCGCGTCACCTAAATATTCAATTTTTCCTTCCCGGATAGCCATTGAAGAAACACGGTAGCCTTTGCCAACGTATATTTTTGCGTTGGTAATAACGGAGTCAGCCTTAATTACTGCGGAGGTAGGAGAAATAAAAAAAGCCAGCGCGCACCCAAGTAACAGACGCTTCATAGTGTGACTCCGTAGATAAACCCGAGATGGATTATTGAGAATGAATTTAGAATGACCAATAGAGGAAGACAGACAATTTCATTTAGAAACAAAAAGTTCAATCGGATATCTGAATCTAACTCTTTGAATAATGATAGGTCATATTTTTCGTGAATGTAACAGACCGCTCAGTAATTTAAATCCTGTCTCGAATATTAGAGTTTATTTATTTTATAGCTCAAAATTAAATCGAAGCGCGGGTTTTATGAGCTACTGATCATAGAAATATGTAAATATGAATTTTTATTTTGAATTCCTCGTATTTATTGTGCTTATATGTGCCCCTCAAAAGGCTCAGATGGAATAGATATCACATGAATTCATCACTTTCAAAATCAGCTCAAGAAGTTTTGGTCGGAGAAAATGAACAACTGGTTTCCACTACCGATCTTAAGGGCGTGATTACCTATTGTAATCCTGCTTTCTGTCGAGTAGCTGGCTTCGAAGAACAAGAGTTGCTCGGTCAGAATCATAATATTGTCCGACACGCTGACATGCCTAAGGCGGCATTTGGCGACATGTGGTCTCATTTGAAGAAAGGCAATGCGTGGCGTGGAATCGTAAAGAATCGCACCAAAAATGGTGGGTTCTACTGGGTAGACGCCTACGTTACCCCCATTTACGAACACGGCAGCATTGTGGGTTATCAGTCTGTTCGCGTTAAACCGAAATCCAATTGGGTAGATGTGGCGTCCACCGCATACAAAAAACTGCTTGCCGCAGAAAAAAGTGGCCGCAGCGCGGCATTTGCCCTGCCAGCGGCTTTTAAATACACCGCGCTCGCTGCGGCATGTGCCGTTCCTGTTATTGGAAGCCTGATCGAATCTGGCGTGTCCTGGCAGTTCTATGATGAGT
>NZ_AFWJ01000180.1 GCF_000222685.1 Vibrio nigripulchritudo ATCC 27043 | reverse complement strand
AGAATCAGGTAGAGACAAGGAACGAGCACTAGGGTCAGTAATGTAGCGAAAAGAACCGCAAAACCAAGTGCTACCGCCATAGGGATAACAAATCTGGCCTGTAGGCTTGTTTCGAACATGATGGGTAAAACGCCCGCAAAGGTGGTGATGGACGTGAGCAATATGGCTCTAAATCGTGCGCATCCCGCTTCGATCACCGCTTCTTTCACAGACAAGCCTCGCGCTCTTGCTTGGTTGACGTAGTCCGTCATGACAAGTGAGTCATTAATAACCACACCTGCAGCAGCGATCAACCCGAATGTTGACATCATGCTGAGATCTAGCCCGAACCAGTAGTGTCCCCATATCGCACCAGTCAGACTAAATGGAATGACTGACATGATGATCAGAGGTTGAGAATAGCTCTTCAAAGGCACGGCAAGCAGAATGTATACGATGATCATACCGGCGATAAAGAAGGCGATCTGTTCATTTTGCTGAGCCTGCTGTTCTTCAATTGAGCCGCCTAACTGCGTTTTTACCCCGGGGTATTTTGCTAAAAGATCAGGGAGTAGTGTCTCTCGAACTGTGCCGACTACTTCATTAGGCTCGACAACTTCTTCATCAATTGAACCATAGACATACACAGTTCGATATCCACCTTCTCGACGAATGCTGCTGATGCCCGGTTTTTGATCTATGGTTACCACGTCACCTAACATGACTTTCTTGCCTTCAGGTGTAGTGATCACGGCATATCGTAAAGATGAAAACGCTTCACGTGTTAGCTGAGGGTAGCGAACCATGACTTTGACTTCTTCACCGTCACGAATGATTCTCTGCGCTTCTCCACCATAGAAGCTACCACCAACCTGAAGTGCGATGGACTGGAGATCCAAACCCAGGTCATAGGCGACAGGGGCAAGTGAAAGCAGAACTTCTTTGCTGCCCGTGTCTATGGACGAAGATATATCGTACAGACCAGTCTGCTGCTGAAGTTTAGTAATTAACTCACGACCAGCATCATTCAATACATCGATATCAGAGCCAAAGAGCAGGTAACCAAATTCATCGCCACCATCGCCGCCATTAACGTCATCTTGGATGGTGATGGTTTTCAGCCCAGGAATAACAGGCAGACGTTCACGCCAGAGCCTGGAAAGTTCAAACGTGTTGAAAGGTCTCAGCTCTTCATCGACGAGTGGAATAACGAGTCGTCCACCAGTTCGGCCACGGCTCATCGAGAGTAGGTCTTTGATCATACCCTGACCGTGCTCTTTGATGGTTTCATCTTCCACTTTCCAGATCACTTGCTCAATAGTTTGCAGAGCTTCAATGGTCTGTTCATCAGAGACGTTGTCATTCATCTCGATTTTGATACCCGGAAAATCGTGTGGAACCTTGGGAGACGGAACAACGCGTACATGATTGGAGAAAACCAGAGCGAGACTAATAGCCAGTATGCCTGCAAAGGTAGCCAGCACCGACCAGCGCCAGTGTGTGCAGGTTTCCACAAATCGACGGTATGGACCATTAACAAATCCGAAGAATCGCTTGTTAAAGCGGTCTCGCCAACTGCCTTCTTTAATTGGTGTGAAGTTTGTGTGAGCTAGGTGAGCAGGCAGGATCAACTTGGATTCAATCAAACTGAATATCAGACACAAAATAACGACAGAAGCGATGCCAAAGAAGAATGCACGTTCCGGCCCGGTCGACATAATGAATGGTGCAAATACAGCGATGGTGGTAAGTACGCCAAATGTTGCAGGTGTCGCGACCTTTTTCACGCCTCTGACGACGTTGTTGATTCCCCCGCCGTGTTTTTCGATTTCCGAATAGGCGCTTTCCCCCATGACGATGGCGTCATCAACGACGATACCAAGCACCATAATGAAGGCAAACAAAGAAATGATGTTAATACTGACGCCAACCACTGGCATCATCATCATGGCACCCAGGAAACAGACCGGAAGACCGACCATTACCCAGAATGCCAGTTTCACCCTCAGGAAAACACTGAGCATGATGGCAACCAACACTGCACCCTGAAGCAGGTTTTTCAACATCATGTCCAGTCGGGCGTTCAGATAGTAGGTCATGTCGACCAGGGTTTTTATCTGCATGCCGTCAGGTAGTGTTTTGTTTTTCTGCTCTATGTATGTCTTTACCGATTCGGCAACTGGGATAATGTTTTGCTTTTTGGTGGCGTTAACGGACAGATAAACCGCATTTTGCCCAGAGTATTTGAAGTGGCGCTTACCTTCTGTAAACCCGTCTTTTATTTTTGCTATGTCCTGCAGATAGACTTTCGCACCGTTGTCGCCAATCTTGACCGGAATATTACGGAACTCCTCCCCGCGGTAGTATTGGTTTTCAATACGTACGGAAATCATGCCTGTATTCGTACGGACTTCACCTGCAGAGTAGTTTGCGGAGTAGCGCTTAATGGCTTCGGTTACGTCATTAAGCGTTAAGTCGTATTTCCTTAAGGTGTCTGGGTGAACCTCTATCGCAATTTCTTCACT